>NZ_NEFL01000002.1:0-507661 GCF_002252325.1 Wohlfahrtiimonas chitiniclastica
CTGGAGACAATAGCGCTATGGAACCACCTGATCCCATTCCGAACTCAGAAGTGAAACGTAGCTGCGCCGATGATAGTGTGGGGCCTCCCCATGTGAAAGTAGGTCATCTCCAGGGCCTAACATGAATGGCCCTCTTCAAGCGAAGAGGGCTTTTTCATTTGTCTGAAAAAAATAGCATCATCATATGTCTTGATATAATATTGAAGCTTACTGAGAACTTTTTCAAAAAAGACTGTGATGGACATCACTTGATAAAATATGATTATTTAATCTCCCATTCTGCGGGAATAAAATTTTTCATTTCATATGAATTGATGCATGATTAAGATCCTTTCCCATTTGTTAAAATGAGGCAACTTCGCAAAAGTTGAGACGATTGGCAGCTTTTAGCGACAGATTAACTCATTAAAATAATAAATATTAACTCTGTCCGATTTTATATATAATTATTTCGTAACACTTAGTTAGGCAATGAACAATTTATTGTTTTCTATGAATGAGTTACTGAAATATTCTACTGTAAACTATAGATTGAGTTGTATATTTATGTATAATAAATGGCATTAATACATAATATTCTATGTATTATATAATGTGTAGTTTTGATCCAAATCAACAGGTAGTTTATGAAAATTGATTATAAGAAGTATTCTTTACTTCAGTTAGAAGGCATCTTGATGGAAGTGAGCCAAGAGATTGAAGAGCGCAAGAAGCTAGAAGCTGAAAGTATCCGTCAGAAAATTGAGAATCTGTTACAAGAGTCAGGTTTAAGTTTAGATGATGTGTATACAGAAAAAGATATGGGCGTTAGAAGTAACAAAGTGCCGATGAAATATCGTCACCCTGCCGATCCGTCGATTCAATGGAGCGGACGTGGTAAAATGCCTATTTGGATGCGTGATCTCATCGAACAAGGTGCAACAAAGGATGATTTTTTAATTCGCGATTAATGATGTGAACACATCAATGCATGCCATGAAATGTGTTCAAGCGTGAATGTTTGCCCATCGAAATAATGGACGATGGGCGCTGTTTTCTCCGGCAAATAGAGTGCAAAGCTCATCTTGTCAGCATCCTGTGCTAAATATAAGGTGCCTTTCTCAAGTGCGCCATAGGCTCTATTTTGAGTCAAATCTAATGACAAACCCACTAAGCCAGATAATCCTGTGCCAGTGGCTTTAAGATAAGCTTCTTTTGCAGACCACAACTGAAAAAAACATTGCTGATAATTGGTGGCGGCTGCTAAATATGCGCGTTCATGTGCTGTGAATACTCGCTCTGCTAAGCCAGAAAAGTTGCGACGGGTTTTGATGCACTCGATGTCGATGCCCACGCATCCCGTATCTGTGATGACAATGGCCATCATATGATCGGTGTGGCTAATGTTAAAGTGAATGTGGGGCACCGCTTGAAAATAAGGTTTGCCATGTTCGCCATAAGCAATGGACGGTAAGGCATCAATGCCAAAATGCTTGTTCAATAAATGGCGCAGCATTGCGCGACTCAGATGTAAATATTGATTGCGTCGCTCAGAAAACTGCGTCACTTGTTGTGTAGGATAATGAGTCAGTGCCCAATTGAGTGTATCAGCATTGATGGGCAACGTAATGATGCATTGTGTCATAGATTACTCAATCAAAGCTTTGTTCCACAGCACTTCATGATCTTGTGTGTGACAGGCAAGAGTGCGCGCAAGCACAAAAAAGTAATCGGATAAACGATTGATGTACTGAAGGAGTTCAGCATTTAAAGGCTCCGCTTGATGGAGTGTCACCATCGTACGTTCTAAACGGCGCGCGACGGTTCTACACACATGTGCATGACATGTGGGCAATGATCCGCTCGGTAAAATGAACTCTTTTAAATGGGGCAGCGCCTCATTATAATGAACAATGCGAGTTTCTAGCCATGTGACCATTTCAGATGTGATCATGGCATATTCAGGCATGACCAATTCACCCCCAACATTAAATAGATGGTGCTGAATGATCAATAATTCTTGATGAATCTCTCTGAGGGATTCTGGCAAATGTGCCATCAATAGCCCAACTTGAGCATTGAGCTCATCGGCTGAGCCAATGGCCTCAATGCGCGGATGATCTTTCAGAACGCGCGTTGTGCCCATCAATCCAGTTTCGCCGTGATCGCCTGTTTTTGTCACAATTTTAGATAAACGATTGCCCATACATTATCCCCCATTTAAGGCATATTGCGCCACTAAACCCAAGAAAATTGCAGCGCCCACCCAGTTATTGTGTAAAAAGGCTTGAAAGCAGCGCAGGCGATCATGATCTTTGATCATATTAATGTGATGGATGAATAAACCCGCCACGACAGCAACTGTGCACCACCAAGGCCATGAAAAGTGTAGGTAAATGCCAAGCGTGATCAAAAGCGCAATGATCACCACTTGCATGCCGATGATGATGAAATAATCGTGGGATCCAAGCAAACGTTCAAACAATAAGGCACTGGATTTAATGTTGATGGATTTGTCATCCTCACGATCACTCATGGCATATTCTGTGTCATACGCGAGGGTCCATAAAATGTTCATGGCAAAAATCAGCCAGGCCTCTAACGGGACTGAACCGGTGATTTGCATAAATGCCATCGGAATGCCAAAGGAAAATGCAATGCCTAAATGGGCTTGGGGCAAAGAGTGATAGCGTTTTGCAAACGGGTAAGAGAGCGCCAAAATCAGCGCTGGAATGGAAAGCAAAATTGTCTGCCAAGAGAGCATTAAAGCCAGCAAAAATGCCACAACCACAAAAAGGAGTAAAAGCTGATAAGCCTCTTTGACCGTCACGCGGCGCGCTGCTAAGGGTCGATCTTTTGTGCGTTCAACATGCGGGTCAAAATCTTTATCGGCAATGTCATTCATAATGCAACCGGCTGAACGCATGATGAACACGCCAAGCACAAAGATGATTAAAATGCCAAGATCTGGCGTGCCATCACTGGCGATCCACACAGCCCATACCGTTGGCCACAGCAATAACAGCGTGCCAATGGGTTTATCAAAGCGGATCAATTTTAAATAATCAGGAATGTGTTTGTAAGTCAGCATGGTGAATTCAACAACGATCAATGAAATGAACAAAGGATTATGATACTACATTCCACCCATGTGATGGGGAGTTTTCCCTGGTTGTTAATGTTGGGCAAACCGCTTAGAATGGCTGTCCATGCTTTATGGTGGCTTTTTTAGGAGAAATATCATGACAATGCCCAATTGCCCGAAATGTCACTCGGAATATACCTACCAAGATGGTGAGCACTATGTGTGCCCAGAATGTGCATATGAATGGTCAGATGCAGATGATGCTGAAGATGTGTTAACGGCGCGCGATGCTCATGGCAATGAACTGCGTGATGGTGATTCTGTCACTGTGATTAAAGATCTTAAAGTGCGTGGTTCATCGATGGTGGTCAAACAAGGCACAATGATCAAAAACATTCGCATCGTTGAAGGTGATCACAATTTAGATTGCAAAGTGAATGGCACAAGTTTACAACTGAAATCTGAATTCATGAAAAAAGCGTAAGAAGGAGAGCACGATGACAGCACCATTTATGGGTGAGATTGATACCCAACATTTACCGTTTGGCTATGGTGAGGCGCCATTTGTCCTGTCATCGGCTCATTTGGTGCGTTTAGCAGAGCAGTGCCATTATCGCTTGCAAGGCGATCGGGTACTCTTTGGTTTACGTGCTGCTGCAACCGATGCACCTCTTGGGCAATGGCTCAATGCCATCACTGTGCGTGAGCAAACATTGGATTATGAACACATGCGTTGCTTGATTGGTATTTGGGATCGAAAGCACCATAAAATTGCCGTGTTTAATGGCTCGACTGTGCCACACATCAAAAATGTGCAAAAGCAGCGCCAATATCCGTTGAAAAAAATCAGCAATCAGTTGTCTCAAGGGTTGTATCACTATTTTGTGGGTGCACATGAGCCCGATGGGCGCCCTAATGAGGAAGGTGCCTTTCGTTTAACGCGCATGATTCCTGTGCCAGCTTGGCGTGATTTTGGGGAAGCTGTGATGCTTGACAGCTGCGTGCCCAATGATCACATTCATGCCGCAGGTTCAGAGGCCACTGATTTTCTATCCGCAGGCTGCCAAGTGATTTCAGGCTTTCATCAAACACCGATGCCCATAGGGCAATATCAACAATTTCGTATTTTAGCCGGACAATCTGCCGTGCCATCAGAATTAGAGATCCATTTACCGTATCAATATTTGTTGATGCATGTGCGTCATTTGTCTGCCATTGCACAAGGCTGGCAAGCGGATCGCTTATTGATGGGCTCAGAAGGACATGAGGTGCGCGTGCTTCAGGAAACATTGATCCGCCAAGGACATTTAGCCGAACCGTTGATCGATAAAGGCGTGATGAATGGCCACACCGTCAAAGCTGTGTATGATCGTCAGCTCATTGAAAATCAAGTGGCCGATGGGATTCATCGCCTTGAATTCGGTGGATGATTTAAAAGATAAAAGCGTCTCATAAATAAAGTACTTGCAAATAGCAATGATTATCACTATCATTTCATCAATCCAGTTGATTGAGGTTGTGTATGTATATTTGTATTTGTAATGGTATCACTGATACAGAGATTAAAGATGCAGTTGCAAATGGTGCAACACAATTGTCTGATCTCCAAATGTCTTTAGGCGTTGCCACGTGCTGCGGTAAATGCGCAGATGCAGCGTGTTCGTTCTTGCCCAATCCTGAGCCCATTCCATTGGTGGCCGCAGGGCAAGTGCAAATTTTAAAATCCGAATAAGATAAAGCCCTGATGATTCAGGGCTTTGTTGTTTTAGTGATTAGCGCATATTGTTTAAGAATTGATTCAATTCATCCGGTAAAGGTGCACTAAAAGCATAATCATACGGCGGCATGTCAATCATTAGGCTGTGAGCATGTAAAAAGATGCGGTTTAAGCCATATTGCTTCATGCGTTTGTTGGCATCAACATCCCCATAGCGATCATCCCCAAGCAATGGAAAACCTAAGCTTGCGGCATGCACACGAATTTGATGGGTGCGGCCAGTAAAGAGTTCTGCCTCTAACAATGATGATTTTGGATAATGCTCAATGATGTTAAAGCGCGTATGGGCATCTTTCCCTTTAGGAGAAACCACCACATGACGTTCGCCATGTTCACGGTTTTCGATGTCTAATTTGGCATGTTGATCAAAGCGGCCTTTGTCCCAAAAGCCTTTGACTAAGCACAAATAACGTTTTTTCATGGTGGCTTTTTGCAATTCGCGCAAAATCTTGCCCGTTTTTGCCAACACTAAACAGCCGCTGGTGTCTTTATCTAAACGATGCACCAACTCTAAAAATTCAAGCTCAGGACGCGCCGCGCGTAAGACTTCAATCACGCCATAGGGCAAACCGCTGCCTTTATGCACCGCAATGCCAGAAGGCTTATTGATGACGAGTAAACGATCATCTTCATGGATGATGCTGTTGCGTAAACGCTCTTTCCAGAAGGCAGGAATCTCATTGGCGGCTTCCGGATTGATGGAGACTGGGGGAATGCGCACCACATCACCGACTGATAAGCGACTTTCGGGTTTGATGCGGCCTTTATTCACACGCACTTCGCCTTTGCGGATCATTTGATAGATGCGACTTTTCGGTAAGGTGCGAAATTGTGCCATTAAAAAGTTGTCAACACGTTGCCCATCTTGGTGTTCATTGACAGTTTCAAAGCGGACTTGTGTGCGGGTTTCTTCAGGATTAGACATAAATTTCAGTACTCAAAATTAAGGAAGCCACCGATGACGGTGGCTTTTGTATGCATATGAATGATTAGGATTAATCATCAAGGGCTGCTTCAAAACCATCTTCATCGGTCGCAAGCATTATGCCATCTAGTGGGCGCGCAAGGAAGTATTCACGCACTTGATTTTCAATTGTTTGTGCAATGTCGGCATTGTCTTTTAAGAATTGTTTCACATTCTCTTTACCTTGGCCGATGCGTTTGTCACCATAGCTGTACCAAGAACCAGATTTTTCAATGATGTCTGCTTTTACAGCCAAATCAATGATTTCACCCACGCGGGAGATGCCTTCGCCATACATGATGTCAAATTCTGTTTGTTTAAATGGTGGAGAGACTTTGTTTTTCACCACTTTAACACGCGTTTCTGCACCGATCACTTCATCGCCTTTTTTGATCGAACCAATGCGGCGAATGTCTAAGCGGACAGATGCGTAGAATTTAAGGGCATTACCACCGGTTGTGGTTTCAGGGTTACCGAACATTACGCCAATCTTCATACGAATTTGGTTGATGAAAATCACCAGTGTATTGGATTTTTTGATGTTTGCGGTGAGTTTACGCAATGCCTGACTCATCAAGCGCGCTTGTAAACCCATGTGTGAATCCCCCATATCGCCTTCGATTTCCGCTTTTGGCGTCAATGCAGCAACAGAGTCAATCACCACGATGTCAAGGGCGCCAGAGCGCACCAATGTATCGGCGATTTCAAGGGCTTGTTCACCATTGTCAGGTTGAGAAATGTAGAGGTTTTCCACATCCACGCCCAATTTAGCGGCATATACAGGATCTAACGCATGTTCAGCATCAATGAATGCTGCCATACCACCTGCTTTTTGTGCTTCTGCAATCGCGTGCAAAGTCAATGTGGTTTTACCTGAAGATTCAGGACCATAAATTTCAATGATGCGACCACGAGGTAAACCACCAATGCCAAGGGCGATGTCTAAACCTAATGAGCCTGTGGAAACAGGGATAATGTCTGTGTTCTCAGTTTGATCGCCAAAGCGCATCACTGAGCCTTTACCAAACTGCTTATCAATTTGACCAAGCGCGGCTTGGAGTGCTTTGCGTTTATTCTCATCCATTGAAGTCACCCTTATTATTAGAAAGATTTAACAACGATTATAACATAAATATAACCAAGAAATAGTGATATTACTTTGAGTTATGTTTTATTTTTTCGATCGCTTTTGTGGTGGAATAACCGTCCACAAAGCTTAACAATTCAACACGTCCGCCATTGTTGAGGACGGCGTTTGCCCCTGCAATTTGATCCACCGTGTAATCACTGCCTTTAACCAAAACATCGGGCAGCAATGCATTGATGAGGTTTTCTGGCGTCTCCTCATCAAAAATGATCACCCAATCCACGGCACTTAAAGAGGCGAGCACAGTGGCGCGGCTCTCTTGATCCATAATGGGGCGATTGTCGCCTTTCAATGCTTTGATGGAGCGATCAGAATTGAGCGCCACAATGAGGCGATCGCCCAATTGTCTGGCTTCATTTAAATAAGTCACATGCCCTTTGTGTAAAATGTCAAAGCAACCATTGGTCATCACGATGGTTTCATTATTCGCACGGGCGGCTTTTAATTCAGCTTGCAACTCATCGAGCGTTAAGACCAAATGATGTGCGCGTTCACGAGATGTGATGGCGGCATTGAGTTCATCAACCGTCACTTGTGATGCGCCAAGTTTACCCACCACAATGGAGGCGGCAATGTTGGCAATCACGGCAGCTTCCGTCAATGGTTTGCCTTCGGCAAGCATGGCGGCAAGTGTTGCAATCACAGTATCGCCAGCACCTGTGACATCATAGACATCTTGCGCTTTTGCTGGAATGGTAAAGGGGGCTTCATCGGCTTGAATCAGCGTCATGCCTTCTTCACTGCGTGTGATGAGTAAGGCGGTTAAGTCAAGCTCTGCACGCAGCGCCTCGGCTTTGTTGATGAATACTTCTTCCGTTGGGCAAATGCCAACAACCGCTTCAAATTCAGAGCGGTTTGGCGTCAAGAGTGTTGCGCCGCGGTATTTTGTGAAGTCCAATCCTTTTGGATCAATGATCACAGGAATATTGTGGGCTTTAGCATGCGCGATATAAGCAGCAGGATCACTCAAAAAACCTTTTTGATAATCCGATAAAATCACAATGGCCGATTGCTCAATCCATTTGAGTAGGCGCGCATGATACTCTGCATCCGTTTGATGTGTGATGCCTGCTTCTTCAAAATCACAGCGCAACATATGTTGCTGACGGCTGATGATGCGAAGCTTTGTGATGGTTGGGAGTGCATGATTTGTCCAGCATTCTGTGGGAATGTGATGCGCATTGCACAATGCCATAAAGCGTTCACCATCGGCATCATTGCCAATGGCGCCAGCAAGCACCACAGATTGATCGAGTGAGCGTAAGTTTAAAGCAACGTTCGCCGCGCCGCCTAAACGATCTTCTGTCTCTTGAATGTTGATGACGGGAATCGGCGCTTCAGGCGAGATGCGTTTTGCAGCGCCAAACCAATAGCGATCGAGCATTAAATCGCCAATCACAGTGATCAAAGCTTGGCTCATCGTTACCCCCCAAGCACTTTAAATAGGGTTTTAAAATTTTCTGTCGTTGCATTGGCCATGGTGTCAAAGCTCACTTCCTTTAAATCCGCCAATTTTTGTGCCACATGATGCACGCGGGCAGGGTAGTTCACTTTTCCGCGATACGGCACAGGCGTCAAATAAGGGGAATCTGTTTCCACCAATAAGCGATCGAGGGGCACTTTTTTGGCAACCTCGCGCAACTCTTGTGCATTATTAAAGGTCACAATGCCTGAAAAGGAGATGTAAAAGCCCAAATCCAATGCTGCTTTTGCCATTGCCCAATTCTCAGTAAAGCAATGCATGACGCCGCCACAGCGATCAGCATGATTTTCCTTCATGATGGCAATCGTATCTTCTCTTGCATCACGAGTGTGAATGATGAGGGGTTTGTTGTGTAAATTGGCCACTTCAATTTGGCGTGCAAACAGCGTTTGCTGCTCTTGAGGGTTGTCACCATAATGGTAATCAAGCCCTGTTTCCCCCACTGCGATGACGCGGGAATCTTGCATAAAAGGCGCAAATTGTGCCACGTCAAAATCTAAATCTTTTGCTTTAATGTCCCCGGGATGAATACCAAAGGAGAGAAAAACATTTTCATAAGGCGCGGTTAAATCCGCCATATTTTGCCAATCATCAGGATGCACGGCAACACACAGCATGTGGCTGATGTCCGCCTCGCGGTTCGCTTGCATCAAATGGGCAAAGTTATGGTCAAATGTGGTCAGATCAATGCGATCTAAGTGGCAATGGGAATCTATTAACATATCACTACATCGTTAAGGTAAACGGGGATTTTTTCTTGGCAGAACCCACGCATTTTTTCAAACGCTCATTTAAAGGGCCTGCATTCATACCCGTCAATTGTACACCGATCCCAGGTTTTCCTTTGCGCGAATTTTCAGTATTGATCCACACAACTTTTGTGGCGGCAGGATTACGCTTGCCAGGATCATCTGGTAAAATCAGCGCGATGAAGATTTCATCGCCCAATTGATAATTGACAGTTTGCATCGGGATGAAGAAACCACCGCCGACCACAAAATCCATATAAACGTTGGCAACTTGTTCAAAATCTTTGAACTCTAGCTGCATTTGCTTAACACTCATGTCTGCTCCTTAAGCTTTGGCATTCAATAGTTGATCGATGACTTTGAGGATCTCTTCCTCTTGATACGGCTTGCCGCAGTATTCATTAGCGCCAATGTCAAATGCACGCATGCGGTGCTTCTCACCTGAACGAGATGTTACCATCATCACAGGGGTTTTCATAAGCTTTTCTGTCTCGCGGATGCGGGTTAAGACCTCAAATCCATCCATGCGTGGCATCTCAATGTCGAGCATGATTAAATCTGGCGTGACATTGACGAGCGTTTCAATCGCCTCTAAACCATCTTTGGCTAAAATCACCTCATAACCTGCGCGTTCAAGCATGCGCTGACTGACGCGGCGCATGGTAATTGAGTCATCAACCACCATCACAAGCGGTTTATGCGGTTGAGCTTCTTTGCTCTCTTGAATCTTCTCTTGGACATGATCGCGTTTATGGGCTTGTTTGAAGTCCGTTTTCGTAAAGGCAGAAATGTCCACCGTGAAAATGGTTTCCCCATCTGGCGTCACTGCGCTGCCTGTTAAGCCGGGAATGTGGGCGATTTGTGGATTGAGCGGATGCATGATCACCTCAAGCTGCGAGATGATGGATTCAGCACCGAGCGCAATCGGCTGACCATTGAATTCAAAGAGCAGATAAATATAGTTTAAATGACCGGCATGCGCACCTGAATAGATGCGGTCAAGGTCATAGACATCATATTTTTCATTGTGATAGACAAAGTGCGTGCGTTTACGATCAAAGATCACATCTTTCTCTTGCGTCACGCCAATGATGTCATCAATCGGGATGGCATATTTTTGTCCATCGGCGCTCACGATCAAGGATTGCACAATCATCAAGGTGGCAGGAATAGAGATTTTAAAGGTCACGCCTTGATTGGGCACAAAGGATAACTCTGCATTACCTTTGAGAATCGTCATCGCTTTGGCTAAAACATCGAGCCCCACGCCGCGCCCTGCATCTTGCGAGAGTTTAGTGGCAGTGGTAAAGCCTGGCAACATGATCAAATTCACCAGATCATGATCTGTTAAGGTGTGCGCTTCGGTCACCAATCCTTGTGCAATGGCTTTTTCACGGATTTTTTCCACATTAAAACCGCGGCCATCATCACTGATTTCAATTGACAAATCAGAGCCGGTTTTCATGACGCGTAACGTGATGGTGCCATTCGGTGATTTGCCTGCATTGATGCGCTCTTCAGGTGATTCAATGCCATGGACAATGGCGTTGCGGATCATGTGTTCAAAGGCCGCGGTCATTTGCTCAAGCACCAAGCGCTCCACTTGCGTATCGGCGCCAATGGCCACTAAATCCACCTGTTTATTGTTAGATTTACTCACCTGACGCACGATGCGGCGTAAACGCGGCACAATGTGATTAAAGCTCACTGTACCGATGTCGGTTAAGGTGTCTGAAATCAACGTCTGATTGCCGGAGAATTTCGACAAAGACGCATTCATGGATTCCACCGATTCAGCAATGTGGCGGTGGAATTCGTTCACATCTTCAATGGATTCAGAGATGGAACGCGCCAAATGCTGCAATTCAGAGAATTGATCAAGCTCTAATGGGTCAAAGCTCTCTTTATTTTGAGAAGCTTTGGCATGACGAGAGATCATTTGTGCTTCTGTTTCAATCTCAATGTTTCGCGCGGTCATATTCAGATATTGCATGGTGCGCGTCAGCTCAGAGAGCGTATTGATGATGCTAGAAACGGCATTATTATACTGCGTGGTGAGGATGTTATTTTCAGAGACTTTTTCACTGATGCGTGACAATTGCATCGGCGTGATTTTTAAGGTACTGAGTTCTGCCTGTGCAGCAATCGCCGTTTGTTCAGAAACCACAGTGGCATTGCTCTCTGTGATGACCTCGCCTTCAATGTTCATCTCGGGCGGATTCTCATGGCCAAGGAGTAGATGAAGGGCAGAGAGGAGGTTAAAGCCTTCGCGATCTAAAGTTTTCGCAGGGCTCTCAAGCAACACTTGTAAGTGATCAAGGGCGCGCTGTAACACTTCAAAGCGTTTAGGATCGGAGTCAAAGAGCGTGATGTAATTGGCGTCTAACAAGGATTCAAGGGCATGACTGAGCTGACCTAAGCCCTCTTTGCCCACCATGCGCGCACCTCCTTTTAAGGTGTGCATTTGGCGGCGCAATTCAGAAATGAGATCCGATTGTGGGTTAAAGTTTTCCCCTTGCCATGCTTGAATGAGTTCATCGGCTTGCTCGAGCACTTCATGGGCTTCTTCTGTGAAGGCTTGCATGATTTCAGGGTCAATTTCTTCTTGCGTCTCTGCGATAGGTTGTGGCGCAGGGGATGCTTCGGCTTGCTCGATGGTTAAAATCGGCTTTTGCAACTCATCGATGTAGTTTTGCGCGATTTTTGCATCAATGGTATTGGTTTTGATGATGGTTAAAACGGCCGTCAGTACTTTACCCCAGAAGATCAAACGTTCATCTAATGGTGTCAAGCCATGGGCACGGAACAAGAGTAAATGCTTATGATAGGCTGAAATGAGAGATTGATGCAGCGGAAATTCTTGTGAGAAATTCGGATGCAACAAACATAAGCCCACATCTTGGCTGTAGCGTTTTAAGGTTGAGTAGGTACGCGTTTCGCACTTGGTGAAGCCTGAGATCAGTTTTTGGCTGAGCTCTTCATTGGTGAGATTGAGCTCTTCATCATGAAGCTTATAGTCACGCTCATGCATTTCGCTCTGTTCGATCACGCTTTGAATGTTCTCAAACATCGCTTGACGTTTTTCTGAGATGAGATCCTCTGTGGAGGCAGGGTTTGGATCGGTTTCAGCCTCGTTGATGACTTCTGGCACGATGCTGACAACAGGCGGCGCGACATTTAAAAACGCCGATAAATCCCCTTTGTGGGCTAAGAGCATGTTGCCTTGATTGAGTAAGCGCGCAATCTCTTCATCTGACACGGTTTGATTGGAAATTTGTGCCTTCACCATCAAGTAAATGTCCGCTAAATGCGCGGTGGTGGCGGGTGTTAATTTATGGGCGCCCGATAGGATTTTATCCAACAATTTTTCTGCCGTGCCTGTGATTTCACCAAGCACATTGAGCCCGATCATGCGGGCATTGCCTTTAATGGTATGAAAGGCGCGGCGTGCACGTTCAAAATCACTTTGTGTGGCGGCATCTTTTAAGAAAGCGCTTGAAACATCATTGAGGGCAGGCAAAATTTCGCGCTGCGTCTCTTCGAGCATGTTCTCTTTGAGTACCACAACTAAATCTTCATCTAATTGTGCGGCTTCAGAAGGTTCTGCTTCAGCGCTGCCTTCAAGGTGATAAGGTGACACATAGCCAAAAGGAATGGCATCAAAGTTTTCAAAGTGCTCTGTGGTGTCATTGCTAGCGACGGGCGCGGGTTCAATGGCCTCAGCGGGCATTGAGACATCGGCAGGATCGACCTGACCTTTGTGATCAATCAAATATTGGGCTTGATAGGCAATGCGTTCAAGCTCTGTGGTGTCTTCGGATGGATGGGCGATCAATGCACGAATGGCATCATAGCCATCTAATGCATGATGTAAAATGGCGTCACTGAAAGGATAATGATTATCACGCACACCATTGATGACGCGTTCAACTTGCCAACCGATCTCGCCAATGATGGGCATCGATGCGGTATAACCGCTGCCTTTTAATGTATGGAAACAGCGGCGAAGGTCCAAAATATCGGTTTCTTTATAAGGATTGGCACGTAGATTTTGTACGGCAATTTCAATCAGCGGGAAGATTTCATCTTCAGACTCTTCTAAGAAGCTCTCTTTCAGTTCTGCGATCAATTCATCATCGTATTGAGGGCACTCTTTAAAGGTTGGCATTAATCGGCCAGAGATGTAATAAGGATGCTTGGTGTGTTCAGAGGTTGTGCTGACAGTTGTGTCAACCATCGATGGCGCCTCAACAACTGGTGCAGCCTTTTGAATGTAGGCATTCAGTATTCCGCTCAACTCAGTGTGTAAAGCGGATAAAACGCGCGCAGCATTTTGTGCATTTTCCTCATCTATGAAACGTTCACAAAGCGTCAGTGTGGCATCGGATGGCACAAATAGGAGTTTTGATTGCGCAGCACTCACTAAATCATGTACATCTTTGAGATATTTTGTGTTCTCTTTAGGCGCATTTTTCAAGCGTTCAATGGCATCAAAATAACGCTTGTGCGTCATTAAGCATTGGCGATCGGCAAGATCTGTTGCAAAGTGATCCCCAAAGCCATAATGGTGAAGGGCGGCTGAATGCTCAAAGAAATCCACCAATTGAATGACGGCAATCAATTGCTGTTCGGGGGATGCATGATGGATATCGGGTGCATCGGGATAGATGTCGGACAATGCCGCATGATAAGGGGCAAGCAGTGTCTTAGCATGTTCTGGCAATTGTCCTTGCGTATTGATCTCTAAAATCAATTTTTGTAACACATCGATGGGCAGATCATGAAGGGCAGCATCGATCGGTGCAGGCGCCTCGATGACCTCAGGGGCGCTTTCGATCGTAGCCACAATGGCTTGACGCACAGGCGGCACCATTGGGGCAATGTTGAGGGCATCAAAGTGTGCAACCATGGCCTCACTGCTTGGGAAATGACCTTGCTCGATCTGTTTAAGGCATTGGATGAGGGCATGAATCCGCTTTTGCTCATTGTGCTGAAAATAACGCTGATCACGGCGCTGATGAAAGGCATAAAAGCGCTGCCAAATCGCGGCATGTTCAGGATCATGTTCAATGAGTTGAAGGAGTGATTCGATGTCAAATGAATCCACAGCTTGTTGGTTTTTTTCCGAGGACGAGGTGCTCCAAATCTTACGAATTAAAAATGCTCGTAAACGTTTAACTGCTGTTGTTAACTCATCACGCAATGCTGCCATTGATTAGTTCCTATGTTCGATGTGAAGGGGCAAATGCCCCTTTGGATGCTCAATTGATTTATTTGATTTTAAAGCCACTGATGGATTCGCGTAACTCATTGGCCAATTCGTTGATTTTTTCAACTGAACGGTTGGTGATTTGTGTACTTGTTACGTTTTGTTCCGTCAATTTTTTGATGGAGTCAATGCTGTCTTTCATTTTGTTACCTAATGAGGAAACTTCGCGTGAAGATTTAGAGACGTTTTGAATCATGGAGGCCAATTGTGTGGAAACCGATTCAATTTCGTTCAAGGATTCACCTGCGCGTTCTGCTAAGTTCGCACCATTGACCACTTCACTGGTGCTTTTTTCCATCGCAAAGATCGCTTCGTTGGTATCAGTTTGGATCGCTTTAACGATGTTTTCAACGCGGCGTGTTGCGTTACCCGTACGTTCAGCTAAGCGTTGGATTTCATCGGCAACCACTGCAAAGCCTCGGCCAGCATCACCGGCTGCCGCCGCCTGAATGGAGGCGTTCAATGCGAGAATGTGCGTTTGGTCCGCGATGTCGTTGATGAGTTCAACAATGTCCCCAATCTCTTGAGACGATTCACCTAAGCGTTTGATACGTTTGGACGTTTCTTGGATGTGATCACGGATTTGATCCATACCAGAAATGGTTGAGCGCACACGTTCAGAACCAGAGCGTGCCACTTCTGTGGAGCTCATGGCAATGTCAACCGCAGAGGATGTTTGATCCGATACATCGATCATTGCTTCTGTGACGTGAATCACGGTGTTTGATGCCTCTGCAATACGGCGTGCCTGTTCTGTGGAGGCATTGAGCAAGTCTTCTGCCACCGTTGATGAATCGCCAACAGCTTCAGAGAGTTTCTTTGTGGATTGATTCACCATTGATACAAGGTTACGAAGCTCTTCAACGGAGTAGTTAAAGGAGTCTGCGAGTGTGCCTGTGATGTCATCGGAGACTTGGGCTTGTACTGTTAAATCACCTTCAGAGAGGGCTTGAATCACTTCTAAAAATTCAAGTAAAGCTTGCTGCGTGTGCTGCTGCGCGTGTAAAGATTGTGTGTCTTCCACAGAAACGGCGTTGTTATTGCGGGACATTAACACCAATAAAATCAACAAGCTCAATGCTGCCAATCCCCATAAAATGTAGATGGTATAGCTTGGCAATTGAAGGCCGTGAAATTCTACAGTGTCAGATTCTTGTTTAAGGCTTTGATTGACGTTTGCTAAGCTCTGATTTTGTGCCTGTAGGCTTTGTTGAAGTTCTGCTAAAGCTTCGATGGCTTGCTCATCGTTGTCAGATTTGATGGCATTGAGCAATTTGACAGTGTTTTTCTCATTTAAATGGCTGCTCGTCAATTGAGATTGTAAAATGCTGTTGCGATTTTCGTAGGTTTCATCATGTTGACTCATCATGAGTGCGATGCTAAGACCTGTAAACACAACCAATGCAATGGCGCACAGAATGTGGGGAATGTTGGTGGAAAAGAAACTGTTGGATTTGGACATGGTTGCTTGCCTCATTAAATTAAACGTGATCTATAGGAGTTCTGGGTGCATAAATTGTGGATGATCGATCAATTTGGTGAGGTTAATGTTGTATAGATAACCCTCATCGATCTCATACATCCCTTGAACAATTTCGGGGACCCCTGAAAATTCAGGCGGCAATTGATGCGCAGCTTGTTGTGTTGCGCGGATGACACGAATCCCCATCAAACGATTGACTTTAATGCCAAACTGCCACTCATTTTTCTGAATGATTAAAATGTTGTTTTTATGCTGTTCAGAGGAGCGGTTGATGATGGATTGATTGGAAAACTTTAAAATGTCTGTCACGGGGACGATGTTCCCGCGCAACTGAATCGTGCCCACTAACCACTCTTTCGTCAAGGGCACAGGTGCAGGTTTAATGCCTTGGACCACTTCTGAGATGTCATCAATCTTGGTGATGCACAGAATGTTATCGATGGTGTAAACGATGCCTCTAATGTTCATGCGTCAGCCTTTATGCGGTTAAATTGAGAGAAGTCAATAGATCGGTTAATAACTCCGCCTTACAAGGCTTGCCTAAAAAGCCCACGGCGCCTAATGTTTGCGCGCGCATGCGGTCACAAATGCCTTCTTTACCAGATAAAATGATGACGGGGATCTTTTGTGTGGTTGAGTGCTGTTTGAGCAAAGAGAGCACATCGGTGCCTTCTAAAACGGGCATCGAGAGATCTAATAAAATCACATCCGGTTGAACGCTGAGCACACGCTCAAGGGCATCTAAGCCATTGTTGGCCGTATGCGCGGTGTAGCCCAAATTTTGGAGCATGTTTTTAATGCCGATTCTAGCTGTTGCACTATCATCTATAATTAATGCTGTTTTATTCATTATGTACTCGCAACCTGAAATTTCATCGCAATATTATACGTGATTTAAATGGATTTGGTATAAAGCAAACATATGGATATAAATGTCATTATCGAATGTTTGTGGTTTATATTATACTACTCGATCGATATAAAAAAGTGATGACGGAAATGTTGGACCCTTGTATTACTGTTGACAATGTGACGGTGAGTTATCATCGTCATCCTGTGGTGCACCATGTGAGTGTAGATTTTCCCTGTGGTTATACCAATGCGATCATTGGCCCAAATGGTGCAGGTAAAAGCACGCTTTTAAAAGTGATGATGGGCATGCTCTCGCCCGATGAAGGCAAAGTCACCTTCCATCATGATGAAACGGTGAGCTATTTGCCGCAGCAATCAGACATTGATCGTTCATTGCCCATTACTGTGGAAGATTTAGTGGCTACGGGCTTTTTGGCGCACGGCTCATTATTTGCTAAAATCACCAAAGCGGCGATGGAAAAAGTGGCAGAAGCTCTGGCCATTGTGGGTTTAACCGGTTTTGAAAACCGCACCATTAATAATTTATCGAATGGACAATTTCAGCGCGCGCTTTTTGCGCGCATCATCGTGCAAGATGCTGACGTGATTTTATTAGATGAGCCCTTTAATGCGGTGGATGCAAAAACAAATTTGGATTTATGCAGCGTCATTAACAATTGGCGCAAACAGGGCAAAACAGTGATTGCAGTGATTCATGATTTTCATGTGGCCAAAGCGCATTTTGATTACACATTAATGATGGCGTGTGAAAAGGTGGCATTTGGCGCAACTAAAGCTGTATTAACTGAACAAAATTTTGAAAAAGCCTATTCAGCCTCCCTCTATTGGGATGATCATGCGGATGTTTGTTCAACACCTCAATCGGGAGAATCATAAAACATGTGGGATTTTTTCATCACGCCCTTCATCACCTTTCCTTTCATGCAGCGCGCATTGTTGGCCTCTTTGATGGTGGCGATCTCCTCAGGCATTGTGGGCAGCTTTTTGGTGATGCGCCGCATGAGTTTGGTGGGTGATGCTTTAAGTCACGGCATTTTGCCGGGGATTGCATTGGGCTTTATGTTTTATGGTTTTAACCTTGTGGCGATGGGCATTGGCGGCGTGATTGCAGGCGCACTCATTGCACTGTTGGCTTTTGTGGTGTCGCGCTTTACAAAGCTCAATGAGGATGCGAGCTTTGCGGCGTTTTATTTAATTTCATTGGCCATTGGCGTTGTGATCATCTCAAAAATTGGCTCCCAAGTGGATTTATTGCACATTTTATTTGGCTCAGTGTTAACCATTGATAACGCAATGTTGGTCTTTTTATGGGCGATCATGTGCATTACGCTGTTAGCCGTTGCGATCATTTATCGCCCGCTCGTGCTGTTCATCATTGACCCGATTTTTTTACAATCCATGAAGATTCGCGGCATCAGTTATTACGCCATTTTCTTATTCATCGTGGTGATTAATCTCATCGCAGGCTTTCAGGCGCTTGGCTCATTGATGGCGGTGGGATTATTGATGCTGCCGGTCATCATTGGGCAATTGTGGGTGCGATCCATTGAAGGATTATTCATCGTGATCGTCATTTTAGGCTTTTTGATCGCATACTTTGGTTTGTTGTCCTCATTTTATTTAGATGTGCCAAGTGGGCCTGCCATCATTGGCGTGGCGGGCATCATCTACTTTTTTTCACTGCTCTTTGGTCGATCAGGGGGCATTTTAACGCGAGTGTTTCGTTTGAAACACAAAACCGCGTAGGAGATGACATGATCACAATTCAATATTTTGGTGTGTTAAAAGATCGTTTAGGTGTGACAGAAGAGTCCATCGAATGGGCAAATGGTGACACGGACGCATTATTAAATGCGCTGCGTGCCAGAAATGATGAATGGCAAGCGGCATTGGCGCCAGAGCGCGTGTTTCGTGTGGTGGTCAATGATGAAATCATTTATCAAGCCACCAACATTCAATCCGGGGATCGCGTGGCCATTTTACCGCCCGTGACAGGAGGTTAAATGTTTACGGTGGTGATTCAAACAGAAAAATTTATCCATGATGATGAATTGGCGCGATTGATGAAAGATGCCCACAACATTGGTGCATCAAGCAGCTTTGTGGGTTATGTTCGTGGGCATGATCATGCCAAAGATTTGCGTGCGCTCTTTTTAGAGCATTATGCAGGGCTGACGGAGCGCGAGATTTTACGCATCATTGAAATTGCCAAAAGTCGCTGGCCGATTACCGGTTGCCGCGTGGTGCATCGCGTGGGGGAAATCCCTGTGGGTGAACCGATTGTTTTGGTGGCAACGATTGCGTCACATCGTGAAGCGGCGTTTCATGCCACAGAATTCATTATGGATTATCTTAAGACAGATGCACCTTTTTGGAAAAAAGAGGTGTTTAACGACAATACCGATCACTGGGTGGAAGCAAAATTGAGTGATCAACAGCGTAAGCAGCGTTGGCATGAGTAGAATCATCGGGCTCATTTTATCAGGTGGCGCAGGCAGCCGTTTAGGTGGCGTCAATAAAGGCTTGGTGGACATTGCTGGTAAACCTTTGGCGGCGCATGTGTATGATCGCCTTGCGCCGCAGGTGGATGCGGTGTATTTATCTGCGAATCATGATCAAGCTGCGTATCGAAACATTTGCGCAAACATCATTGAAGATCAGCCTGAATTTTATCGTGATGGACCGCTGGCGGGCTTACACAGTTTAATCCCGTATGTGGCGGCCGATGATCTCATTCAGGTGGTGACCTGTGATGCACCGTTATTGCCGCGTGATTTAGTGGCTGTGCAGCAAGATTATTTGCGCACCCATCAATTTGATGCCGTGTGGCCATCTGATGGCGAGCGTGATCATTATGGTGTATTGATGGTCAAGGGGCGATGTTTACCGGAGCTGACGCAATTATTGAAAGATCAGAAACGTAGAATTCGCGATTTTTTAACACAAATGAACAGCGGTGCTGTGCCGTTTGCCGATCCGACAGCCTTTATCAATGGTAATGATTCGGCGGCGCTTGAGCGCATCGCAACAATTTTAAAGGACAAAACATGTTAGATTTTCATGTCGCACTCGAAGAATTGGCAAAAGCGGTTCAGTTGCCATCTAAAACTCGTCAAGCTTCATTGGTGGACAGTTTAGGCCATTATGTGAGCGAAGATTTAGTGGCGCATTATGATGCACCGCTCTTTGATAACAGCGCAATGGATGGTTACGCCGTGTGTGATCCGAATGGCGATTTATTAGCGTTTAAAGTGATCGGGCGCATTGCTGCTGGTGACTTAGCACCGATGACATTGCAAGCAGGGGAAGCGGTGCGTATTTTTACGGGCGCACCCACGCCAAAAGGCGCCACCACGGTGATCATGCAAGAACATGTCGAACGCGTGGCGGATGAGATCCATTTAGCCGAGCCTTATCGCGTGAATATGAACATTCGTTATCAAGGCGAAGAGGTGAAAAAGGGCGATTTATTGTTGGCAAAACACCGCGAAATGACGGCGGCAACCATCGCTTTATGTGCATCCCAAGGTTATGCCACCATTCCCGTGTTTGATGGATTATCGATTGCCGTTTTATCCACAGGCAGCGAATTGATTCCCCAAGAAACGGCATTGAGCCCCGGTAAAATTTATGATGCCAACCGCTTTATGCTTCAAGCATGGTTGAAAAAGCAGCATCATGTGTTTGATGGCGGCATCATTAAAGACAATTATGAAGAAACCAAAGCCACGTTGCTTGAATTAGCAGCGCAGCATGATGTCATTTTATTAAGTGGCGGCGCTTCAGTGGGGGAAGAAGATCATGTGGGCAAAGCCATTGCAGAAGTGGGCGAGCTCAACGGTTGGAAGATTGCCATTAAACCTGGTAAACCTTTTGGTTGGGGCAAAATTGGCAATGCGCATGTCTTTATGTTGCCGGGCAATCCTGTCTCTGCGTATGTGACGTTTTATCTCTTCGTCTATCCATTTTTACAGCAGAGCATTGGCGCAACCACTGCCACTTTTATGAAAGGCACTGCCCATTTTGAGCGCGAGAAATTAGAGCCACGCCGCGAATTCTTGCGTGGCATGTACACAGAGAATCGAAATGGCGGCTTTGATTTGACGATCGCTAAAGGGCAGGGCTCTGCAATGCTATCAGGCTTAGCCGTGGCCAATTGTTTAATTGAAATCACGCCAAATACGGCCGTCAGCGAAGGCATGACCCTTAATTTTTATCCCATTCATTAATATAAAGTCACACTATGATCACAACTGAATACATTCAGCAAGCGCTCAGCGCAGAAGGATTTGCCTTTGATGAGGCAAAAGTCAAAGCTTGGACCCATTACTTAAATGGCATCCGTTTATGGAACAAAGCGTATAACTTAACCTCAATCACTGAGCCCGATGAAATGGTGGTGAAACATCTGTTTGACTCGCTTGTTTTGGTGCCGCATTTAGAAGCCATTAAACATGATCGCTTGATTGATGTGGGCACCGGTGCGGGCTTACCAGGTTTTTTACTTGCCATTGCCATGCCTGAATCCCATTTCACATTGCTAGACACCAATAGTAAACGCACGCGCTTTATGACGCAGATGAAAATGGAGCTTGGCATTCAAAATGTTGAGATCATCCATTCGCGTGTGCAGGATTATCATCCCACTGAATTGTTTGATGTGATTTTATCGCGCGCCTTTGCCAGTGCTGAAGACATGGTGCATTGGTCAGAGCATTTGTTGGCAGGGCAGGGGGTATTTGCTGCCATGAAAGGTCACATTACACCAAGTGAATGGCAATTTGCCAACGGTGAATATCAAACCAATGTGGTTGAATTGAAAGTGCCGCGATTGAGTGATGCTAGGCATTTGGTTTTTTTGTCGCGAGCGTAATTTGATATACTTCCCGCGTAATATTAATAATTTGATGAGTAGGATATTCGAGTGGCAATCATAGCAGTAACAAATCAAAAAGGTGGCGTGGGCAAAACCACGACGGCCGTGAACTTAGCGGCTTCTTTAGCAAGCATGAAAGCGCGTCCTAATGTCTTGTTGTTAGACTTAGATCCGCAAGGCAATGCCACCACAGGCATGGGCGTGGATAAGCATTCATTAGAATTGGGCGTTGTGGATCTATTATTAGACGATGTGCCCATCAATGAAGCGATCATTGAGCTCGATGAAAATGCCATTCGCTTAATTGGTGCAAATGGTGATTTAACCGGTGCTGAAGTGTTATTGACGCAAAGAGAGCAGGGCGCATTTGTGCTCAAAGAAGCGCTCGCGAGCATTCAAAGTAACTTTAACTACATCATCATCGACTGCCCACCTTCTTTAAACATGCTCACACTCAATGCGTTAACGGCTGCGGATTATGCGGTTGTGCCTGTGCAATGTGAGTATTATGCGCTTGAAGGTTTATCAGCATTGATGGGCACGGTGGAAGAGGTTAAAAGCACCACGAATCCAAATTTATCCATTTTGGGGATTTTGCGCACCATGTACGATGGCCGCAATGCCTTGTCACTACAAGTGTCTGAAAACTTACAAGCCCACTTTGGGGATCAATTATTGGAAACCATCATTCCGCGTAACGTGCGTTTAGCCGAAGCGCCCGGATTTGGTGAATCCATTGTCAAATATGATGCAGCATCAAAAGGTGCTGTGGCATATGCAGAATTGGCGAAAGAGATCAGCCGCCGAAGCAAACGAAGATAAACTGAGGAAACTGATTTGAAAAAGCGTGGATTAGGTCGCGGATTGGATGTTTTGTTGAATAAAACAAAATTACCCATGGATGCGCACACAAATAATAAAGACAAACCATCATCAGAAGCCATTTTAGGCGCCATTAAAGAGTTGCCCATTGAGTTTTTAGTGCCGGGGATTTATCAGCCACGTAAAGTGTTTGATGCTCATGCGCTTGAAACTTTGGCCGATTCCATTCGCTCTCAAGGGATCATTCAGCCGCTTGTGGTGCGTGAAGTTTTGCGTGATGGTCAGAAAAAATATGAAATCTTAGCCGGTGAACGCAGATGGCGTGCTTCGCAGATTGCTAAACTTGAAAAAGTGCCCGTGATCATGCAGTCATTGACGGATCAAGAAGCATTGGCCGTTGCGCTCATTGAAAACATTCAGCGCGAAGATTTAAGTCCGATTGAAGAGGCAGAAGCGATTGCGCGTTTCATCAGTGAATTTGATTTAACCCATCAAGAAGTGGGCGATTTAATTGGTCGTTCGCGTTCATCAGTGAGCAATGTGGTGCGTTTATTAGAATTAGCGCCTCAAGTGCAAACATGGTTATTAGACAAATTGCTCGACATGGGGCATGGCCGTGCAATGCTCTCTTTGTCACATGCCGAACAAGTGCAGTTAGCCGAGCGCATCATGGCAGAAAATCTAACAGTGCGTGACGTTGAACGCATTGTGGCTGCCCGTACACAAAAGACTGAGAAAACCGCCACAAAAAAAGTGGACAATGATGTGAAAAAATTGGAAAACGCCTGGAGTGAATATTTTGGTGCGAAGGTTGGATTTCAATCAAATCCGAAAGGTAAAGGCAAGATGATTATTCACTATGATTCTCTTGATCAGTTAGACGGGATTTTGCAAAAGATCCGTGACCAATAAATGGACATCTGTTAACTTTTTTATTCAATATCAGTGTTAAAAAGATTGACTTTAAAGGCTAACTGCTTATAATCGAGCTACTTTTGCCAAAGGTATTTTGATGTGATGAAGCAAGTAATAACGATCCAATTGATCATTACGCTAAGTGCCTCAATTGTGCTTTGGCTGGTATTAGGGGAAAGTGTTGGAAGGTCTTACTTTTGGGCAGGACTTTCCATTACCTTGCCAAATGTTTTTGTGGTGTTTTTATCCTTTTTGATTAAAAGCAAACAAGCAATATTTTGGTTAGGCGCATTTGTTAATAAATTTATCAGTGCATTACTGCTTGCGGGCAGTGTCTTATATTTAAAAGATCCAAACTGGGTGGCATTTTTGGCAGCAATAGTGGTGACAGTGTTTCTACCAATGGTGATTACAGGGTTTGGCTATAAGTATTTGAAGCACGATATGTAAGTAATAAAATTCAGAGATTGGGACAAGATATGTCAGCAGAAGAGATTACCGCTAGTAGTTATATCGAGCATCACCTCGTTAATATGACTCAGACAGATTTGCCACAAGAAAACTTTGTGGACTTTAGTTTGATTAACATAGATACGGTGCTTTGGTCAATTGTATCGGGTATTATTGTTCTATTCTTTTTGTTCAGAGCATCTCGCAAAGCATCCGCTGGCGTACCGACCCGATTCCAAGCCGCTGTGGAAATTCTAGTAGAATTTGCCGAAAGCCAATCTAAAGCGCTTGTCAATGGCCCAAATGGCTACATTGCACCTTTAGGTTTAACAATTTTCTTATGGGTGATTGTGATGAACTGCATGGACTTAGTGCCAGTTGATCTACCCATGACCTTAATCAATGTATTTGGTTTAGATGTACAGCACCAAAGAATTTTACCAACTGCTGACGTGAACGGTCCATTGGGCATGTCTATGGCAGTATTAGCGTTGATTCTCTTCTACTCATTTAAAGTGAAAAAAGTGGGTGGTTTCCTTAAGGAGTTATGCACAGCGCCTTTCGGTATCTGGTTATTACCTTTTAATATTATTTTAAATATCGTTGAATATATTTCAAAAGCGTTCTCTTTAGGCATGCGACTTTTTGGTAATATGTTCGCGGGCGAATTGATCTTCTGTTTGATTGCATTATTAGGTGCAACAGGCACGTGGTGGGGTTTTGGGTTGCATTGGTTAGCAGGATCAGCATGGGCTATTTTCCATATCTTGATCATTGTTCTTCAAGGCTACATCTTTATGACTTTGACTTTGGTATACCTTGGTCAAGCTCATGAGGCTCATTAGAATTCAATCATTTTGGTTGGTGTTTTGTTAGTTTAGTTAATTATTTTTAGGAGAAAAAAATGGACATGGGCATGATTGCTTTAGCGTGTGGAATTATCGTTGGTTTAGGTGCTATCGGTGCTGCTATTGGTATCGCACTTTTAGGTTCAAAATATGTTGAATCTTCAGCGCGTCAACCAGAAATGATGGATAAATTGTTACCTAAAGTATTTATTCTTGTTGGTCTTGTAGATGCTGCATTCTTAATCGGTGTTGGTATCGCTATCTTCTTTGCAATGGTTGTATTCAAGTAATCATCCATTATCGTGGCGTTTGATACACATCAAACGCCTTTTATGCATAGAATAGTTAGACAGGCAGATACAACATGAATTTAAATGCTACTTTATTTGCACAGTTTGTCGTATTCTTTACGTTGGTCTGGTTCGTGATGAAATTCATCTGGCCACCAATGATCAAAGCAATCGATGAACGTCGTGCTAAAATCGCAGAGGGCTTAAAAGCTGCTGAAGATAGCGTTGCTGAAAAAATGGCTGCTGATTCAGAAGTCAAAGTGCTCTTAAAAGATGCTAAGCAAGAAGCATCAAGTATTGTTGCACTTGCGAATAAGCGCGCAGAGGAAGCTGTTGAAGCTTCAAGAGCACAAGCTAAAGAAGTGGCAGACAAGCAACTTCAGAACGCTCAAGATCAGATTTTAGTTGAAACTAATCAAGCTAAAGAAAAACTAAGACAAGAAGTGGTTGCACTCGCACTTGAAGGTGCAAGTAAGATCGTAGGTAAGGAAGTTGATCGCGCAACGCACGAGTCATTGTTAAAAGATTTAGCATCACGTTTATAAGGCAATAGTTAGTCATGACAGATTATATTACAGTTGCTCGTCCCTATGCCAAAGCAGTGTTTTTGATTGCTAAGGAAGAGAATACTATTTCTGGCTGGAGTAATCTTTTGGCTGTACTCGATGAGATTAGTGCCGATGTAGAGGCGAGCGATTTTATCACTCGCCCTGATTTTTCTCTGCAAGAAAAAACTCAGTTTTTGCAAACAGCAGTGGCTGCGCTTTTAAAGCGTCAGTTAACGAATCAAGAAGCTAATTTTTTATCGGTCATTCTCGATGCTAAACGCTATGAAGCGTTCCCATCGATTCGTCAAATCTTTGACGAAATGGTTCTGGTAGATGAATCTATTGTGGAAGCTGAATTAGTCTCAGCTTTTGAAGTGCAAGAATCAGAATACGAAATGTTCGTTAAGGCTTTAGAAAAGCATTTCCAAAAAAGTATTAAATTAAATGTTTCTGTGGATCCAAGTTTAATTGGTGGTGCGGTTGTCAAATCTGGCGACTGGGTCATGGATGGATCTGTCAAAGGACGTTTAGAGGAAATGACCTCTTTCTTAGTGCAACCAGCTTAATGAATTAACGATAAAAGAATTTATTATGTTTTAAAGGATGATTTGAATTATGCAATTGAATCCATCAGAAATTAGTGATCTTATCAAATCTAAGATTGAAGAATTTGATGTTAAGCCAGAAGCAAGTACTGAAGGAACAGTCATTAGTTTGACTGATGGTATTGCTAGCGTTTATGGCTTAGATGCAGTAATGCAAGGTGAAATGGTTGAATTACCGCACGGAGTTCGTGGTTTAGCATTGAACTTAGAGCGCGATTCAGTAGGTGTTGTACTTTTAGGCGACTACGGTAAAGTATCCGAAGGTGACGTTGTAAAATGTACAGGTAAAGTGATGGAAGTTCCAATCGGTCCTGAATTGTTAGGCCGCGTTGTGAACGCATTGGGTCAGCCAATCGATGGTAAAGGTCCAATCAACACCACTTTAACTGCGCCAATCGAAAAAGTGGCACCAGGTGTGATTGAGCGTCAATCCGTTGATGAACCTTTACAAACAGGTTACATCGCCGTTGACTCTATGATTCCAATCGGCCGTGGCCAACGTGAGTTGATCATCGGTGACCGTCAAACGGGTAAAACAGCGATTGCAATCGACACCATCATTAACCAAAAAAATACTGGCGTAAAATGTATTTACGTAGCGATTGGTCAGAAAAACTCTACAATTGCGAACATCGTTCGTAAATTAGAAGAGCACGACGCGATGGCACACACAATTGTTGTGGCTTCAAGCGCGGCTGATCCTGCTGCAATGCAATATTTATCAGCATATGCTGGTTGTACAATGGGTGAATACTTCCGTGACCGTGGTGAAGATGCGTTGATCATTTATGATGACTTATCTAAACAAGCCGTTGCTTATCGTCAAATCTCATTGTTACTCCGTCGTCCTCCAGGCCGTGAAGCGTTCCCTGGCGACGTATTCTATTTACACTCACGTTTATTAGAACGTGCTGCACGTGTTAATGCTGACTATGTTGAAGCATTCACAAACGGTGAAGTGAAAGGTAAAACAGGTTCTTTAACTGCATTGCCAATCATTGAAACACAAGCCGGTGACGTTTCTGCATTCGTTCCAACAAACGTAATCTCCATTACAGATGGTCAGATCTTCTTAGAATCAGACTTATTCAATGCGGGTGTTCGTCCTGCGATCAACGCCGGTATCTCTGTATCGCGTGTTGGTGGTGCTGCACAAACTAAAATCATCAAGAAATTGGGTGGTGGTGTGCGTTTGGCATTGGCTCAATACCGTGAATTGGAAGCGTTCTCACAGTTTGCATCTGACTTAGATGAAGCAACCCGTAAGCAATTAGAGCGTGGTGAGCGTGTAATGGAATTGATGAAGCAAGCTCAATATCGTCCTTATACTGTTTCTGAAATGGCCATCGTGTTATTTACAGTAGAAAAAGGTTATTTAGACGATATCGAAGTGAAGCAAATTCGTCCGTTCACTGAAGGTTTAATCACTACAATGAACATTGAAAAAGCTGATCTCATGAAAAAAATCAATGAGACTGGTAGTTACAATGACGAAATTGAAAGCGAATTTGCACAAGCCGTTAAGTCATACAAAATGACAGAAGCTTGGGTGAAATAATTTTTCTCTTTCTTTATTTAAATATTAGGATCTTTCATGGCCGTTGGTAAAGAGATACGTACAAAGATTAAGAGTGTTAAAAACACTCAGAAAATCACAGGTGCAATGCAGATGGTTGCAGCGAGCAAGATGCGTAAAACGCAAACGAGAATGCTTGCTACTAAACCATATACAGAGCAGATCGTGAAATTGGTTTCTCATCTTTCTCAGGCTGAAGTTGAATTTGATCATGTCTACCTCACTAAACGTGAAGTGAAGAAGATTGGTATCATTGTCGTAAGTAGTGACCGCGGTTTATGTGGTGGCTTGAATAATAACTTATTCAAGCTCCTCTCTGCGGACATGGCTAAATGGTCAGAACAAGGCATTGATGTCGAGTTTGCGACCATCGGTAATAAAGCAAATACCTTCTTTAACCGTTATGGTGGGAAAATTTTGGCAACAGCAAGTCATTTAGGTGACCAGCCTTCTATGGCTGACTTGTTAGGTGTAATGAATGTGATGTTAACCGCCTATCGTGACGGTGAAATCGATGAGTTGCACATCTACTCGAATGCTTTTGTGAATACAATGGTTCAAAAACCATATGGTATGAAGTTGTTGCCGTTAGACTTATCTACATTCAAATCGCTGAAAGCTGAGTTTGACGAAAAAGATGAGATTGAGACTATTGATTTAACGCAAACAATGAAGTGGGATTATATCTACGATATGGATCCTAAAAAACTCGTTGAGTTGGTGTTGAATCGTTATCTTGAATCGACAATGTACCACAGTGTTATTGCAAATATCGCATGTGAAATGGCTGCCCGTATGGTGGCGATGCAAGCTGCGACGGATAATGCTGAAGCCATTGTTGATAATTTACAGCTCGTGTATAACAAAGCGCGTCAGGCTGCAATTACTCAGGAAATTTCTGAAATTGTTGGCGGTGCAGCAGCCCTTTAAAATCTGGGCAGATTGAATGAGAATAGTAATTTTTAGAGGTTAAATATGTCAGGAAAAATTATTCAGATTATAGGGGCTGTCGTAGACGTAGAATTTCCACGCGATGCAGTGCCTAGTATCTATAATGCATTAAAAGTTGAAGGCCAGGATTTGGTTCTTGAAGTTCAACAACAATTAGGTGACGGCGTAGTTCGTACAATCGCGATGGGTTCATCAGACGGTTTACAACGCGACTTAACTGTCATTGATACAAAAGCGCCAATCTCTGTACCTGTTGGTGCAGCGACATTAGGTCGTATCATGAACGTATTAGGTGAGCCGGTGGATCATGCAGGTCCTGTAAGCACTGAAGCCCATTGGGGTATTCATCGCAAACCACCTAGCTACGAAGAACAATCAGGTTCTACAGAATTATTAGAAACTGGTATCAAAGTGATCGACTTACTTTGCCCATTTGCAAAAGGTGGTAAAGTTGGTTTGTTCGGTGGTGCCGGTGTTGGTAAAACTGTAAACATGATGGAATTGATCAACAACATCGCTAAAGCGCACTCAGGTTTATCTGTGTTTGCTGGTGTTGGTGAGCGTACTCGTGAAGGTAATGACTTCTATCACGAAATGAAAGATTCTAACGTATTAGACAAAGTTGCGATGGTGTATGGTCAGATGAATGAACCACCTGGTAACCGTTTACGTGTTGCTTTGACTGGTTTGACAATGGCTGAATACTTCCGTGACGAAGGTAAAGACGTATTATTGTTCATCGATAATATCTATCGTTATACCTTAGCTGGTACTGAAGTGTCTGCATTGTTAGGTCGTATGCCTTCTGCGGTAGGTTATCAGCCAACATTATCTGAAGAGATGGGTGTGCTTCAAGAGCGTATCACATCTACGAAGAAAGGTTCGATCACATCAGTTCAAGCGGTATACGTTCCTGCGGATGACTTAACGGATCCATCACCTGCAACAACGTTTGCTCACTTAGACGCAACCATCGTATTGTCTCGTGACATCGCATCTTTAGGTATTTACCCAGCGGTAGATCCATTAGATTCAACGTCTCGTCAATTAGATCCTCAAGTGATCGGTAAAGAACACTATGACGTTGCTCGTGGCGTACAAACTGTATTACAACGCTATAAAGAGTTGAAAGACATCATTGCAATCTTGGGTATGGACGAATTGTCAGAAGATGACAAATTGGTTGTTCAACGTGCTCGTAAGATTCAACGTTTCTTATCTCAACCTTTCCACGTAGCGGAAGTATTTACAGGTGCACCTGGTAAATATGTGAGCTTGAAAGATACGATTGCAAGCTTTAAAGCAATTTTGGCCGGTGAGTGTGACTCTATGCCAGAACAAGCTTTCTACATGGTTGGCGATATTGAAGAAGCTAAAGCACGCGCAGCGACGCTTTAATCTAATTGAATAGGGAGTCTCAATGAATACAATGCATGTTGCCATCGTAAGCGCAGAAAAAAAATTGTTTTCTGGAGATGTCACTTTTTTTGCAGGAACAAGTATTTCAGGTGAGTTAGGGGTATTTCCTGGTCACTTGCCATTGTTAACGCAATTGGTTCCTGGTCAAGTTCGATTAAAGACAGCTGAAGGTAATGAAGATGTGTTCTGGATTTCTGGCGGTATTTTAGAAATTCAACCGAATCAAATTATCGTGCTAGCTGAGTCTGCTGAAAGAGCGGATGATCTTGATGAAGCGGAAGCTAAAGCAGCGAAAGAGCGCGTTCAATCTATGTTGAATAAACATGAGAGCGACTTTAACTTTGCGAAGGCTCAAACAGAATTACGTGAGATCAGTGCAAAAATCGATGCCATTGAACGTTATCGTCGTATCGGTAAAGTTTAATGATGTGAATCATCAAATCAAAAAAAACCTGCCATTGGCAGGTTTTTTTATGTCTGAAGTTGAGAAGATTTAATCTTTGCCGTTCACAGAGCGATCTGCTGCCACTGTAAAGAGCACATCGGTCGATGAGTTGATGGCAGTCTCCACTGAGTCTTGAATCACGCCCACAATGAAGCCAATGGCAACCAATTGCATTGCAACGGTGTTATCAATGCCAAAGAGGCTACAAGCTAAGGGAATCAATAACAATGAGCCGCCTGCAACGCCAGATGCACCACATGCCCCCACAGCCGCCACAAAGCTTAATAAGATGGCAGATAAGAAATCCACTTGAATGCCTTTCGTATGAACTGCAGCCAATGTGAAGATGGTGATGGTGACAGCTGCGCCCGCCATATTAATGGTGGCACCTAAAGGAATGGAGATGGAGTAAGTCTCTTCTTTGACGCCCAATTTTTTACACAATGCAAAGTTAATGGGTAAGTTTGCCGCTGAGCTGCGTGTGAAAAACGCGGTTAAACCACTTTCGCGAAGGCATTGAAAGACGAGTGGGTAAGGGTTTGAACGGGTTTTCCAATAGACTAAAATGGGATTGATGACAAAGGTGACAACCGCCATCGCAAGCAGTAAGACTAAAACCAATTGCACGTAATCTAATAAGGATTCTGCACCTGTTGTGGCAATCGTTGAAGCCACTAAGCCTAAAATACCTAAAGGCGCAAAGCTGATGACAAAGCGTACAGCTTTTGTCACCACTTCGGCACCATCTTCCACCACTTTTTTGGTGGTATCGGATGTGTGACGCAAGGCAAAACCAAACACCAAGCCCCAAAATAAAATGCCGATGTAGTTCGCAGACACAAGCGCATCGACAGGGTTATCCACCATTTTCATCACCAATGAGTGCAATACATCCAAAATATTGCTTGGAGAAGATTGCACGGCGGCGGCTGGCAAGGATGAAATGGTGATCGGGAAAATGAAGCTCACAATCACAGCCACAACGGATGCGGCAAAGGTACCCAGTAAATAAAGCACTAAGATTGGGCGAATCGCGGATTGATTTTCGGTGGAGGTTTTATACTTAGAGATGGCCGACATAATTAAGAAGAAAACCAACACAGGGGCGATGGCTTTTAAGCCATTGACGAAGATGTCCCCAAGAAGTTGTAATGCGTGAGCGGTGGTTGAGGAAGTAAAGCCTATAATGATCCCTAAAATAAGGCCAATAAAGATCTGTTGGATCAAGCTGTACTGATTGATAAAATTAAGTAGTTTCCTCATGAATGCTCCTGCAAAATAAAGGCGACAAGCCGTCGCTCGAAAGGAAAAATATAGCAAGTAATTGTCAGTTTGAAAACCGAATAAACTCGCCATCCGAAAATGCTTTTTATACAATAGAAGGATGCTTGACATTTAAGGGAGTGGTTATGAAAAAAATCAAGGTTTGGGATCTGCCCATTCGACTGTTTCACTGGTCTTTGGTGGTGATGATCGTTGTTTGTATCTATACCATTAACGTGGACAATGTGACGGCGCATCAATACGCAGGGACATTTGTATTGGTGTTGTTACTGTTTCGTGTGCTTTGGGGGTTATTGGGCAGCACCACGGCAAAATTTTGGGACTTTGTGAAAGGACCAATGTCTGCGTATCAATATCTACGCTATGGCATCACAAAAACAGAAGGGCACAATCCACTTGGAGCCTATATGGTGCTCTTGATGTTATTGGTGCTTTTTACACAAACAATCACAGGATTGTTTTTAACGGATAATACCTATTTGCACCAAGATTCACCATTATATCAATGGGTGGGCAGTGATGCACGCAGCGTGTTAAAAACCATTCATCAATATAATCTTTATGTGATTTATACGATGGTGGGCTTACATGTGGCGGCCATTGTGCTCTATTTCTTAGTCAAAGGGCAAAATTTGATTAAAACGATGGTGGTGGGCACTCGCTCGGAAGATGAGTGTCATACGCCATTTGCAACCTCGATAGAAGGCAACCGTCCATGGTTGGCATTGATCATCTTTGGATTGGTGGGCGTATTGGTGCCTTATTTCTTATATGGCTATGTGAAAAACATTGGGTTGATCACATGGATTGAAAATACATTGATTTGGTTAAAAGGATTATTGTTGTGAGTCGCAGTTTATTAAAATCATCCGCTTTAGAGCGCATAGGAATCGCTATGATGCTCATCATTCCTATGACGCTGATACTGTTGTTTGTGGTTTACAGCAAATAGTGTGCGCGAATGGCATCGATGTCCGCGGACAACGCTTCTGTGAGATATCGATCGCTCGTTTTGTGAGTGGCTTGTATGGTGTGTAATGCAGTGTCTAAATACGCTGCTTTCACGCCAAATAAGCGCTCAATGGTTGCTTTGGGAATCTCTATTCCTGCCATCTTTTCATGTTCATGTTTACGTGCCTCATAGAGGGCAATGGCCGAATCATTTGAACGCAAATAATCTTCCATAATGTCATCGATGTGGACATCTAATGCGCTCAGCAAGAGATAAGCCCCAAAACCGGTACGATCTTTCCCTGCACTGCAATGAAAGAGCATGGTTTCACCGCGATTGGCACAATCAATGAGCGTGCGGTATTGATGATGAAAATGCGTGGGCAATTTCTCATAGATGGATTGGTAATAAAAATCAATGTTCCCTTCTGTTAAATGGTTTAAGTCAAAGGTGTTGTGATCAAATAAATTGGCAACATTAATGGCAGCCGCTTGACGAGGAAATTGTGCATTAAAGGTTTGTGTCAATTCAGGGCGCTTCTCATCTTCTTCCCGAAAATCAATAATTGTGTCTAAATTGAGTGCATGCAAGCGTGAAAAGTCATCTTTTGTGCCATATTCAGGTGCGGCGCTTCGAAAAAGTTTATTTGCGCGGATGGCCGCATTTTCTCTGGTCTTAAGGGGTGAAAAGTCTCGGAAATTTAAGATGGAATTCATTGGATACTCCTAAAAAATGATCTATTTTTATACATATGCTTGCCAAGCTTATTATAAATGGATATTATACGCACCTCAACGCAATCCATGCCTGGGTGGCGAAATTGGTAGACGCAGCAGACTTAAAATCTGCCGACCCTTAACGGTCGTGCCGGTTCGATTCCGGCCCTAGGCACCATATATATCAAAAAACCTGACTTTATGTCAGGTTTTTTGTTGCCTATCGAAAAAGCCCACCAATTCTCGGTGGGCTTTTTTATAGTGAATACTTTCCCCGTGACAATGTCTGTCTTTAGACGTTATCATAAGCGCAATCATGATCGATATTAATAATATTTCATTGAGTTTAAATAAACATCAATGAGTTTTTAGATTTTCTAAATTAAATTTGTACTGAGTGAGTTGCGAATGCACATAAAAAAAGGTTTCAAGTATCAAAGAAATATGGTGACACTGTTATGTGGCTTAGCCGTTGCATCTTGTGCAGTGAATGATGGACATCAGACACACACATGGGATCCTGTGGAAGATGATCCAAATTATGTGTTAAAAGCGCAAGCAAGTGAGCAACCTTTAAAACAGATTCATGGTGCGCTCTCTTTACAGCGAGCAGCAGAAGAGATTCTGAAATACCATCCACGTGTTGCTCAAGCAAAGGGCAATGAAAACAGTGAGCAAGAGCGCATCAACATTGCCAAAGCAGGATATTATCCTCAGATCAACGGCGGATTGGGCACACAATATAACAATAATCGTTCTCGCAATGATCGATACGGCAAAGATTACATCCAAAATTTAAATCTGGAAGTGAATCAAGTGTTGTATGACTTTGGTAAAACCTCCAGTGCTGTTAAAAGTGCAGAATATGGTTATTTAGGCGCCAAAGCTTATACAAATATGACCAATGAGGAGCTGGTGCATGCCGCGTCCTTAGCGGTGATCTCAACAGAGCGTTATCAGAAAATGATCAATCTTGCAAAAGAGCAAGTGGCGCGTGTGAAAGATTTAGGTGGCTTAGTAGAACAGCGTTATGAAAAGGGCGCGAGTAACTTGTCTGATGTGTATCAGGCGCGTTCGCGTTTAGATGATGTGCAATCAGAAGAGTTAGACACCGTGTCACAATATCAAAGTACATTACGCACGTTAGGCATCATTACAGGTCAGCGCGATATCACGGGTGCTCAAGTGGGGGCATTGCCTGCGACTTTATCTTTAGCCTGTTCGACTGCGCCTGATTGGAAAAAAGTGCCAGCATATGCAGTTGCTGAATTAGAGGCTGAGCAAGCTTTGGCAGATTTAGAGCGCGCGCGTGCTAATGAATTGCCCACCATCGCGCTTCGTGGCAATGCATCCCATCCTTTAAATGCGAAACCTCGTTATGGTTCACGTACAGATGCCACCGTGGGCTTAAATGTGACGGTGCCTGTGTATCAAGGTGGCAGTTTATCTGCATCGAAACGCGCCGCACAAGGGCAAGCGGAGTCTGCTGCTGCACGTAAAGCCAATGTTCAGCTGGAAATTGGTCAAAAAATGACAGAAGCCCAAGTGCGTTTAGAGAATTTAAAGCAGCGTGCAAATTTATTGTCTCGTCGTGTGGAAAATCTAAAAAACACCAAAGAATTATATAAACAGCAGTACTTAGAGTTAGGTACGCGCTCATTGTTAGATTTGCTCAATTCTGAGCAGGAGTATCATCAGGCACGAATGGAAGTTGTGAACAATCAATTAGACATTGTTCAAACTCAAGTGGATTGTGCCTTTTATCAAGGTAAATTAATCGATCTTTTGAAGATTGAACCATAATTAAAATCAATGATGGACTGCCATGATGATCCCCAACAGGTGTTTGGGGATTTTTTTATTGAAAAGTGTATAGTTTTGTATATTGTCTTTTAGCAAAAAAATATATAATACCCTGAAATAACTAAGCAATGTATTGGAACAATATTTGTGAACAAGACAAAAGACAATAACGCAACGACAACGGAATCTTCCACACAGCAAACGGGTCGAAATCTCTATGCACCTTGGATAGAAGCCATTTTAATGGTGGCCAAACATTATCGCCTTGAGTGTTCAAAAGAGAGTATTTTGCTCACCAGCCAGTGGTTGCAACAAGAATCCACCGTCGATGTACTGCGCAGCATGGCGCGTCAAGCGGGCTTAACTTTAAGTGTGATTGAGCTGTCAGACAATGATCTGACCGTTTGGCGCTTGCCGCTTGTGGTGCAATTTAAGCAAGGGCAAATTGGCATCGTTGATACCTTGGATCAAGATGGCTACATTGGCATCACCTATTGTGGGGATCAAGGTGCGAAAAGCCGTATCAGCCAGCAAACGCTTTTAGAAAATGTCACCTTAGCATTGGTGCTGCGCCCATCGCATACGGTGTCAGATGCGCGCATTGATGATTACATCAAGCCGCATGATCGCAATTGGTTTAAAAAGATTGTATTGCGTGATTGGAAGCCTTACAGCCATATTTTTATCGCATCTTTAGTGGTCAATATTTTGGCATTGGCCGGCATTTTATTCACACGTCAAGTGTATGATCGCGTGATTCCGGCCGAATCGTATCCAACATTGTATGTGCTCTTTAGCGGTGTATTTGTGGCGATCATTTTTGGTTTTGTGATGCGAAAACTACGCACCCGAGTCACTGACTTATTGGGTAAGCGCGCAGATTTACGCATCTCAGATCGCGTGTTTGGGCATGCGCTGCGCATTAAAAATACGCATCGTCCACGTTCAACGGGCACATTCATCTCACAAATCCGTGAACTGGACAGTGTGCGTGAGCTTTTGACCTCCACAACCGTGACGGCATTTGCAGACATGCCCTTTTTCTTTTTATTCTGCATTGTGTTTTGGTACATTGCCGGCTCTTTAGTGTGGGTGCCGATCGCTGCTGTGATTTTAATGATATTGCCTGGGCTTTTAGCACAAGGTAAATTGCGCGCTTATGCCAATCAAGCCATGCGTGAAAGTGCGCTGCGTAACGCCATGCTTGTGGAGGCAATTCAAGGCAATGAAGACATTAAAACGCTACAAGCTGAACAGCGCTTTCAGGCGCAATGGAACAACTACAATGCAGTGGCTGCGGATGTGAATTTGCGTCTTCGCTCTTTAATCAGCACGCTCAACAGTTGGACGCAAAGTGTGCAAACAGCTGCCTTTGCGGTCATTGTACTCTTTGGGGCGCCCATGGTGATGGATGGAGAACTCTCCACCGGTTCATTGATCGCAGCCTCGATTTTAGGCGGTCGCATGATTGCACCGATGGCCGGCATTACACAAATTCTCAGCCGTTGGCAGCAGGCAAAAGTTGCCTTAAATGGCATCAATCAATTGATGGAATTGCCAGTGGATCATCCTGTTGGGCAAAAGAAAGTGCATAAAAGTGCCTTGCAGGGGCATTATCAAATTAAAAATGCCCATTTTGCTTATCATGCTGAGCAACAAAATGCATCGCTCACCATCAAGAATTTAGAGATCAATCCCGGAGAAACGATTGCCGTTTTAGGGCGCAATGGTGCAGGGAAATCGACATTGTTGCAAGTGTTGTCCGGTTTATTAGAACCGAAAGATGGCACAGTGACCATCGATGGCGTAAGTCTTGGGCACATTGATCCTGCGGATGTGCGTCGTGACATTGGTTTGATGGGGCAAAACTCAGGGTTGTTTCATGGCACCATCCGTGACAATTTAACCTTAGGGGCACCATTGGCCACAGATGATGAATTGATGCGCGCCTTGAACATGACGGGGGTTTTGTCCTTCATTCAAAAGATTCCCACAGGGCTAGATTATGTGATCGCCGAAGGTGGGCGCGGTTTATCGGGTGGGCAGCGCCAATCGCTTTTATTGTCTCGCTTATTTTTACGCAATCCCCACATTGCTTTGCTTGATGAGCCGACCTCTGCGCTTGATGAAGTGACTGAAAAGCAGTTCATTGCTGCCCTCAATGAGTGGCGTAAGGGCAAAACAGTGGTGATCGCAACCCATAAAATGAGCATCGTGAATTTAGCTGATCGCATCATCGTGATTGATGATGGGCAGATCGTGTTAGATGACAACAAAGAGAATGCATTAAAACGCTTATCAGGCCAAGCATAAGCACAACAGTTTAAAGAAATCATAGAGGTTTGCATGGATAAAGCGACGCAAAACAGACACATTTTGCTGATTGATCATGATGAGGATCAGCATCGTTATAAAGATGACATTGGAGATGCGGAGATTGTGAAATCATCGCGCATCATTTGGTGTTTTGTTTTCTTGATTGTGGCATTAATCATTTGGTCATATTTTGCGAATTTAGTGGAGGTTTCCACAGGTTCAGGCAAAGTGGTGCCCACATCAAGAGAGCAGGTGATTCAATCGCTAGAAGGTGGGATCATTGCAGATTTACATGTGCGTGAAGGCGACATTGTGGAAAAGGATCAAGTCTTGGCACAGTTAGATTTAACAAAAACCGAAGCGATCGTTGAAGAGAGCGCCGCTAAATATCGTGCCGCCTTAGCAAGCATTGCGCGCTTAGAAGCAGAGGTGGATCAAAGTGATTTGGAATTTCCGGATGAATTAGATGACTTTCCTGAGCTCATTCAAGCGGAAACGCGTTTATATAAAACACGTCAAAATGCTTTGCAACAATCATTAAGTGGGCTTGAGCAATCCCTTAATTTGGTGAAATCTGAATTACAATTGACGGAAAATTTAGCCAAAAAAGGCGCGGCCAGTAATGTGGATGTTTTAAAATTACAGCGCCAAGTGGCGGATTTAGAGCTACAAATTACGGATAAAATGTCTGAATACATGGTGCAAGCGCGCCAAGAATTGAGCCGCGTGCAAGCAGAAGCGGAATCTTTAGAATCTGTGGTGCGTGGGCGAGAAGATTCATTGTCCCGCTTGACGTTGCGCTCACCTGTGCGCGGGATTGTGAAAAATGTGATGCTAACCACGCGTGGCGGTGTTGTTCCACCAAATGGTGAGTTGATGCGCATTGTGCCGCTTGATGATCAATTGCTGATTGAAGCGCGCATCTCCCCGCGTGATATTGCTTATATTCACCCAGGACAAGAGGCAAAAGTGAAGATCACCGCCTATGATTACGCCATTTTTGGGGGCTTAGATGGTCATGTAACGGTGATTTCGCCAGATACCATTCAAGATGAAGTCAAACCCGATGTCTTTTATTATCGTGTCTTTATTTTGACGGACACAGATTCCTTGGTGGATAAAAAAACCGGGCATGCTTTTCCGATTGTGCCGGGGATGATTGCAACGGTGGACATCAAAACGGGTGAAAAAACCGTCTTTGATTACCTCATGAAACCCTTTGGGCGCGTCAAAGAGGCATTGCGTGAGCGATAAACGATGACATGTTATAGAATGGGCGCATGATCGAATAGAATAAAGGAATACACATGACCATCCATAAAATCGCCCTTTGTGCGGTGCTTTGCAGTCCGCTGTTTTCACCATTGTTGGCCGATGAAGTACAAACGAACCATTACCCAAATGGTCAGATTAAAAATGAAGCCCATTTTGTTGATGGCATTTCGCATGGCATGACAAAACATTGGTACAAAAATGGTCAAACATCGATGGAAGTGATGTATGACCATGGCCAAGTGGTGAGCACGGTGTCTTATTATCCTGAAGGGCAGATGCGGATGCGAGAAACATTAGATGATGTCACGGGCATTTTAACCACAGAAGCTTGGTACACAACCGGTGAAGTGAGTCACCGTTTTCAAGCGAAGAAAGGGCGCAAAGAGGGTACCTTGGTGAAATATGCGCCCACGGGCTTAAAAGTGGCAGAAGTGAGTTACAGAGATGGCGTCAATGATGGATGGTGCCGCATTTGGGGCGAGCGTGATGTGTTAGAAACAGAACTCTATTACGAAAAAGGCCGTCTTGATCGTCAGCGCTCAACGAAAGGGGACGTGTGCCGCGTGGACATTTGGCGCTTTGGCTTTCGTTGATTGAGGGAATCAATCAGTCGATTCATAAAACTGTCATATAATTGACGCATAATTGTCATATTTCTCAGGTGGAAGATGATGTATGCAGAAAATCATATTGATTGTGGAAGATGATGATGCCTTAAGGCAAATGTTGGTCATGTTGATGCAAAGCAGTGGTTTTGCGGTGCTTGAAGCGCGTGATCAGCCCACCGCCTTAGCAATGTTGAACGCGCAAACGGTGCATCTTGCCCTCATCGATTGGATGATTCCAGGCGGCAGTGGCATTTCGTTGATTAAGCAACTGCGTAAAGATGAAAATTTAAAACACATTCCCGTCATCATGCTGACGGCAAAAACCGCAGAAGATGATCAAGTCCAAGGCTTTGATGTCGGCGCCGATGATTATGTCACCAAACCTTTTTCAAATAAGCAGTTGTTAGTGCGCATTAAAGCACTTCTTCGGCGCATTTACCCTGAAGATCAACCACGTTTGATGATCAATAATTTAGCCATTGATGAAGCGTCCCATCGCGTGTTCATCGATGATCAAGAAGTGGAGTTGGGCCCCACAGAATATAAATTGCTCAGCTTTTTAATGCAGCGTGCAGAGCGTGTTTTTAGTCGAGATCAGCTCATTGATCACATTTGGGGCAATGATGTGTACATTGATGATCGCACGGTGGATGTGCACATCGGTCGCCTACGCAAACAACTCGAACAAGGCGGCGTTGCCAAAATGATTCAAACGGTGCGCGGCGCGGGTTACCGTTTATCAGCTCAAGTCAAAGAGTGATCATGATGCTCAAACAAACCTTCCTTAAACGCTTTTTACTTGAACTCTTTTTAACACTGCTTCTTTGCGGCATGATTGGCTTACTGTTTGGGCACTTCTTATTGGGCTTATTGGTGGGCTTTGTGGGATTGGTGTGCTGGCATTGTTATCATCTGTTTCGTTTATCCCGCTGGATTTGGCAGAAAAATGCCTTGTATCCACCCGAAAGCTTTGGCAGTTGGGAGATCATTTATTATGGTCTTCATAAGCATCAACAGCGTTTGCGTTCACGGCAAAATGAGTTGGCACAGATCATCCGTTTATTTCGTCATGGCGTGGACACATCCCCGGATGCTTTGATGATTGTGGATGATGCAGGCAACATTCAATGGTGCAATCAACGCGTGAAAACACAGCTCAACATCCGTTGGCCAGATGATAAAGGACAAAACATTGTCAATCTGATTCGTGATCCGGCTTTGGCAGATTATCTGCAACAAGAGGATTTTAGCGAGCCCTTAACCTTAAAAATTCACCAAAAACACTATATGGAATTTCGGGTACTGCCATACGAACACAGCCGCCATATCATTGTGGCGCGCAATGTGAACGACATTTATTTAGCCCAATTGCAGCGCAAAGACTTTTTCACGCACGCAAGCCATGAGCTCAGAACGCCGCTGTCGGTCGTCAAAGGTTATGTGGAGATGTTCGAAGAAGATTTAGTGCCAGAGAATCAAAAGGCGCAAACCTGGCAAAAGGTGCAATCACAAATTGAGCGCATGGAATCACTCATTGGGCAGATTTTATTATTAAGTAAGATTGAGAATATGTCCGCCCATGCGGTGATGCATCGAATCAATGTGGCAAAACTGTTAGATCAATGGATCAGCAGCATCATAGAGGTGCACCCCGATTATGAGATTGTGGCAAACATCGAGGCGAATCTCTCCATTATGGGGCATCAGGATCAGCTCTACAGCGTGATGTGCAATTTGATTGATAATGCCATTAAACACAATCCATCGGGCACAAAGATTCAGATCACATGGGCAAGGGCATCAAAGGGCGTGTTGTTCAGCGTGCAAGACAATGGCGTTGGGATAGCAGGGCATCATTTGAATCGCTTAACGGAGCGCTTTTATCAAGTGGACAGCGCACACACGCATCAAAAAAACAGCTCAGGACTTGGGCTGGCCATTGTGAAACATGCCCTTCGTCATCATGGCAGCGATTTAAGCATTGAGAGTTTTCCGAATCGTGGTTCAACGTTTTCTTTTGTCATTCCTGCACATTTGATTGTGGAATAAAAAATTTATTGTCATCTTCTTGTCACATTCATTTTTTACACTAAGGTCAGTTAAATTAAAAAACATCTCTAACAAGGAGTTAAGCATGAAAAAGATTGGTTGGACCCTCGCATTGACCGCAGCCGTTTCCTTTAATGCAGCACACGCAGATGTGAACATTACAGGTGCGGGCGCATCCTTTCCGGCACCTGTGTATGCAAAATGGGCAGACACTTATCATAAAGAAACAGGCGTGAAAGTGAACTATCAAGCGATTGGCTCTTCGGGTGGAATCAAACAGATCAATGCAAAAACGGTGGACTTTGGGGCAAGTGATGCACCTTTATCTGATGATCAATTAAAACAAGATGGCTTAATGCAATTCCCAACTGTGATTGGCGGCGTTGTGGTGGCGGTGAATGTGAAGGGCATTGAGTCGAATCAATTGGTGCTCGATGGTCAAACCCTTGGGGACATTTACTTGGGTAAAATCAAAAACTGGAACGATGCAGCAATTGCTCAATTGAACCCGAATGTAACATTGCCGAATCAAGATATTAATGTGGTGCGCCGCGCGGATGGCTCTGGTACAACCTTTGTATTCACAAGCTACTTGAGCAAAGTGAATGCCGAATGGAATCAGCAAGTGGGTAAAAGCACGACTGTGAAATGGCCTGTGGGCGTTGGTGGTAAAGGCAACGATGGCGTTGCGGCATTTGTTCAGCGTTTACCGGGATCGATTGGTTATGTGGAATATGCGTATGCTAAACAGAACAACTTAGCGTATACAAAACTCTATTCTGCAGAGGGTCAAGTGATTTCGCCATCGGCTGAAAGCTTCAGTGCTGCTGCGAAAAAAGCGAATTGGGCAGAAACTTTTGCTCAAGATTTAACGAATCAATCTGGTGACAATGCATGGCCAATTACATCCACAACCTTTATCTTATTACAAAAGGTGCAGGACAATGCTGAGAAGGGCAAAGCAGTTTTAAACTTCTTTGATTGGGCGTATCAAAATGGGCAACAAGCGGCGGTGGCATTAGATTATGCCGTGTTACCCGACAATGTGATTGCAGAGATCAAAAAAGCGTGGGCAACAGAGCTCACAACTAAAGATGGTCAAGCACTCATTGAATAGGACGAGTCATCACATATGGCTAAAGTGAAAAATACACAAAGATCCCCATCGAAGGTTGGGGATCTCATCTTTGATAATGTCGTTCGCGTGGCGGGGATTTTCGTCCTGTTATTGTTGAGCGGCATTATTATTTCTTTGATCATCGCCTCGATGCCGAGCATTAAAGAGTTTGGGCTGCCGTTTTTATGGGATAAAAACTGGGATCCGCCCATGGATGAATATGGTGCATTGGTGCCCATTTATGGCACGATTGTCACCTCCATCATTGCTTTGGTGATTGCGGTGCCCGTCAGCTTTGGGATTGCCTTTTTCTTAACAGAGCTCTCGCCGTTATGGTTGCGCCGTCCGCTTGGAATCGCCATTGAGCTATTGGCAGCCATTCCTAGCATCGTGTACGGCATGTGGGGCTTATTTGTGTTTGCGCCCATCTTTGCAGAATATTTTCAGATGCCGATGAACGACATTCTTGCGAACATTCCGATTTTAAATCTCTTTTTTACGGGCCCAGCGTTCGGGATTGGTTTACTGGCGGCAGGTTTCATCTTAGCCATCATGATCATTCCGTACATCACATCAGTGATGCGCGATGTGTTTGAGCAAACGCCGACTTTAATGAAGGAAGCGGCATATGGCATTGGCTGCACAACATGGGAATGCATTCGCTACATTGTGTTGCCGTACACCAAAAATGGTGTCATTGGTGGCGTGATGCTTGGTTTAGGGCGCGCCCTTGGGGAAACGATGGCGGTGACGTTCATCATCGGTAATACGTATCAATTAGACAGTTTATCGCTCTTTATGCCGGGCAACTCCATTACATCATCCTTGGCCAATGAGTTTGCAGAGGCAGAGCCGGGCTTACATTCGGCTGCATTGATGGAGCTTGGTTTGATTCTATTTGTGATCACGTTCATTGTGTTGGCATTGTCTAAATTGATGTTGTTGCGCTTGAGTCAAAAAGAGGGGAATCGCTGATGAGAGATGAAAGCATGGCGATGCGTTTACAAAAGCGCCGCCGCATTAAAAATCGCTTAGCCATTGGCATTTCAATGATTGCCGTACTCTTTGGCTTGGTGTGGCTGACATGGATCTTATATTCCACCGTCACAAAAGGCATGGGCGGACTGTCGCTCGCCGTCTTTACAGAGATGACGCCACCGCCAAACACTGAAGGCGGCGGTTTAGCAAATGCCATGATGGGGAGCTTATTATTGGTGGGAGTGGCCACCTTGATTGGCACACCGCTGGGTATTTTATCAGGCATATATTTGGCAGAATATGGCCGTAAAAACTGGTTGGCAAGCATCATTCGTTTCATCAATGATGTGCTGCTCTCTGCGCCATCGATCATCATTGGTTTGTTTGTTTATATGGTCATGATCGTGCCCATGGGGCACTTTTCAGGTTGGGCAGGGATTGTGGCATTGGCATTGATTCAGTTGCCCATCATTGTGCGCACCACAGAAAATATGTTGTTACTCGTGCCCAATAATTTACGAGAAGCAGCCTATGCCCTTGGCACGCCGCGCTGGCGCATGATTTTAACCATTACGTTAAAGGCATCGGTGTCTGGTATTGTCACAGGCGTATTATTGGCGATTGCCCGCATTGCAGGGGAAACAGCGCCTTTACTCTTTACTGCATTGTCAAACCAATTTTGGAGCACCGATCTCAATGCGCCCATTGCAAACTTACCCGTCACCATCTTTAAGTTTGCCATGAGTCCATTTAAAGAGTGGCAGGAGCTTGCTTGGGCAGGGGTGTTATTGATCACGGTGTTTGTGTTGTTTCTCAACATTTTAGCCCGCGTATTGTTCAGTCAGAAGAAAAGGTAAATCCATGACGCAAAATTCAACACACAATAAAATTGAAGTGCGCAACTTGAATTTTTACTATCAAAAATTTCATGCTTTAAAAGAGATCTCCATCGACATTAAGGCGAATGCTGTGACCGCGTTCATTGGCCCTTCAGGTTGCGGTAAATCCACATTGCTGCGTACATTCAATAAAATGTATGCGCTGTATCCTGAGCAATATGCACAAGGAGAAATTTTGCTCAATGGGCAAAATATTTTAACCGATCGCCGTGACATTTCATTGCTGCGTGCGCAAGTGGGCATGGTGTTCCAAAAGCCTACGCCTTTTCCGATGTCCATTTATGACAACATTGCCTTTGGCATTAAGCAATTTGAGAAATTATCCCGCGTGGAGATGGATGAGCGCGTGGAATGGGCTTTGACGAAGGCGGCGCTTTGGGATGAAGTGAAAGATAAAATTCATCAAAGTGGCAACAGTTTGTCAGGCGGGCAACAGCAGCGTTTGTGCATTGCGCGCGGCATTGCCATTAAGCCTGAAGTGTTGTTGCTCGATGAACCATGCTCGGCGCTTGACCCGATTTCCACGGGGCGCATTGAAGAGCTCATCACTGAGCTTAAAGACAGCTATACCGTGGTGATTGTGACGCACAATATGCAACAAGCGGCGCGCTGCTCAGATTACACCGCATTTATGTATTTAGGTGAGTTGGTGGAATATGGCAAAACCGATGACATTTTCACCTCTCCGATGAAAAAACAGACCGAAGATTATATTACAGGCCGTTATGGCTAAAAGGGGCGAGTGATGGATTATTTAGGCAAACACATTTCTGGGCAATATGATGCCGATTTAGCGCACATTCGCCGCGAAGTGATGACAATGGGTGGGTTAGTGGAGCAGCAGTTCAGTCATGCGATTCGCACCCTTTTAGAACATGATGTTGAATTGGCAGAACAAGTGATTGCAGGGGATCAAAAAGTCAATCAGATGGAAGTGGCGATTGATGAAGCCTGTGTGAAAATCATCGCAAAGCGCCAGCCAACGGCCAGTGATTTACGTTTGATCATGGTGATTTTAAAACTGATTGCAGAGCTTGAGCGCATTGGCGATTCAGCAGAAGCCATTTGTAGAATCGCCAAGCAAGATTTTACGCCAGAGCAACTGAGTTTATTGACCTCTCTTGAAACGATGGGCAACAGTGTCATGAAGATGCTCAAAGATGTGTTAGATGCCTTTACGCGCATGGATATGGATGCAGCCTTGACGGTTTATTTAGAAGATAAACGCATTGCCCAAAAATATGATTTGGTGATCCGCCAAATGATGACATTCATGATGGAAGATCCCCGTTCGATCCCCAATATTTTGATCGCGTTAAATTGCGCGCGCTCCATCATGCGAGTGAGTTCTCGTTGTCAAAACATCAGCGAATTGGTCTTTTATTTTGTCAAAGGTCAAGATTATCGTCATGTGGGGGATGATGTGATCGAAAAGCTCTTAAAAGAGCGTGAAAATCCAGCCTAAACTTGAGATAAATGTTTGAAATCATTTTAGTTGATTACGATCAAGGATCGAAGGTAAGGGCTAGGCTATACTGATCTCAGTGGTTCCTACAACTCTACTAACAAGGGGGATGAAGATGGGTTGGTTTACGATGCCGGTGATGTTCAGTTTATTAGGTGTGGCTTTTATTATTGGGTTTGCTGCATGGATGTATTGGTTTGTGAGTTCAAAAATTAAAGAGGAAAACTCACAAAGCCAATCATAATCATCTTCTGAAGATCATCAATGATCATTGAAAATGCTTCATGTCGTAAAGGTATTGGCCTTGATGAACTGAAGTATTTTTTTTGCGCACTCATCAGAGAAAATGAGCCCCGTATGGCTCACCGGTAAAATGGTGTGATCCGTCATGCCTTTGATTTTGGTTTCCTCGATGGTGACGGTGCCATCTGAGGGAATGTTTTTGCCACGCGCAAAAAGTAAACGAGCACCCATTGACGAATGCCCAGCAATCGAACCTAATGGAATCGTTGGCCATTGCCATTCGTTGTGCTTAGGCAAGAGGGTGGCCAGGCTTTTGCCCATCAAAACATCTAAACGATATTGCTGCACAAATGTCACCACGGATGCGCCTTGCCACGGTGTGCCAAGGGTGACCACTTTTTTCACTTGTGTGATGTCAGTGAGCATAGCGATCGCTTTTTGTGCCAATAAACCGCCTAAACTGTGGCACACTAAAATGACCGGTCCATCGATCTTTTCAATATAATCGGCTAAGCGCTCTGCGCTTTGTTCAGTCGATTGCGTCAAGGTGTGATAGGAAAAGATTTCTGCGGGGTAATCCTGGTGCTTAAAAAATTGCTTAAGGCGCACCATCACCACACCAGACATAAAGAGTCCATGCACGAGGACGATAGTGGGCAGCGGTTGTTGATGATTGGCAGTCATTATTCATCCTTATATTTGATAATATTATTAAAAAGTATATATTAATAATTAATATAAATTATTTTAACATGATCGGCATGTCGGATCTATCATAATGCATTTGAAAACATTTGTAAGTGTTGTATTGCAAAATAATGACGGTTTTTATTTAAAAAATATATATTATTGGCGTACAATTATTTATAAGTGATTGAAATTATTATTTAAGATGTTGTCTTTAATTTAATAAACTAAATTGCGTAAACTTATGTAAGGGCGTAATCTTGTTTTCATGATTTAGGCATTGATTAAAGATGTTCCGATCATGTTTTCAAATGGAAAAACAGAAAGGGGAACGATAATGAAAACCAATATGGTCTACAGAGCGAATGAATACAATGTGTGTGAACGCGGCAATTATCGCAGCCATCGCTTTTTCTCTTATGGCGGCTTTTATGATGCGGATCGTACGCAGTTCGGAACCTTGCGTTTATTGAACAATAACTTTTTCACAGGCCCTGGCCGTTTTGGTCAGCAACATCACAGTGATTTAGAAGTGATCATCATGCCATTAAATGGTGAAATTGAATACACAGACAGCCGCGCCCATCGTTCGATTGTCAAAAAAGAAGAAGTATTGGTGGTGAGTGCAGGCACAGGCTTGAGTTATGCCATCAATAGCGTGAATCCTAAAGAAGAAGTCAATTATCTAAAAATTTGGGTGATGCCACGTAGACGCGGTTTAACACCCCGTCATCAAGTGTGTGCGGTGGATACAGATATGTTCGCCAATCGCTTTCATTACTTTGTTGCGCCTGATAATGTGATCAGTAAGGATCGTGCAGTGATTCATCAAGATGCATGGATTGCGGCTTCAGAAGTCGATCCTAAGAAAAAAATCACCTACACGAAGAAAGATGCCAAAAATGGTGTGTTCATTCGTGTGTGCTATGGCGACATTAAAGTGCGCGATCATGTGTTGTCAGAAGGCGATTGCATTGCCTTTGATGATAAACAAGACATTAAGATTGAAGGGATCACGCAAAACCGCTTTGTTTTGCTTGAATTGCCGATGAATGTAACGCTGTACGATTCAGAAGATTCGATCACTATCCCACCTAAGATGTAATCGAAGAATCGTCAGCATTACTTGAAGCAAAGCCTGATTTTATCAGGCTTTTTTCGGTTGTTTGGCCACCCAAAGGGAAATTAAAATGATGGTAGAACCAATCGTGAATTCAATCGGCATGTCAATCGTGCCGCCAAACAATAGATTGATCACAATGCCAAAGGGAATGAGCAAATTATTCATCACCGATAATGTGGCCGCGGAGACTTTTGTCGCCCCTTGCAACCATAAATATTGCCCAAGCCCTGTGGCTAAAAAGCCCACATAAAATAGGGATAAAAGCGTGCTGGTTTGCACGGTGAATTTTGTGGTGCCAAGGAGCAACCAAGTGGGAAAAACCACCACAAATGCACCTGCAAAGAACCAAAAGAAGCTTTGATAATTTTTGCGTGATTGCGTTTGTGTGCGTTGATAATAGGTTTGCCCAAACGCAAAAACAAAATTTGCCGTTTGCATCAGCACAAATCCCATGACAAATGATGGAGAAATGGTTTGATAACGAATGATCGCAGCGCCAATCACCGCTAAAAATGCCGCCATAAATGCGCGCGCCTGAAACGTTCTGTCAAAGAAACTTCGAATGATCACAATGTAAATCGGCGTTGTGATGGAAAAGAGCAGCACCTCAATCACGCTGATGTAATGAAACGCTTGATATAAAAAAATGTACGTCAAACCAAATTGGCATGCACCCACGAGCATCAATTGCCCAATCTCTTGCAGCGATGTTTTGCGCACAAAGGGTAAAAAGATCACGATGCCGCACATGATGCGGATCAATACCGCTAAATAAGGATCGACAAATGGAGCGATGTACAGGCCAATCAATGAGAACGAGAGTGACCATAAAATGGAGATGACGGACAGTTCTAACATAATGAATTTTGCTGAGCTAAAAACGACATCATAGTGCAGCCCTTGGTAAAAAGCGAATATTCTCAAATGACCTGATATAATTTGCCCTTTGATTCACCACGCAGACGATCATGGCACAAACAATACAGACAAAGAAAAAACGCGGTCTTCTAGGCTCGCTCTTCACCATCAGCGCATGGACGTTGGTTTCACGCATTTTAGGGCTTGTGCGTGACATCGTATTTGCAAGCTTCTTTGGTGCAAGCGCCATGATGGATGCCTTTAATGTGGCGTTTAGAATCCCGAATCTCTTTCGCCGATTCTTTGGGGAAGGCGCATTTAACCAATCTTTTGTGCCGGTTTTCAGTGAATATTATGAGAAAAAGCGCAATCAACTGCCGCTCTTTGTGGCAGAGGTGTCCGGATCTTTAGGGATTGTGCTCCTTGCGATTACTGCCCTTGGCATTCTTTTTGCGCCAGAATTGGTGACGGTGTTTGCCAGCGGCTTTAAAGCGGATCCTGAGAAATTTGCCTTAACAGCGGATTTAGTGCGCATCATGATTCCATATGTATTTTTGATCTGCATGCTCGCGATGTATTCAAGTATTTTAAACTCATTAGATCGTTTTGCGCTGCCTGCGTTGTTGCCAAGTTTGTTGAACATCGCTTTAATCATTGGCGCATTTGTGAGCGTGGAGTTTTTAGAGATTCCGATCATGGGCTTAGGTTATGCCGTTTTGCTGGCGGGGATTTTGCAATGTATGATCGTAATGATGAGTGTGCGCCGCCAAAACTTATTGACGAAAATGCCGCGCGTTGCCTTTGGTGCACCGGGCGTAAAGCAGGTGATTGTGTTGATGGTGCCTGCTTTAATCGGCTCATCAAGCAGCCAAATTAATATTCTCATTAATACACAATTGGCATCGCGCCTAGAAACAGGCAGCGTGACATGGCTCTACTATTCCGATCGCTTAGTGGAATTTGCATTGGGCACGGTTGCAGTTGCCTTAGGTACGGTTGTGTTGCCGAAATTATCTCGTTTAAATGCATTAAATGATCGTGAAGGCTTTGAAAAAACCGTCAATTGGGGCATTCGATTGGCGCTGGTTTTGGGTGTGCCATCAAGCATTGGACTGATCATTTTGGCAGAACCTTTGTTGGCGCTGCTTTTCATGCGCGGCGCTTTTACTTTATATGATGTGAAGATGTCTGCGTTGAGCTTGGTCACTTATGGCACAAGCATTGTGGCGTATTTTCTCATTAAGATTTTAGCGCCCGTGTATTACTCAAGGCAAGATACCAAAACACCGCTGAAATTTGGTTTAGTGGCCATTGGCGTGAACATTGCATTGCAATTTGTCTTGGTGCGTTATTATGCGCATGCTGGGCTTGCGCTTTCGACCTCGATTGCGGCGTGGGTCAATGCAATGCTGTTGATGATGGGTTTGCATCATTTGGGCATTTATCGCATTCAGCGCCTATGGACAGGGCAATTGTGGGTGATTGTGCCTGCGAATATTATGCTCGGAACTTTCTTATATTGGGTCTCAACGTATCAGGATTTTTGGTTTGATTCAGGCTTATTACCACGCTTAGCGGCGCTTGTAGTGGTTATGATGGTGGCACTGGTGGGTTACTTTGCAACGTTACATGTGCTTGGATTTTCTGTGAAGCAATTCAAAAATGTCTCGTAAATACATTGATCTAGATCAAAAAGTAAAGTTTTGTATGTAAATTATTCAAGTGTAAATTTTTGTTTGAGCTTTCTGATCATTTCGCGTATTGTATCACCTACCAAGCAACTACAGACTGAATGACACTGCACAAGTTTGAGAAATAACAAGGTTACATAACAATAATTGAGCAAGCGCCTAAAATTAGGCGCTTTTTTTATGTAGTGTTTAGATTACTTTGCGTACAAATGCATCCTCACTGATGCCTTGTTTTAAGATGATTTTTGCCCATTCTTTTGCAGAATGTAGCGAATGATCCTTATAGTTACCACAGGCAACACGCGCAATGCCTTGCACCTGATCAATGGTGTAATCATCTTTGACAATGGTTTTAAGCGTTGCTTTCAGGGCTTTGGCAACATCAGTTGCGCTCGGTTCACCCCACGCAATCAAATGAAAACCTGTGCGGCAGCCAAAGGGCGAGATGTCAATGATGCCGGCTAAATGATTGCGCATTAAATCAGCAAAAATGTGCTCCATCGTGTGTAGTCCACAAGTTTCGATCGCCACTTCATTCGGCTGAGTCAAACGCACATCAAAATTGGTGATCACATCGCCTTTAGGGCCATTTTCTTTGGCGATTAAGCGCACGTATGGGGCAATCACTTTGTCATGATCAAGGGTAAAACTTTCAACTTCTGCCATTTTTATCTTCTCCTATATGTTTGGTTGGTTATGTAATATATATACCTTAAAAATTCATGGCACGGAAGGCTAAAGCTTCAGTTAAATGTGTGGCTTTAATGTCCTCTGATCCCTCTAAGTCAGCAATGGTGCGGGCAACGCGCAAAATTCTATGAAAACTTCGAGGCGATAAATTTAATCTTTTTTGTGCTTTATCCATCAATTCAAGCTCTTTGATGCCTAAATGACAATCCTCATCAATCTCCCGCACAGAGAGTAGGGCATTGTGCTTACCGCGCCTTGCCAATTGACGGGCACGGGCTTTGAGCACGCTGTCTCGCATTTCGCTTGAGGATTCGCCAAGTTGCGTGGATTGCAGCTCAGATGTCATCAAACGCGGCACTTCCACATGTAGATCAATGCGATCTAAAAATGGCCCTGAAATTTTATTGCGATAACGGGCAACGGCATCACTGTTGCATTGGCATGCTTTTTCTTTGTCCCCATAAAATCCACAAGCACAGGGATTCATGGCTGCAATCAATTGAAATTGTGCGGGGAATTTTGCTTGGCTTGTGGCACGTGAAATGTGAATTTCCCCAGATTCTAAGGGTTCACGCAGGGTTTCTAAAACTTTGCGATCAAACTCGGGTAACTCATCTAAAAAGAGCACACCATGATGGGCAAGGGAAATTTCACCCGGCCGCGGATTTGATCCACCGCCCACAAGAGAAACAGAGGAGGCTGTATGATGCGGCGCCCGAAATGGGCGCACGCCAAATTGTTCGATGTCAAACCCTTGATGGCTGACGGAGGCAATGGCGGCGGCTTCAATGGCTTCGGTTTGTGTCATGTCTGGCAAAATCGTCATAAAACGCGAAGCCAACATAGTTTTACCCGTGCCCGGTGGACCAATCAGTAAAATATTGTGCCCGCCACTTGCGGCAATTTTCAGCGCACGTTTTGCAAAGACTTGTCCCTTAATGTCGAGCATATCAAGGTGCGAATGCATGTGATGAATGTCCGCTTGATCAGGTGGGGACAGCGTGGCTTTTTGCTCTAAAAATGTCACCACTTCTTTTAAGGAGCTCGCCACTAAGATGTGCGGGCTGTCTAAAAAGCCCACTTCATTGCTGCGATCTTTTGGGATGATGATGTTTTTATGGTGGGAAACAGCCGCAATCACCGTAGGCAATAAACCACGAATGGCACGTAAGTCACCGGTTAAGGCCAGTTCACCAATGAATTCATGTGTGTCGATTAAGGGCGATTGCAATTGTCCTGAGGCGATCAATACGCCAAGGGCAATCGAAAGATCATAGCGTCCGCCTTCTTTAGGCATATCGGCTGGGGAGAGATTGACGGTGATTTTACGCGCAGGGAACTCAAAGCCTGAGTTGATGATGGCTGCACGAACGCGGTCTTTGCTCTCTTTGACGGCGGTTTCTGGCATCCCGACGATATGAAATGCAGGTAAACCATTGCTGATATGAGTTTCAACGCGAACAATCTCAGATGTGAGCGCCTTTTGTGCACGCGTATAAAGAATGGATAAATTCACACTTCACCCTCTTTATGTGGTTGATTACGATCATTAATCTACCACGAGTGTGAAGTGTGTTTGATTGATTTGTTAAATTAACGACCCGCCATGATTTGCGTTTCATCTAATGTGGCAATTTCGATGCCTTTCATTGGCGCGCCTAAGTTTCTAGACAATTTTGCCAACAATTCGAAATCTTCATAATTTGCCGTAGCTTGTACGATTGCACGGGCAAAAGCTTCTGGGTTTTCAGATTTGAAAATGCCTGAGCCCACAAATACGCCATCTGCGCCTAATAACATCATCAATACCGCATCCGCTGGGGTTGCAACGCCGCCTGCAGCATAGTTCACCACAGGTAAGCGACCATTTTTCTTGATCTCTTTGATGAGTTCGTAAGGCGCGCCGATGTCACGCGCATACACCATCAATTCATCGTCAGATTTTGTGGTCAATAAGCGAATTTCTTCATTCACTTGACGCATGTGGCGCACCGCTTCTACGATGTTGCCTGTGCCTGGTTCACCTTTTGTGCGAAGCATTTTAGAGCCTTCACCAATGCGACGAAGTGCTTCACCTAAGTTGCGGCAACCACATACGAATGGCACTTTGTAATCGCTTTTAAGTAAGTGATACACATCATCTGCAGGCGTCAATACTTCACTTTCATCGATGTAATCAATGCCGATGGCTTCTAAGATGCGAGCTTCTGCAATGTGGCCAATGCGCACTTTTGCCATCACAGGAATGGACACAGAGGCTTTAATGGCATGGATCAATTCAGGATCTGTCATGCGAGCAACGCCGCCTTCTTTACGAATGTCTGACGGTACGCGTTCTAAAGCCATCACTGCCACAGCGCCTGCAGCTTCAGCGATTTTAGCTTCTTCAACACTCACAACATCCATGATTACGCCGCGTGGTGGCATCACAACTTCTTGACTCATTATTTTCCCCTTTGATTGGTTTTGTTTAAAAGTAACACTAGCCTACCAAGGGAAAAACCGTCATCATAGAACCAGTTGGTTGCTTTTTATACCATCCACTTTTTAAAGGATGCAACATGTTTGTGATTGACCGAGACCATCGTAAACCTTTTTATCAGCAAATCATTGAAATGATTGAAGAGGCCATCATCAATGGCCAGTTGCCAGCCGGGGCGAAATTGCCTTCAGAACGTGAGTTGAGCGAGCGATTAAGGGTCAATCGTTCCACCGTCATTCGCGCTTTTGATGAATTGGCTGCGCGCAATATCATCATTAAGCGTGCGGGTTCTGGTACCTTTGTGAATGATCAAAAATGGGGCTTATTGACCCATCCCTCCCTCAATTGGCGGCACAATAGTTTGGATCAATTGTTTCAGCCGCGCCCATCTTCTGTGCGCCCGCAGCAACATAGTTATGATCTACGAAGCGGCGATTTACCCATTGAGCTCTATCCGCCGTTACAGCTCCCAGAAACCGATTGGCAAACCTTAATCCATGCAGAATTGCAAGATGACAGTGCGCGCCTTGGCATTGCATCTCTTCGTGAAGCAGTGCAGCGTTATTTGTATGATCGCTTTCGGTACAAAGTACCCATTGAGCAGATTCTGATTACATCAGGTGCGCAGCAGGCCATATCATTGATTGCATTGGGATTATTAGAACCGGGTGATGCCATTGGGATTGAGCAACCCTCTTATTTTTATGCGCTGCCGATTTTTCAATCAGTTGGGTTACGAATTTATGGGATTCCGGTGGATCAGCAAGGCATTTGCATAGATAAGCTAGATGAATTGGTGCATAAACATTCTCTGAAAATGCTGTTTGTGAATCCGAATTTTCAAAATCCCACAGGTTACGTGATGAGTGGCCAGCGCAAAAAGCAGTTGGTGGATTTTTGTCATCGTAAAAAATTGGCGATCGTGGAAGATGATGCCTATAGCCAATTGAAACTCCATTCAACGCTTGATGTCTCGCCCATTGCCCAGCATGATCAGCATGGCAATACGATTTATATTGGCTCATTGTCCAAATATTTAGGGCGCTCCATTCGCATTGGGTGGATGATTGCGCCGGCGGCGGTTGTCAATAATTTAGCGAACATTCGTCATCAGCTCGATTCAGGTTTGAGTGCCTTGCCGCAAGTGATGGCGGAAAATTATCTCAACCATTATGCCGATCAACATGAGCAATTGCTTCGAACCACGTTAGCAACGCGCATGCAGCATTGTGTGGCACATTTACGCAGCATTTTGCCTAAGCATTATCGGTTTGATGTGCCCCAAGGCGGCTTTCATCTCTATTTAACGCGCCTTGATCACCATAAAGCGTATGAAAAACCGATTGTGCAGGATTTAGCGGATCATCAGATTCTTGCCACAGAAGGCGAATTTTTCGGCGATGCACGCATTAAAAACAGCGCCCGCATCAGTTTTGTGCATGCTACAATCGCCCCATCAGAATCCCATTAAGAGACGATAATCATGAAAAAAAGTTTTGATCAATACGCACAAAAATATGACAGTTGGTTTTTAGACAACAGCAATGTGTTGATGTCTGAAGTTAAATTGGTGGCCAAAACCTTAGAAGGCTGTGAGAACATTGTATCTGTCGGCTGTGGCAGCGGTTTATTTGAATCCATTTTGCGCCAAGAGTTTGGCATTCACATCACAGATGGCGTTGAGCCTTCAAAAGACATGGCGGCGATTGCGGCAAAACGTGGCTTAGAGGTGATGATTGAAACGGCAGAAAATTATGATTATCTTGGCCGCACCTATGACACCATTTTGTACAATGGTTGCCCAGGTTACATCACCGATTTAGGCAAAGCGTTGACCAATAGTTTCAATGCCCTGAATCCCGGCGGCAAAGTGATCGTGATCGACATCCCAAAAGAGAGCGGTTATGGCTTATTGTATAACTTGGCAAAAGCGGTGAAATCTTGGGATCATCCCTTATTGACGGGCGTGTATCCACGCAATCCTTATCCCATTGAATTGGTGGATCAAGCAAATTGGCGCACCACGGGCGAGAAAATCGACCTCATGGAAAAAGTGGGCTTTGTGGATTTTGAATTTTATCAAACCTTAACCACGCATCCTGTGTATTCAGATTTACAGATTGAAGAACCCGTCAGCGGCTTTGATAAAGGCGATTACGTGGCAATTTGTGCGTATAAACCGAAATAATGGGTTGGAGTGAAGCCGCATGGCAAGCGCAACTGCCTGTGTATGAAACCACAAAGCAGTTGCCTTTTATTCAGCAATTGATGAAAGGCACATTGGCAAAAGAGCGCTTTGCCTTTTACATTGAGCAAGATGCTTTGTATTTACGGGGCTTTTCTGCTGTGCTGTTGCACTTTGCACAGCGCATGGATCAGCGGCGTTATCAACGCTATTTTGAAGGCTTTGTGGCGGAAAATATGGCCGGTGAAAAAGCGCTGCATGATCAATATCTCACGCGGGATTTATCTAGCATTGCCGCGAGTGAAACGCTTATAGGTTTTCTCAACTTTTATGATCAATTGTGCAACGCGCCCATCGAGATTGCATTGGCAGGAATTTTACCTTGTTTCATTGTGTATCAGCGCCTTGGGCAATACATTTATGCGAATCATGCGCGGGAAAATAATCCGTACACCGCATGGATTGACATGTATGCAGGCATTGAGCACGCTGAATCTGTGCGTCAATTGCGTGAAGTGTGTGATGATTATGGCGCACATGCATCGACGGAGTTACAGCAAGCAATGATGGCGAGTTACCGCGAAGGTTGCCTTTGGGATCAGCGATTTTGGGTCAGTTGCTATGAGCTTGGTGCATCAATCTGAATGATAATAAGTTAAATAATACAATTGGTTAAGTAATTATGTAAACCATAAATTATTTTAATTGTTTGACATAAAGCGTTGTGGGGTTACAATTTTACCTGTTTGATTAACCAAAACAGAGTGAATATGAGAACAGCACAACGCTTTTTTGTGACCGGAACGGACACAGAAATTGGTAAAACACGCATCACCGCAGGATTATTGGAAAAAGCTGCCCGCGTAGGCTTGCAATCTTTGGGCATTAAGCCTGTGGCAAGTGGCAGTGACATGACGATCGATGGCCTTCGCAATGAAGATGCGTTAGCGCATCAAGCCGCCTCTTCCTATCCTTGCCCGTATGACATCATCAATCCTTTTTGCTTTGCCCCTGCCATTGCGCCCCACATTGTGGCAGAGCAAGAGAAAGTCATACTCACTGTTGCCACCATTACAGAAGCTTTAAAGCCTGCATTATCAGAGCCGGCGGACTTTGTCTTAGTGGAAGGCGCAGGCGGTTGGCACACGCCATTAAATCAAACGGAGTGTTATTCAGATTGGGTCAAAGCAGCCGGTTTGCCCGTCATTGTGGTGGTGGGTGTTAAATTAGGTGCCATTAACCATGCATTATTGACAGTGGAATCGATTGAGCGTGCAGGTTTAACGGTGGCAGGTTGGGTGGCAAATTGCGTGGATGCTGACATGCCTTATCAACAAGAAAATTTAGATTACCTCATGGCGCACATGCCGGCGCCTTGCTTAGGTGTGGTGCCATTTTTACAATCAGATGAAAGCGCCGCCGATTATTTATCCCTTCCTTTGGACGCATAAACAATGACAGAAAATCAAAAATGGATGCAACGCGATTTATCCGTGGTGTGGCATCCGTGTACGCAAATGAAAGATCATGAAACCTATCCTTTAGTGCCGATTAAACGTGGGGAAGGGGTTTGGCTGTATGACTTTGATGACAACAAATATTTAGATGGCATCAGCTCATGGTGGGTCAATGTGTTTGGCCATGCGAATCCTAAAATCAATCAAGCGGTGAAGGATCAGTTAGATCAGCTCGAACATGTGATCATGGCAGGTTTTACCCATGAGCCCATGATTCGCTTGTCTGAAGAGTTAGTCAGCATCACGCGTGATGGTCTAGATTACTGCTTTTATGCGGACAATGGCTCATCATGCATTGAATCCGCACTTAAAATGAGCATGCATTATTGGCGTAATGTGGGCGAGCCGACGAAGAATAAATTTGTCACCTTTACCAACAGTTATCATGGTGAAACTGTGGGGGCAATGTCTGTCGGGGATGCGCCTTTGTATACGCAAAGTTACAAATCGATGCTTTTTGATACCTTTAAGGTGACTGCGCCAGATTTGTATGAAAAAGCCGAAGATGAGACAGAGGAAGCGTACACATTAAAGCGCTTTGCGGAGATGGAAGCCTTAATCCATGATCATCATCATGAAATTGCAGCGGTGATCATCGAACCTTTAGTGCAATGTGCCGGCGGCATGCGCATGCATTCACCCTTGTATTTAACGAAATTGCGTGCATTGTGTGATCAATACAATGTGCACATTATTTTAGATGAAATCGCTGTGGGTTTTGGGCGCACAGGCACAATGTTTGCCCACGAGCAAGCGGATATGGTGCCGGACTTTTTATGTTTATCTAAAGCATTGACGGGCGGTTATTTGCCAATGTCTGTATGCATGACCAGCAAGAAAATTTATGATGCGTTTTATCGTGAATATCATCCTGAGTCAGTCTTTTTGCATTCCCACAGTTATACGGGCAATGCGCTGGCGTGCAGTGCGGCTTTGGCGACATTATCCATTTTTAGAGAGGATGATGTGATCAACAATAACCAAAAATTGATTCAAGCCTTTGCGAAATACACGGCGCCGTTAAAAGATCACCCAAATGTTGCACAAGTGCGCCAAACTGGGATGATCACGGCGATTGAAGTGGTCAAAGATAAAGCCACGCGTACGCCATTTTCATGGGAGAGCCGTATTGGGCTTAAAATGTTTGATTATGCCATGAAGCATGGCTTGCTCATTCGTCCATTGGGTGGAATTGTCTATTTCAATACGCCTTACATTGTGACAGAAGAGCAGATCAAATGGATGGTCAACATCGCAACCGATGCCATTGATTATGCATTGACGCAGGTTTAAACCTCGAAAATAAAAAAGCCACGAGAGTGGCTTTTTTTATTGACTTACTTACGAATCAAATAACGAATCGTAGGACCATGTTGTTCTATGGAGAGCACTTCATAACCATGATTTTTCGCATCAATTGGGATGTTATTGATCGATTGTGGGCAATCACTGATCACCTCTAAAATATCCCCATCATTGAGCTGCGGCATCACTTCAAGGGTTGCCACCGCAGGATACGGGCAAGGTTCGCCCACCATATCAAGGCGTAACGTGGGTACGATGTCTTCGATTTTAATAGAATTGTCCATGATTGATCCTTATGAGTTCACAACATTAATGGGGCGCGTGATGGCAGCTTGAGCCGCTTTCGCGCGTCGATTGAAAAAGCGGCGTTCCCACCACAAAATAAGACCAAGGGAAATCATCATCAGCGCATAGTTAAAGATCAAGCCGCCATAAGTGCCCATGGATTTGAGTAGGTCGATTTTATCGAAATCTGCCACTAAATAAGGGGATAAGTCATCCCAATAATATGCCAAAACAGTGGCGCCAATGATGTTGCCTGCGCCCACCCACCAATAGTGTACTTGACCCTCAACCGCGCGATACATCCAGCCAGTTTCACAGCCGCCCGCTAAAACGATGCCAAAGCCGAAGAGTAAGCCGCCTAAAATGGCGTTTGGCGCTGCCCAATAAATTTTTGGTGCAATGCCTGCTTCAATGAATGCAAATGTGCCGATGGTGCTCACAATCATACCGATGATGATGGCTTTAGCCATGTGCGTGCGCCCTGTGATCCATAAGTCACGAAATGCTGAAGTAAAGCAGATTTGTGCGCGCTCGATGAGTAAGCCAAAAGCTGTCCCAAAGATCAATGCGATGCCAAATAATGGTTTAATGAAGAGTAAAATAATCCCAGTGATGAATAATGCAGCAAACACGATGGAGCCGATGATAAAGCGGCGTTTGACTTGAGCAGGGTTTTGTTTAAGGGGCGCTTGAGCGGTGACTTTTTGCACTTTGAGTGGAATGCGAAAAATGGGATGCAATGCCACTTTAGCGCCTGCATAGGAGCCGATGGCTGTTGTAATGGCAAAGAACCAAGCATGTAAGGAGAATTGCGGAATGCCTGTAAAAAATGCTGCCAAGTTACAACCCATCGCTAAACGCGCACCAAAGCCTGCGATGATGCCGCCCACCAATGCTTGGAAAATGCGGATTTTATGGGGGGAGCTGCGATATTTAATATTGTTCGCCCAAAGCGCTGCGGCGATACAACCGCCAAACATGCCGATCAATAATAAACCATCGGTGCGATCTAAAGGTGAGCCTTGAAAACCAATCATTTTAAAGTAGGTCCAATTGCTTGGATCCACGCCAAAGGCTTGTAAAATGTGTCCGCCCCAGCGCGTGAATTCGCCTGTGACAGCCCATAAAGTGCCGGTGATGCCAAAATAATATGTGGCTAAAATCCCAGCGGCTATAACAGCTGCTACTGGATTCCAAAATTGAATCAGATATTTTTGTTTAAAAGTGTGCCATGTGGTCATGTTGAACCCTGTCCTTGTTTTTTGAGGTCGACAAAAGACGGGTGCTAACAATCAACACGCGATCAACGATTAACACCCGAGCCTATCTCTAACCTAGAGATTCTGTGAGTGCGTCACTGCTGTAAGAAAAAGCGTGCGATGTTGATCATGAAATGTATGGTCTCAAATATGCTGAGAAAAGAGCGACATTCTAATGGAAATAAAGCGAATAGAGTAGTAGATTTTTTGAATTATTCCCATACAACCTGTGAAAAAAATTATACACTATACGGCTGTATTAAGGAGGTAACATGCATGCTTTAGAAACGGTCGTGAATGCCGTTAATGGAATTTTGTGGAACAATATTCTGATTTACCTACTCGTTGGCGTGGGTATCTTTTTCACATTCAGATTAAAATTCATTCAGGTGCGAGGGTTTTTCTCGGGGATGAAGATGTTTTTTTCAGGCGTTTCCTTAAAGGGTGAAAAAGCTGGGAAAAACGGGATGAGCTCATTTCAGGCAGTGGCAACAGCGATTGCCGGTCAAGTGGGTACAGGGAATCTAGCAGGGCCTGCAACCGCAATCATTTTAGGTGGGCCCGGCGCACTTTTTTGGATTTGGGTCTCCTCATTTTTAGGCATGGCCACCATTTATGCAGAAGCCATTTTAGCCATTCATTTCAAAACTAAAGATCGTAATGGACAAGTGGTGGGCGGGCCTGCTTATTATATTGAGCGCGGGCTTGGCATGAAGTGGTTAGCGGTCTTATTTGCTGTGCTCATCATCATGGCGTTAGGCTTAATTGGCAACATGGTACAAAGTAACTCCATTGTCGAAGCTTTTAGTAACTCATTTAATACGCCAACATGGTTAATGGGCTTAATTTTAGCGAGCGTCACAGGTTTAGTGATCATGGGTGGGATTAAAAACATTGCAGCAGTGGTGGAAAAATTGATTCCATTGATGGCGCTCTTTTATCTCTTGGGCGTTGTGGTGATTTTAACCATCAATTCTGCGTATTTATGGGATGCTTGCCGCGTCATTTTTGTGGCGGCGTTTGATCCTGAAGCTGTGTTAGGTGCAGGCGCGGGGATTGCGATTCAACAAGCGGCGCGTTTTGGTATTGCCCGTGGTTTATTCTCCAATGAAGCAGGGATGGGGTCAACGCCACATGCTCATGCGGTGGCTAAAGACACAGCGCCAGAACAACAAGCCTTTTTAGCCATGATGGGCGTCTTCATTGTGTGTACGATTGTGACATTGACGGGTTTTGTGATCATCACATCTGCGCTCAAAGATTGGGCGGCTCTTGGCAATGTAATTGGGCAGGGTAATTTCTTGTCGATTTATCAAGTGAAGGGCATTGCCGTGACGCAACAAGCCTATCAATCGGTCTTTGGTGCATTTGGCGGCTATTTTGTGAGCATTGCATTATTGTGCTTTGCCTTTTCCACCATTGTGGGTTGGTATTATTATGCCGAGACCAATGTGCGCTATCTCTTTGGCTCTGAAGTGGCGATCCGTATTTTCCAAATGATGGTGGTGGCATGTATTTTCATTGCCGCATTTTTTAAAGTGGATTTGGTGTGGGATATGGCGGATATGTTCAATGGATTGATGGTGTTGCCGAACATTTTAGCGTTGATTTTACTCTCCACCATTGTGGTGAAGATCACAAAAGCCGCACAGAAAAAATAGTGGACAAATGACCATAAAAAATCCCCGTCATGAGCGGGGATTTTTGTTATTGGCTGCTTTTAAACATCTTTGCGATCAATGCGCTGTAAACCCCAGAACAAATGGTCTGCATCGGTTTTTGAGAATGCTAACGGTAACACTTCATCTTGTGCTTCGCTCCAGATTTTTTCTGCTAAGGCATCATCACCTTTTGCCAACTCAAAAATGGCTTCAGCGATCTCTAAAGAAGTGGACTCATGTGCTTTTGCCCAGGATTTTAATTCATGAATATCTTTTTTATGTTCGTTCATTGTTATCTCCTTTATTGATGAAAATGTTTATGGTGCATCTTTAATATAGCAAAGCATGATGATAAATAAAACAAAAGCTTGGGGAAACCCAAGCTTTGTTGATGTGCATTAAGAAATCTTCGCACCTGGTTTTAATTCGCTCAATGTGGTCAATAATGCCAAATCGCCATCAATGGATGCGGATAAAATCATGCCTTCACTGACGCCAAAGCGCATTTTGCGTGGTGCTAAGTTTGCCACCACAATCACATATTTGCCCACTAATAAATGGGGTTCACCGTAAGCAGAGCGGATGCCAGAGAAAATATTGCGAGGCTTCTCTTCACCTAAATCCACTGTAAAGGCGAGCAATTTATCCGAGCCTTCCACAAATTCGCAGCTTAAAACTTTACCTAAACGTAAATCCACTTTAGAAAAATCATCGATGTTGATGCAGCCTTCAGGCACTATCACTTCAGTTTTTTTCTTCTCTTTTTTCTCAGTTTTTTCCGCTTTCTTTTGTGGCTCAGCGGCTTTGAGGGACGCTTTATTGCGATCCACCAATTGATTGAGCTGCTTGATCTCAACGCGCTTCATCAAGTGTTCATAATTGTTGATGGTGGCATTTTCGAGGTTTTTGCGCGTGGCATCAAACGTAGAAAGATCGCTATTAAGGTAAGCGGCAATGCTTTTCACCGTTTGTGGCAAGATGGGGTACAAATAGATGCTTAATAATCTAAAGGCTTCTAAATAGCTGGTGCACAAGGATTGTAAACGCGCATGATCGGCTTCATTTTTCGCCAATTCCCAAGGTTTTGTGGTGTCAAAGTGTTCATTGACCAAATCACAACCGCGCGCCACTTCGCGCATGGCAGCAGCAAAGTTACGATCTTCGTAATGATTGATGATGTTCGCTTGCATTGTGCGGATCGTCGCCAATAACTCTGTGGTGTCTTCGGCAAAAGTGCTGAGCTGATTATTAAATAAGTTAGAGACAAAGCGGCTCGTGCGGGAAGCAATGTTCACAAATTTACCCACCAAGTCAGAATTGACGCGGCTGACTAAATCTTCTAGGTTTAAATCAAGGTCATCAATCGCGCCTGATGATTTTGCGGCAAAGTAATAGCGCAACCATTCAGGATTCAATTGCTCATCTAAGTAAGAGCGCGCCGTGATGAATGTGCCGCGTGATTTACTCATTTTTGCGCCATTGACGGTGATAAAACCATTGACGGCATATTGTGTGGGCAAACGATAACCGGAGAAATTGAGCATCGCAGGCCAGAACAATGTATGGAAATACATGATGTCTTTACCAATGAAATGTACCATTTCTGTGCCCGCTTTTTCAGCCGCATCGCGCTCGATGAAATCATTTAAAGAAAATTCAGGATGGCGCGAGATGTAATTAGACAATGAGGCAAAGTAACCGACTGGCGCATCTAACCATACATAGAAGTATTTATTCGGTGCATTTGGAATTGGGAAGCCAAAATAAGGTGCATCGCGAGAGATGTCCCAATCAGAGAGTTTATTGTCTTCATCGGTCCCGAGCCACTCTTTCATTTTGTTGGCAGCTTCAGGCTGTAAACGATCGCTGTTTGCTAAGAAATCACGTAAGAATGTGACGCAGCGCTCATCCGATAATTTAAAGAAGAAGTGCTCAGAGCCCTTCATCACTGGCGTTTTACCAGACACAACAGAGAATGGGTTGATCAATTCAGTCGGATGATATACGCCGCCACAGGCTTCGCAGTTGTCCCCGTATTGATCTTTGGCATGACATTTTGGGCATTCGCCTTTAATGAAGCGATCCGGGAGGAACATCTGTTTCTCTTCATCGAAAAACTGCTGAATTTCACGGGTTTCGATCAAGCCTGCATCTTTTAATTTCAAATAGATGTCTTCAACGAGTTGGCGATTTTCTTCGCTGTTTGTGGTGTAATAATTGTCAAACTCGATGTGGAAATCCACGAAATCTTCTAAGTGTGCTTTTTGTGCTTTGGCAATGAGCTCTTCAGGTGTGATGCCTAAATTTTGCGCGCGGATCATGATGGGCGTGCCGTGGGCATCATCTGCACAGATGAAATGCACTTCAGAGCCACACATTCGATGGAAACGCGCCCAAATATCACCTTGGATGTAACCTAACAAATGACCTAAATGTATATCGCCATTGGCATACGGAAGTGCATTGGTAATGAATAACTTGCGTTTCTCTATCGACATGTTGTTTTGCTCTCAATGAAAAATAAAACGAATGAAATAGTGTAGCACTCTACACGACTTATATTAACTTTAATCTTGACAAGGGTTCAGTAGCACGATGGCTTGTGCAGCGATGCCTTCTTCACGGCCCACAAAGCCGAGTTTTTCCATCGTGGTGGCTTTCACATTGACATCATCTTCCGGTAAATTTAAAGCTTTGGCAATGTTTGCGGCCATTTTCTCTTTATGGGGCATCAGTTTTGGGCGCTCTGCCATAATAGTGATGTCAATGTTGCCAATGCACCAGCCTTTTGCTTGGACTTTTTCGTACGCTTTTTGCAATAAAATCATGCTGTCGGCGCCTTTATAGGCAGGATCTGTATCAGGAAAGAGCATGCCAATGTCACCACATTTTGCCGCGCCTAAAATGGCATCGGTTAATGCATGCAAAACCACATCGCCGTCAGAATGGGCTAAAAATGCTTTGTGATGGGGGATTTTTTCACCCGCTAAAATGACATGATCACCTTCTGTAAAGGCGTGAACATCAAAACCAATGCCTACTCGCATAACGTCCTCTCTGAAAATAAAAATTGCATCAATCGTAAATCGGTGGGATGCGTGATTTTAAAATTATGGGGATAACCTTGATACACAAATGGATGATGGCCAAGCGCTTCCACCGCAGAGGCTTCATCTGTCACTGCTAAATCATGGCTCAATGCATGTTCATAAGCTGCTTTTAAAACACCATAGCGAAACATTTGTGGCGTTTGTGCTAAATGAATGGTGTTCCGATCAATGGTGTGTGTGATTTGGCGAGCATTGACGTGTTTAACGGTATCGACCGCAGGCAATGCCATGATGCCACCGATGGAATGAGGTTCTGTCATCACTTGATGAATGAATTGCTGAAGCTCTTTAGGCGTTAAACCCGGGCGCGCTGCATCATGGACAATCACCCAATCATCATCTTGTGCTAAATGCTCAATGGCTTGTAAGCCTAAACGCACCGTATCAGAGCGATTAGGGCCAGCATCATAGCGCAGTAAATCTTTGGGTAAAGTAAGGCGCTTAAAATAACCATCATCGGCAGAAACCCCTACAGCAATCGTATGCTCACCTTGGCTTTGAAGGAGCGATAACGTGGCTGCAAGGACAGATTGAGACTCTGTCAGCATCAAATATTGCTTCGGACGATCCGCTTGCATGCGTGCGCCAACACCACCTGCAGGCACAATAAAAAAGAGACTTGCCATGATTTAGATTAATAATAAAATGGCTATTTTATCCCATTCGGTCATAGAATGTTATGATAAATCTAAAGCATCAAACCCTAACCCTAGAGGAATAATTATGAGTAATGAATATAAACATGTATTAGTGGCCATTGATCACTCTGCCGATTCAGAGAAAATCGTTAAACAAGCGATGGTGGTGGCAGAACGTAACCATGCAAAAATCACATTACTGCATGTGTTAGAAGACATTAACATTGCCCTTGGCTATGAATTGATGCCGATCATCTCTGAGCAAACAGATTCAGAAGTGGTGGCAGAAGCGAAGAAAAATGCCCGTGCTTTAGCCGATCGCTTAGGCATTCCGGATGCCGATACACATGTGGTCTCTGCTTTTTCAACCAAAGAGGGCATCATCAAAACAGCAGAATCCTTACAAGTGGAATTGGTGGTGGTCGGTGCACACACACGCCAAGGTTTAGCGCTTTTGTTAGGCTCAACCTCCGGTTCAATCATTAATGATTCACCGTGTGATGTTTTGGTGGTGAAAGTCTAATTTCCCCCTTATAGAAACAATTTATAGTCTCGATTAATGTTTGACAACCTTGTTGTCGAACATTAATATAGGTCATCTTCTTTTGTGTGTTATTTAGGTCATGATGGCAGAGCGTTTCGATACAATTCATGAGTTTTTTACTTATTATTTTAAAGCCCGAACCAATTTAATGAAGATCAACCAACGGTTGATTGAGCCAACAGGGCTGAATTTTCCGTCTTGGCAATTGGTCATTCACATTGCCACGCATGAAAAATATGAAAAACAAGGCATGACAACGGCTGCGTTGGCCGCAGATTTACTCATTACTCGCCAAGCTGTCCAAAAGCACATGAAGTCATTGTTAGATGAAGGTTTAATCTGCATTAAAGAGAATGAGAGCGACAAACGTTCCCCTTATTATTGTTTATCCGATCAAGGCGAGGCATAGTGTCAGCGTGTGCTTGATGAGATCTACGGGGAATGGATGCTCAATTCAATGAAAGATTTCAGCGATGCTGAGATCGAAAATGCCATGAAGATCATGATTCACTTAACCAAGCTTTAGTACTATTAATCGAGACTGTAGATATGATGAGAAAATTGTTGTCCAATCAGAAATGGCTGTTGGTCATGGCGGGCGCATTGGCGCTATCGGCATGTTCTGACGATAAAAGTGCTCAGCAAGCTGCGAGCGTACCGCCTGTGAAAGTGGTGACTTATACCACTCAAGCCCAAGATGTGTTGGTCAAAGCAGAATTGCCGGGGCGCACAAAAGCCTCAAAAATTGCCGAAGTGCGTCCACAAGTGGGCGGCATCATTTTAAATCGTCACTTTGTGGAAGGCTCTTATGTTGAAGAGGGCACAACCCTTTATCAAATTGATCCGGCCATTTATGATGCAGCTTTACAAATTGCCGAAGCAAAATTAGAGCAAGCAAAAGCGAATCAATATGCCGCCGCTGAGAAAGCAAAACGCATCAATGCATTGTCCTCGTCTAAAACGGTGAGCAAACAAGATGTTGATGATGCCAATGCTGCATTAATCCAAGCAAATGCACAAGTTTCTGCTGCAAAAGCAGAAGTGAATAATGCTGAAATCAGCTTAAATTACACCAAAATGTTGGCGCCGATCAGTGGGCAAATTGGTCGCTCTAACTATACACAAGGTGCGTTGGTGACGGCAGGTCAAGCGATGGAAATGGCAGTGATTCAGCAAAATGATCCGATGCGTGTGGACATTACCTATTCTGCAAAAGATTTTACTCGCATGCAGAAAAAATTCCGCGATGGCACATTGATCAATCCTGTGCCGGGCGCCATTGATGACAATAATTTTACGGTTCATTTAGTGATGGATGATGGCTCAATCTATCCTCAAGCCGGTATTGTGAAGTTCTCGGATCGCACTGTAGACCCAACAACAGGCTCGATTTTAATTCAAGCGGAATTCCCCAATCCTGATCAATTATTATTGCCTGGCATGTTTGTGCGTTCAATTGTTGATCAAGGCGTTCAAAAAGATGCCATTCAGATTCCACAAAAAGCCATTTACCGTGATCCTAAAGGACAATCGTTTGTGATTGTGGTGGGTGAAGGCAACATTGCTGAGGTGCGTCCTGTGGAAATTGAGCATGCCAATGGCAATAACTGGCTCATTTCTAAAGGTTTAAATGCAGGTGAGCAAGTGGTGGTTGAGGGCATTCAACAAGTGCAAAGCATGATGCGCCGTACGGATAAAGTGCCGCTCAACATTGCCAATGATGCACCGACACAAACTCACTAACAGGGAAGGGAATACATATGGCTCGCTTTTTTATAGATCGCCCCATCTTTGCATGGGTGCTTGCGATCTTAACCATGTTCTTAGGGATTTTGTCGCTGCGCTCCTTGCCAGTGGCACAATATCCTGAGATCGCACCGCCTCAAGTCTCCATTGTCGGGATGTATCCTGGGGCGAATGCCACCACGATTGAAAACAGCGTCACGCAGGTGATCGAGCAGAACTTATCGGGTTTAGATGGTTTCCGTTACATGAACTCATCGAGCACGAGCCAAGGGAGCTTTCAGATCACATTGACCTTCAATCAAGGGGTCGATCCTGACATGGCACAGGTTCAGGTGCAAAATAAGATTCAAACGGCTTTATCCACATTGCCAGAGGATGTACAGCGCCAAGGGGTGACGGTACAAAAATCCTCCGGTTCCTTCTTTATGGTGGTGAGTTTCTACTCTAAAGATGGCAAATACAGTAATGCGGACATTGGCGATTTCATCAATACTAATATTAAAGACACCATCAGTCGTATTAATGGGCTTGGTGACATTCAGTTCTTTGGTTCAGGCTATGCGATGCGTGTTTGGCTCGATCCTTATTTGCTCAATAAATATGGCATGACACCGATGGATGTGTTATCGGCGATTAAAGAGCAAAATACGCAGGTGGCATTTGGGCAATTAGGGGCAACGCCCACGGTGCCTGGTCAAGAGATTAACTTTACCATCACCGCACAAACACAGCTTGAATCGGTTGGGCAGTTTGAAGACATTCAATTGCGAGTGAATGAAGATGGTAGCCAAGTGCGTTTAGCGGATGTGGCGCGCATTGAACTGGCCGCAGAGTCCACCGCATTTGATGCTAAATATAATAATCAATCGTCAGCGGCGCTTGGTTTAAGTTTAGCCTCTGGTGCAAACGCTTTAGATACGGCGCATGATGTTAAAGACACTTTAAAGCGTTTATCTGTGTTATTGCCAGAAGGCATTGATTACGCATTCCCATATGACACCACGCCATTTGTTGAGATCTCCATTCATAATGTTGTCAAAACATTGATTGAAGCGGTGGCTTTGGTGTTTGTGGTGATGTATCTCTTTTTGCGTAACATTCGCGCCACCATCATCCCAACGTTGGCGATTCCTGTGGTGTTGCTCGGCACATTTGCAGTGTTAGATGTGTTTGGTTTTACCCTCAATACACTGACGCTCTTTGCGATGGTGCTCGCCATCGGCTTGCTGGTGGATGATGCGATTGTTGTGGTGGAAAACGTTGAGCGCATTATGGAAGAAGAGGGGTTATCCCCAATTGAAGCAACCCGTAAATCGATGGATCAAATCACCAGTGCATTGGTGGGGATCGCGGTTGTATTGTCGGCGGTATTTGTGCCGATGGCCTTCTTAAGCGGCGCATCGGGCGTGATTTATCGTCAGTTCTCCATCACCATCATTACAGCGATGTCTTTGTCTGTAGTGTGCGCGATCATCTTCACATCTGCATTGTGTGCCACGATTTTAAAATCACCACATGACAAAACTGAACCTAAAGGCATTGGCAAACTCTTTGCCGCGGTGGGTCGTGTTGTGGATTGGCCAGTGACGAAGTTTAACAACTGGTTTGATCGCATGAATCAACGTTATCGTGGTGGGGCAACCCATGCGGTGACGCATCCTAAACGTTATTTGGTGGCATTTTTTGCGATGCTTGCGTTGATCTATTATGGTTTCTCTCGTTTACCGACGAGCTTTTTACCCGATGAAGATCAAGGCATTTTGATCGGGATGACCATTGGGCCAGATGGTACAGCGCTTGACATCACAAGCGAGATCTTAGAGCAAATCTCAAATCATGTATTGACCGAAGAGAAAAACTCTATTGATGCCATCATGGCGATTTCCGGGTTTAGTTTTGGTGGTCGCGGTGGTCAGCATGGCTTATTCTTCTTAAAGCTTAAAGATTGGAGTGAGCGTAAGGATCCGGCGCAGAAGTTAGCGGCGATTCAAAAGCGCTTAGCAGAGTATTTGCAAACCATTCCAAGCACTCAAGGTTTCGTCTTTGCACCGCCTGCCATCATTGAGTTAGGCACAGCTTCGGGCGTTTCGTTCACATTGCAAAATGTGACGGGATTGCCGCATGAACAGTTCATGGGTGAAGTGATGAAGTTTATGGGCATTGTGGCCACACAATCGAAAACCATGAATGTACAAACATTGCGCCCAAGTGGTCAGTTTGATGGGCCACAATTGCATGTGGACATCGATCAAGAAAAAGCGCGTGCGTTACAAATCACGGTGGGTGACATCAACAGCTCATTGGCGATTGCATGGGGGAGTTTGTATGTGAATGACTTTGTGGATCGTGGTCGCATTAAGAAAGTATTATTGCAAGGGGATGCAGAGTATCGCATGCAGCCAGAAGACTTTGATAAATGGTATGTGCGCAATAAAGTGGGTCAAATGGTGCCATTCAGTGCCTTTGCCAGCACTCGTTGGACACAAGGTTCGCCTCAATTGAACCGTTTTGATGGTTATTCAGCCTTCCCATTTTCCATTGAAGCAAAACATGGTTTCAGTACGGGTGAGGTGATGAATGAGATCGAAGCCTTCACGCAACAATATTTAGATGGCGTACAAGTGCAATGGACAGACACATCCTATGAAGAGCGCAAAACAGGGAACATGCAGATTTATCTCTACATCATCTCCATTTTCGTGATCTTCCTAAGCTTGGCTGCATTGTATGAATCTTGGTCGATTCCATTTGCAGTGATCTTCACATTGCCGGTGGGTGTGATTGGCGCGGTGGCTGCGGCAAACTTGGTGGACATTCAAAATGACGTCTATTTCCAAGTGGGCTTATTGACAGTGCTGGGCTTGACCTCGAAAAATGCCATCTTGATCATTGAGTTTGCTAAAGACTTGCTCTTACAAGGCAAAAACATTGTGGAAGCAACGGTGGAAGCGGCGCATCTTCGTTTGCGCCCGATCATCATGACATCTCTTGCCTTTGGTTTTGGTGTATTGCCAATGGCGCTCAGTAATGGTGCCGGTTCTGGTGCACAGAATGTTGTGGGTCGAACAGTGATTGGCGGGATGATCGGCGGGACTTTATTGGTGCTCTTCTATGCGCCAGTCTTCTTCTCAATGATTGGTAAAGGCTTTAGTAAAAAAGAGCATGAAATTTACGAAAAAGAGCAAGCAAAGAAAGCATCATAATTGCGATTGATGAATGAACAAGCCGCCTTCGGGCGGTTTTTTTATCTTTGCACTTCATTGATTATTTTGATTTTCCATCACGTTTCTTGTATAACATGTAGTCGTTTTGTACATGAATAATAACGATAAATCATCAAGGAGAAACAATGCAGGATCAATACACGGTCTCTTTTACTGGTCAAGTGATTCCGGGATTTGACATTGACATCGTCAAGCGAGATGTTCAGCAAAAACTTAAAGTGCCAGCGGAGCAAATCCCTGCATTTTTTTCAGGCAAAACCATTCCATTGAAAAAGCATCTCTCGATGAATGATGCATTGACACTCAAAAATCGTTTAGAGAATTTGGGGCTCATGATGGAGATGAGCTCTGAATCCATGATGAACCTCTCTTTTGATGTGCCAGAACCACCACCAAAGCTTGAGCCTTCACCAGTTACGACAGAAAAAGATCCCTATGATTATCAGCGCATCGAGCGCATGCAGGCGGACATTGAGCGTAAACAAAGCTTAGCGCCACAGCGCATTGATCGTTATGAAGATGGACAAGATGCAGTGCCAGAGTTCTTTTCTTTATCCTTTGATGGGCGTTATGGCCGCTTAAACTTCATCAATGCATGGGTGATTTTCTATGGTGTATTGATGCTCGCAATGGTGGTGAGCATGCTCTTTTTACCAACATTATTCATCTTAGTTTTGCTTGTGCTGACAATGATTGCCTCAATTCGCATCATGGTGTTGCGTCTGCACGACATTAATTTAAGCGGTTGGTGGGTGATTTTTTATTTTATTCCAGCGCTCAATGTCGCATTTTTACTCTTTGTGATGCTGATGCCGGGCTCAAGTGAAGAAAACGAGTATGGCAGACCCGTACCACAAGGACCGTGGTACGGTGTGCTGATTTTATTGGCGCTCTTGCTGTTAGGCGGCGTGTTCAATGAGCCGTTGCGTCAAGCTGCTGAGCGACAATCGACAACGCAAACGCGTTATTATCGTTAATCGTAGATGTTAAATGCCCATGGATCATTGTAGAAAAAGCCATTGTCCCAATCCCAAGCATTTTCAGCATCCCACGCTTGCATGCGCGCAATCTCTAATTGATTTTGCTCTTTGTAGCTTGTCCATGCCATTTTATAACAGGCTTGGAACACAGGATTGTTCACTTGTTTGACATAAGCTTTTTCAAAGGCTTTTTTCTCAGCCTCTGGCAAGTTTTGTGCTGCGGGCAATTGTGCCATTAACTCTGCGGTTTTTGGATTACATTGCTGCGCTAAACTCACTTGTGTGTCTAATAACTGTTTTTGTTGGGCAGCTTTTTCTGCAGGCGTTGTGGCGCAGGCAGATAAAATGGCACCGGCGATCAATAGAGAAGAAAATTTTAGTATTTTCATAGGTATCCTCGTTATTATCAATGGTTAATGATGGCTCAATCACTATAATCTAATTGTGACAAAATGCCAAAAAAAATCCCTTAGCATGCTAAGGGATCGATGTTTACAGTGCCCACACAACGCGTGGTTCAGCTTTTAACAGTGAGTAGACTTCATCAATCTCCTCTTGCTTTGTCACCCACACATTGACGGATAAAGATAAATATTTATCCGATGAGCTCAATTTGCGTGTGATTTTAGAGTCATCAATCGTCGGATCGACTTTTTTAAGTAAGGCAATGATGTCTGACTCAAAGTTTGGCTCATTTTTACCCGTAATTTTGAATAAAAAGTGCGTTGGAAAATCCACTAACGGTTGTTTGGTTTCAGGATTGATCATCAGTATCTCCTATGGTTCAATTATTGTGTTTCGCGGCGCCATGTGGTTTTGCCTTGTTTATCTTCAAGGACAACATTGCGCGCTTTGAGTTCATCGCGGATGCGATCTGATTCTGCCCAGTTTTTATTGGCACGTGCTTCATTGCGTTCAGCAATCAAGGCTTCGATTAAATCAGTGTCATCATCGCTTTGGTTAGGGGCACTTTTTAAGAAGTGATCCGGGTTTGCTTCTAATAAGCCTAGTACATTGCCTAAAGTTTTGAGCACCACATAATCTTTAGGATCATGATGTTTATTATAAAGATTGGCCGCTTCAAACAATAAATCAATGGCTTGTGGCGTATTGAAATCATCATCCATCACTTCGCTAAAACGTATAGCAATGGGATGATTTGGGTCAAAGGCTGGCAATGCCTCAGGCGCATCATTCAGGGCGGTGTACAAGCGGCGTAAACCATTCCAGGCTTGATTGAGTAAATCATCTGAATAGTTCACATGGGTGCGATAATGGCTGTTGAGCATGAAAAAGCGCAACACTTCTGCCGGAAAATATTTGAGCACATCACGAATCGTGAAGAAATTCCCAAGGGATTTACTCATTTTTTCGTTGTTGATGTTGATAAAGCCATTATGCATCCAGTAATTGGCCATGGGTTCTTCATGGTAACCTTCAGATTGGGCGATTTCACATTCATGATGGGGGAATTTTAAGTCCATACCGCCGCCATGAATGTCAAAATGGTTGCCAAGGGTCTCTTTACTCATCACAGAACACTCAATGTGCCAACCCGGACGACCTTGTCCCCAAGGCGACTCCCAGTAAGGTTCGCCAGCTTTAGCGCGTTTCCAGAGCACAAAGTCTAAGGGATCTTCTTTGTCAGATTGCACTTCAACGCGTTCACCTGAGCGCAACTCATCAATGTTTTGGTTGGACAATTTGCCGTAATCTTTAAAACTGCGCACGCGATAATACACATCGCCATCGGGCACAGCATATGCAAGACCTTTGCTGATCAATCCCTCAATGAGTTCAATCATGCCTGCGATGGCATCTGTGGCGCGCGGCTCTGAATCTGGCGTTAATACATTGAGTTTTGCGCAGTCCTCATGCATTGCGTTGATGAATTCATCAGTCAATTCATGGATGGTGATGCCGCGCTCATTCGCACGCTTGATGATTTTGTCATCAATGTCCGTAATGTTACGCACAAAATGCACATCAAACCCTTTGTGCATCAAGTAACGGCGGATCATGTCAAAGGCGATCAAAGAGCGCGCATGGCCAATGTGACAATAGTCATACACCGTCATGCCGCACACGTACATGCGAATTTTATTGGGCTCAATGGGGATGAAATCTTCTTGTTGGCGCGTTAAGCTGTTAAAAATAGAGAGCATAAGTGTGTCCGTGTGTTAAAAAAATGATCTTATATCCTACCATGATGGGGACATTTCTGAAGCTTTCAATACAATAAGACTTTGGGAAACGGTTACTTTCCTATATTCTTTAAAGATGAATCATTATGATGATAATAAAGGAGCGTGAATGTTACTGCATTCCATCGAAATCCAAGGATTCAAAGGGATTCGTGAATTAACGATCAACCTCAATGATGATGTGAGCGTTTTAATTGGCGAAAATAGCTGGGGGTCATCGAGCCTCATTTCAGCGCTTGCTATGATCACAAAAGAGAACTTTCTCTATCAATGCCAACCGTATGACTTTTTTGAGGAGCGCGATTGCCCAAATGATTGCCTACGCGTGCGTTTTATTTATCAAGAGCACCCAACAGAAAAGCCGATTTTGCCGATCTATCCTGAGCTTCAAGCCATCAGTTATCTAGACGAAGGCAACGCACCACGCATCTGTTATGAAGTGAGCGCTCGTAAATTGCAAGACACTGTCATCACGCAGCATCGATTTGTCGATGGCATGCGTGAACCGATTGTGGTGGATGATTTTGAAGCGCGTTTGCAATGCTTGATTGACCTCAATCCATTGTTGATTTTGCGAGGCAGCGCGGCCTATGAAGCGGTGACGCGTAAAGATAATGAGCGCATCGAGTCGTATTACAATCTTTTGGTGCAGCAATTGACGAAAGACACTCATCAATTGACCGATCGCGAGTTAGAGCAGGGCTTATATGCAGCAACGCTTCTTTTAACTTATTATTTGGTGAGTCACAAAAGTACAGAAGAGCACATCCGGAAACCGACGTTAGAAGATTGGCAGGTGCTGGATAAAATCAATGATTTATTGGATCAACTTGATAACTCAGCGGCGCGCAATGTGATGATGCGCTTTTTTACGAGTGTGATTTTCCATCGCATGGGTTATTCATTGTCTGAACATGCATTGCCGATTCTGTTTTTAAAAGATTTTGGTGGCAGCATCCATCCGACCATTATGTCTGTGGGCATGCGTCTGCTTGGCAATTTGCCCATTCAAAAAATTCTGACGAGCAACAGCAGTGATTTAATTCCAATTGTCTCTTTGCATAATGTGTTGAGGATTTCTCGTGCCGACAATGAAATTGTGGTCAATCAAGTGCTGCCAAATGCTTTATCAAAAAGCACACAGCGCAAAGTGACGTTTCATATTTTTCATCGTCGCCCGATTGCACTGTTTGCCCGTTGTTGGTTTTTAGTGGAAGGCGAGACAGAAATTTGGCTCTTAAAAGAATTGGCTGAAGTGTGTGGCTATAATCTCAGTGCAGAAGGCATTACGCTGGTGGAATTTGCCCAATGTGGTGTGATGCCACTTGTGGAGTATGCACAAGCGATGGGCATTGAATGGTATGTGATGGCTGATGGCGATGCTGCAGGTAAACATTATGCGAAATTGGTGCGCACGCACTGTAAAAATAAAGATGAATATTATCGCCATGTGACGCGATTGCCTGCGCGAGACATTGAAAATTTCCTCTTTCAAAAAGGGTTTAGCAGTGTTTATAAACACATTGCTTATGGTTCTGATGACTTTGTGGATAAACCCGTGCATGAGATCATTCAAAGGGCGGTACAAAAAACATCAAAGCCTGATTTAGCCATTGCTGTGTGTGATCACGCAAGGCTGCGTGGCATGCGATCTGTGCCGTTGTTATTGCGTAAGACTTTTGAGAAGGTGATAAATTTATCAAAAGGTACGCCGCAATCATAAACCGTGTATACTATAATTATGAAGGCGATAGCAAAGATAGTGCGCCACGAAGTTACATTAAGTAACTCATGCAATTAAAAATATTAATGGTTCGAGTTTAGTATTTTAATGGGTAATATCCTTGAATATATGGCCGTAAATATATAGTATGAATGCGTCAAGTATGTTCTTTCAATTAACTTAAAAGGAGTATTAACATGGATGTTGATTTCACTTTTGGTAACTCAAAAACTGTTGGTGATCGTTTAGATGCGTTTGAAGTTGTTGGCGTAAAACCTGGCTTTAACCACCACGAAGAAAATGGCGTATCTGCTTTTGAAACAATCAATGAAAAATCTTTCCCAGGCAAATGGAAAGTGATCTATTTCTATCCAAAAGATTTTACATTTGTATGTCCAACTGAAATCGTTGCTTTTGACAAATTAGCAAAAGATTTCGAAGACCGTGATGCTGTATTAATGGGCGGTAGCGTAGACAACGAATTCTGTAAACTCGCTTGGAGACGTGATCACAAAGATTTAGACAAATTAGGTCACTACTCTTTCGCTGATGTGAAAGGTGAATTGGTTGACATGTTAGGTATTCGTGATCAAGAAGCTGGCGTTGCACTTCGCGCAACTTTCATCGTAGATCCTGACAACGTTATCCAACACGTATCTGTAAACGGTTTGAACGTAGGTCGTAACCCTTCAGAAGTTTTACGTATTTTAGATGCGTTACAAACTGACGAATTATGCCCATGTAACCGTCAAGTGGGCGGCGAAACTTTATAAGTTTTCGTTCCACACTGAATATGAGCCACGCTATTTGCGTGGCTTTTTTTTCGCCCGTGGATGAGCCGCATCAAAGATTTTAGATAAATGCCCAAAATCTAAATGGGTATAGATTTGCGTTGTGGAGATGTCCGCATGCCCAAGGAGCTCTTGCACAGAGCGAATGTCTTGGCTTGATTCTAAAACATGGGTCGCCATGGAGTGTCGAAACATGTGTGGATGGACTTTCAGGCTTTTCCCCATCTTATCGGCAATGTGTTTGACGCGATTACTCACTTGGCGGGCGGTCATGCGTGTACCACGTTTGGTGATGAAGAGAGCTTCATCTAAGTTTTTCCATGTGGCTCTGAGCATCAACCATTGCTCAATGGCCTCTTTCGCTTTTGAGCCAAGGGGTACAATGCGTCCTTTGCCGCCTTTGCCATCGATGACTTTCACCTCAAGATTGCTTAAAGAGACATGATTGAGATCTAACTGCGTCAATTCAGATAAACGCAAACCGGTGCTGTAAAAAAGCTCACAGATGGCAAAATCACGGGTTTCAAGTTCAGTCTCTGCCGTTTGATCGAGCATTTGCGTGATGGTATCTACCGCAATCACTTTGGGCAGCGATTGCTGTACTTTTGGCATTTTCACTAAGCGTGCAGGATTGGCCGTGAGGATGGCTTCCTCCACTAAATGGTCAAAAAAGACACGGATGCCCGCTAAATGAGTTTTTAAACTCGTCAAGGCTAAAGGGCGCTGAAAGCAATCATGTTTTTTATCGCCTTTGTTGCGGTAGATGATGTACTTTTGCAATAATTGCTGGTCGCATTGTGCCCATTCTGTCAGCCCTTGATCTTCTAGATGGCGCGCTAATTGATGGAGTGCTAAGGCTTTCGCCTCAACGCTACGTTCGCGGTAGCGCTGGGCAAATTTGGCTAAGAAATCATCAATGGTAAGCTGTAAATTACTCATAGCTGTGGCGCATGTTGCGCAACAATTGACGATCTTTTTTATCCGGGGCTTTGTCAGGCTTTGGTGTGTGCACAAGCTTACGCATTTCACGATCCGCTAAGCGTTTGGCTAAACTCTCTTCGGTTTCGTGATACAAAAGCTGAGCTTTTGGGGCAGGGCCGCGCACTTCACTCAAATCATCAATGATGATGACAAATGTTTCGCCCGCTTTTTCGATGACAAGCGTATCCCCGATTTTAATCATGCGGGCAGGTTTGGCATTGTCACCATTGACGCTCACTTGGTGTTTTTCAATGGCCTCGACTGCTAAACGACGCGTCTTATAAAAACGCGCCGCCCATAACCATTTATCGAGTCTCATGGCTCGGCTCTGCTTGTGAAGAAGTTTCTTCAGCATCAGCTGCTTGGGCTTCTAATGCCTCTTCTTCTTTTTCAGACAAAGTGATGTTGAGTTCAAGGACATCAAAGCCATCTTCTTTATCCATCGCCACTTTGATTTGATCACCATCAATGGACATGTATTTACGCACCACTTCTAAAATGTCTTGCTGCAACGCTTTTAAGAAATCCGGTTGCTGAGACGGTGAGTTTTGGTTGCGCTCATGGGCGACGATGATTTGTAAACGCTCTTTAGCGATGGATGCTGAGGCTGTTTTCTTTCTTCTTTTAAATAACGCGCTGAACATGCTTAACCTCCAAACAATCTTTGGAAGAAACCTTTTTTCGTCGCTTCAATGAAGCGATGGGGCTTATCTTCGCCAAGGAAGCGTGCCACGATGTCTTCGTACGCTTGTCCGGCATCGGATTCAGTTTCTAAAATGACAGGGGTACCCGCATTCGAGCACTGTAATACGGCTTCTGACTCTGGCACAACGCCAAGGAGTGGAATGCCAAGAATTTCTAAAACGTCGGTCACAGAGAGCATGTCGCCAGATTCTGCGCGCTCAGGGCTGTAGCGGTTTAACACAAGATGTTGTTTGACCTCTTCACCATTTTCAGCTTTTTTGGTTTTGCTTGCTAAAATGCCTAAGATGCGGTCAGAATCTCGCACAGAGGAAACCTCTGGGTTGGTGGTCACGATGGCATCATCGGCATAATACATCGCAAGTTGCGCGCCTTTTTCGATGCCTGCTGGCGAATCACAGATGATGAATTTAAAATCCATCTCTTTTAAGCCATTGATGACTTTTTCTACGCCTTCTGTGGATAAAGCATCTTTATCACGGGTTTGGGACGCCGGTAAAATAAAGAGATTTTCAAGACGTTTATCTTTAATGAGGGTTTGTTGAAGGGTCGCTTCATCATTGACCACATTCACAAAGTCATAAACAACGCGACGCTCACAGCCCATGATTAAATCAAGGTTACGCAAGCCCACATCGAAATCGATGACCGCTGTTTTATGACCGCGTTTTGCCAAACCTGCTGCGATGCTAGCACTTGTTGTGGTTTTGCCAACGCCACCTTTACCTGAAGTTACAACTATTACACGTGCCACGTTTTTACTCCTAAGTGTTATGTTTAAAATTCTTTGGTCAATGGTTCAATGATCAATTCATCTTTATCCAAATAAATTTGTACCGCCTTGCCACGCCAATCTTCGGTGAGTTCTTCGATCACTTTATATTTTCCGGCGATGGAAACAAGCTCAGCTTCTAACGATTGACAAAAAATTCTAGCCAAAGTGTTGCCTTTAACGCCCGCTAATGCGCGGCCACGCAAAGGGCCATAAATGTGAATGTTGCCATCGGCTAGAACTTCAGCGCCTGTATTGACCGTATTGATGATCACTAAATCACCATGGTGATACACCTGCTGACCTGAGCGAATATGGCTTGAGATCAATTTAACAGGATCAGTCGCCACTTCAACAGTTTTTTCTGCCACTTTAGCCGCGTCAACCTTTTCTTGTGCCGCTTTTTTATCTTGTTCGGCTTTGTCGTATCTTGGTTGAATATTCGGGAAAATCGGCCAGCCGCTGCGTTTAGCTTGTGCGAGCAAATTTTTTGGAATGTTATGGAGTGCCACCGGAATGATGCCTTGGTTCGTCAATAAATTCTTAAGCCACGCAAAATCTAAGTGGTGCGTGTTTTCCGGTAATTGGCTTAAATCAACAATGATGGGCAATTGTTGAAAAAACTCAGCAGACTCTGAAACTTTTGCATTCAGAGACTGTTCAAAATCTTTTAAGTCGTTTGACTGTAAATGAAGAACGGTCAAAGTGAATAGACCGCCCTTCAATTGAAAACAAGGTTTAGACATGAAGAATAAATCCTAATTAGTGATCGTGACCACCTGCATGGACGTGACCATGTGCCAATTCTTGTTCTGTTGCATCACGAACATCCACAACATCAACGTCAAAGTTCAATGTTTTGCCCGCTAAGAAATGGTTCGCATCTAAAGTGATGTCATCGCCTTCTACGCTTAAGATCACAAAATGACGTTGATGGCCATTTTCTTCTGCTGCGATCATGCCGCCTGCTTGAATGTCATCAGAATCTTTAAAATGTTGGCTGCGGCTGATCACAAATACGTTTTCATCGCTGCGAAGACCGTAACCTTCTTCAGGTGTCACGCTAAATGCGATGTTTTGACCCGCTTCTACACCGGCTAAAGATTTTTCAAAGCCAGGGATCATCATGCCAGCGCCGTGGATGTAAGTTAATGGTTGCTCTTGACCTTTGTTGCTGTCGATCACATTACCTTGGTCGTCTGTTAATGTATAGAAAACAGATACCACTTTATTCGGTGCAATGCTCATTATAAAATCCTTTCAGTTTTTCGGTTTATAAGTCTCTCACTATACAGCAAACAGTTGCCAACAACTAGATGCAATCGTTGCTTTTTGTCATAAATAAGCTCCCTTTTAGGGATAAAAACACCTATAATGGCAATAGTTTTTGTGTAGGGGATTATCAATGAGTCAAAAAACATTAAAGCAGTTAGCCGCCGAAAAAGCGTTGACATACATTTCAAAAGGCGAGCGTTTAGGTGTGGGCACAGGCTCCACTGTTGACTGCTTAATTGCGTTATTACCAGAGGTTCGTCATCACATTGATGTGGTGGTTTCAAGCTCTGAACGCTCAACAGAACAATTGCTTGAATTAGGATTTAAAGTGTTGCCAATGACGGATGTGGAATCACTCACATTGTACATTGATGGCGCCGATGAAATTAATGACAAATTACAGATGATCAAAGGTGGTGGTGCCGCTTTGACGCGTGAAAAAATCGTGGCAGCGCATGCAGATCGCTTCATTTGTATTGCTGATCAATCTAAATATGTGGATGTATTGGGTAAATTCCCATTGCCTGTAGAAGTGATTCCGATGGCGCTTGGCCATGTGCAACGCGAGTTGAACAAATTAGGCGATGCACGCGTGCGTGAAGGCGTGATCACAGACAATGGCAATCCGATCATTGATGTGTTTGGTTTAAAGATCACAGATCCTATTGCCCTTGAAACCCACATTAATCAAATCGTGGGCGTGGTGACCAACGGTATTTTTGCCCATCGCCCAGCAGATGTGTTGGTACTAGCGACTGACAATGGCGTTCAAGTGATTGAGGCAAAATAAGTGCTACCGAAATCTTTTCTTCAAAACGCATTTTTTGTGGTGGCCATTGGCGGTTTAGCCTATGTTTCGATGACGTTGTACAACGAAAACAATGCGCTGACCTCGGAAAAATCACCGTTTCCACTCTTTGAGATCAAAGGGTATGATTTGGTGCGTTTTGATGCAAAAGGTGATCGCATTTATACGATTAAAGGCCCTGAGTTAGAGCATTATGACGATGATCGGGGCTCGACATTACAGCATCCGTTTTTAACCCATTTTACCGATCAAGGTGGCATTGATTGGACGGCGCGCAGCGATGAAGCGATCGTCAATGAAGATCAATCCTTGATCACGATGAATGAAAACGTGGTGCTCACAAAATACAATGCTGAGAATGCGAAAACCACCGTATTGAACACCTCGCAATTGTATGTCCATAATAAGGGCGAAAAAGTCACCAATGATGTGTGGACCAAAATCCGCTCTTATCCGAACAACACCATTGAAGGCATTGGCCTAATTGGCTATCCGAATCTCGGGCAGTTCAACTTATTAAAGGATGTTCACAGTTATTATGAAACCATTCAAGATGAAAACACTCAGTAGTTTGCTCGTGGCTTTTGGATTGTGCACGATGGCGCATGCCTTGCCAGAAGACAGTGCCGAACCCATTAAAATCACTTCAGATACGGGCGGTTATGATCATCAGATCAACGAAGGCTTTTATGATGGCAATGTGGTGATGGTGCAAGGCACATTAGAGATTCATGCCGATCATGCCCAGTTTAAAATGGTCAATGATGAACTTGAAGAGGTGATTGCTAAAGGCAACCTCATCAAAATTAAATATCTTCCTGAGGCCAATAAACCTTGGGTGTTTGGGGAAGGGGAGCGCTTAGAGTATTATCCTAAGAAAAATCTATTGGTGCTCAGCCAACGTGCAAAACTCACCCAAGAAGATGATGTGGTGGAAGCCAATCGCATTGAATATGACACCGTCAATAAAAAAGTGCGCGCATTGAGCGACAAAAAGTCTGATCGCGTCTTCTTTGAAATCAAGCCAAAAGGAAAATAGCATGCAATTGAGAGCCAAAGAACTCGTTAAGCGTTTTAAAAAACGCACCGTGGTCAATGGGGCTTCATTCCATGTGGACAGCGGTGAAATTGTGGGTTTGCTTGGCCCAAATGGTGCAGGGAAAACCACAAGCTTTTACATGACTGTTGGGTTGATTGTTGCCGATGAAGGGCACGTATTTTTAGGCGAGCACGACATCACAAAATTACCGATGCATGAGCGCGCCCATCGTGGCATTGGCTATTTGCCGCAAGAAGCTTCCATTTTCCGCAAAATGACCTCGCGCGATAATATTTTAGCCATCTGCCAAACCCGTAAAGATTTGACGAAAAAAGAACAGCACGAATTGGCCGATCAGTTGCTGGAAGATTTTAAGGTGACGCACATTGCCAACTCGCTTGGCATGTCTTTGTCAGGCGGGGAACGTCGCCGCGTGGAGATCGCAAGAAGCCTTGCGCTCAATCCAAAATTTTTACTGTTAGATGAGCCCTTTGCCGGGGTCGATCCTTTGTCGGTTGCGGACATTCAAACCATTATTTTAGAGCTGTCTGCCCGTGGCATTGGGGTTTTGATCACAGATCATAACATTCGTGAAACGCTTAGCATCTGTCAGCGTTCGTACATTTTAAGTGGTGGGCAGGTGATTGCAGAGGGTTCAACTGCTGAGCTTTTAGACAATCAGATCGTGCGCACCGCCTATTTAGGGGATAATTTCTCACTGTAATCATGGCTGAATTTCTCTTTTACGATTATGAAACCTTCGGGATTTCACCAAAATATGATCGCATTGCGCAATTTGCGGCAATCCGCACGGACAGCGATTTCAACATCATTGGTGAGCCCATCAATATTTATTGTCAGCAAGCGGATGATTATGTTCCATCGCCTGAAGCCATTTTAATCACGGGCATTACGCCAGATTATTGCAATGAGCACGGTTTGCCTGAGCATGAATTTGCCCGCAGGATTTATGATGAGTTCATGAAGCCTGACACCTGCGTGATGGGATTTAACTCCATCCGCTTTGATGATGAGATGACCCGTTATCTCTTTTATCGTAACTTTTTTGATCCCTATGCATATGCATGGAAAAATGGCAACAGCCGCTGGGATGCTTTAGATTTAGTGCGTGGTGTGTATGCCCTTCGTCCTGAAGGGATTGAGTGGCCAAAGATTGATGGTCAAACCAGTTTAAAATTAGAGTCGCTCACAAAAGCCAATGGTTTAAATCATGACAATGCTCACGATGCTCTGAGCGATGTCTATGCCACAATTGATGTGCTCAAGCTTATCAAAGAGAAGCAGCCGCGCTTTTATGATTATTTCTATCAGCACCGCCGTGCTAAAGATCTTTTGCCCATCATTGAACAACATTTTGGGCGGCCGTTGGTGCATGTTTCTGGCATGTTTGGGGAGCACAATGGTTATCTCTCTGTCGTTGTGCCGCTCACCATGCATCCTTGGAATAAAAATGCCGTTGTGGTGGTGGATTTACGCGGCGATTTAGATGAGTTGCTCAATTACAGCGCTGAAGAGATTAAAGCGGCGATGTATACAGCGAATGAAGATCTTGGCGAAGGCAGAAGCCGTGTGCCATTAAAGCTCATTCATCTCAATAAATGCCCGATCATTTCGCCGGTGAATGTTTTAAAATACACACAAAATTTATATGGGTTAGACCTCAATGCGGCGCTTGATAAAGTGGCCATTGTCAATGGTCATCATGCGGAGCTTGAGCGAAAAGCGCGCGAGATTTTTGCACCAACAACTGCGCCCTCTTATGATGATCAGCCGTTATTGTCCCGCGTAGAATCGATGTTGTATGATGGCTTTTTTGAATTCAGCGATAAAAAAATCATGGAAGAGATTCCCTATTTATCCGAAGAAGCGTTGAAAAATAGCCATTATCAATTTAAAGATGCACGCATTGCGCCATTGCTCTTTTTGTATCGTGCGAAAAACTTTCCAATGAGTTTAACGAGTGAAGAGTATCAAGAATGGGAAGCGTACTGTGATGCACGCCGCGAACGTACGCTTTGTGAACAGCAAGCTGTGTACACGGCTAAAGTCGCTGAATATGCGGATGATCCTGTGAAATCGAAGCTGCTGGCCGATTGCCGCTCGTTATATTTTGAATGATGTATGAGTGAATTTTCTTTTGCATCCATCAATGCGGCAAATTTAGGTGAATGGTCTGATGAATCGCGCATTGATGCCTTTGTGACGTCGATGGTGATGGATTTAGGCGCACCTTTGATCATCGCCATTCAAGAGATTGGGGCAGCGGCAATGGGTGATGCACCGGTCAAAGCATTGGTTGCCGATACCATCATTCAAAAATTAGCCGCCCATCAATGGACGTATCATTATGCAGACATCGCCCCAATGCCAGAAACCACGGGCGGTGCTGAAAATATGAACATTCGCTGTGGCTTTTTGTATCGTGCACCTGTTGAGCTTAGAAGTTTGCAGCAAATTGGCGTGGATTCACCCTTTTTCATTGGCAGTGATGAACTCGATTGTGTGGCATCGCGCTTACCGCTTGTGGGTGAATTTGTGTATCAAAATGATGTGATTTACATCATCAATTGCCACCTCAAATCCATGAGCCTAAAAAATCAAACGAAAAAGCAGGCAAAAAAGCAGCGCAATCAGCAATCAAAAGTGGTGGCAGAATTCATTGAAGCCCATGATCTCAAAGCGCATCCGCTGATCATTGCCGGCGACATGAATGACACATTTAACAGTAAAACCGTGCAAGCGATCGCAAAGATTGGATTTGAGAGTGTACATGCGCAATTGAAATATCAAATCTACACATATAAGTATCAGAAAAAACCGATTTTACTCGATTATATTTTGTACAATGAACACTTTACGGATGTCGAGGGTGCGATTGCACACATCAATACCGATCCGATGAATGAACGCCGCTACAGCGACCACGATCCGATTTTAATGACGGGGCAATTATGTTCAAAGTGATGATGACATTGCTGCTCGCGCTTAGCATCAGCTATGCAGATAGCTTTGAGGATGCCATCGCCGCTTATGATCGCCATGATGATGTGGAAGCCGCGCATTTGTTCAGTGAATTGTCCGCCCTTGGGCATGTGGATGCGAGCAATAATCTTGCCACGCTCTATCAAACAGGGCGCGGCGTCCCACGCAATTATGTTAAAGCGGCAGAGCTCTATCAAAAAGCAGCGGCAGCTGGGCACGTGGATGCCGCCTTTAACTATTCCACATTATTGCGTTTAGGCATTGGGCAAGCAAAAGATATGAGTGAAGCGTATGCTTGGTCTGTGATTGCCGCGCGCCATGGCGCGAGTGATTTGGTGGCGTATCGTGATGCTTTGGCCACAAAATTGACGAAAGAGGATTTAGAGAAAGGTTCTGAGTCTGCCCAAAAGATGTTAGAAGGCTTGATGGAGTATGAAGCCTCTGTTGGTTGGTTGTTGCCGAATAATGTGCGCATTGCTGCGCGGGAAACACCCATTCCAAAACCGATTGATCGCATTGAGCGCATTAACTCTGAAGGTGAAATCACCATCATTCAAGAAGAGGTGCAAAAGATCACCGAAGAGAATCATCATGTGGCATCTGCACCAAGTTATAAAGCCACATTTGTGACGCTGCCATTGCAGCTTAATCGATATGGATTGGTTGGTTATCGCCCGATGCTTAACAGCAGTCGTTACAGTACGGATGTGATTTTGCGTCCGCGGCGCATGATCGGTGAGCGTGCCGTGCCGATTGTGGAAGCATTAGACATCGATGAAAAACTTGTGCCGGTGTTTCAAAGTTTAGCAAACAGTTATGGCGTGCACATCAATGACATTGTCAGAGCGGTGCAGCGCTTAAATCCTGATGCATTTGAGGTGGATTTACCGCTGCGTCTTAAAGACCCTGATGGGCGCTTGGTCATTCCAAATTATTCGCAGGTGAAGGATGTTTAAATGTCACGCTTTGCCAAAATATTTCATGGGCTGTATCCAAAACGGTGTTTGATCTGTCATGAAACAATGACATTAGAGCGCTATGTGTGCGCATCTTGCCATGGCTCGTTGTGGCCAGTTACGGATTATTGCACGACTTGTGGCGGCGATTTAATTGAGAATGTTGGTTGTTTGCACTGTGGTGATGAGTCGCAGCCCGCCATTGATCACATCATCATGGGGTATCATTATCAGGATGCGGTGCGCACTGCGATTGTGGGCTTAAAATTCAATCGTCAGCTCTATATGGTCAGAGCGCTCAGTGAATGGATGAATGGCGTGATTTTGATGCATCAAGGCTGGTTATCAACCGTTGATGCCATTGTGCCGATGCCAGTTGATCGCGTGCGTTTAGCAGGTAGAGGCTTTAATCAAGTCCATGAGATTGCCAAAACATTGCAGCCTGCATTACAAGCCCCGATTTTATCGAATGTGCTCCATAAACGCGCATTGACCATTCCGCAAAGTGGGCTCAATCGGCAGGCGCGCTTGACGAATTTAACCGATGCATTGTCTGCAAATGCAGTCAGTGGGCATTTATTGCTCCTAGATGATGTGATGACCACAGGGAAAACCTTGCAGCATGCGGCGCGTGCATTAAAAGATGCCGGTGCGCAAACTGTAACCGCATTGGTGATTGCGAAAGCATGAAAAAATGGTATACTTTGTTTGTGGGTGGATTTCTGGAGCATTCGTGTTCAATATGTCTAAGTCCCCTTGATCCTAAGTATATATCGAAGATATATTACTAGATGCCGGTGAGCAGGCTGATCTTGAATCAGAAGCCTAAGGCATTTAAACTTATATCCATTTGAACCGTTCGGTTCAAGGGTATGACATACTTAACGGTACTTTGGGATCCACTCCAATCTATGAATCAGCAAGCTAAGATTCGTGCGCGAATCATCAAAGAGCGCAACCACTTAGATGCCAACACTCGGCATCAGCAGCAAGTGGCATTTAATCAACATTTATCATCATTTTGTCAGCGATTTTCATCCCTTGGCATCTATTGTGCTGTGCGTGGGGAAATTTCGGTGAATGTGTTAAGGGCGACTGATAAAGCGATTGCCTTACCTAAAATTAATGCGGATAATCAATTGATATTTGTGGAAGATCAAGCAGATGAATTGTGGGAAAGGGGGGCATTTGGTATTCCTGAGCCCACTTCAAAAGAGATGGCAACATTGCCTGAAGCCTTCATCATTCCATTGGTGGCGATTGATCGATGGGGGACGCGCATTGGCATGGGCAAAGGGTATTATGATCGTTATTTAGCGAATCTGCCTGCTGCCATCATTAAGATAGGGGTGGGGTTTGATTGCCAAAGGGTGAGTGAAACCATTGAGCGCCAAGCGCATGATGTGCCGATGGATTATTTCATCTCTCCAAGTGGAATCCTAAATTTTTCCACTAAATGATAGGCATAAAAAAACACCTAGCAAGCTAGGTGTTTTAAATAACTGAAAAACTCAATTATTTACCAACAACGCCATTGATCACAACGTCAACGCGGCGGTTTTTCGCACGGCCTTCAGCTGTTTCGTTTGTAGCGATTGGGTTTTCTTTACCGTAACCTTTTGTAGTGATGATGCTTGGAGAAACACCATTTTCTACTAAGTAAGCTTCAACAGCTTTAGCACGACGCTCAGACAAACCTAAGTTGTATTGTTGGCTACCGATACCGTCTGTGTAACCTGCTAAAGAGATTGATCTAACTTTAGCGCCATCTTGTTTGATTTGAGCTGCTAATTTGTTCAATTCTGCTTTACCCGCTGGTTTTAATACAGCTTTGTCAAAATCAAAGAAAGTATCCGCGCTTAAAGAAACACTTCTAGCACCACAGCCAGGAGTACCATCTAATACTAATACGCATTCGCCTTGACGATCTCTTACGAAATCACCTTGTCTGTCAACCAAACCTTCTAGTTGAGCCATTGCTGATGTAGAAGCAACAAGCCCAGCAATTACTAATGTAGTTAATTGCTTTTTCATATTTAACCTCCAATAAGGACTTAAACTAAATAAAAAATCAACACTAGTTATAAGTGTAAATATATTCAGCGCAAGAATAACACAACTGATGTCAGAATGATACCGCATTTTTGACAAAAAAAATACACTTTTGTGTCAAAAATGAAAATATATTATCCTGAATCATACAAATTTTTAGAATCACTTTTCAGTAGAATGGCATGATTTTATAAAATTTGTATGATTTTCAGTGAATTATTGGTTTTACGCCGATTCTTCTCCTAAACGATAAAGAGAGGCATAAATGTTGTTTTTTTCCAACAATTCTTGGTGTGTGCCCATTTCGACAATTTTACCTTGTTCAAAAACAACAATCCGATCGGCTTGTTCGATGGTGCTTAAACGATGCGCAATGATGATGGTGGTTGTATCTTCGCTGAGCACTTTAATGCTCTCTTGAATGTCAAATTCGCTCTTTGTATCTAAGCTACTTGTGGCTTCATCGAGGATCAAAATCGGCGCTTTCTTATATAAGGCGCGCGCAATGGCAATGCGCTGACGCTGCCCGCCAGAGAGTTTGGCGCCATTTTCACCCACATGTGTGTGTAAACCTTCTGGCATTGCGCTGATGAATCCCCAAGCATTGGCATTTTTAGCCGCTGCTTCGATGCGCTGCCAATCAGGATTAGGATCACCTAAGGCAATGTTGTTCGCTAATGTATCGGCAAAGAGCACCACATGCTGGCTCACATAACTGATGTGTTGACGATAATCGCGTAAAGAGAGCTCAGCCACATTATAACCATCCACCAAGACTTTACCTTCCGTTGGTGTATAAAAGCCGGCAAGGAGATTGGCAAAGGTACTTTTCCCGCTGCCAGAAGCACCGACAAGGGCAACCGTCTCTTTTGGGCGAATATTGATGGAAAGATCTTTAAAAATGTGCGCCAAATCATCCCCATAACGAAAGCCCACATGATCAAAGCGAATGTCGCCAGAGATGTGTAACGGCAAATGCTCAGGATTGTGATGAGTCGCTACGTCCTTTTCAATCGGTGCATCAATGAGGCTAAAGACGCTTTCTGCACCCGCTAAACCGCGTTGTAACGATTCATTTAAGCGCGTTAAACGTTTAATCGGGTTGAGTAAACCCACCATTGCGCCAAGGGTGGTTAAAAATGCACCGGGCGTTAAACCATCAGGGCTCACTTGATGCGCCGCATAACTGATGATGAATGCAATACAAAAGACAATCAGGAGCTGCACAAGTGGGCTTGCGATTTCAGAAGCCACCATGATTTTCACATTCACGCGTTGCAATTGCTCATTGGTTTTCTCAAAGCGTTCGCGCGTAAAATCATAAGCGTTAAACAGTTTGATCTCTTTATTGCCGCGAATGGTCTCTTCGGTGATGTGATTGAGTTCCCCCATTTCAGATTGCGCGCGGTGAGAGAGTTTACGCAAGCGTTTAGAGACAATGCGAAGCGTAATGGCAATGAAGGGCGCAACCACAAACATCACTAAACTGATCTGCCAGCTGTTATAAAACATCACAAAAAGTAAGCCAATGATGGCGGCGCTGTCTTTAATGAGCGTCACTAAAGCAAATGAGCTGATGGTCAAAAGCTGATTGACGTCAAACGTGAGTTTAGAGAGTAGGGCGCCTGAGCTTGTTTTATTGTATTCGGCAATCGGTAAGGTGATCAGGCGATCAAACATCTGTTGGCGCAGCGTTTTAATCACTTTTTGGGCAATGAATTGCATGCCGACATTCCCAAAGAAGCCAAAGGCGCTTTTAATGAGGAAAACGCCGATCAAAATGAACGGCATCATTTTGATGAATTCCGGGTCTTTATCAAAAAAACCTTGATCTAAAATGGGCTTTAAAAGGGCAAAAAGTCCCGCTTCGAGCATGCCGGATAAAGCGATGGCCACCAATGCGAAGATCAAAATGCCTTTGCGCTGACTGGTGTAGGTCAATAAGCGTTTATATAGTTGAAGACTCGAGGTTTGCATAATTCTGGGGCATCAAAATAAAATAATTATGCCACAGATAGCAAAAGCGCACTGAAAGAATCTTCCGGTGCGCTTTGATTTTGCTTGAAATTGTGCAAAAAGGCTTAGTAGATGATCTCTACGCGGCGGTTTTGTGCCCAAGAACCTTCACCTGAACCACCCACAGCAGGGCGCTCTTTGCCATAGCTGACGATGCGGATTTGATTAGGGCTAACGCCTTCTGACGTCATCAAAGTGGACACCGCTTTTGCACGGCGCTCACCTAAGCCGATGTTGTATTCGCGGGATCCGCGATCATCGGTGTGGCCTTCTAAAATGATGCCGCGTGATGGATTTTTACGAAGCTCTGCTGCATGCGCACTCACGACATTGTAAGACTCTTGGCGTAAACGGTCGGAGTCAAAGTCAAAGTAGATGATGCGATCTTCAGTGCCGCGCTTACCATACATAGAATCATAGTAGGTGCTTGCCTGTTCGCCATTGTAGCCTGTGCCAGCGCCGCCATTGACGCTGCCATAACCACCATCGCCATATCCATTCTCACCACTGCCTGATGTGGAAGAACAAGCAGCAATGAAGGTAGAAAGGCAAACGATGCCCAAAAGCTTGAGACTACTTTTTTTCATGGTTTCTCCCAATTAAATAATTGATCGGTACATTTTCGTGATTAATTAGACCAAGCTGGCTCTCGAACATCTGAAGCATTGCTTGAGAATTTTTGCGTGACACTGCCATCGTTAGACACAGCGTTCAAACCGCCGACACCATTGGCATAAATGATCATGTGACCATTGCTAGAGAAGCTTGGTGCTTCATCTTTGCCGCCGTTGGTTAAACGTTTGGTTGCGCCGGTTTGTAAGTCGATGATGGCAATCCCAAAGCCATTGCCGCCACTGCCACGATTCATCACTGCTAAATAGCGACCATCATTGGAAATGGAAGGGCTCGCATTGTAGTTACCTGAAGTGGAAACACGTGTCGGTGTGCCACCATTTGGCGTCATGCGATAAATTTGTGGTGCGCCTGTTCTGTCGGAAGTAAAGTAAATCATGTTGTCTTTACCCCAAACTGGTTCTGTATCAATGCTTGCATTGTTGGTTAAACGTGTCAAACCTTTACCATAAATGTCAGAGGTGTAAATTTCAGGGTTACCGTCTTTAGATAAAGTGAACACAAGACGAGAACCATCTGGCGACCATGAAGGTGCACCATTGATGCCCGGCAAATCTAACACAACGTGACGCTTGCCTGAGTAAACATCTTGCACCACGATTTTACTTTTCTTACCTTCTAATGAAGAGTAAGCAATTGAGCGACCATCGGGTGACCATGAAGGCGATAAAATGGGTTCGTTAGAGTTAAAAATGGTGCTTGGATATGCGCCATCTGCATCTGAAACAATCAATTGATATTGACGACCATTTTTCGCAACATACGCAACTTTCGTATCAAAGGAACCTTTGACACCTAAGATCTTCTCATAAATGGCATCGGCCACTTGGTGTGCGGTTTTGCGCCATTGGCGTTCATTGTTTGCACCCACTGTATAGACACGTTGCAGCATCGATTGCTTAGAGAATGTATTCACTAAATCCACAGAAATCTGATTGCCACGCACCGTTAAAAACACTGCATATTGCACGCCGCGCTGCATCCAAGCTTCGCTATTGATGGCCGCAGGGCCCGCTGTGGGTTCCGGTGAGTTTTTAGAAGGCAATGCAATGAAGCGCCCAGAGCGCGCTAAGTCACCGCCTGCCACTTGCTCAACAAAGTTACCGAGTTGATCATTTGAGTAAAGCACAATCGGAATGGCGTTACTCGCTGATTTCGTCACCTGGATTTTTAATTGGGCATGACTTAAGGTGATCAAAGATAACAGCGAGAAGAACAACCAAAATGAGAGTTTGACGACATGTTTTTTCATTGTTACACCCCTTGAGATGATTTTATGATTCGTTAAGAGCCCAGATGCTGCTGAGATTGCGCCAGTATTCGTGGCAATCCATACCGCAACCAAAAACGTAGCGATCCGGCACATCTAATCCAATATAGTCTACTTTAAAATTTTTAGGTTTACGAGTGTGCACTTTATTAAATAAAGTTGCGGTGTAGACTTTTGTTGCGCCCATATCTGTTAAAGCGTGTGTGATCGCTTCTAATGTATTGCCTTCATCAAAGATGTCATCAACGAGCAATACAGGGCGACCTGCCACAGGAATACTTGGCGGTGCCACCCATTGTAATTCACCGCCAGTGGTTTCACCGCGATAACGGGTGGCATGTAAATAACCAATTCTAAATGGGAAATTTAAACGAGATAACAATAAACCGCCCGGAATCAGCGCACCATTCATCACCACTAACACCACAGGATCTGCATCATGGAGATCTTTTTCGATCACCGCAGCCATTTGATCAAGCGCATCATTAACCGCTTGAGCTGAGATGATTTCTTCGGAGTTCGCAAGGATTTGTTGCGCCTTATTGTCGGGATTTGACATGAATTTTACCTATTTAGATGATTAAACTAACGAATTTTGTGTTTCGGGGCAGCGGTGTAGTGCGCCAAAATTTTATTGACGGTTTCGCTGTCGCCTTCTTGCTCAAGGGTTTTGAGCAGGTTGATCAGAGGATGCAGGACGCGATTGCTCATTTGTGTGACCACTTGGTCAATCACATCGTCCATCGACTGAGTCTGTTCACGGTGAGTCAGTTGCTTTGCTTTACGCAACGTGACGCCTTTTTGCTCATCCACATAGTGGAAGATGGCTTGTAAATGAACCGATAAGTCTGCCAGTTGCAGCCAATCGTCCCATTCAGACACACTGCGTTGAATGTAGGTTTCAGCTTCTTTTGCCGCAGCTTCGCGTGATTGATAGTTCTTTTCAACGATCTTATTGAGATCATCAACGGAATATAAGTAAATGTCATCAAGCTCATTGACGTTTGCATCAATGTCGCGGGGCACAGCAATGTCCACCATCAAAATGGGTTTATTGCGACGGGCTTTTAAAGCACGAGCTGCCATCTCTTTAGAAATGAGGGAAAAGGGCGCGCCTGTTGAGGCGATGACAATGTCTGCCTTTTCTAATAATTCGGGAATGGCTTCTAAAGCATGCACGGTGGAGGGAATCGCTAAACGTGCGCTCATCTCTTTTGCGCGGCTTTCTGTGCGGTTGGCAATGGCTAACGATTGAATGTTCGCTTCAATCAAATGCTCCGCCACTAATTCAATGGTTTCACCTGCGCCAACTAAGAGCGCGCGCTGTTCAGAGAGATCAAAGATTTGCTTTGCCATCTGCACAGCGGTGTACGCAACAGAAATCGTATATGCACCGATGTTGGTTTCTGTACGGATTTTTTTAGCCGTCTGAAAAGCGAGCTGAAAGAGCCGATTGAGGGTTTTGCATAAGGCATCGGCTTGCTTTGAGTACTCAAAAGCATTGCGAAGTTGCCCCATGATTTGTGGCTCGCCTAAAATGAGAGAGTCTAACCCTGCGGTGACGCGCAACAAATGCGCCACAGCGTCGTTATTTTCATAGTAATAGTGATACTGTTCGATGGTTTCCATGGAGATTTTTGCATGCTCTGTCCAGAGGGCAAAAAAGTCCTGTACGGGCACAGTTAAATCATCAATATAAAATTCTGTGCGGTTACATGTGGAAAGAATGACAGCGCCGGTCGCCCACCCATTGTTTTTGAGTGTGTGTAAAAATTGTGGCACTTTTTCAGGCAATACGGAAGCTTGCTCGCGAATTTCAACGGGAGCAGCCTTGTGATTGATGCCGATAGCTATTACTGTCATTGGTGGTTTGAATAATAGAAAGAGTGAATTCGTAAAAGTTGCATATCTTAGCAAATTTTACGCCATTCTACATCTAAAAGAAAACGATCGTTAGAGGGATTGATATAAGTCGCGTAATTTTGCCTGACTCAATGCAATGGTATCGGTGATCGGTGCAATCTGGGCTTGATCTTTCGGTGTGCTCAGAATCTCTAGGACTTTGTCATAAAGTTCAGGCAAATGATTGGGTGAAATGCGTCCATTTTCATAAAAGCGTGATAAATTTTCCCCAACGCCGCCATAATTAAAACCAATCACGGGCGTGCCGCAAGCAAGGGCTTCGAGCACCGTTCGCCCATACGATTCAGGCTTTGTGGTGAGGGATAAAGTGATGTTGGCCCGTGTATAAATCGCAGCCATCTCATCACAAGTGCCATACCAAAGGATGGCGTCTGTGAGCCCTTTTGCGGCAATGAGTGCCTTCATCTCTTCATAAAATGGGCGATTGCGTGCATCATAACCGCCCACAATTAAGGCTTTAACATGCGAAATGCCTTTATCCTTAAGCTTTGCCATGAGCTCAATCAAAAGGGGAATGCCTTTAATGCGAGTGATGCGCCCCGCGAGTAACAAAATTTGATCCTGTTCAGTGATGCCAAGGCTTTGAAGATGCATTGTCATAGCATCTGGCACTTTAACATTTCGATGAAAGATATTCGGGTCAATGCCTTGGGTGATGATGGCAAAGCGATTCACATCCGCGTGTGGATAAGCGTTGATTAGGTAATCTTCTAGCGCTTTAGACACCACAATCACGCGGTCAGCCTTGAGCATCTGCTCACTGTAGCGGCTGATGGAATTAAAACCATGCACAGTGGTGACAATGCGCGGGCGAATCTTGACGCGCTTTAATGCAAAATGCACCAGCCATGCTTGCAAACGTGAATGAATGTGAATGATGTCCGGCGCAATCTCATCAATGAGCTTGGCAAGTTTGCCAATTTGCAGCACTGAGCGCAGATTCTTTTTTTCAATGGGCAAGGTAAAGTGCGTTGAACCGGCTTTTTCTAGGCGTGAAACCAAGCGCCCACCGTTTGAAATCACGTAACTTTCAGCATACGTGGCAATGTGGGCACAGTTTTCGAGCACATAATATTCAACGCCCCCTTGATTGAGGGCGGGTAGAATTTGCAGAATCTTCATGAGAAAGGATTAGAGATCGTATTTATACCCATAACGTGGTTTGCTGCTTGGGCTAAACATTGGCTGAGAAGTGCGCCAAATGCGATAATCATCGGCGGTGATCATGATGACAGTGCTTTTGCCATAGCGTTCGATCTGTGCAACATCGGTGATGCGGCCAATGGCAGAAAAGCGCACATTATCGAGTTCCTCTGGCGGAATGTAACCATTGACGATGACAATCGCTCGATCCTTATTGTTGGCAATCTTAGCGGGGGCGGACTCTTCATTGAGTGGTGCGCTTGCGATCTCAATTTGTGTTTGTGAGGGCGAATATTGATACGCAATCACAGGGCCGCCCACAATCATTTTTTTGCCTAAAATGGCTTTTGCCGGCTGTGAAACGGCCGCTTCATACGTTAAAGCATCTTTTGCCGCAGAGCCAAAAGTGGATGAACACGCCGCTAATACGAATGTTAAAGGTAAAATTTGGAAGATTTTTTTCATGGTTCTCTCGTTCTTATCATGATGGGGCAAAGAGCGCCGTTTCGATCAATTGGCAGAGCATGTGTTCCACCAGTAAATGGGATTCTTGAATGCGTGGCGTGTGCGTTGAAGGAATTTTGATCATCACATCACACAATTCATCCATCATACACGCTCGACTGCCGGTTAAACCAATGGTGTAAATGCCTTTTTTGCGGGCAGCTTTTACGGCATTGACAATGCTTTCAGAGTTGCCAGAGGTGGAAATGGCGATCAATGCATCATTCGGTTGCCCGAGGGCTTCAACTTGGCGAGCAAAGGTATAATGGTAACCATAATCGTTGCCAACCGCTGTTAAAATGGAGGTGTCTGTGGTGAGCGCAATGGCCGGTAAACCTTCGCGCTCTAACTCAAAGCGACCGACCAATTCTGCGGCCATGTGCTGAGCATCCGCCGCTGAGCCGCCATTGCCCACAATGAGGATTTTGCCTTGCTCGCGATAGACGTCGATCAATGTTTCGGCCACATTTTCTAGGGTGGCAATGAGATTGGCATCTTCTAAAATGGCAGCTTTTGTGGCAATCGATGCTTCAATTTGTGCAATGATGTTATCTTTCATATCCGTACTCTTTTAAAATTGTACTCACTTTATCCACCACTTCTGGCGTCATTTCAATGGGTTCACCCCATTCACGATCCGTTTCGCCCGGCCATTTATTGGTGGCATCTAAACCCATTTTAGAGCCAAGCCCAGAAATGGGGGAAGCAAAATCTAAATAATCGATGGGTGTATTGTCCACCATGACCGTATCGCGAATCGGGTCCATGCGTGTGGTGATCGCCCACATCACATCATTCCAATCGCGGCAATTGATGTCCTCATCCACAATGATGACAAATTTAGTGTACATGAATTGACGCAAGAATGACCATACACCGAGCATCACGCGTTTGGCATGCCCCGGATACTGTTTTTTAATGCTCACCACCGCCATGCGATACGAGCAGCCTTCGGGTGGTAGATAAAAGTCCACAATTTCAGGAAATTGTTTTTGGATGATGGGCACAAACACTTCATTTAACGCAACGCCAAGCATAGCTGGCTCATCCGGTGGGCGCCCTGTGTATGTGGAGTGATAAATGGGATTTTGGCGATGCGTGATGCGCTCGACCGTCATCACAGGGAAATGATCCACCTCATTATAGTAACCGGTATGATCACCGTAAGGACCTTCTGGCGCCATATCATCAGGATAAATGTAACCCTCTAACACGATTTCAGCATAAGCGGGCACGGTCAGTTCATCGGAGATGAGCGAGGGTGCCACATAGGTTTTTTTACCACGCAACAAACCTGCAAATGCGTATTCAGATAAGGTGTCTGGAATGGGCGTGACGGCAGCAATGATGGTGGCAGGATCGGCACCTAAAGCCACGGCAACCGGAAACGGTTTACCTGGATTTTTCAGTTGAAATTCACGAAAATCCAATGCGCCACCACGGTGCGCGAGCCAACGCATGATGATGCGATTTTTGCCAATCACCTGCTGACGATAAATCCCGATGTTTTGACGTTTTTTATGGGGGCCTTTGGTGATGGTCAATCCCCAAGTGATCAAGGGCGCTGCATCTTTTGGCCAACATTTTTGAATGGGTAACGTGCTTAAATCCACATCCTCTTTTTCAATCACCACATCGCGGCAAGGCGGCGATGATAAGGTTTTTGATTTCATGGCGAGTACTTTTTTAAAGATCGGGAACTGCTTGATCATGCTGCGTAGGCTTTCGGGCGGTGTGGGCTCTTTTAAAAAGGCGAGCAATTTGCCGATGTCTCTTAAGCGGGCAGGATCCGTTTCGCCAATGGCGAGGGCAACGCGCTCAGGTGTGCCAAATAAATTGGTCAGCACAGGAATGGTATGATCTTTTGGATTTTCAAATAACAGGGCAGGACCACCTTGGCGCAACACATGATCAGAGAATTCTGTCATCTCTAAATTCGTGTCCATTTCATGGGTAACACGCTGTAGTTTGTTGTTTTTTTCTAAATAATCGATGAATTCTCGTAAATCTTGAAATTGCATGCCCACTGATCTCATCCAAAAAAATCGATTATAACATTAATGAAAATGGTCTGTTATAATTCCCCGCCCGTGAACAGACAAAATCAAAAGAAGAGGGCAAACATGTTGTGGGATGTGCATCAAATCGATTCGGAATTGAAAGAAGCAAAACGTGTACTCAATGATTTAGGGCGCGCGGTTACCATTTTTGGCTCTGCACGCATTCCTGAGGATGATCCTTATTATGTGGCAACGGTGAATGTTGCCAAAGCGATCGCACAACAAGGTTACGCCATTATCTCTGGCGGTGGCCCGGGCATCATGGCTGCGGCAAATCAAGGCGCAGTGGAAGGTGGTGCAGAATCTGTGGGTTTAAACATTATCTTGCCTCGTGAGCAGCATCCGAATCCTTATCAAACCCGTTCATTGCGATTTTCTCAGTTTTATCCACGTAAAATGAGTTTTTTCAATTATTCATGTGCGTACATTTGTATGCCGGGCGGTTTTGGCACACTCGATGAGCTTTTTGAAGTGATGACGCTTGTGCAAACCGGTAAATTGCAGCGCTCACCGGTGATTTTGTATGACAGTGGCTTTTGGGCGCCTGTGTTTGAGTGGTTTAAAACCACATTGCTGGATAAAAAACTCATCAGCACAGATACATTTGATTGGCTGCACATGGTGGATTCTGTTGAGGATGTTTTGGCGGTGCTTGATAAAAAATAACCATCACGCAAGGGCACACAGCACAAAGCAGCCGTGATAAAATGGCAGCTTTATTGAATCAATTATTGAAAAGGTAGAACATGCAGTCAGATCGTTATTTGTTTTGGGTAGATTTAGAGATGACCGGTTTAGAAGAGAACCTAGATCACATCATAGAAATTGCCTCCATCGTAACGGACAGCGACTTAAATGTTGTGGCCGAAGGTCCTGTGATCGCCATTCATCAGTCGGATGATGTGTTAGATTTGATGGATGACTGGAATCAAAAAACGCATGGTGAATCTGGCTTGATTGAGCGCGTGCGTGAAAGCAACATCAGCCTTGCTGAAGCCGAAGAGATGACGTATGAATTCTTACGTTTATGGATCGCAAAAGGTTCATCGCCTTTGTGTGGCAACAGCATTGGCACTGATCGCCGATTCTTAAAGCGCTACATGCCCCACATTGATCAATATCTGCATTATCGCAATGTGGACGTGAGCTCATTTAAAGAGATGATCAAGCGCTGGTATCCGGATGGCGCGATGTATGAAAAACAAAATACACACAAAGCCTTAGATGACATCCGTGAATCGATTGGCGAATTGAAGTTTTACCGCACCCATTATTTACAACAACATTAATCTAGGAGCGCACGATGCACAGCAAACATGATCACTCTGTCAAGATGACGATTAAAACGCCCGCGCAATTTTTAGCGTCCGGTTTTGGTTCAGGCTGTGCACCGGTGGCGCCCGGCACTTTTGGGACATTGGCAGCGGTGCCATTTTGGTTTGCGATGACATATTTACCTGATTTATGGTATGCCGTGATCACAGCCTTTGTCTTTGTGTTAGGCTGCATTGTCAGTGATCAAGCAAGCCGTGAGCTCAATGTACATGATCATGGCGGCATTGTGATCGATGAGTTTGTGGGCTTTTTCATTACGATGTTTTTAGTGCCTGTGAACATTTATACGGCGATTTTGGGCTTTGTACTCTTTCGCATTTTTGATGTGATCAAACCTTGGCCCATTCAATGGGTGGATCAAAAGATGAAAGGTGGCATTGGCATCATGGTGGACGATGTATTAGCGGGCATCATGGCATTGATCAGCATTCACTTGATCCTTTGGGGTTATGCAGTGCTTAGCTAAACGCATCGGGCGTTATGTTCGATGGCGAATCGGTAAAGCGCGCAGCAATCCGCGCTTTTATCAGCATTTATTGGTGCCGATTTGCTGCATTGCGCTGCTCATCATCTCCAGTTTTTATGTGCCGAAAGGGCAGAGATATGATGATGAAGCGTATGATGTTTATCCCATTGTTATCACTTGCCAATTAGAACGCATCATTGATGGGGATACAGTCGTTATGCAATGCCCGAAAGCCCATGATCCACGTGAAACATCGCGCCGCTCTGTGCGCATCTGGGGGATTGATGCCCCAGAAACAGGACAAAAGCCATGGGGTGATATGGCCACGCACACCCTGACAAACATCATCGGTGCACATCGATCGATTGAACTTCAGGTGATGGCAAAAGATCAATATGGCCGATTATTGGCTAAACTGTTTATTCAAGCACAAGATGTAGGGCTTGAGATGGTGGAAGCAGGCGCTGCGGTGGTTTATGCCCGCTATAATCATGATCAAGACTACATAAATGCACAAAAACGCGCTAAAATGTCCCGATTAGGCATTTGGCAAACAGCTGGCGCGCAACAACAACCCGAACAATGGCGGCGGCTGCATCCGTAAATCATTTGGTATAGATATGTTTTTAAATCATCGAGAAGAAGAATTAGCCCACAACGAATCCCTCCTTTTGTCACAATACACACATTGGTGGATTTTTGTCGTGCCAGGTTTATGGCTGTTGGCAGGCATTTATTTAGCATTGAATGCTGCGCTCCATGGATCGTTTTCTCTCTATTCATTGTTGATGTGGCCAGCGCCACAAAGTGGCACAGGGCTCGGTTATACGGTGCAAAGCTATCTTGCGATGGGATCAGAGGTGGTGCAAGCGCATCTACCACACTCGATGTATGAGTTTTTAAATGGCATCCGCTTGCATCCACGCAAGTGGCTCAGCCAGTTGGTGCTCCTTTATGCGTTGTATCGCTTAGTGCGTGCCACGTTAACGTTTTTAACCACTAAAGTGATGGTGACAGATCAACGCATTTTAGTGGTGACTGGGCTTTTTCGCCCACAGCGCGTTGAATTTCCGCGTTTACATGTGGATGCCTTTCACATTAAAAAAGGCCTCCTGAGCCGATTCATGGATGTAGGTACATTGATCATTCAGGCTTCTGGTGGTTTAACGGCACGTTTGCCCGCCATCAAAATGCCTGAAGCTTTGACCACATGCGTTGTTGAGAATGAAAAATGATGATGCTGACGCAAAACAATAATCAGTTGATGCTTGAAGGCGAATGGACGATTGGCAATACGCCCATCATTGAAAAATCGATTGCGGCGATTGATTGGACGAAGCTTGATTTATCCAATGCAATTGAGATCAATGGCAGCGCTTTAACCTCGTTAGACACAAGCGGTGCTTATTGGATGGGCACGATTGTCAAAGCGTTAAAAGCCAAAAATGGTCAAGCAAATTTAACCGCGTTTCATGGTGAATTTGCGAACTTGGTGAATTTCATCTCCGATAAGATGAATGCCTTTGAGCCCGATGCATTAGATGATCCGAAAAAAGATCCTTTCTTTGTGGCGGTGGGGAAGCGCACCTATTTGGCGAAAGATCAAACCTATCGTTTTTTTGACTTCATTGGCCAAGTGGCGATGGTGACGTTTAAAAATCTCGCCCATCCTTGGTCGATCCGTTGGAAAACCATGTGGTCAAATGTGCAAACTGGCGGCGTACAAGCACTCTTTATCATCGGTTTATTGAACTTTTTGATTGGCATCGTGATTGCTTATCAAGGCGGCGCGTTGTTAAAGCAATATGGTGCGAACATTTTTGTGGTTGAACTGATTTCGATTTCGATGCTCAGAGAATTGGCACCATTGATGACGGCCATCATTGTAGCCGGGCGGACAGGTTCTGCGATCGCGGCGCAAATTGGCACCATGGTGGTCAATGAAGAGGTGGATGCACTGAGCACCATCGGCATTAATCCACTCGATCAATTGGTGGTGCCAAAGATGTTAGCCCTCATCATCGCGCTCCCATTTTTAACCGTATTTGCAGACGTGTGCAGTGTGTTTGGCGGCATGGTGCTCGCGAATACGTATTTAGATGTCTCTTTTAGCACCTTCGTCGAGCGCATTCCGCAAGTGATGACGGTGGATACGTTATTGGTGGGCTTAGCGAAAACGCCAATCTTTGCCATCATCATTTCATTGACGGGTTGCTATCAAGGCTTTCGTGTCAGTGGTGGTGCAGATAGCGTTGGGCAACAAACCACCATTTCTGTGGTGCAATCGATCTTTTTAGTGATCATTTGCGATGCGATTTTCTCTATTATTACAAGGAATGTGCCGATCTAATGACAGAAACAGTAGACAATAACATTGCCATCGAGATTGAGCACCTTTATAACCGCTTTGGCACCCATTCAGTGCATGAAGATCTCAATATGACGGTGCAAAAGGGTGAGTTGGTGGCATTGGTGGGCGGTTCAGGCTCAGGGAAAACCACGTTGCTGCGCTCGATCATCATGCTGCTAAAACCCTATTCAGGGCAAGTGTATATGTTTGGTGAACCCATTTGGGGCATCAGCAATCAACAGCAAATGCAATTGCGTAAGCGCTTTGGCATGCTCTTTCAAAGTGGGGCATTGTTCAGCTCTTTAACGGTGTTAGAAAATGTGATGGTACCGATGAAAGAACATTTAAAGCTCTCAACAGCGGAGATGAAGGAGCTGGCGGAGCTTAAAATTGTGCTCTCTGGCTTGCCTGCCCATGCGGCCAATCTCTATCCCCGTGAATTGTCAGGCGGGATGATTAAGCGTGCATCCCTTGCGCGAGCGTTAGCGCTTGATCCACAGTTACTCTTTTTAGATGAACCAACCGCAGGGCTTGATCCTGTGGGGGCAGGGGAGTTTGATGATTTGATGAATCAGCTCAAAGACTCGCTCTCATTGACCATCATGATGGTGACACACGACCTTGACTCATTGTGGGCTGTGACGGATAAAGTGGCATTTTTGGGTGAAAAGAAAATTTTGGCCTATCAACCGATGCCAGAGTTGGTGAAAGACCCACATCCATTGATTCAAAAATATTTTCAAGGGCCAAGGGGCCGAGCAACAGAGGAAGCTTATGGAAAATAAATTCAGTTTTGCCGCCGTTGGCGTATTTGTGGTGGGCTTTAGCATTGCGCTGTTAGCACTTGTGGTGTGGCTCACCGTGGGCACCGATAAGGTCAAATATCTGCCTTATAAAGTGGTGACCAATGAGTCTGTCGCAGGCTTGTCTGTCAATTCTGTGGTGGATTATAAAGGCGTGGATGTGGGCGTGGTGCGTAAAATCGAGCTCAATGATTTAGATCCCCGTTATGTGATCATCTCCCTTGACATTGCGGCAGGAACACCGATTAAATCGGATACAGAAGCCGTATTAACCAGCCGCGGCATCACAGGATTGGTGGGCGTGAGCTTGCGTGGTGGTACAGAGAGTGCGCCGAATGTGGTGCCCACTGAAAGTGATCCTGTGCCAGAGATCAAAAATGGCCCTTCGTTATCGCAGCGTTTAGACACGGCATTTAATGATGCCACACGCGCATTGAGCGGCGTTTCTGAAAAATTAGACATGGTGCTGACGACGCAAAATGCTGAGCATGTGAACAATATTTTGCGTAACCTTGATGTGGTCACCAGTAACTTTGCAGAAAGCTCAGAGGATCTCAAAGAGATGGCGGATGATGCCACTAAATTCTTCCGTGGTTTAGAGCCGAAGATTGACAGAGCATTGTCAGCCATTGACTCTTTCAGTGCCATTGCAGAAAATGTAAAAACAGCCTCCGATGGCTTAACCTCAACGCTTGACAATGCAGACAGCACCTTAAAAGCATGGGGTGCAACAGCGGTGGAATGGCGCAACTTTGGGCAATCTGTGCGCTCGCAAGTGCCAAATTTAAATTCAACATTTACAGAGCTCAACAATGTGTTGTATCAAATGTCATTGTTGATCACACAACTGAACAATCAGCCGAACTCATTGATCATGGGTAAAGGCAAACCAAAACCAGGCCCAGGTGAATAAGGAGTGATGATGAAGATGAAATTAACAGGTTTAATGGCGGCAATGCTTGTGATGGTAGGGTGTTCTTCTGCGCCGTATAAAACGCAATACACCTTAGCCACTGAGGGTGCGAACATTGTTGAAACAGCGCATCAAAAGCCTTATGGCATTGTGGTGGGCGATGTGAAAAGTTTTGGCATGGGCAACAATGTGGACATGACCTATTCGCGTGATGCCAATACAGTGGAAGTCTATACGAAAAGCGCATGGGTCGAGCCACCTGTTCAGCAAATTCAAGTGGCAATTGCCAATGGTTTGATGGCATCGAATGCCTATCGTGATGTGGTGGTGTCACCGACGTCATTGACGGGTGCGTATAAAGTGGACACCACCATTCAAAAAATGCAGCAATATTTTGACAATGGCCACAGTTATGTAGAGTTGAGTTTGATGGTGCGTTTACTCAATAACAGCCAACAAAAATTGGTGTTCTCGAAAAAATACAGCATTAAAGAGCCTGTCGAAAGCTTAAATGCAGAGGGCGGCGTTGCGGCTTATAACAGAGCTTTAGCGCGTTTATTGCCAGAGATCATCCGCGACATTACGACACAATCATAAAGGCCATCATGCAGTATCAACACATCATTGAGGCGTTGCCCGCGCCAGATTTTTCAGAGTTTGTGCCGTTAAAGTGGCAACATCATGCTGTGGGCTGTATGCATGCGCGCATTGTACCGTTATTGGCGGCATATCCACATATTTTTCAAGATGTGGATGGGCAATCCATGCGCTTTGCGGATGAGTTTTTAGCGCTCGACATTGCAAAGCGTTCTGCATTGCTTGAGATCGTCAGCCACGCTTTAAAAGCGCATCATGTGGTGCCTAATTGGCGAGATGAACACTTTACTGTGTATTTAGATGCCGCGCGCACTTGGCCACTCTTTCAAATCGAGCGCGGTGTGTTGCCAGTGCTTGGGTTGCAAGCGCACGGTGTGCATTTAAATGGTTTTACTTTCATCGAAGGTGAGCCGCACATTTGGATTGCAGAGCGCTCAGCAACGCGCCCGATTGCCCCTTTAAAGTTGGATCAATTGGTGGCAGGTGGCTTGCCTGCGGATCTCACGTTGCTTGAGAATGTTTGTAAAGAAGCCAGCGAAGAAGCAGGCATTCCTGAAGTGGTGGCGCGTACGGCGCAACCCTGTGGCAGCTTGCAATATCTAACGCCCGCTGAAGATGGCTTTGGCATTCGCAATGACATGCTTCATGCCTTTGACATTGAGTTGCCCATTGATTTTATGCCCCACAATCAAGATGGTGAAGTGGCGCGCTTTATGCGTTTGCCCTTGCCGGAATTATGGGCAATTTTGAAAAAGCCTGATCAATTTAAGCCGAACACAGCTTGGGTGATGCTTCATTTCTTATTGCGCCGCGGTTGGCTAGATGTCTCTGAGGCGGAAGCTCGTTATTTAGCTGAACATTTATCACTCTCGGGAAATTATGCGCCACATCATCATTAAGGGTCGCACAGACCCAACGATTGCGGATGCTTTTGCCATTCGGGATGCTGTATTTACACAAGAGCAAGGCTACGCCGCAGAGATTGACATCGATGATTATGATGACATTGCTCATCATGTGATTGTGTATCAGGATGATCAAGCCATTGCCACAGCGCGCCTCATTCCTTTGGGGGATATTGGTAAAATAGGGCGCGTTGCGGTGTTAAAATCTCATCGTGGGCAGGGCATTGGGTTAATGCTGATGCAGGCGCTCATGACGCAGGCAAAACAATTGCCCATCACATCACTTGTACTCTCGTCACAAGTGCATGCCATTGTCTTTTATGAAAAATTGGGCTTTGTGGCGGAAGGTGAGATTTATTTAGAAGATGGCGAGCCGCACATTCATATGATGAAAAAACTAGCTTAAGTCTGCCCAATCAATCGGTGTTTTCCCATGTTCGATGAGGTAGGCATTGGCTTTTGAGAATGGGCGCGAGCCAAAAAATCCACGATATGCCGACAAAGGTGAAGGATGCACAGAGGCAATCACACAGTGCTTTGACTCATCAATGAGGGCGCGTTTCTTTTGCGCATGGCTGCCCCATAAGATAAACACGACATGCTCACAGTTTTGATTGATCATACGAATGGTTTCGTCCGTTAATTGCTGCCAGCCAATGTGTGCATGGGAAGCGGCTTTTGCAGCTTCAACGGATAGAGAAGTATTCAATAAAAACACCCCTTGCTTTGCCCAATTGACGAGTGAGCCATGAACGGGCGGCGTGAATCCTTCAATGTCTGTACTGAGCTCTTGATAGATATTGCGAAGCGAAGGCGGCACTTTAATCCCATGATGCACAGAAAAAGCAAGGCCATTGGCTTGACTCGGCCCATGATACGGATCTTGTCCTAAAATCACGACTTTCACTTGATCAGGCGGCGTCAGTTGATAGGCACTGTAGCGCTCAGCCTCTGTTGGATAGATGGTTTTTCCGGCATTTAATTCAGCATTTAAATATGCATAAATGTTTTGGCAATAGGGCTTTTTGCCTTCTGATTGTAGGAAAGGTTGCCAAGAGTGGGGGAGATCGAAATTCGTCATAATTTGGGTTGAATAAATATAGAGGTAAATAGGGATATTCCCATCAATGTGGATTATAATACCTCATTGAATCTGAAAAAACGATGAATCAGGGGACTAAATTTGGCACACGAACGCAGACACTCACGTTGGTATGAGCGCATACTCTTTAATGGCGGGTTCCATTTTGTGGTGGGTGTGGCGTTGATTGTATTGTTGCCCACATTGGTGATTTGGCCTGTACTTTATCAAACGCGCTTGTTTGATGATCAAGTGCAATATCACACAACAGCTGCAAATTTCCTTGCATTTGTGCTGACATTTGTGATGTATAAGCGCATTCAAGCCTTTCCTGGCGCACGATCTTTAACGTATTTATTGCCATTGGTACTCGTCAATTGGTCGTTGGTGGTTGTGGGCATTTTATTTTTGCGGTTGGATTATTCTCGTCCTGCCATTGTGTTGTCATTTATATTGGCAAATATTGGTGTGGCTTTAGCGGTTACCCTTGGACGGCGTTATCATCAGTTGAAAATTGCGGTTGTGCCATATGGTAATTATCAAGAGCTTGAGCAGTTCAAATCCATCGATACCCGAATTTTAACTGAACCCACGCTTGGCAATACGCGCTTTGATGCAGTTGTGGCAGATTTACGAAGCGATATGCCACACGAGTGGCAAACCTTTTTGGCCAATTGTGCGCTGGCAAACATTCCTGTGTACCACAGTCGGCAGATGGTGGAGCAATTGACGGGGCGCGTTAAAATCACGCATTTATCTGAAAATATTTTTGGCGCGCTCTATACGCGATCCACGTATGGCATGGTCAAACGCTGTGCAGAGATTATATTTGTGCTCCTGTTGTTACCCATTTGGCTGCCATTGATGCTGATTTTTGGTCTCTTGGTGAAACTTGAGAGCCAAGGTCCAATGTTTTTTACTCAAGAGCGCGTGGGGCTTGGGGATCAGGATTTTACAGTGTATAAGCTTCGCAGCATGTGCAAAGACTCTGAAAAACAAGGGGCGCAGTTTGCCACGCAAGGGGATGCACGTGTGACGCGTATCGGAAAATTCATCCGTAAAACACGCATTGATGAGATTCCACAGTTTATTAATATCCTCAAGGGCGACATGAGTCTCATTGGCCCACGGCCGGAGCAGCGCGTTTTTGTGGAGCAATTTAAGCAAGAGATTCCTTTTTATTCATATCGTCATGTGGTGCGCCCGGGGATTTCGGGGTGGGCTCAGGTGACGCAAGGCTATGCGGCAAACAGCGATGAAACGAGCATTAAGTTAGAATATGATCTCTATTATATTAAGCATTTCTCTTTTTGGCTCGATGTGCTCATTGTGTTTAAAACCATTAAAACAATGCTGACAGGATTTGGGGCAAGGTAGTGAGTGAACCTTCTTTAAAGCGCAATGCATTTGCCTTACTTGCGATGCAAGCAATTAAGTATTTAGTACCCTTAATTACACTGCCTTATTTAACGCGAACACTGGGTGCGGAACAATATGGGGCGTTTAATGTCGCGCTGAGTCTCACGCAATATGGCATTTTATTCATTAATTTTGGATTTAACTTAAGTGCAACAAAATATATTGCAAGGCATCGTCATCAACCCTTGTTAATCAGCCGGTCATTTTGGGAAACGATGATGGCTAAAATAGGATTGTTTGTCATAGCTTGTGTGCTTTTGACATTGGTCACATTGAATATAGAGAGTTTTTATATCATTCGTTGGTTAGTCTTTATTTTATTCTTACAATTATTGTCAGTGGCACTTGATCCGCTTTGGTTCTTTCAAGGTATTGAAAAATTAGAAAAAATATCGCTCATTGGTTCAGCTGTAAGATTATTAAATATCCCTTTGTTAATTTTATTTGTGCGCTCGCCAAACGATGTTGAGATTGCGGCCTTAATTCAATCAGGGCTATTGTTAGTGACGGCATTGATTAATATGATGCTGGTGAAAAAAGAGCAGATGATTTTTGTCATTAAATACTCGCAGCTCAAAATTAAGCATGCATTGAAGCAATCTTTGCCACTATTTATCGGGGCGGCAGCGATTAGCTTATATAATACAAGTACACCCATTATTTTAGGATTGGTCAGCAATTATGATGAAGTGGGAATTTATTCAGCAAGTTTCCAAGTGCAAATGGCAGCGATTGGTGTATTTTCTGTATTAGGGCAAGTGATTTATCCACGAGTGAATCATTTATTTGCAAAGAATCCTGAATCAGGTTACCGCTTTGTCAAAAAGCTATTAATTTATATGTTTCCAGTGATGTTGGTGAGTACAATTATATTCTATTTTACTGTACCGATTATTGCACCATGGTTATTAGGTGAGCAATTTAAAGCGTCACAAATTACATTAGAAATCATGGCGCCAATGTTATTTTTGATCCCATTTTCTATTGTATTTGCGCATAATCTCTTATTACCACTTGGGCATCAACGAATTTATTATTTAGTGCCATTGGTGTTAGGTATTTTACACGTGATGTATACAATAGTATTCAGTCATTATTTTGGTGCAATTGGTGCAAGTGGGTCCATTTTATTGACGGAGTTTTTAACATTTTGTGTATTAGCGGTATGTGTATATATAAAAACTAATTTGATTAGAAAATAGAAATTGAAGTGAGTGTAACCAAGGCATGATACAAACATATTTAATATATAACTTAATGTTGCTAGGCAGTACTGGTTTATTGTACGTGCGTGAAAAGATAGTGCAGCCAGAGCAAGTGAAGCTTAAGCTGATATTGTTACTGGCAGCATTTTTAATTGTAACGATTCCATCAGCCATACGATTTGAAATCGGTACAGATTATTATGGATATATCAATATATTTAACAATATTAATAACTTTTCCCATATAGAATTGGGATTTGCTTATTTAACAAAATTCATCCGTATATTTACGGATAATCCTCAATGGGGGATTGCGGTATATGCATTTTTATTCAGCGTATTGATTTTTCTATCATATCCGAAAGAGGATGCTTATCTTTTTAATATGATTACATTATCAATTTTATTATTACCAAGTTTTAATATTATCAGACAAGTATTAGCAATTAGTCTGACACTGATCGCCTGTCATCAATATTATAATAAAAAAATTATAACGTCGGGTACTTTAATGTTTTGCGCAGGCTTATTTCATAGCAGCGAGTTTCTTTTATTAGGATTATTTTTGATCACTTTAATTCCTTTATCTGATCAATGGAAAAGTTATATTTTACCGAGATTAGGTATTATAATCATAGTTTTGTTATATTTTTTTGTTGATCAAGTCATCATAGTTTTAAGTGAAATATCAGTATACTTTTTTCCGAAATACCAACATTTAATTGATAGTAAGACTGTTTTCATCAAGGTTAATTGGGGGATGGGGCTGGGTGTAACGGCCAAGGTTTTATTCAGTATTTATGTGTTGGCTAATGCTAAGTATTTATTAGAGAAGCATACCCAAAATTGGCTGATCATATTAATGATATTTAGTTATGGCATAGCGACTATTTTGGCAGGATATATAGCGATTTTTGATAGATTTATGTATATATTTTCTGCGGCGCCTATTTTTGCAGCTTATGAGCTTTTTAGGAAGTCTCAGGTCAAATCATTAATGAGATTAACGGCATGTCTTTTTATCTTAGTACTACTTTTAAGTTTTGAGAAAATGATTTATGCTCAACCTTCTGATTATGGTGATTCAAAGTTATTACCATATCGTACAATTTTTCTCAAGGTCTCTGTTTAATTATGTCTGTTCATCCTATTATTTCAGTCATTATTCCCGTATACAATGTGGAAGCATATATTGATAAGTGTATTCAAAGTCTAATAAATCAAACTTATACTAATTTTGAGGCATTGATTATTGATGATGGTAGTCTTGATCAATCTATTATGATTGCAAGAAAAATGGTTGGAGATGATCCTCGTTTTATTTTTATCGAGAAAGAAAATGGAGGGTTATCGAGTGCGCGTAATTATGGTTTAAGTTATGCGGTTGGTGACTATATTGCTTTTTTAGATTCAGATGATTATATAGATCATCAAACTTTTCAGAAATGTATTGCACATATAGAGAAAAGTAAAGGAGATATTGTTATTTTTGGTACTCAGTGGGTTACTGAAACGGGCAAGGTTATTAAAGTAACGCATTCTGATTTAAGTACTTATCAGAAGAAACATGATATTCTATTAGCTCAAGGTAGTATAGAGCCAATGGTTTGGAATAAGTTATATCATCGTTCCATATTTGATCAGCTAAATTTTAAAGAAGGAATTATTTATGAAGATTCCGCAATTATGTATCAAATTTTGTATGGAAGAAATATAGTATGCATACTTGAGCCTTTATATTCATATGTTCAGAGAGAAGGCTCTATTATGAGAACATATAATATGGAAAGAACATTGCATAGTCTTGAGATAATATATCGTGATATGGATAATTTTTTACGAGTACATTCACTCACACAATACCGTAATGATGTTGAAAAATTTTATATCAATAATGCTTGGTTTGCTGAATTAGGCCGAATGATTAGAGTTACTAGTGTGAAAGAATATCATGTCTTGTCTAAGCAACTACGTAAACACATAGGCAAATATAAATTAAACTGGTTAAAGATAAACAAAATATATGGTTTATGTAGTAAGCAGTCTTTAGGCTTTTTATTATTTCAAATATCTCCATCGTTATATCGCATGATCTATAAAATTATTGGAATGAAGTAATGACATTAGATTTATTGGTATCAGTATATCGCCAAGGAATTTACTCTTTGGCAATGAATATTCCAAAAGCACATCATAATATGAGAATTATTGTTGTTCATCAGTTAGAAAAAAATGATGAATATGATATTGATAGTTTGCTCAAACTATCATTACGTTCTGATATCACTTATGTTAAAAGCCATACCAAAGGTGTGACTATTAGTCGAAATATTGCCATGACATATTCTGAGGCAGATATCATTCTGTTTTGTGATGATGATGTACAATATGCGGATTCATTATATGAAATGGTGGTAGGTGCACATGAACAATATTCAGAAGAGTTGATTACATTTGCATATAATAATTCAGGTGAGCGAATTTTTCCATCTAACATTAGGCGACTCAATTATCGTTCCATTTTAAGTGTAGGCACAATAGAAATTTCATGTAAGAGAAAATTTATTCAACATAATCATATCACCTTCCCAGAAGATATGGGGGCAGGTAGAAAATTATTTTTATGTGATGAGCCGGTATTTTTATCTAAAATTTTAAAAGCTCATGGTCGTGGAATTTATATACCAAAATATATTGGGGAGCATGAGAATTTATCAAGCGGAATCATTTTTAATGATCTAGATGCATTTAAATCTAGGCTTTTATGTTTTAAAAGAGTTTTTGGTCCAATTTTAGGACAATGTTTATATTATTTATTCTTAATTAAGAATTATAAGAGGTTTTCTAATAGAACATCCGTATGGAATGCGATGGTTAAGGTTCATTCTTATGAATAGAATATTACTGGTTTCTGATTCAAAGGGATATGGTGGTGTTGCCAGCGCAACAGAGGCCTTAGTAAAAGCTTTTCGGAAAAATAAAAATCGTTCGCGTGTATTTTATCTTAAGCAGGGAGTTAAGAATTTTTTGCGAAATTATTTCTATTTAGTTAAATTGCATAAGCATTATGATACTTTTATTTTAATGCATTTTCCTGCGATAGCTATGGGAATATTTGTGAGGTTGTTAGGATTCAAAATTTATAAAATTAATGTTATTCATACTGATTTAGTGGGGTTTTATCAAAATAGCAGTTTGTTAAAAAAAATGATTTTAAAATGCATGTTGTATTGTATTCGAAATGAAAAAATTGTTTTTGTTTCATATCAAGCTGAAAAGCGGGCAAAAGATTTCTTGAACTTTTCTGATACAACGACAATCTATAACATCAGAAATGTTAACAGTCTATCAAAATCTATTCACTTAACGAAGAAAAATAAATCTAAATTTATATTAGGGAGTATTGCTCGTTTACATAGTAGTAAAAATATAGACACCTTGATTAAGGTATTTAATCGATTATTGACTACAAATACCCAACTTTCAATAGAATTGCATATTTATGGAGATGGCGAAGAGAGTGATAATGTAAAGGCTTACGCACAGCGGCATAAATCATCATCAAATATATATTTCATGGGTTATGAAGCTAATGTAGAAAATATTTACAGTAATATAGATGCAGTGGTTAGTTTTTCTACAATTGAAGGTTTTGGATTATCAATATTAGAGAGTTTTGATTATGGTAAGCCTGTGTTTCATACGGCATGTCCATCTGGACCTACGGAATTATTATTACCTAGTCAGAAGGATATTATATACCAAAATGATGAATATATTCATACGTGTTATGGATTTTTAGTGAATTCTGAGAAAAGTAGAGACAAGTACAGTATAGAGTTAACAGAACAGCAAGTTAAATATGTTGATTTACTTCATAAGTTTATTGAATTTTATAAAGAGAATGAAATTAAGGCGTATGATTTCTCCAAATTTGATTCATCATATGTCGTGGAACAATGGATCAAGTTGATCAAAGGGGATTAATAGATGTTTAGTATTATCATGCCTGCATATAACGCAGAAAAATATATAAAAGATGCTATTGAAAGCATCTTAAAACAAACATATGTTCACTTTGAATTATTGATCATTGATGATTGTTCTACAGATCAAACGAAGCAGATAATTCTTGAATATATCAATAAAGATTCTCGCATCAAGCTATTGTGTAACGATCACAATAGTGGGGTGGCAATTACTCGAAATAAAGGAATTAAACAGGCAATATATCCATATTTATGTTTTTTAGATAGTGATGATTTATGGACTCAAGATAAGTTAGAAAAATATGCAGCAGTTTTTGAAGCTGGGCATAATGTGCTCTACTCCTTTTATACACGATTTACAGACCAAGAAACTTTAAATTTAGTCAAAGCACCTGAAAAAATTGAGTATTCAGAATTATTAAAAGGTAATTGCATTGGTAATCTTACAGGTGCATACAATTGTCAGACTTTGGGTAAAATTTATCAAAAACCTGTGCGACATGAGGATTATTTGATGTGGCTAGAGGTGCTCAAAAAAGGAAAAGAAGCAATTTGTGTTCCTGAGAATCTTGCATATTATCGTGTCGGACAAAATTCCTTATCGGGTAATAAATTTAAGAGTTTATATTGGACATGGAAGATTTATCATGAAGAACTTAAGCTAAATGGGATATATTCTACATATTTATTGTTGCATTCAGTGGTAAGAGCTATTTTTAAGCGAGTATAGTATTTAACAAATTCATTAGAGATATAACATGATCAAAAAAGCCATCCTCCCTGTTGCCGGTTTAGGCACCCGATTTTTACCCGCAAGCAAAGCCATCCCTAAAGAGATGGTAACGGTTGTGGATCGCCCTGTGATTGAATATGTGGTCAAAGAAGCTGTCAAAGCGGGCATCACAGAAATCATTTTGGTGACGCATTCCTCAAAAGCTTCGATTGAAAACTATTTTGATCGTAATTTTGAGCTTGAAACCACATTGACTCAGAAAAAGAAATTTGATCTCCTCTCGGAAATTACCAACATCGTACCGAGTCATGTCAGCATTGTTGCAGTGCGCCAGCCTCAGCCCCTTGGCCTTGGGCACGCCGTTTTGTGTGCCAAAAGTGTGATTGGCGATGATGATTTTGTGGTGTTATTGCCAGATGTACTCATTAAAAACAGTGAGTCAATGCATGATTTAACTTTGATGATCGAGCGCTTTGATGCCACAAATCATGCGCAAATCATGGTGGAAGCAGTGCCAAAACATTTGGTGGATCAATATGGCATTGTGGATGTTGAGCAGACACCCGAAGAGGGACAAAGCATCGTGATGCGTGGGATTGTGGAAAAACCCGCCATTGAGGCTGCACCCTCGAACTTATCCGTAGTGGGTCGCTATGTATTGCCAGCACGCATTATGGCGCTGTTAGAACAAACGCCAAAAGGCGCGGGCAATGAAATCCAGCTCACGGATGCGATTGCAATGCTACAAAAAGAAGCGCCAATTGAGGCGTACCGCATGCAAGGGCAAACCTTTGATTGCGGCAGTAAATTGGGTTATCTCAAAGCGGTATTGCATTATGGGGTGGATCATCCGACCCTTGGGAAAGATTTTAAAGCAATGATTGACGAGTTAAAATAATGCACATTACGATGATTGGGCAAACGTTGCAGGCGAATGTCTTGGCTGAACTCTTCAGCGCTGTGGGCAATTGTGTGCATCATGAGCCGACCTTAAAAGGCATTGAGATTGATCAGCTGCCTACGCAAATGGATGTGTTGTGTTTATGTGTGCCATCTCATCAATTTGAGCAGGCGTGTGAGTTTTTACAGAAATTTCAAAATCATACTGCACCAAAGCTCATGATCAATGGTGCCACTTTTGGTTTGCATGGCACTGCGCAATTGGCACAAATGTATGATCAAGCGCCATGGTGTTATCTGCCCGATACCATTCAAGAGGGCAATGCCGTGGACAGCTTTGTGGATGCCAAACAGATGATTGTGGGCTGTGATGATGAGCATGCACGCCCGCTGATGCAAGAGCTGTTGCGTCCGTTTTTCCCGCGCCCGCAGCAAATTTTATGGATGCCAATAATTGATGCAGAGCTTACCAAGCTCTCCATTTCTGGCATGCTTGCAACGCGCATCAGCTATATGAATGATTTGGCGAACATTGCTGAGAAGTTGGGCGTGGACATTTTAAACGTTCAGCAAGGCATGGCCGCAGATACGCGCATTGGTGGTAGTTATCTATCCGCCGGTGTTGGCTTTGGTGGGGCGAATTTCTCCCATGACATCACCATGCTGGCTTCAGAAGTGGCACAAAATGGTGGAAAAAGCCGTTTACTTCAGCAAGTGTGGGACATCAATGAGGATCAAAAAGAGATCCTGTTTCGTAAGCTTTGGCACCATTTTGCCACGGATTTACAGGGCAAAGTGATCACCATTTGGGGGGCGGCATTTAAAGAGAACACCTCAAGCATTCAGCATTCGCCCATTCATAAGATGCTGAGCGCCCTCTGGGCACAAGGCGCGATCGTTAAGCTGCATGATCCGAAAGCATTACCTAAAATTGCTGCGCAATATGGTGAGCGAAGGGATTTAATCCTGTGTGAGGATGCGTATGATGCGGCAATCGATGCCGATGCTCTGTGTGTATTGACGCCATGGCCAGCATATTTCAGCCCGGATTATCAGCGGTTAAAAACCGTGATGCGTCAGCCCTTATTGTTAGATGGGCGTAATATCTATGATCCCACATATGTGACGGCACAAGGTTTCATCTATGAAGGAGTGGGGCGCCGATGAAAACATTAAAAGAATTGGCAGAACAATTAAAGACAGTGGATTTATCCACACTGTTTGCCAATGATCCAACGCGCTTTGATGCTTTTTCCCGTACATTTGATGGTTTGCTGTTAGATTTCAGTAAGCAGCGCCTGACTGCGGAAGTGCTCGATGCATTAGAAGCATTGACGGTGCAACATGATTTACAACATTGGATGGCTCAGCTTTTTTCTGATCAACCCATCAATGAGACAGAGCAGCGTGCCGCGATGCATTGGGCTTTGAGAGTACCGCGCGATGATGCAAAATTACCGCACATTAATGAGGCAGTGCATGCTCAGCTTGATCGCATGTCTGCACTCGTCAATAAGATTCATGCAGGGCAATGCCGAGGTGCCACCGGTGAGGTGATCACGGATGTGGTGAACATTGGCGTAGGCGGCTCAGATTTAGGTCCCTTGATGGTGACCCATGCATTGTCAGATTTTAAAGTGCCAACTGCAAAGCCACTGAATATGCACTTTGTCTCCACAATGGATGGCAGCCAGCTCTCTGCATTGCTCCATCAATTGCGCCCAGAGACGACGCTTTTTATCATCTCCTCCAAATCCTTTGGCACCATTGATACTTTATCAAATGCGCAAACGGTGCGTGTGTGGTTAGAAAAAGCCTTAGGGCACAGTGAGCAGGTGCTAAAAAATCACTTTGTGGGTGTGTCCACCAATGTTGATAAAATGACGGCGTGGGGCATTCATCCGGATCATCAACTGTTGCTCTGGGATTGGGTGGGCGGTCGTTATTCATTGTGGTCTTGTATTGGTTTACCGATTGCATTAACCATTGGTGTGGCGGGCTTTCAAGCACTTTTAGCAGGTGCACACGCGATGGATGAACACTTTAGAACGGCACCTTTTAAAGAAAACCTCCCCATGTTACTGGCGATGATCGGCATTTGGAATGCCAATCATCTCAACATTCAAACCCATGCTGTTTTACCCTATGATGGGCGCTTAAAGTATTTTGCCGCGTATTTGCAGCAATTAGAGATGGAGTCGAATGGTAAATCGGTGCAGCGAAATGGCGAGGATGTTGAGTGGAGCACCTGCCCGATTGTCTGGGGCGAAGTGGGGCCCAATGCACAGCACGCTTTTTATCAATTATTGCATCAAGGCACCCATGCGGTCAGTTGCGATTTTATTGCACCGATTGAGCGTTATACCGCCAAGCAATTTACCTATGCGGAGAATGAATCTGCCCTCATTGAGCAGCACCATTTAGCCTTGGCCAATTGCTTGGCGCAATCTCGTTTGCTGGCATTTGGCAGTCAATCCTTATCTCAGGCTGAATTGGCGAATTTGCCAAAATATCAGCATTATGCCGGCAATCAACCGAGCTCAACACTGTTGATGGATGAGTTGAGCCCGCGCACTTTGGGCATGTTGATCGCGCTGTATGAGCATAAAGTGTTTGTACAGTCTGTGATTTGGTGCATCAATCCCTTTGATCAATGGGGGGTTGAAAAGGGTAAAGCCATTGCCAATCAAATTTTACCCATTTTAGCAGGGCAATCGCTGGATTCAGCGGATCTCGATGGCTCAACGCAAGGCTTATTACAACGATTAATGGATAAAAATTATGGCTAATATTTTAGTGACAGGGGGCGCAGGTTACATTGGCTCTCACACTTGTGTGGAATTGTTAGAGGCAGGGCACACTGTTGTGGTGCTCGATAATTTATCGAACAGCTCAGAAGAATCATTGCGCCGAGTGACGGAATTAACGGGAAGAAATGTGACCTTCATTCAAGGGGACATTCGGGATGAGGCAGCATTAGATGGATTGTTTAGCAATCACGCCATTGATGCAGTGATCCACTTTGCAGGTTTAAAGGCAGTGGGCGAGAGTCAAGAAATTCCGCTGGTATACTTTGACAATAACATTGCAGGCTCAATTGCCTTGACCAAAGCGATGGCAAAAGCAGGTGTGTTTCATTTGGTATTCAGTTCATCGGCCACGGTGTATGATGAAGCGAATGTTTCACCACTGAATGAAGAGATGCCAACGGGCATGCCATCGAACAATTATGGCTACACAAAATTGATTGTGGAGCAGTTATTGCAAAAGCTCTCCATGGCTGATGCGCGCTGGTCGATCGCTTTATTGCGTTATTTTAATCCGGTGGGCGCCCATAAAAGTGGCCGCATTGGGGAAGATCCACAAGGCATTCCGAATAACCTCATGCCGTACATTACGCAAGTGGCCGTTGGCATGCGTGCGGAACTCTCCATTTTTGGCAATGATTATGACACCATCGATGGTACCGGCGTGCGTGATTATATCCATGTGGTGGATTTGGCTAAAGCGCATTTGTGTGCACTCAATAATCGTTTGAATGAAACGGGTTGCCGTGCATGGAACATCGGAACAGGTAACGGTAATTCAGTACTGCAGGTGAAAAATGCTTTTGAAGCAGTCAATGGTGTGCCTGTGCCTTTTAAATTTGCACCGCGCAGAGCAGGGGATGTGGCGACTTCATACGCAGATTGTAGTCGTGCCAATCGTGAGCTCAATTGGCATGCAGAACATACATTAGAAGACATGCTCCGTGACAGCTGGCATTGGCAGCAGCAAAATCCAAAAGGTTATCGATAGTTTGAAATGAAAAAGCCGAGCAATGCTCGGCTTTAGTTTACTCAGTGATGAGTTGTGTGAGCTCATCCACATAATCCTGCATCGGCCGCGGATTCAAGGATGCTTTTGTTTCAATGTTCAGGCGCAGCAATGGCTCAGTGTTTGATGCACGAATGTTAAAGCGCCACTCGCCAAAATCGAGCCCAAAACCATCTGTGGTATCAATCACGGGATTTTTGGGTTTGTAATGATTGACGATCTTTTCAATGGTGGCTTTTGTATCGGCAACCGTGAAATTAATCTCCCCGCTGCATGGGAATTTTGCAATCATATTTTCCACCAGTGTGGAGAGATTTTGCTGGGTTTCTGACAAGAGCATCGTCACCAATAACCACGGAATCATGCCGCTGTCACAGTAGGCAAAGTCTCTGAAATAGTGATGTGCGCTCATCTCGCCGCCATAAATGGCATTGTGTTCACGCATCACATCTTTCATATAAGCATGGCCGGATTTTGATTGAACGGCAATGCCATTATATTCCTCGATGACATCGATAGAGTTCCACACCAAGCGCGGATCATGCACGATTTTCTCGCCTTTTGATTTTAATAAAAACGCTTGGGCAAGTAGACCTACGATGTAGTAGCCTTCAATGAACTGACCTTTCTCATCAAATAGGAAACAGCGGTCAAAATCGCCATCCCATGCAATGCCCATATCCGCTTGATGCTCAAGCACGGCTTCACTGGTCACAGCGCGATTTTCAATCAAAATGGGGTTAGGGATGCCATTTGGGAATGTACCATCAGGATCATTGTGGATTTTGATGAGCTCAAGGGGGATATTGAGGGCTTTAAACTCAGCTTCTAGCGCATCAATTACATGGCCAGCGGCACCGTTCCCAGCATTCACCACCAATTTAAGGGGGCGGATTTTACTCGGTTCGATATAGGATAATAGATGATCAATGTATTCAGGTAAAATGTTATAAGGTTTTGTGGTGCCTTGATGCGTTGATGCCGTAAAATCCTCGCTGATGACCAGATCACGAATGGCTTTAAGCCCAGTATCTAAGCCAATAGGGCGCGCATTCTCACGCACTAGCTTCATGCCATTGTAATCCATCGGATTGTGGCTAGCCGTCACTTCAATGCCTCCTTGAACATCTAAATGAAACGCACCAAAATAGACCTCTTCAGTGCCAGTTAAGCCTAAATCAAGCACATCAACACCGGCATCATTTAAACCGCGGCTGAGGGCTTTTTTTAAGCCGTCACTCGTTAGGCGAACATCTGCACCGACAACAATGGTTTTAGGTTGATAAATTTGACCATAAGCACGGCCGACTTTATAGGCCAATGCTTCGGTGATTTCTGTGCCAAGTTTGCCGCGAATGTCGTAGGCTTTGAAGCAAGATAGGGTCATGGTGTGGATTCCTTATGTGAGTCATGTGCATTGTAGAGATAATCCACAATGTCACATTGTGGACGGTAACCATCCACAAATTCTAACAATAATTCACGGATGCGTGGATAGTCATCCATCGCAATGGCGCTTTTGAGTGCATCGAGTAACAGTTCAATCTCATGCCAAGGTCGCATCACTTCGTTTGCACGCATGATCATGGGGTGTTCTGTACCAATCACATTGTCACCGATCAAGAGCTCTTCATAGAGTTTTTCACCGGGGCGTAGTCCTGTGTATTCTATGGCAATGTCACCTTGTCCAGTTTCTGGATTTTTAGGTGTGAAGCCAGAGAGCTTGATCATTTTAATGGCTAGATCGACAATTTTTGTGGGTTGTCCCATGTCGAGTACAAAAACGTCACCACCTTGCCCCAGTGATCCTGCTTGAATCACTAATTCTGCCGCTTCAGGTATCGTCATAAAGTAGCGGGTGATTTCAGGATGTGTCACGGTGACTGCTGAGCCTTCTAAAATCTGTTTGCGAAAGAGTGGAATGACAGAGCCGGATGATCCTAATACATTACCAAATCTTACCATCGTAAAGCGCGTTTTGTGTTGATGAGGTGTGGCACTTAATGCTTGGAGCACCATTTCTGCCAGGCGTTTTGTGGCACCCATAACATTCGTAGGACGGACAGCTTTATCCGTTGAAATCAATACAAAATTTTTGACATGCGCAGCAATGGCCGCCTGTGCCGTGTACAGTGTCCCAAACACATTATTGAGAATGCCTTGTGTGATGTTTGTTTCCACAATCGGGACATGTTTATAGGCAGCTGCGTGATAAACAGTATCCACATGATAACTTTGCATCACATCTGTCAGACGATGAATGTCTTGGACTGTACCTAAAATTGGGATGAGCTCAATGGTGAGTGCAGAGCGCTTCATTTCACGCTTTAATTCTGTGGTGATTTGATAGAGATTGAACTCACTGTGTTCAAATAAAATCAGCGTTTTTGCACCACTGTGAATGATCTGGCGGCAAAGCTCAGAACCAATGGAGCCACCTGCGCCTGTCACCATCACAATTTGATCTTTAATGCAGTAATCAAATAGATCCTTATGGGGGGCTACGGGATCACGTCCAAGTAAATCGGCAATGTCGATTTCTTGTAGATCTTGGACTTTAACTTTACCACTGGCAAGATCAATGAATCCCGGGATGGTGCGTACACGAAGCGGAAATTGTGCAAGAGAAGATAGAATTTCTTGGCGCCTTGCGCGTGTCGCGGATGGAATGGCAAGGAGTAATTCTGTAGCGCCAGTCTGTTTAATGGCTTTGGCGATGTGTGTGGAGGGGTAAACTTTTAAACCATCAATATTGGCATCACGAATGTTTTGATTATCATCAATAAAGGCAATGGGTTCAATCAGTGATCCCATGCGCAGTGCTGCCACCAATTGTTTACCTGCAGAACCTGCACCATAGATTAATACATGCGGGGCATTTTTACGGCGCGGATTTTTGTAAAAAGGTAGATTTAAAATTTCTAGCCAATCACCTAATAGATAGTGGCGCATGAAGAGCCGTAAGCCACCAATCGATAATAAGTTGATCCACCAATAGTTAAAGATTAATGAACGAGGCACAAGGCGGCTCGTATATTCATCATACCAATAGATGATCAGTGCAAAAGCTAAAGCTGCCAATGTTACAGCCTTAGCAATGGCAAGCAATGCCTCTTTACCCACATAACGCATGACAGCACGATACATGCCTAAACGGATGAAGATTGGCACAGAAATGAGTGGTGCCACAATGAATAGCCATTGGTAATGATGTAAATTGCTAAAGGTGCTGTCCCAACCCACACGCACGATGAATGCGACAATGATGGATAACCAAATGAGCAGGACATCAGCCAAAAGTTGAAGCAACCGTTTGTTGCTTCTAGATAAACTGAGGAGATATTGTTTTAACATGATTAGACCTGATTATATGTACTATTTTACTCTATCGCCAGAGCCTTTTCCGGATACTGTTTGTATTATATATGTCAGATATTTTTGAAGAGACATTGTTTTGATCATTTGTGCATCAGTTTCTGCCAGTAACTCTGGTGTGGACATATCAATTTCATTAATTTGAGCAAGGCCAGTAATGCCAGGGCGAACATTATAAACATTTAAGCGATCACGTGCTTCAATCAGTTCTAGTTGATTATATAGGTTAGGTCGTGGCCCAACTAAACTCATACTTCCCCATAATACATTCCATAGTTGAGGGAGCTCATCTAATTTAGTTTTACGAAGAAAATGCCCCATTTTAGTAATTGATGTGGCAGAAGCTAAATGTGATGCTACAGAAGCCGTATCTTTCTGCATTGTACGGAATTTAACTAATGTAAAGGGTTTTTTATATTTGCCAACACGTTTTTGTAAAAAGAGTGGAGAGCCAGAATCAAATAGCCCTAATATAAAGATGATAAGCAATAAAGGAAAACCGATGATTAATCCGAATAATGCAAAAATAATGTCTAATATGCGTAACATGTTAAGATTTCCTTTGTACATAATTTTGAACAGTATACTTAATTCCTTGTTCAATAGTATAAAGAGGCTTCCAATCGAGCTTCTGTTGCTCAGATACAGTATCTACTTGCAAATTCCCCAATAAGCGATTAATTACAGTTTTTTTATTGAATATCATGCTTAGCAATTTAAAAATAAAAGTAGGGAATGGCAATATGAGGGGTGATTTACCTTGTGCTTGACGCATGGTTTTGATTAATTGGGGCAATGATAAAGCATGATCATCTGCAATTAATAGGATTTCATTTTTTGCAGCATCGCATTGAATACAATGAGTAATGAAATGTACTAGGTTATCAATATAGACCATGCTACGAGCATTTTTAATTGAGCCAAATGGTAATGGTATTTTAGAAGAAGAAAGTTTTAATAAGCTATTAAAATTTCCTTTAACGTTAGGACCATAGACCAATACAGGACGAATGATCACAACTTCTAAACCTGTATCTTGGGCTAATTGTAATAAAGCTTGCTCTGCTTCATGCTTTGAAATCCCATAAGGATCTGAGGGATGAGGAAGATCAGTCGATTTAAAAGGTTTACCAAGGGCTGTTTCCTCACCATTGACTTTAATACTACTGATAAAAATAAAACGACGCACACCATTTTTGATAGCCTCTTGTGCTAATTTGAACGTGCCATCTACATTGACTTTTCTAAATTCAGTGAGTGGATCCATAGATGTATCATTCATGACATGTACTTTAGCTGCACAATGAATGATGGTATCAACTTTTTCATTAAAAATAGGATCCCAATTGGTCTCTGTAGAGAGATCAGGAATTTGGATAGCATTGTTAATGGGTAATTGGCTGATGTTTCTCGCGACGGCTAATACATCGTATTGCGGGTTCTGCAAAAGATGATTGAATAAAGCATTACCAACAAAGCCATTAGCGCCTGTAATTACAACGCTATTTTTTAGTGTTGAGGTCATTTTTTGATATCTCGTTTAAAATGGTTTCAGCTGCTTTCTGGGTAGAAAATTGGCGTTGTAATAAATGATATCCATTTGTACCACATTTTTCTCTTAAAATTTGGCTCGATAATAATTGTTTTGCGTGCGTTAAGAGTTGATTATTGTCACCATTGACACTTACAAATCCTGCGGTTGATTGGTTGATGATATCTATTAAATCATTGCCTGGATTAACACTACCTAGAACGGGTACTTTTTCAGCCATATAGCCAAATACTTTACCTGGGAAATTGTGTGCAGTATGAGTTTTTGCAAGAGAAAACAATCCAATATCTATCTCAGATAGTACGGATAAATATTCTTCCTGAGAAATATAGGAAATATGTGTAAAATTATTTAATTGATGAGTCGCTGCAATTTCTTTGATTAGCTGAACTTCATCCCCATCACCAATGAAGAGAAAGTGAGCCATATGATCATCTTTTAAGGCAATGGCAAGATTCATTAAATTCTTCATATCTTGTGCATGTCCTATATTACCACCATAAAAGAAAATAACTTTATCTTTTAGATTGAATTGATCGCGAATGGATGGAAATGAAGCTTTAGGTAAATTTTTAGTAGTGTTCGTCCAGTTGTAAAGTACTTCTGCTTTATCTGTAAATTTAGGGTGTAATTGGTTAAATAACGCGAGATTATTAGGAGACATGACTCCTATTTTAGTTGATGCTTTATAATTGATGTTTTCAACAAATCTAAAATAATGAGCAAATAGAGAGTGTTTCGAAATGATACCTACATCAATTAACCATTGAGGGAAAAAATCTCTCATGATCATATACACAGGGACTTGTTTTTTCTTGGCAATTTTCTTGATTAATGGACCAAAAAAGATTGTAGGTGTATAAAATACTACACTATCAATTTTTGTGTTTAGAATTTTGTGTTTTAATGCACGCCATGCTTTATAAGACAGCAAACTTTCATTAATCCCCCTTTGTATATGGGGGATGTTTTGTAGTGGACCACTTTTAAAGTGCCAAACTTCAATGCCAGAATCACTCGTTACTTTATATTGTTCGGTAACGAGTTCTTCATCTGGCGCAATAACGATGACCTTTTCTCCACGCCTTACAAACTCTAGTGCCAGTTGTTTCAACATTTTTGCAGCAACTTTACTGCTTTTTTCTGAATAATCGACACTTACTAGCAATATTGTCATCTAGTATTTCTTCCAAACTTTTTGGTTAACATAATCAGTATAACTATGAATGATTCTAACAATTTTTTCTGAAACATTAGGCATGCTATAGTCGCCCACTAAGCGTAGTGTGCGATCATCACCTCTATTTTGGTCTGCAAGTATTTTTAAACCTTGCATGACTCTTTCTTTATTTAAACCCACCATCATTACGGATGCTTCTTCCATACCTTCAGGTCTTTCATGTGCTTCACGTAAATTCAATGCTGGGAAATTGAGAATAGATGATTCTTCGTTGATTGTTCCGCTATCAGATAAAACGGCCTTTGCCTCAAGCTGCAATTTATTATAATCCGTAAATCCTAAAGGTTTTAATAGTTTGACATTATTATGAAAGTTAACTTTAAGACTATCAATTCTTTTTTGGGTGCGGGGATGCGTAGAGACTATTACAGGACGATTGAAATATGAGGCAACCTCGTTGAGCACATCTACTAGTTTTAAGAAGTTTGTGTCAGATTCGATATTTTCTTCCCGATGAGCACTCACAACAAAATATTGACCTGCTTGCAAACCTTGATTTTCTAAAATAGAAGAAGCATTAATTTGTTCTTTGTAGTGATTGAGTACTTCAAACATGGGGCTGCCTGTTTTGATAACAAAATCTGCTGGCAAACCTTCTGCTAAAAGATAATCACGAGCAATTGAACTATAAGTTAAATTAATATCAGCCGTATGATCTACAATTCGGCGATTAATTTCTTCTGGTACACGCATATCAAAACAGCGATTACCAGCCTCCATATGGAACGTAGGAATTTTACGTTTTTTAGCAGGAATCACAGATAGGCAACTGTTAGTATCACCCAGAACTAATAAAGCTTCTGGCTTAACTTCTTCTAAAACCTTATCGACAGCAATGATCACTTTACCAATTGTGTCCGCACCACTTGCGCCTGCTGCATTTAGGAAATAATCAGGTTTACGAATACCAAGATCAGTAAAAAAGATTTCATTGAGCTCATAATCATAGTTTTGTCCTGTATGAATTAAGATATGATCACAATATTTATCTAATGCTGCCATCACGCGAGATAAGCGAATAATTTCAGGACGTGTGCCAACAACTGTAACGACTTTTAATTTCTTAACCATGTTTAAACCTTACTTATTTTTGATTGGGCAAGTGTATGTATCCGGATGTTTTGAGTCAAAAACTTCATTTGCCCATAACATGACAATTAATTCATCATTACCAATATTGGTAATATCATGCGTCCATCCGGTTGCGGTGTCGACAATTTGCGGTGTATCACCGGTAGTGATTAATTCATAATATTCATTGGTAATGAGGTGACGAAATTTAAATAATGCGGTTCCTTTGATGACTAAGAATTTTTCTGTTTTAGAATGGTGATAGTGTCCACCTCTAGTCACCCCAGGATGTGCAGTAAAGTATGAAAATTGTCCAGATGAAGTGGTCTTCAGCATTTCTACAAAGCGTCCACGTGCATCTTCATGCTTTTGTACTGGATATGTAAATGCGTTCGTTGGTAGATAACTGATATATGTAGCATACAATGCACGGATGATCCCTGAACCAACATTATCAATATTTAATGTTTGTCGCTGCGTATGAAAATTTTGTATTGTTTTTGCAAGATCCCCTAAACTCATTTGATATTGAGTCTTTACCTCTTGAAATGAATTGTGCTTATTATTAGACGTCATTAAGGTGTTTAATTGTGATAAAAATGATTCAATGACATCATCAATATACACCAAATTGAGTATATGGCTTGGGTCATGAATTTGGATGGGTTGATCATGAACAATATTATAACAGAATGTTGCAACGACTGAATTATAGTTTGGCTGACACCATTTTCCAAATACATTTGGAAGGCGATAGATAGCAATAGGGTTATTAGTTTTATTTTGTAGATTTAATAATTCATCCTCAGCCTGTTGTTTACTAATACCATAAGGATTCTCTTTTGCTGCTTGAATGGAAGAGCTAAATACGATGGGGATATGTCTTTGCGATTTTTCAACAAGTTGGCAAATTTTTTGTGTTAGATCATGATTGCCCACATAAAATTCATCTTCCGTTTGTGGGCGATTAACGCCTGCAAGATGAAAAATAAAATCAGTTTGAGCAATTAAATTTGGCAACTCATCTGGTTGATTATCTTCTGTAAACGTTAATACGTGGATATTGTTCATTTCACTTAAGCGTAAAACTAAATTCTTACCAACAAAACCATGAGCACCTGTTACTAAAACATTCATGATGTTAAACTCCTTCAATCACTACATTATCCCCTCTCATAAGCGCTGGCATAAAAGGTAATTTTAATAATAATTGTTGCATTTCTTCCATGTTGAGCAGATGAGTATTGTTCGAATTATAATCTTCAATCATGGACAGTTGTTGATCTCCTTCACTAAAATATTTAGCATAGTTGAGATCTCTCATATCAGGTGATACCCGATAATATCCACCTAAGTCTTCTGCTTTCACCATTTCTTCACGACTTAACAATGACTCATGATCTTTTTCACCATGACGAACCCCAATGACATTAATGTGGGTATCAGGTTTATTGAGCATAGAAATGAGACTTTTTGCTAAAGTTTCAATAGTAGCTGCGGGTGCTTTTTGGACAAAGATATCTCCATTAGTACCATGTTCAAAAGCATACAGCACAAGATCTACCGCATCCTCTAGAGTCATCATGAAGCGTGTCATATTGGGATCAGTAATAGTAATGGGTTGTTGATTGAGAATTTGATCAACAAATAAAGGAATGACGGATCCTCTAGATGCCATGACATTACCATAGCGTGTGCAAGAAATAACAGTTTTATTAGGGTCCACATTACGAGATTTTGCGACAATGACCTTTTCCATCATTGCTTTAGAGATACCCATAGCATTTATGGGGTAGACTGCCTTATCTGTACTTAAACATACAATGCGCTTCACATCATTTTGGATGGCAGCTTCTAAGACATTTTCTGTACCTAAAACATTAGTTTTAACAGCTTCTAATGGGTAAAATTCACAAGAGGGTACTTGTTTTAATGCAGCCGCATGATATATGTAGTCAACACCTCGAGTGGCATTTAAAATACTTTGATAGTCGCGAACATCACCAATATAAAATTTCAATTTATCATTGGCAAATTTTTTACGCATATCATCTTGTTTTTTTTCATCACGAGAGAAAATTCGAATTTCAGCAATATCAGAATCTAAAAAACGTTTGAGTACAGCGTTGCCAAAAGATCCTGTACCACCAGTAATGAGAAGTGTTTTGTTTGTGAACATGTGATTATACTCTTAAAAAAATTTAGAATGAATAAGAATTTATTTTGCTAAAATATACGTATGCTGTCAGTAACATCATACAAAAATAGCATATACTACTCATAAAATATGCATAAGACAATCCTATAAAACCATAGGTATTAAGGCACACTATTGATAGTAAGATAAGTATGAGTGATGATAAAATTTCAGTAAATATAAATGACTTTGTCATAGCCTTAGCTAGCATTAAATAACTTAAGGTACAAGAAGCAATACGAATAATATCACCCAATAGTTGATATTTTAAGAGCACTAATATTGGTGTGAATTCTTCACTGAAGAAAATATTTATCAAAATGTTCTTTGATAAAAATATAAAAATAGCAAACGCAATAGAAATTGGTAGGAGAATTATAAATGTTTTTACAATTTCATTAAATATGGATTTTTTATCGTGTAGTGTAGATAGTCTTGGTAAATAGTAAATGGTTAATGTAGTTGTAATAACGAGTAAATACATAGATGAAATATAATTCATAGCTTGCCAATACCCAGCATGGTTCAATGACAGATGGGTAATGATATATTGACGGATAATAAAGTTTGATAGTGGTAAAGCAATCACTGTTACTATTGACATACTAGAGTAACGTAATAGTTTTTTTGTATATGTTATATCTAATTTTAAATGCAAAAATGAAGATAAATTGAGTCGTCGGTGTATTAAATATATTATTATAAAATATATTAATTGGTTAATTATTATCGCTATAAAAGCCCCATGTATTTTTAGTACATAAATTAATAATGAGCTTATGAATAGGCCTATAATGCTTTGTATTATATTTATTTTTATATATAAATTAGATTTATTTAGACCAATATATATAGACATTAACACACTGTTTAAGGAAAATAATAGCAGAGTTGCTCCTAGTGATATAAAAATATAATATAATTCATCATATTGAAATGTTATTTCTGATAGTTTTTTTGAAAAAATAATTACTAATAATCCACACATGCAAGACGAGAAGATGGTAATTTTATAAATTGTACTTACCAATGTTTTATTATAGCCATCTTTTGCTATGTAATGAATAATACCATTATTTAGCCCTGCGCAAGAGAAAGTTTGGATAATGCCTGAAATATTTTGAAATTGTCCAAATATACCTAGTCCAGCTGGACCAGCATAAATAGATATTAACTTTGCAATAATAGAAGCTGAGATGATTTTAATAGCTGTAGAAAAAGATGATAGTAATAAAACTTTAATAACAGCCAAATTTTGAATAAGATTTTTCATTGTGTAATAAGTTGCACTAATTTTTTAACTTGTTGGTCGGAGTTTGTATGTTTTTGAATGAAATTTAAAGCTTTTTCTCCTGTATTGTGTAATTCTATAGGACTTAGATTAGAAATTATTTTTAATTTTGTTATAAAATCATGATACGAATTTATTTCATAATAATAACCAGAATACTTATCTGGTATACCATGAAGTTTATACATCAAGACTGGTGTGCCAGAGGCCATGTATTCGATGATTTTTGATGGAAATGAGAAGCTAGTAAAATCACTATGAGGTCTTGGGTTAATCAGCAATAATGCTTGTTTCTGAAGTGATAAAATACTAGTGCGGTCAAGTTGTCCTAAGTAAATAATATTCGGATTTTGTAAAGCTGCTGTGGTAACAAATTTTTTTTGATTTCCCTCACCGCATATCACTAATGCAATGTCAGAAATATCAGCAGCTATATAAGCAGTAATTAAATCTTTAATGCCATATCTTTTATCTAGAGTACCAGTATATAAAAAGAAATTTTTGTTAATATTTATAGGTTGATCTTTCAAATAGTTAATATTATTTTGTTCGTCACTAATGCCCTCTATAACAGTATATGGTAAGTTTTTTTTAAATTTATTTTTCATTTGTTCTGTTATAAATACTACGCCATTTGAACGGTTAGTTATAAAATAAGAAAGTTTATTAATAGTATTAGAGAACAATTTTGTTATACCTGATTTATTACTCATATATTCAGGTAAATCTGGGATAATTACATAAAATTTAACTTTTTTATTGCATAGTTTATAAAGATAACAACTTAATAGAAATGGAAGGTGCATTGAATAACATATGATAGCATCACTTTGTTTAGCCTTTATATTTTTTAGTGATAAGAGCAGTGTGATGAGACGAGAGAAGTTTTTGAATCCTTTAAAGTTATTGAATGAGTGATTATGTATTTGCACTTTTTCAAATTTTTCAAATTTTTCAATTTTTTTGGGTGGAGTAAAATTTAGTTTTTTAAAGAAATTTGGGTAACTGCCAATAAATGGCAAATTAATTATATCAATATGACTGATACAATTTTGTTTAACCAAACCTCGTATATAATTTTTTTGTAAAGTGTCTGCGGCTATTTGTAATGGACCATTAGATAATACAGTAACTAGTGGTTCTATAGAATGGGTAAATATTCCCCCTAGAAAAATAATGTTCATTGTAGGAGTCCTTTAAATAGAGAAAAAAATAAGTTATGACTAAATAATGGATAAAAAGAAAGTTCCATGGTTAAATAAATAAAATGATGGAATAAAAATAAACCAAAAATAAAAATATAAAGAGAATTTATTACTTTAATTTTTTTATTTAAAATAATATCTGAGGTGAAAAATATTATATTTATAAAAATAAGAAGCCTGAAAGGCCTTATAATTATATTTGTATAAAAATATATTGGTATCAATATAAGGAAAATAATGTTTATTTTTAATATAAAAGAGTATTTTTTCTGCGAATCATGACTTTTATACAAAAAAAATGTTGAAAGTATTTGTATTGTGCTGTAAAAAACTCCAGTTTTTTGCGATGTAGCATAGATTTGTAAGTGATTAGTTATATTATTGGGTTCGATTGGTAAATATGTAGAAATATATAGAAATAATATTTCTATAATAATAAAATATAGTATATGTATAAACTTGATTTGTTTGTAAAAAATTAGTAGGATAAAAATTATTGAGGAAATGTGGATTAATGATGCTATTAATACATATAGGGTATATCGTATATATTGATTTTTTTCTAATATTAGTAGCGCATTTAATATGATTGCATATGCTAAAGATGTTCTCATTAAAACATAATCTAGTGGAAAAATAAGTATACTATATATTAGTAGACACAGAATAATCTTGTTGGAACTGTTTTTGATATATTTATACACTAAGCTGATAGTCAGAAAGGCAATAATCGATTGAAAAGTTTGATACGATAATCCTAATTGATGAAAATATATATTACTATATCCATATAGTATCTCAAATCCCCAAGCACTAATATCGCTTCTTATATAATAGCTCTCATAGGCATCTCTATCCCCATTCCATGTGTTACCAGCATATGATAAATACAATAATAATAATATTGTATAACATACAGTGAGATATATAGGATTAAGAGTTCTTTTCATGATTTTTTAACCAAGCTGTTAGGCTCTCGGTGAGGTTAATATTGAAAATTTTTTTTACTATTCTGCAAATAATAGCTTTAATAGAAAAGAAATAAGGGTCGAAAATTATTTTTGCAATTTTTCTATCAAGAGTTTTATCAATGAGAATGTTTTCTGGATGGATTAATGGAAAGCTTAGGTTATGAGTATGATTTTCACAAAATCGTGCAGTCATAGTATTGTGTATAGTAGAGCCACCATGTATTGAATTATCATCAACACCTATATTTTTGATTAGGTTATATTTTGGAATAATAGTAAGTAAATTATGATGTCTAATAGAAAAAGACATTTGATAATCCCACGAAAAAAATCTATTATATTTTGCTTTATGATCTAGTTCATATTTTAGATTGTACATATCTTGATAATATAGCGGTATATAAGTATATGTTTTTTTCATATAGCCGTATTTTTTCTTGTTAAATAACGATAGTTCACCATCATAGAATTTGTTAAACTTATGTCCCCAAGATGCCCATCCACATGGCAGCATGTTTTGACTAAAGAAATATGATGAGTTATCACAGGTATCACTTGTAATTAAATAATTGCTCCCACATATCCACAGTATTTTTTCATTTGTATAATATTTCTTTAGTAATTCGTCACAAAATCTAAAAAATGTAATATCAGGTAGATTATCATCCTCTAAAAAAATAGCGATGTTTTCTTGTTGAAAAACCCATTTAGCACCTAATGCGATATTGGAATATACCCCCACATTTGTAGAATGATACTTTTTTATAATAATACATTCCCAATCAATATAGTTTTCTATAATTGTTCTATTAATATCTATTTGAGTACACTCATCATTGTTACGACCATAATCTGAAATTAGATATAGTTTTTTAGGTTGAATTTTTCTTAATACATCTATTATTTGTAAGACTGAGTCTAATCTTTTAAATAGAAATAGTACAACTGGGACAGAGAATTTTTTATCCATAATTTTTCCTGAATTCCATACTGTTTTATGTTCGATTACGAACCGCTTGGCGAATCAACACAATCATACATCCAAGCATGCCACCGAGTAAGAAGCCGATAATGGTAATGAGTTTTTTATTCGGTTTACTTGCGCTGAGTGGTGTTTGTGCTTTTTCATCGATGCTGACAACAGAAAAACGAGTGATGTTTGGGTTGATGGTATTGAGTTTGGCAATTTGTTTTTCGATCAAGGTAATGTCTGTTAAAAAGAGGTCATGGTTTTCACGAAGTTTCAACAATTCAACCTTACGATTGTTTTGTAATAATACCAATTCTTTTTCAATTTCAGCAATGCGCGGATTTGTAAAATCATCATTGGTGCGGCTAAGTAATGCATCACGCTCGGCTGTTAATGCTTCTGTACCCATAAAATATAGCGGCAAAGTTTGGTTGTTCACTTCAGTGAGAATCACGTTGCCATTAATTTCAGCAGAGCCTTTTTTATCAGAAGCTGCACTTAAAGAAGTTGGCTTAATATAGTTGAGCTTTGTGGCAATATTGATGGCTTCATTGAGCTGAGCAATACGATTTTCTCTTTTGAGTTTTAACTCTAAACGAAGGGCAGACAACTCATCTTTAAGCATGGCTGCTCTCAGTTTGTCTTGCTCATTAAGGACAGCGATTTGTGAGTCAATGTCAAGTTTATAACTTGCACGCAATGCCGTGATTTGATCTTGGAGTTCTTGTTTTCTTTGGTCAATACGGTTTTGGATAATGTGTGGAATTTCTTCTTTCACAGCAGAGGATACTTTTTTAACAAAGCCATTGACAATTTGAACACCATCTACGCCTTTTGGATAGGTCAGTTCGATGGTGATTGAACGAATTGGATCGTCTTTTTTCGAAGGCGTGATTTTAAAGTTATCTGCATCAAATTTTGCAATCACTTGATCAACGGATAGTGTTGTATTTTCAAGTAAAGGCTGCAATAAATTTTGATTGTCTAATAAATAGCTTTCACGACCTTGATAAGAATAGACTTCTTGCTCAACATCGCTAAAGAGTGCCTCAGGTGTCGTGCTATACACGCCTGTATCATTGATGGCAAAAATTTTGTCGCTATTGACAGGTTTTAATACACTTTTGACCTTATATACAGGTGTCATCATGAGTGATGCAATGATCGCAACCACCGTACACACAAATGTCACGCCCGCAATCAGCCATTTTCCGCGCCATAAAGTGGCCACCAATTCAAATAAATCAATCTCGTCATTATTTTGTTCGGGTAAATTATTTTGTTGAGGATTATTCATATTGATCTGTACCTAGTGCACACAAGCGTCGCTTGTATGATTAAATTTATTGAATAAAAAAGCGTGCCATATTCTATTCTAAAGCTGAAGAATGGTCAAAATTATCTCCCACAGCATCTCCCCCACAAATCATGTAAAATCTCCCCATCCCACATCAACTTTTGGAAGATTATGTCTAAGCAAACCTTTTTAATCATCGATGGTTCTAACTTTCTTTTCCGTGCTTATCACGCATTGCCGCCGTTAACAACGCGCGCAGGGCAGCCAACGGGCGCCATTCGTGGCGTGATTACGATGTTTCAAAAGCTCTTAGACACTTTTAACCCAGCCTATGCCGCAGTGACGTTTGATGCGAAGGGCAAAAGCTTTCGCAGTGACTTATATTCCGATTACAAAGCCCATCGCCCGCCGATGCCGGATGATCTTCGTGCCCAAATTGAGCCATTGATGGATGTGGTGGATTTTTTGGGTTTTCCACGTTTGATCATCGATGGTATTGAGGCAGATGACGTAATCGCAACGCTTGCCTTAGAAGGCAAAGCGAAAGGTTATGAGGTGGTCATTGCCTCGAGTGATAAGGATTTGGCACAACTTGTCGGCGGTCCCATTAAAATGTTTGATGGCATGAAAAATCTCATGCTTGATCGTGATGGCGTGTATGAAAAATTTGGTGTTTATCCTGAAGCCATTCGCGATTATTTAACCTTGATGGGGGATAAAGCCGATAACATTCCAGGTGTTGAAGGCGTTGGGCCAAAAACTGCGGCAAAATGGTTGGCAGAGTATGAAACCCTCGATGGCATCATTGAAAATGCCGAAAAAATTAAGGGCAAAGTGGGTGAGCGCTTACGCAATTCGTTAGAGCAATTAGAATTATCCCGTCAATTGACAACGCTGTTGATGGATGCAGATTTGCCTTATCGCGTGGAGGATTTAGCGCTGCGTGATCCGAATGTTGATGAACTCACCAAACTATACACAGAGTTTGAATTTAACTCATTGTTAAAGCAATTGATTTCGGGTAAATCCAGCAGTGGCTTTCAGCCCATGCTCAATTCTCAAGTGATTGCACCACGCACGCATGAATGGATCATGCCAACGCCGCCAAATACCATAACTTATACAGCCGTGACCGATTTAGAGGCATTAGAAGCATTCATTGCACGCGCTTATGGAGCTCATCGTGTGGCAGTTGATACCGAAACCGATGGCTTAGATGCCATGCAAGCAAAATTGGTGGGCATTTCTCTTGCAATCACTGGTGGCGAAGCGATTTATATTCCATTGCAGCATGATTTGTTGGTGGTGCCAGAGCAGTTGCCAATGCAGGATGTGCTAGATCGCCTTGCGCCTTTATTAGAAGATCCAAATGTAGCGCTTGTAGGGCAAAATTTAAAATATGATTGGCACATTTTTAAGCGCTATGGCATCACCTTAAATGGCATTGCCGATGATACGATGCTCGCAAGTTATGTGTGGGATGCCACAGAAAAGCACAACATGGATGATTTGGCGCTGAACTATTTAGGGCACACCACAACGCCTTTTGAAGAGATCGCCGGTAAAGGTAAAAAACAGAAAACCTTCAATGAGATTCCGATAGAAACGGCCACCCATTATGCGGCAGAAGATGCGGACATTACGCTGCGTTTGTATCATGCGTTATCACCGCGCGTTGCGAGTATTGATGCTTTGCAAAAGCTCTATCAAAACATCGAAATGCCGCTGTTAACGGTCTTGGCTAAAATGGAACATGAAGGCATTTTAGTGAATGTCCCTCATTTAGAAGCCTTGAGCCGTGAATTATCGCAGCGTTTAGATGCGTTAGAAGCACAAGCGTATGAACTTGCGGGCGAAACCTTTAACTTAGGCTCCCCAAAGCAATTGGGCACGATTTTGTTTGAAAAATTGGGTTTGCCAGTGGTGAAAAAGACGGCCAAAGGTCAGCCTTCAACCAATGAAGAGGTATTGCAAGAACTGGCGTTAGATTATCCGTTACCGAAACTGTTGATCGAGTATCGTGAGTTGTCTAAGTTGAAATCTACGTATACAGATGCATTGGTGGCAGAGGTGAATCCACACACAGGGCGCATTCATACCTCCTTTAATCAAGCCTTGACGTCCACGGGGCGCTTATCGTCATCAAAGCCGAATCTACAAAACATTCCGGTGCGCACAGAAGAAGGGCGTAAGATTCGCGAAGCCTTCATTGCCAAACCCGGTTACCGCATGATTTCTGCCGACTATTCACAAATTGAGTTGCGCTTGATGGCGCATTTCTCAGGCGATGAAACATTGATCAATGCCTTTAAAAATGATCTCGATATTCATAGAGCCACCGCGTCAGAGGTTTTTCACACGCCGCTTGATGAAGTGTCCGGTGAGCTTCGCCGCTCTGCTAAAGCCATTAACTTTGGTTTGATTTATGGCATGGGCGCATTTGGCCTCGCAAAACAGCTTGGCATTTCGCGCGGGCAAGCCCAAGAATACATTCAGCGTTATTTCAGCCGTTATCCGACGATTTTGCAATTTATGGAAGATGCCAAAGAAAAAGCGCGTGCCAATGGCTATGTGGAAACATTGCTCGGTCGCCGCCTACCTTTGCCAGAGATTAACAGCAGCAACGGCATGCAAAAAGCAGGTGCGGAACGAATTGCCGTCAATGCGCCATTGCAAGGCACAGCTGCGGACATCATTAAACTCGCCATGATCGAAGTGGATCAGAAGCTCCATGCAACCGGATTAGATGCCAAAGTGTTGCTACAGGTGCATGATGAATTGGTGCTAGAAGCCAGTGATAAAGATGCAGAAAAAGTTGCCGCGCTCCTAAAAACAGCGATGGAAAACGTCATCACCTTAAAAGTGCCCCTGAAAGTGGATGTGGCAATCGGTAGCAACTGGGATGAAGTGCACTGATGTTTCAAAAATACTTCTCAATTGGCATTCTCAATACGCTGCTGCACTGGCTGATTTTCGCGATTGCCTTACAGGGCTTTGGCATCGGGCAGGGCAGCGCAAATCTCATCGCGTTTGTGGTGGCGGTGACGTTCTCATTTTATATGAATGCCAAATTCACCTTCAAAAAGCAAGCAACGGGCCTACGATATGTGCTGTTTGTGGGCTTTATGGGGTTATTAAGCTATGGCATTGGTGCATTGTCAGATCATTGTCAGATTTATCCGATGATTACTTTAGTTGTGTTTTCCGCGGTGAGCCTTGTACTGGGCTATCTTTATTCTAAATTCGTTGTTTTCCATTAACATTATAAAAATATAATCATGACTCAACCCATAAAAATATCCTTAGTGGTTCCCGTCTATAATGAAGAGGCGGCACTGCCCATTTTTTATCAAGCAGTGCGTGAGGCGCCCTTTTTAAAAGATTATGATCTTGAAATTGTTTTCATCAATGATGGCAGCCGTGATCAAACCGAAGCGATCATCAATGCGCTTGCGATCTCTGATCCGCGCGTACAAGCTTTAAGTTTTACCCGTAATTTTGGTAAAGAACCGGCGCTTTTTGCAGGCTTAGAGCATGCCACAGGTGATGCGGTGATTCCCATCGATGTGGATTTACAAGATCCGATCGAGGTGATCCCTGAGCTTATTGACAAATGGCAAGCAGGTTTTGATGTGGTGCTCGCTAAACGCATTGATCGCTCATCTGACAGCTTTTTAAAACGCCAATCGGCAGGATTATTCTATAAACTTCACAATAAAATCAGCACACCAAAAATCGAAGAGAATGTGGGGGATTTTCGTTTAATGTCCCGCAATGTGGTGGAAAATATTAAAAAATTGCAGGAACGCAATCTTTTTATGAAAGGAATTTTGTCTTGGGTGGGCGGGCAAACGGCCGTGGTTGAATATGTGCGGGCAGAGCGCTCTGCGGGGGATACTAAATTCAATGCATGGAAGCTTTGGAATTTAGCGGTGGAGGGCATCACAAGCTTTTCAACCGCACCTTTACGCATTTGGGCATACTTGGGGTTTGTGGTGGCGCTGTTATCTTTTAGTTATGGCGCGTACATGATTTTTGAGAAGATTGTGTTTGGCAATCCCGTGCCGGGATATCCTTCGATTTTGGTGTCGATCCTGTTTTTAGGGGGCGTTCAGCTCATTGGCATTGGGGTTTTAGGGGAATATGTGGGCAGAATTTATATGGAAAGCAAACAGCGCCCGCGGTATTTGTTAAAAAAGATGGGGAGTGATAAAAAATGATGACGAAAGCTTGGCCGCGTTATCTCAGTTATGCAGTGGCGTTTAGTTTAGTGTTTTACATTGCGTATTTAACGCCGATTCACTCGGATGATTTTTCATATTACAATATGGGGTTGCAGTGGTCAGCGCATGTATCTCATTATCTTTCATGGAGTGGGCGATTAGTCTCTGATTACATTAGTCCGATTTTATTGCACTTAGAAAATGATGTGCTACGCAGTGGTATTTTGGCATTGGCAGTGGTGAGCATGGTTGCATTGTTGGCAAAACTGCCTGCGTTGGTTTTAAAACAGCAAGCATCCGCATCGGTATTTGTGGGGTTATTTCTCATTTATTGGATCACCAATCCAGCGTTGGGGCAAACCATTTTTTGGACAGTAGGGGCAGCAAACTATTTGTTCACCAATTTAGCGATTGTGATTTATTTATATTGTTTGATTAAATATATGCAATCATCTCAATCCATTTTGTGGTGGGTGGGCGTATTAATAATTTCGCCTTTTGCAGCGTTTAGTAATGAAAATACCACGTGGATTGTTTTACTGTTCTCTATTGTGTCGACCTATTATTTGATGCGTTATCAGCAGGATCGTAAAATCTGGCTCTCTTCACTCATCATTGTGTTGGGCTTTGGTTTCTTTATTTTAAGTCCTGGGAATGCAGCACGTGCCGCCAGTGGTGCATTCGATGAGTTTTACGCCATGAGTTTTACGCATCGAGTTTGGGATTTTATGTTGTATCGCTACCCAACGGGCTTGAGTCGTATGGCGCCTGCATTATTGATTTTCCTTGTATTGTGGCTCGTGGCATTGAAAAATCAAATGTCTGCACAATATAAACGAATCTCCATTGCTTTGGTCTTGATCGGCTTATTGAGTTTACTCTCTATGGTCATGTCACCGTTGTTGAGCGCGCGCTCCACAAGTGGCCCGCTTTTATTTGTACTTCTTGGCATTGCAGTTTTATTGCATTATTTGATGCATCACGCCATTGCACAATGGAAACATGTGTATCGTTTAACCTTAGCCGCGATTGTGGGTGTATTTGTTGCCTCTTATGGGATGATTTTTCATTCGTATCAACGGTTATCTGTACAAGGTCAAATGCTGAAGAACGCCATTGAAGCAGCGCATGCAAATGAAATCAAAGCGCCAACTTTGCCAGAGTTTTACTATGTGCCCTCACTGCGTAAGCGTGATTCATATGATGCACATTATAGTAGTGGTTCGATGGCAACGTATTATGGTTTTAAGCATATTGATTTAAAGCCGATGGCTTTTGATTACAGTATTATGATGGAGCATTTGCCACATCAAGCACGGGATAATGATTTAGGCATTCAAGGTATTTATCTTGCGCCTGAGGGCATATTTGGGCAAAAGACAACGATTGTGTTAGATATGTTGGCACAGCAGCAAACCAACGATGTTTTAGAACTCATCATTACCAATCGCAGTGGAAAAACGGTGACGCTATCATTGCCGATGGATGCTGTGCCCATTCATGGACAATGGATCATGGGTGGCGTTGTTAAAATGAAGATGCAAGAGATCGTGCGCATCGAAGGGATGTTACGCTCGTCAAATTCAGTGGCAACGCAACCTGTTACAATTTATGGAGAATAATATGCAACTCATCACCTGGAACGTCAACTCCATCAATGTTCGTCAGCCGCAGCTTGAGGCTTTGTTAAAGGATGCCGCGCCCGATGTGGTGGGGCTTCAGGAAATCAAGTGCGAAACGGCACAATTTCCCTTTGATGCCATCACGCAATTGGGCTATTACGCTGTGGCAAGCGGGCAAAAGTCTTACAATGGCGTTGCCCTCATTAGCCGCGATGAACCAATCGATGTTTTTGTCGGATTGCCAAATTATGAAGATGATCAGCAGCGCGTGATTGCCGCAACCATCAATGGCGTGCGTGTGGTGAATGTCTATGTGCCGAACGGTCAAGAAGTGGATTCAGAAAAATATGCCTATAAGCTTGCGTGGCTTGATGCGTTTCATGAATATTTAGCAGATACCTTGGCACAATATGATACTGTTGTGGTGATGGGGGATTTTAACATCGTGCCAACGGACAATGATGTGTATGCACCTGAATTGTGGCGCGATAAGATTCTCTGTTCACCGCCGGAACGTGCGGCGTTTGAAGGATTGCTGAGCTTAGGCTTTCAAGATGCCTTGCGCATTTTTGCGACGAATGATCCGCTCTTTACCTGGTGGGATTATCGCCAAGGGCAATTTGAAAAGGATGAAGGCATGCGCATTGACCATTTTTTATTGTCCAATGCCGCCAGCGCCAGAATGATGCGCGCAAAAGTACATAGAGAGATTCGCGCGCTTGAGCGTCCCTCTGATCATGCACCGGTGGCTATTTACTTAAAAGATTAAATAAATTATTGTATTAAGAATTTGCATAAAAACAGTTATCCAATTGGGGGTTAGTGAATGTTTTCGGGAAGTATAGTTGCGATTGTTACACCAATGTATCCAGATGGCCGCGTCGATTACGGTGCGCTCGAAAAGTTGGTGGAATGGCACATTATTAATAAAACAGATGCCATTGTTGCCGTTGGCACCACGGGCGAATCTGCAACGTTAGATTATGAAGAGCATCGTCAAGTGATCCGCAGTGTTGTAGAGTTTGCAGATGGTCGCGTGCCTGTGATTGCAGGGACAGGTTCAAACTCAACATTAGAAGCGTTGAAATTAACCCATTGGGCGGCAGAAGATGGTGCACAAGCGTGTCTTTTAGTGACACCTTATTATAATAAACCGTCACAAGAAGGCTTATTTCAGCACTATAAATTGATTGCTGAGTCGGTGGACATTCCACAAATTCTTTACAATGTGCCAGGTCGCACAGGTGTGGATTTATTGCCAGAAACAGTGGAGCGTTTAGCAAACTTTGCAAACATTGTGGGCATCAAAGAAGCCTCAACATTAGAGCGCGTCGATGCATTGCTTGATAAAGTCGGCGAGCGCATTGCTGTATTCACCGGTGAAGATGGTGAATCTTGTGAAGCGATTTTACGCGGTGCAAAAGGCGTGATTTCTGTATCTGCGAACGTTGCCCCATTACAAATGCACAAAATGACGCAAGCGGCGATGGCTGGGGATCGTGAAAAGGCAGAAGCTTTGAACGAAGAGATCAAAGAATTGCACCGTTTGCTCTTCATTGAATCTAACCCGATTCCTGTAAAATGGGTGCTCAAAGAGATGGGTAAGATCCAAGGCGGCATTCGTTTGCCATTGATTGGATTGGATAAACAGTACCATTTGACGATGCAGGATTTGATCGCAAAATTACCGAATGCGTAATTTGTTGCTATAATGTCGCTCAATTTTAATCATTAATTTGTGTATTCAAACTATCCGGAAATTTATATGAAATATAACAAAGTGTTAATGGGTGGACTGGCAAGTTTAGTTGTGCTTGCGGGTTGCTCGACTAGTACAATTCAGCCTAAAGGTAGATTGGATTATTTAAATGCATCTTCTGTCAATCCATTGGAGTTGCCACCTGATTTGGTGAGCAGCGGTCACCGCGTGGATAGTAACAACCGAGCCACACAAATGTTGAGCGAATATCAAAAACAAGTGAACAATCGCAACAACTTATCCGATCGCGTATTGGTCTCTTCAGATGCTGTGCGTGTTGAACGCGCCGGCGACAACCGTTGGATCGTGACCACATTGCCACCTGAATATGTTTGGTCTCGTTCTGTGCAATTGTTCCAAGAAGTGGGTTTACCGATCGAAATCAGCAATCCTGAAGCGGGTATCTTAGAATCAGGTTGGGCAGAAAACCGCGCCGATGTGCCAGATTCTTGGATTCGTCAATTATTGAAGAGCACATTAGACAACGTATTTTCATCGCCCACGCGTGATAAATTCCGCATTCGTTTAGAGCGTGGCAATAAAGGCGAAGTGCTTGTCTATGTGACGCATTATGGTATGAAAGATCAAGCCTCTGGCCGTGACAATGAATACCACACATGGGTGGATCGTCCACGTGATGCTGAGTTAGAAGCGGAAATGGTGTCACGTTTAGTGGCGAAATTGGGCGCAAAAGATGTCAAAGAGATCAACCGTGGCAATGCTGTGAACATCACAGAAACGCCAACAGGTGTTGTGATCAATCGCCCAGTAGATTCTTTGTGGGCGCAAGTGGGCAACGTGCTCGATGATGGCGCGATGTTCCAAGTGGAATCACAAAACAGTCAAGATCGCAGCTACATTGTGATGCAAAAAGATCCGAAGAAAACCACCGGCGGTGGTTTAGCGTTCTGGACGGATAAAAAACCTGTCTATTATCGCTTTAAAGTTCAGCTCGTGGATAACGGTAAAAACAGCACCGCCATCAACATCACGTCATTAGATGGTGAGAAAAATGGCGAAATCATCCAACGTTTAAGAACCAATCTTCACTAAGAAGAGTTGATGTAAAGAGCGCCTGTTTGACAGGCGTTTCTTTTTTGTGTGAATTATGAATAGAATCCAAAAATTATCCCCGCAAGTCATCAATCAAATCGCCGCAGGTGAAGTGATCGAACGCCCTGTATCTGTGGTTAAAGAGTTGGTGGAAAATAGCATTGATGCGGGCGCCACAGAGATTGTGATTGAGATTGTCGAAGGTGGCATGAAAGAGATCACCATTCGGGATAATGGCAGCGGCATCCACGAAGCGGATCTTTTATTGGCACTGACGAGTCACGCCACCAGTAAAATTCGTGATGCCCACGATTTAGCGCGCGTTTCAAGTTTAGGCTTTCGTGGGGAGGCATTGGCGAGCATTGCATCCGTCTCTGAACTCACCTTAATCACGCGCACGCAAGATGCAAATCACGGCTTTAAAGTGCGCGGTGCGGGTAATGACACCATCGAAAAACCGATGCCAGCGGCGCATCCTTTAGGCACCACCATTGAGGTGAAGGACTTATTTTACAATGTGCCCGCGCGTAAAAAGTTTTTACGCACCGAGCGCACGGAGTTTAGCCACATTGAGGAGTTGGTCAAGCGTTTATCTTTGGTGCGATTTGAGATTGCCTTTAAGCTGTTACACAATGGCAAAGTGGTGTTTGATACAAAGGCTTGTGCCACGCAAGAAGAGCAAGAGCTGCGCATTCGCACCATTTTTAGCCAAGAATTTTTGGATCAATGTTTTTACTTCACTCATACGATGGAAGACATTCGTGGGGATCTCACCTTAAAAGGTTGGATTGCCAAACCCACCTTTTCGCGCCCACAAACCGATTGGCAGTTTGTGTATGTCAATGGTCGGATGGTGAAAGATCGCCTTGTGGCGCATGCCATTAAGCAAGCATATCAAGATGTATTGTATGGTCAGCGTCATCCTGCATTCATTGTTTATTTGACGATGGATCCTGAAGGTGTGGATGTCAATGCACACCCTGCAAAGCATGAAGTGCGTTTTCGGGAATCGCGTTTTGTGCATGATTTTCTCTTTCGCACCATTCATCAAGTGGTGGCCAAGCCCTTGTTGGAAATCGAAGCGCAGACCGAAAGCCCCATGCGACACAGTGCGCCCATTGAATCGATGCGCCCACAACAGCAAAGTCGCCTCAATTTTAAAGCTGCATACAGCAGCGGTCATGCCACATACGTGGCGCCGAAAAGTGAGCCGGTGAATGTCTATGCGGCGCTTGGCTTAGGGGACAAAGAGAAAGATACACTCTCAAGCTTTGTGCCAAATTCTAAGGCAGCGGCGGCAACAGACGTGAGCGATGACGATGCGCCTTTAGGTTATGCCCTTGGGCAACTGCATGGCGCTTATATTTTGGCAGAGAATCAGCAAGGCTTGGTGTTGGTGGATATGCATGCGGCGCATGAGCGCATCATTTATGAGCGCTTTAAAAATAACATTCACAACGGTGAGCCATTGGTGCGCCAACCATTATTGATCCCGAAAGTGATCACTTTAAGTGCACGCCATGTGGCAACGGTGGCAGAATTTAGGGCAGAATTAGAAGGCGTGGGCATTGTGGCAGATGTCTTTGGAGATAAAGAAGTGGTGATTCGTGAAGTGCCCGCTTCGCTTGTCAATGGTGATGTGGATGCTTTAATCACCGCAGTGATTGAGGATTTTGAGCGTTATGGCTCCAGTCAAAAGATCAGAGCGGCCATTAATGAGATTTTGAGCACGATGGCATGCCACAGCGCGATTCGTCATCACCGCAAAATGACATTGCCAGAGATGAATGCGCTGCTGCGTGACATTGAGCGCACCGAACGCGCGGATCAATGCAATCATGGGCGCCCAACTTGGATGTCCATTGGTTTGACGGAACTAGACAATCTATTTTTACGAGGACAATAAATGCACCCATTGTATGGCGTTTTAGGCAATCCGATTGCCCACTCTAAATCTCCGATGATTCATGCGGCGTTTGCAGCATTGACGAACATTGAGCTCGATTATTCTGCGTATTGTTTGCCAATCGATGATTTTGAAGGTGCGCTCAAAGCGCTCATGGATCAAGGCTTACAAGGTGCAAATGTTACGGTGCCTTTTAAGGAAAATGCCTTTCGTTTAGCGAATCACTTAACGGTGGAAGCGAAAGAGGCCGGTGCCGTCAATACCCTTGCATTTAAAAAGGGTGAGATCTTTGGGCACAATACAGATGGCAATGGCTTGATGTGTGATTTGAAAGAACGTTGCAATGTTGAATTGAGCAATCGCCGCATTTTGGTGTTAGGGGCAGGGGGCGCTGCGAAAGGCATTTTAGGGCCGCTGTTGCGTCAATTGCCATCAGAAATTGTGATCAGCAATCGCACATTCAGTAAAGCTGTCGCGCTCGCTGAGCAATTTAATGCATCAGGCAATGTGCTTGCATTAGATTGGGCAGATTTAACGGGGCATTTTGATGTGATCATCAATGCCACAAGCAGTTCACTACATGGTGAATTTACGCCGCTCCCTTGTGCGATGGATGCTCAAACCATTGGCTATGATTTGATGTATGGCGCAAAACCCACCGTCTTTATGGATTACTTAGCGCAGCAAGGTGTCGTGAAAACATATGATGGTTTAGGGATGCTTGTGGAACAAGCGGCGCTCAGTTTTGAGTTTTGGCATGGCATCAAGCCACAAACTGAAACGGTTTATCAAGATTTGCGTCAAATTCTGCTATCATGATGCCCATAATTTTGCATGAAAGGAATGAGAGTCATGAGTGACAAAGAAAAAATCGACTTTGGCTATGAAACCATTGATAAAGATGAAAAAGAAGAGCGCGTTGCTGAAGTGTTTCACTCGGTTGCATCTAAATATGATGTGATGAATGATGTCATGAGCATGGGCGTGCATCGCTTATGGAAACGCACCATGATTGAATTAACAGGTGCGCGTAAAGGGCAAATGGCACTCGATTTAGCCGGTGGCACTGGTGAGATCGCCATGAAGGTGGCCAAGCGTGTGGGCGATGAAGGGCATGTGGTGTTGTCAGACATTAACTCATCGATGCTCGAAGAGGGCAGAAAGCGCGTCATCAACTCAGGCTTTGGCGGAATGATCTCCTTTAAAATCATCAATGCAGAAGAGATTCCCTTTCCGGACAATACCTTTGATTTGGTCACCATCAGTTTTGGTTTACGCAATGTGACAGACAAACTCAAAGCTCTTAAAGAGATGCGCCGCGTGACAAAACCTGGCGGTCGCACTGTGGTGATGGAGTTTTCAAAACCTGTTGCCCCAGGCTTAGCACCCATTTATGATTTTTACTCCTTTAAAGCCTTGCCATTGATGGGCAAAATCATCGCCAATGATGAAGACAGCTACCGCTATTTAGCAGAGTCCATCCGCATGCATCCGGATCAAGAAACCATGAAAGAGATGATGCTAGAAGCGGGCTTTGATGAAGTGGAATACAAAAATTTAACGGGCGGCATCGTGGCGATTCACCGCGGCTTTGTTTTTTAATCTAAAAGGGTAATCTATGTTCTCACGTTGGCTTCGTGCGTTAAAAATTCATTGGATTTTAATGCGTTATGGTTTGTATGAATTGGTGTTTTTGATTCCGTTCTTCAGACTCTTTGTGTTTTTAAAGCCCTTAGTCAACTTGCTGAATAAATATAAGGACACGCCGTTACCGGTGCGCATTCGTTTAGCCCTTGAAGCCCTTGGCCCCACATTTGTGAAGCTTGGGCAAGTGCTCTCTACACGTAATGATCTTTTTCCGGAAGATTACATTGAGGAGTTCTCAAAGCTTCAGGACAATGTGCCTGCTTTTGATTCAAACATTGCCATTGAGATCATTGAACGCGCGTTAAAGCAGCCGATCAGTGAAGTGTTCCGCGAATTTGATAAAGTGCCGATGGCGGCTGCATCGATCGCCCAAGTGCACAGCGCCATCCTTAAAAATGGTGATCACGTTGTGGTCAAAGTGGTGCGCCCAAACATCCAAAAAGTGATCTTACGAGATGTGCAATTGATGGAGATGATTGCAGAAGCGGTGGAGGAATATGTGGCCGGCGGTGATCGCCTTCGCCCGGTGGAAGTGGTGGCAGAATACAAACGCACCATTTTAAGCGAACTTGATTTAACCCGTGAAGCGGCCAATGGTTTGCAATTAAAGCGCAACTTTGAAGGCAGCCACGAGATGTATGTGCCGCACATTTATTTAGAATACACCTCTAAAAACATCATGGTGATGGAGAAAATCAGCGGCATTCCGGTGGATCATGTGGAAACCTTGCGTGACCTTGGCGTCAATATTCCTAAATTGGCAGAGCTCAGCGTGGAAGTCTTCTTTAAACAAGTGTTTGTGGACAGCTTTTTCCATGCGGACATGCACCCTGGGAATATTTTTGTGGATGCCACCGACCCTGCGAACCCTTCTTACATTGCGCTGGATTACGGCATCATTGGCACACTCGGTGAAGAAGATAAGCACTATTTGGCCAGTAACTTTTTGGCGTTCTTTAACCGTGATTATCGCCGCGTGGCAGAATTGCATGTGGAGTCAGGTTGGGTGCCCGCAGATACGTCGATTGAAGAGTTAGAATCTGCCATTCGTTCGATTTGTGAGCCGATTTTCAATAAGCCGCTCAGCGAAATTTCCTTTGGCGGATTGTTATTGAGCCTCTTTCAGACGGGGCGCCGCTTTAATATGGTGGTGCAGCCACAATTGGTATTGTTGCAAAAGACGCTCTTTAACATTGAAGGCATTGGGCGCAAACTCTATCCTGAATTGGATTTATGGAAAACGGCCAAACCCTTTTTAGTTAAATTTGTGAAAAATCAAAAGAGTGCCAAAACGGTGCTCCGTAAGTATCAAAATGCCATTCCTAGCTGGATTGATCATTTACCGGATGCCATGCAAAATCTCTATTTGATCTCTCAAGACATGGTGCGCGGGCAGTTTAAAACGGATCTTAATGAGAAAACGCTGGAAAAATATCAGAAAATTCAAGCCAAACAAACCACACGCAAAGTGTATGGATTGCTCGGTGCAGCAACGCTGGTTGCCACGATCGTCAGTTGGCATAATTTAGAGGATTTCTTGGGCGTTTTTCTCATCTTATTGGCAGTTTTTGCATTTTATCAAGCACTTCGCGAGTAAAGGGCTGTAAAGAATTTAAACAATGCGGATATTTTCGTTATAATCACTCAGTGATCTGATCACACCGGTTGTCAAAATATTAATAATTTGGGAGTAAAATAATGAAGAAATTAGCATTATTGGCTGCTTTGTCTGTTGCCACGATGAGTGCAGGTTTTGCGCAAGATTTAGAACAAGCGAAAAAAGTGCGTCAATCCATGTTCCAAGTCGCTGCATGGGAAATGGGCACATTAGCGGGCATGGCCAAAGGTGAAATTCCTTTTGATGCCGCTAAAGCTGAAAAAGCTGCAAAAGTGATGAATGCCATGGCCATCTCTTTAGATGAAGTGTTCATTCCTGGTAGCTATGCAGGTTCTAAAGTGCGTTCTGAAATCAATACAAAACCAGAATTGTTCCAAAAAGATGCGGCAAACTTTGTCAAAGAAAGTGAAGCGATGATCACAGCGGCAAGCTCTGAAGCCACATTAAAAGCACAATTAGGTAAATTAGGCAGCACATGTAAGAGCTGTCATGACAGTTTCCGCGCGGACTAATCCGTTCGGTTAAACCATAAACAAGGTGCCCGTTCACCTTGTTTTTACTTTGATAGGAGAGGGAATTGATGACAACAATGGTTCGTAAACTTAGCCGCTTAGCTGCTTTGACCGGTTTAATGGCCTTAGGCACCACGGCATTTGCGAAAGAAGTGCGCATTTATAACTGGACGGATTATATTGATCCGGAGCTCGTCACAGAATTCACTAAACAGACGGGCATTGATGTGGTGTATGACACCTTTGACAGCAATGATGTGTTATTGGCAAAAAGTTTGGCCGGTAATTCAGGTTATGACATTGTTGTGCCTTCGGATTATACGGTGGCTTACCTCATTCAAGCGAATAAATTAGCACCCATTGAAGCGGATAAAATTCCTAATCTCAAAAACATTTGGCCATTTGTCACCGAGCGTTTGAGCGCATTTAACGGGATGAATGAGCACTCTGTGCCTTATTTTTGGGGCACAACGGGCATTGCCTATGATGCCAATAAAATTAAAGAATTGATTCCGGATGCGCCAACAGATTCTTTAGAACTCATCATGAATCCAAAATATGCTGAGAAATTGGCAAGCTGCGGCATTTACATGGTGGATAACCCAAGTGAAGTGTTGCCAGTCATCAATATGTATTTAGGCATTCCGGCAGAATCCACCGATCAAAAAGATTTAGATAAAGCGTATGATGCGTTAAAACAGATTCGCCCGTATGTGAAAAAATTCCACTCCTCTGAATACATTTCAGCATTGGCCAATGGGGATGCGTGTGTGGCGTTTGGTTGGTCAGGGGATGTGTATTTAGCCCGTGCGCGCGCTGAAGAGGCAAACACAGGTGTGGACATTAAATATTTTGTGCCTAAAGAGGGCAGCCTGGTTTGGTTCGATCAGTTCACGATTTTAGATGATGCACCAAACAAAGATGAAGCCTACGCCTTCATTAATTTTATGTTAGATCCTCAAAACAATGCCCGTTCTGCGAACTATGTTGAGTATGCCACATCAAACGAAGCGGCGTTTCCTTATGTGAGTGAGCACCTTATTAATGACAAGATCTTGTATCCTGGTCAAGAAGATCTCAATAAACTTCACATTAAGCAACCTTACACGCGCTCAGATCAAAAAAAATTGGTAAAATTTTGGCAGAATCTAAAAAATAGGAAGTAGAGGGGAGAGTGTTATGGAGATAATGCGTCGTGAGGAGTTTTTGAGCTCCATCATTAACAAACAAGCGACAACGAACGATCATGTGTTGCGCATTCAGTTTGAACTCAAACATGGGGATGCGGAAAACTTAGTGGGCGCATTATTAGACTATTTCATTGTCTCAGATGCTGAATCGAGCATCGATCGCACTAAAGTGACGAAAGATGGTATGTTTCAATTAGATGACGATTGGTTGCTCTTTTTTTATGATCATTTAGAAAAGAGTGTGCATCCGTGCACACCTTTGCCACGCAGTTGTAAAAGTGTCTTGACAGAAGATGTGCAAGGCACTTTTGATTTTATTGCCAACCCTTATTGATTTGATCGAGCATGAACATAGCCATAGAACTGTTAGGCGCCGATGCTAGGTTTCGCGCGAGCATTGCCCAATTTTTGAAATTGAAATCAAAAGATCGTTTTGTCCTTGCGGATAAAGGGACGATCACATTGATTGATGCCGACTCCATTGAAGGGAAAAAGGCATTACAAAAACATTTAGATGATCACACCATCATTCTCTCTGTCATGCCAGAGCAGTGGGATCATCCCTATTTTGTGAAAAAACCCATCAAAATTGATGAGCTCATGGCGGTGCTTGAAAAGGTTGCGGCCATCGCGCCTACTGAGGCTATTGCCGTTGAAGAAGCTCCACATGAAACCATTGCTGATGCACAAGCCACCGGTAACCCTTTTGCCAAATTTTTAGACCCAAGTTACATGGCAAAACATAAAGCGGGGCAAAATATGTTTGCGAAGATTGCTCAAAACGGCGCCGCTGCGCCAGAGGCGCCCGCAGAACCTGCATCCGCAAAGCTCGATTATCAGCTTTTTAGCACTTGGCAAGATGAGCTGACCGATCGAAAAGGGCTCACAAAATACACGTATGATAATTATTTAGAACAAACGGCCGGGAAAGATTTGTATGATTCTTCCTGTTTATATGGCAATCAAGAAGAATGCTTTGTGGACATGGCCGACCATGCGAGTGTGTGGCTTTTTGAAAAAGTCCTCAAAATGGATAAAAAAGGCCCGATCTACTATTTTGATTATCTCGATGGTATTGTATTTATATTTGCCGATGGTATTGTATTATCAAACTTAGCAGTGGAAAGATTGCATGATTTTTCAAAAGCCACAAAAGATGAGATTGTGCTCAAAGCCGTGGCCTCTGAGGCAGAATTTTTATCATTGTTAAATCGGTATGAGCAATATTCGTATGGGGATGCCTTAGGCATCATGTGCCGCGCGGTGTTGATGGGGGCAAATGGCCGAATCATCAATGGTAAAGACATCAAAGAGCCCTTAGGTTTAATGAAGCACGATGGGCAAGCGAAGATGGTTTTAACGCTGCCGCATGCAAAAGAGATGGAGAACATTTGGCGCTATCGCAATGTATCATTGCGCGATACTGCCGAATTACTCACGGAAGTCAATCCGTACCACATCTTTTCCTATTACACGATGTGCGATCTTTACGGTTATTTTGATCGCAAAGTTGAGGATCATAAAAACAGGAATCAATTGGATTTAAATACGTTGTTGTCAGAGTTACAAAAGCTATAAAGCAATTAAAGGTATAAATAAATGAAACAATATAAGATATTATTTGTCGGTCCTGTTGCCAGCGGTAAAACCACCGCAGTCAAAAGCTTATGCGGCGAAGATAATGTTGTGACAACTTGTAAAAAAACCAGTGATGAAGTGGCGTCAATTAAAGGCGATACGACAGTCTCTTTAGACTATGGTATTTTGCCGTTCAATAGTGGCTTGAAATTGCATATTTACGCAGCGCCCGGACAAGAGCGTTTTCATTTTATGCATGACATTTTAATGCAAGGCACCATTGGCACCATTTTATTACTGAGCATGCGCCACATTAAAGTCGAAGAAGTGGGTCAAATTTTATATGAATATTTGCAAGTGATCGAAAGCACGCCTTGCATCGTGGGTGTGACACAAACTGAAGGGTTTGATCAAGGGGAAATCGATCTATTTTTAAACGCAATTTTTCAATATCACCCATCGCTTTCTGATACAATGACCGCGGACGTTAGGAAAAAACATGATGTTCTTAAACTGGTCGAGAAGATGGTTGTAAAGGCTAACGAACGATGATAGGAAAAAAATATATTACAGTAACGGCCCAAGGCGCGTTATATGCAGTACAGAAGTCAACGACCAATCAGGCGGTGCGTAATGTCTTGTTGAAGTTGCTGAGTATGAAGGAAAGTCCCGAATTATCGGATGATTTGATTTGTCAATTGACCGGCTTTGCTGCTGATAAAATCAAATTGGCTAAAGCCATTTTTTACCAGTTAGAGATTATGCATTTCATTCAGGCGGAGACTAAAGTTGTCTCAGTGCCAATGATTAACTTCGAGAATGATCTGCCGTCAATGTTATCAATGTATTCTAGTTTAGGGAAAGCGTTACTTTCGGATCAACTAGGGTTCTTATTAGGTAACGTTGGTTTTCCTGATGAAGAGCTGAACGGAATAGCAGCAATGAGTACGCGTTTAGCCGCTTTGTATGATGATAGTTACGCAACGGTTTCTAATATTTTAGGCGGACATAGCCATGTTGGTGTGGGTATTACGAACTATCAGGGTATGACGCAGTTGGGTATTTATGCTATGGACGTTTCAGGTAATCAATTTACCTTGACGATTGCGGGTATCCCTTTTTTAAATCAAAAAGCTTTTCGAGATTTAATATGGGTGTTAGTATATCGATATGGCAATGTTAAGTTCAAAAAGAACTAGAGATATAATAAAAGGATAAGTATATGCGTGAAGAAGTGTTGAACTCAATTTTAAGTGAATTGAATGGTACATCTGCGGATATAGAGGCTTCTGCGATTATTTCGACAGATGGTTTAATCATGAGTTCACTCTTGCCGGCAAGTATGGACGAAGATCACGTCGGTGCGATGAGTGCGGCAATGTTATCTTTAGGTGAACGTATCGCTAAGGAATTAGCGAGAGGTGAGTTAGAGCAAGTGTTGGTTAAAGGGGCTTCTGGTTATGTCATTATGACATCTGCGGGTAATGATGCGGTTTTATCAGTCATGTGTAAGTCAAATGCTCGTTTAGGTTTGATCTTCCTAGACATCAAACGAGCATCCGAAGCAATTAAGCCGATGCTATAAGATGGCTAAAAAAGAAGCCCACTTTGACAGTGGGTTTTTTTGCGCCCTTAAAAAGTGAAATCTTTTGTATAATGAAACTTTTGGCTGAGATGGACAACTATGAGTGAACGAATCAAACATCCATTGATCATATTAGGATCAGGTCCTGCGGGATATACGGCGGCATTGTATGCGGCGCGTGCAAATTTAAAACCTGTGATCATCACAGGGATTCAGCAGGGCGGTCAATTAATGACCACCACAGAAATTGACAACTGGCCAGGCGGCGAAGCAGGTTTAACAGGGCCAGCATTGATGGCGCGTTTAGCAGAACATGCAGAGCGCTTTGGCACAGAGATGATTTGGGATCACATTGAAAAAGTCGATCTTTCAGGTTCTACATTCATCTTAGAAGGTGGCAGCAGTACGTATGAATGTGATGCCTTGATCATTGCAACGGGCGCGACCGCAAAATATTTAGGTTTACCTTCTGAAGAGGCTTATAAAGGCAAGGGCGTCTCTGCTTGTGCCACATGTGATGGCTTTTTCTATAAAGATCAAGAAGTCGTTGTGGTGGGCGGTGGTAACACTGCGGTGGAAGAAGCGCTCTATTTAAGTGGCATTGCCTCAAAAGTGCATGTGATTCATCGCCGCGATACATTCCGCGCTGAAAAAATCATGGTGGAAAAGTTATATCAAAAGGTTGAAGAAGGTAAAATTGAGCTCCATCTCAATAGCGTGTTGCATGAAGTGACGGGCGATGGCGCTGTGGTGCAAGGTGTGAATATTTTGGATGTGGCAACGGACGCCGTGAAATCTGTGCCCGTGCAAGGCGTGTTCATTGCCATTGGTCATCATCCGAATACGGATATGTTTACAGGGCAACTTGAGATGGTGGACGGCTATATCAAAGTGCGTTCAGGCATTGAAGGCAATGCGACGGCAACAAGCGTTGCGGGCGTATTTGCCTGTGGAGATGTGATGGATTCGGTGTATCGCCAAGCCATTACATCCGCAGGTACCGGCTGCATGGCAGCATTGGATGTTGAAAAATACTTAGAAACAATCAATTAAGGAGTTTATTATGCGTTACAACAAAATGGAAAATTTGGACCTCGTTGGTAAAACCGTATTGATTCGCGAAGATTTAAACGTGCCGATTCATGATGGCAAAATCACCTCTGATGCGCGTTTAGTGGCATCCATGCAAACCATCGAGCAAGCCTTAAAGCAAGGCGCGGGCGTATTGGTGATGTCTCATTTAGGTCGCCCTGAAGAAGGCGTATTCAATGAGGAGTACAGCCTTGCCCCTGTGGCAACATGGCTCAGCGACAAATTGGGCTTTGATGTGCCTTTAGTGAAAGATTGGATTGATGGCGTCACTGTTGAGCCCGGTAAAGTCAAATTATTAGAAAACACGCGCTTTTTAGTGGGTGAAGGAAAAAACAATCCTGAATTGGCGAAAAAAATGGCAGCATTGTGTGATGTGTTTGTGATGGATGCATTTGCAACGGCGCACCGCTCGGCAGCTTCGACAGTTGGCGTGGGTGATGCAGCAAAAGTTGCCTGTGCTGGGATGGTGTTGTCCCAAGAGTTAGATGCCTTGAAAAAAGGTTTAATGGCACCGGAGCATCCGATCGTGGCGATTGTGGGTGGTTCAAAAGTCTCTACAAAGCTCACCGTATTGAATCAATTGTTAGATAAAGTGGATGTGCTCATTACGGGCGGCGGCATCACCAATACATTGTTATTGGCAGAAGGCTTTAGCGTAGGTAAAAGCTTAGCGGAAGCTGATTTAGTGGCAGATGCCAAAGCATTGCTTGATAAAGCAAAAGCCACCGGTAAAAACATTCCATTGCCTGTGGATGTCGTGGTGGGTAAAGCCTTTGATGCGAATACAGAAGCCACCGTTAAGAAGATTGCCGATGTATCGAGCGATGACATGATCATGGACATTGGCCCAGAAACGGCAAAACTCTATGCAGAGCTCATCAAAACCTCTAAAACTGTGGTATGGAATGGTCCTGTGGGCGTGTTTGAATTTGCAAGCTTTGCAGAAGGTACCAAAGCTGTGGGGGATGCGATTAAAAATAGCCAAGCATTCTCGATTGCAGGTGGTGGGGACACTGTTGCAGCGATTGAGCAGTTTGGTTTAACGCCCAGCATCTCTTACATTTCTACAGCAGGCGGCGCCTTCTTAGAATTTTTAGAAGGCAAAGAGTTACCGGCCGTTGCCATGTTAGAAAGAAAAGCGAACTAAAGGATGAATATGAGTGACGAAATCTTAATTAATAAAACGCCATATGAAACGCGCGCCGCCGTGATGCGAGATGGTGTTTTACAAGAAATATTAATTGAGAGGACGGATCGAAACCTTTTGGTGGGCAATATTTATAAGGGCAAAGTTGTCCGAGTATTGCCCGGCATGGAAGCAGCCTTTGTGGACATTGGTCTAGAACGGGCTGCTTTCTTGCATGTCAATGACATTCATACGGTGCGCAATTCGTTAGAGTTGGAAAAGCAAGTGTTACCCGATGAAGATGAAGGCGGCACCAATGACGAAAAACCTGTGATCGCGCCGCCAAAAGCGGACATCACAGCCATTTTGCATCAAGGTCAAGAAGTGGTGGTGCAGGTGATCAAAGATCCCCTTGGCACCAAAGGCGCTCGCTTGACCACACAAATTTCCATTCCCTCTTGTTATTTAGTTTATTTGGCCGAAAGTGACGTGATTGGCGTCTCCATTCGCATTGAGCAAGAGGAAGAGCGCACGCGCTTGAAAGAGCACTTAACCCAATATCAAGCAGAATTGGGTGGCGCTTACATTGCCAGAACAGCCGCAGAAGGTGTCGATCCTTGGGTATTGCGTGCGGACATGCAGTTTTTATCGCGCCTTTGGGACAATGTGTCAGATCGCATCAAGCAATCAAAAGCGGGCGATCTCATTTATGGCAATTTCCCGTTAGAGCTACGCATTTTGCGTGATTATGTGGGGCGTGGCATTCAGCAAATTCGCGTGGATGCCGCTGAGCCTTTTGAAAAAATGCGCGGTTTTGCAGAGGATTTTCTGCCAGAAACATTGGACAATTTGCAGCTTTATAAAGGTTCGCGCCCCATTTTTGATCTCTATAATATTGAAGAGGAGATTGAAAAGGCGCTCTCTAATCATGTGTCGCTCAAATCTGGCGGTTATATCATCATCGAGCAAACAGAAGCGATGACAACGATTGACGTCAATACAGGCGCATATGTGGGGCATCGCAACTTAGAAGAGACCATTTTTAAAACCAATTTAGAGGCCGCAGGTGCAATTGCGCATCAGGTGCGTTTACGCAATTTAGGCGGGATGATCATCATTGATTTCATTGACATGACCAATCCTGAGCATCAGCAAAGCGTGCTCGATGAGTTGCAATCTCACTTAGCGATGGACAATGCACGCACAACGATCAGCGCGGTGACATCGCTTGGTTTAGTGGAAATGACTCGTAAACGCACGCGTGAAAGTTTAGAGCACATTTTGTGTGAAAAATGCCCAACGTGCCAAGGCAAAGGGTACATTAAAACCAAAGAGAGCATTTGCTATGAGATTTTCCGCGAAGTGGTCAGGGAAGCGAAGCAGTACCCAAACATCAGCGGCATTTTGATTTTAGCGGCGGCCGATGTGATCGAGCAGCTGCTAGATGAAGAGGCGCATCATTTGGCAGAATTGCAAACCTTCACGAAACTCAACATTAAACTGCAAGCTGAAGCCTTATATAATGTGGAGCAGTTTGACATCATTTTACTGTAGGAACGTATGACAAAGATTGTGGTGGCGATTACCGGCAGCATTGCCGCGTATAAAGCAGCGCACTTGGTGCGCTTATTGAAAAAAGCTGAGTGTGAAGTGCGCGTGGTGATGACTAAGGGCGCAAAAGCCTTCATTGCGCCGATGACGCTGCAAGCTTTGTCGGGTCATCCTGTGGTGGATGACATTTTAGATCCTGCCCATGAAATGGGCATGGGGCACATTGAATTGTCGCGCTGGGCAGATCAAATCATCATTGCGCCGTGCAGTGCGAACATGTTGGCAAAATTAGCCCACGGCTTAGCGGATGATTTAGTGAGCGCGATGTGTTTAGCCTCCCCAAAACCCATTCACATTGCCCCAAGCATGAATCGCTTGATGTGGTCTCACCCCATGACGGTGAACAATGTCCAAACATTAATGGGCAGCGGGCGCTATGTGATGATCGCGCCCGAAAGCGGTGAACAAGCTTGTGGCGAAGTGGGTGAAGGGCGCATGGCAGAGCCTGAGCACATTGCCGCGCGCTTAATGGCGGATCGCCAGCCTAAGAATTTACCACTCGAAGGGAAAAAAGTGGTGATCACCGGTGGGCCGACGCGTGAAGCGATTGATCCTGTGCGTTACATCAGTAACCATTCAAGCGGTAAAATGGCAGCAGCTTTGGCGGATGCTTTTCATTCAGCGGGAGCGGATGTCACTTTGGTGCTGGGCCCATGTGAAGCAAAACCGAATACTGCCGTCACCATTGTGCCGGTGGAAAGCGCACAAGAGATGCTTGCGGTGGTGGAATCTGTCATCACAGAGGCTGCCATCTTTGTAGGGGCAGCAGCAGTGGCCGATTACCGAGTGGAAACCATTGCCACACACAAAATGAAAAAAACAGCGGGTGAAGAGAGCATCACTTTAACGCTAGTGAAAAACCCAGACATTTTAGCCACCGTTGCCGCGCGTCAAGATAAACCCTTTGTGATTGGCTTTGCGGCGGAAACCGACCACGTCATTGATTATGCCAAAGGCAAACTTGCGGCTAAGGGGCTAGATATGATCTGTGCAAATGATGTTTCAAATGGTCAAGTCTTTGGGCAAGATGAGAATCATATTGTCATTATTGATACAAATCACACAGAATATGAACTGAAAACCGACACAAAACAAAACCAAGCAAAAGAAATTGTCCGTTTGGCGATAAAAAAGTTGGCCGTGCAAAAATAGATGTATCCTAAATACAACAATATAAATCATTGATTTATATTAAATAAATTTAAAAAAACTTTTCTGTGTAAATAATGCAACAACAAAATGTATTAAAAATGAAAAAAATAGTTGCATTAAAGTCACAAATAGTATTAAATTAGCCACATGGATAGATATGAGAGTTGACTCATTAAATATCTAAATTATTTTTAATCAATTTGGAGCTTAAGATATGAAAAAGAGCTTAGTAGTAGTAGCATTAGCGGGTGCAATGGCATTCACAGCAGCATCTGCTGAAACAGTTTTATACGGTTCTATCCGTTTAGGCGCAGAAGTTTCTAAAAACCATTACTCTGATGTAACTAATAAAGCTGGTGATATCACAGCTGTTCGCGAGAACAAACGTGGTTTAGAAATGAAAGATTTCGGTTCACGTTTAGGCTTAAAAGGTTCTGAAGATTTAGGTAACGGCACTAAAGTTATCTATCAATTAGAATGGGGTTTTGATGGTATGGCTGGCGACGCTAATGGCGAAGGCTTCAAAAACCGTTTAGCTTACATTGGTTTAACAGGTGACTGGGGTACAGTTGCGTTAGGTCGTCAAAACAACCCATTCACTGAATCTTTGAATGCTGGCACAATCGCTGACGAATTCAACGGTGATTACACTTCTGCATTGCGTATCGCAACAGGTCAAGTAGCATTTGGTGCACCTATGCCAACTCGTGTAGGTAACTCAGTTGCTTACGTTTCACCTTCTTTTTCAGGTTTCAGCTTTACTGTAGCTGGTATTGCTAAAGCACCTAAAGCTGTAAATGAGAATGTTGATGTTCTACTTCCGCCTGATGATATCAAGCTTTCAATCCCACAATTCAGCCCAGAAGCAACTTATAATGGCGCAGGTAACAAGAATAAAGGTTTTGACATCTACACTGTCGGTTTAAACTATGAACACGAATCTGGCTTTTACGCGAAAGCTGCTTACTTAGGTGCTGATCTATATAAAGATCAAAAACGTGTTAACACATACGGTTTGAACGTTGGTTTCATCAACGAACAATTCGGTGTAACAGCTGACTTCGGTGGCGCTTCTAAGGGTCGTAAAAATGGTGGTGTAAAAACATCTTCAACTGGTTGGGACGTAGGTGCACAATTCTCATTCGGTCCTGATTACTTCAGTACAGTACGTGCAACAGCTGGTCAATCTAAAGTAACTTATAAAACTGTAGAAGCAGATAAGTTAACTGATAAGATGACTGTTTGGGCTGTAGGTTTTGAACAAAAATTATCTACTCGTACAAAAGTATGGGCTGAATTTGCAAAAGAAAACCAAAAACTTAAAGTACGTGGTGTTTCTGAATCTGCAAAACGTCACAACGATGTGTTCTCTTTAGGTATCCGTCACGATTTCTAATCTGACCTGACTAAAGTCACATAACGTTATATACTATAAGGCCCGCATTGCGGGCTTTATTTTTATGGGGAGAATGTATGATTGGCGTGATCGGCAGCGGTTCTTGGGGCAGTGCATTGGCCATTCACATCGCAAAATGTCAGGATGTGATGCTATGGGGATTTAACAACGAAGATGTAGAAAGTATCAACAACACCCGCACCAACCCACGATATTTAGGGGACATTGTGTATCCTGAAAACATCACCGCCACGACACAATTAAAAGAAGTGGTGGATCAGTGTGATCAATTGGTGTTTGTGGTGCCATCTTTTGCCTTGCAAGGCATTTTACAAGAGATCAAGGAGTGTCAGCGCCCGGGCTTATCTTTCATCAATGCGACGAAGGGCTTAGAGCATGACAGCAATCGCTTTTTTTCAACCTTGATTGATGAGTTGTTTGATTACCCTGTGCAAGCGGTGTTATCGGGCCCAAGCTTTGCATCAGAAGTGGCGCGTCATTTACCCACGGCCATCACCATTGCCTCGAAAAATGAGCGCGATGCCAAATCCTTTTTGCCACTCTTTCATCATCACCACATGCGGGTGTACTTAAACTCAGATCCCATTGGCGTACAGCTGGCGGGCACATATAAAAACGTGATTGCGATCGCAGCGGGGATTTCTGCCGGTTTAGGTTTTGGTTGTAATGCACGCGCCGCCTTAATCACCCGAGGTTTAGCAGAGATGACGCGCCTTGGCACATCGCTTGGTGCATCGGTGGAAACATTTTTAGGGCTCGCGGGCGTCGGTGACCTCACCTTAACCGCCACAAGTACAGAGTCTCGCAATTACCGCTTTGGGCAATTCATTGGGCAGGGATTGACGAAAGAAGAAGCCTTTGAGAAGGTGTTTCAAGTGGTGGAAGGGGCAAACAACGTCATCAATATGAAAATGCTTGGTGAGGCGCAGGGCATCGAACTGCCAATCGTCAATGAAGTGTATCAAATCTTAATGGAGAATTTGCCGCCCCATTTAGCGATGAGCCATCTGTTAGAGCGCTCAGCAAAAAGCGAATAAGAAAAAAGCCTCGATTGCTCGAGGCTTTATAAATTTTTATACAGTTAACAAATCAACGACTATTTGTAACGAGTTTTTGCGAAATAACGGTCAAACTGTGCTTGTGTATTTAATGCGATGCTTTTAGCGTCATTTGCAGTTGCTAATGCTTCGTCAGCTGTTTTTTGTGCGTTTGTTGCACAGCCTGTAGCCACTAAACCTAAAGCGATTAAACCTGTTACTTTTAATAAACCTTTCATCGTATAACTCCTTGTTAAAGTTGGATAACAAATTGACTGTATTATCATGCCTTGTTTCTGGCATAAAAGCAATTCTCCAAGTGAATTATAGTCTATTTTAGAAAATCATACAGCCATGCATAAATTAAATCATTTTGCACAATATAGCTACTGTGGTCGTGATCTTTTAGAATAAATAATTGCGCGCCCTCAATGTTGTGGGCAATGGTTTCAAATGTTCCTTCGATGTATACATCGTTTTCTCCACCCATGATGAGGGTTTTTGCGCTAATCGCATGCAAATCCTCCGGCAAAATGTTCGGTTCTTCGAGCATCATTTTGTATAAAGGGTTTGGATCTAAGCGATACAAGCGCTCTACATAGCGTGTGCAGGCGGGCGTAAAATCATTGGGGGATAGATTCGGCCCAAGGAGCACAATGCGCTCTGCCAATTCAGGGTATCTCATGGCAAGCAGCATGGTGATGATTGAGCCATCACTGAAGCCCACAATGCGTACCGGCGCAAGGTTTAAGGCGGTGATGAAGGCGTGAATGTCCTTCATCATGGCATCATAATGATAATCAGGGTGCGCAGCACTTTTGCCATGATTGCGGCTATCGATGGCATAGCATGTAAAATCACGGCTGAGTTCTGCAATGAGCGGCGTAAATGTGGTGTGATCTTCACCATTGCCATGCAGGAAAAGGAGCGGCGCCCCTTTGCCCGTTTGTGTGTAGTAAAGCTCAACCCCATTGACCGAAATGGTTGCCATATGCACTCCTCAAAGCCCCATCATATCATTCCCACGCCGGTGGCAGGTTATAAAAGGCTGGGAAGTTTGCCTTCACATATGCTTTATAATCCTCACTATTGACGATCTCCACCAATGCTTGTGCCCAATCGCTGTTTTGCTGCCCATCTTTGACCACAATCCAATTGACAAAGAGTTTGCCAGGTTCAGTTTTTAAAATGTCATCCTCGGGGATTTTGGCATCTTGAGCAAAGTTCCCGTTGATGATGGCATAATCTAAATCCACGCGCGAGCGCACCACTTGAGCGGCATCAATGGCAACGATGTTGACTTTTTTGGGATTGTTGATGATGTCCTTTTCAGACACCGTGATGGGATTGGCATTCGGGTCTAATTCAATCCAGCCGAGGGATTCTAAAATGCGTAAGCCGCGCGCAAAGTTGGTGACGTTATTCGGGATGCCGATGCTGCTGCCTTCTTTGACATCCTCAAGGCTCGATAAACGTGCACGATAAATGGCAAGGGGCGCCGTTGGCACTTGGGCAAGTGGCACTAAATCCCCTTTGACCTGTGCATTGTATTCATCTAAATAAGGTTTGTGTTGAAAGAGATTCGCTTCAGCCGAGCCTTCAATCACCGCTTGATTCGGTAAAATGCCATTGGTGGTTTCACTCAATTGATAGCGAAAGCCACGCTTTTCAAGCTCAGGGCCAATGTGCTCGCGGATCATGTCTGCAAAATCTCCAGGCGATGAGATCAAACGCACCGTTGGTTGTGTGGTCTGTGCCTTTGGCGCAGGGTCAGAACACGCCGTTAAACAGAGTAATGTGGAAAGTAGAAGTAAGATTTTTTTCATGTTCAGTCCTTAAAATTGAGCCAAAAGATCAGCATAATGGGCACGTGCCACATCCGGATGAGAGCGCAAGCGGCCTTTGAGGAAGTTTTTACCAATCTCCGTAAAGAGCGGATTTTTTGGGTCTTGCGTGATGGCAAAATTGGCAGGCTGCAAATGCGCAGGCAGGTCTAACAGGGGCACCGTGGCATCTAATTGTGAGGTTAAGAAGAATGCCAGCGAATAGCGATCGGTGCCCACAGGCGGCGTTGTGACGCGGTGCTGCGTTGCTTTTAAATAACCTTGGGAAGCAATCTCTAAGAGCTCGCCAATGTTCACCACAAAAGTGCCACGAATGGGCGTAGCGCTGACCCATTGATCCCCTTTTAACACCTCAAGACCGGATGCTTCATCTTGGGACACAAAGGTTAAATAACCTGCATCTTTATGGATGCCAACGCCTTGTTTGGTGTCTTGTGTACCCGGGTAATGGATCGCTTTACACAATACAGAAGGCTTGTGTGCATATGTATGGGCAAAGGCATCGGCGGGTTGCCCAAGGGCTTGGGCAAAGGCGCTGAGGAGTTCTTTAGCCAATGCCACCTGCGCCGCTTGTAGGGCAAGTAAAGTGGGCTTGAGTTGCGGCAGTTGCGGCGGCCATTGATTGGGCCCCTGTAAACGCAGCCAAGGCTGATGGTCGGGAATGGACTCAAGTGGCAAGGCGTCATATTCTGGCATGTAGTCAAGTTGTTCGCGGCCATCGGGGCGTTCACGGGTGATCTCATTATAAAGGCGCGTATAGCCTCTAAAATGGCGTGAATGAATCATCTCGATGGCAAGCTTATCTTCAATGGGCAGCGCAAAAAATGCTTTTGATAAATTGAGCGCATCATCAATCAATGTTTGATCAATGCCGTGGTTTTTTAGGTAAAAAAAGCCAATGTTGTGTGTGACGTCTGCAAGCTCTGCAATAAAATTTGCTTGCGCTTCGCCGCCCGCACGGAACTGAGAAAAATCTAAAATGGGTAATGCATGTGACATGGGAATCTCCAAAACAAAATCAATTCAACCATGCCGATTGATTTGACTTGCCTATACGTGAAGCACGTAAGGAAGATCCCTATAAAAGAGATGGACGCTTTAGCTGTTATGCCCGCAAGCTGTTTTTTCAAATCGGCATACACATAGAATTAAAGTAAAAAATGAGCGTTGTCAAACGATTCTCAAAAATTTTTCATTCATTGGTTTTGTTGATACTGCCAAAGGGTTGCATAAAGCCCATTTTGAGCCACCAAATCATCATGCGTACCCGTTTCAATCACTTTGCCACCATCGATCACCACTAAGCGATCCATTTTGGCAATGGTGGATAAACGGTGGGCAATGGCGATCACGGTTTTGCCTGCCATCAATGTTTCAAGGTGCTCTTGAATTACGGCTTCTGACTCTGAATCAAGGGCGGAGGTGGCTTCATCTAAGACGAGAATGGGGGCATTTTTCAGTAACACGCGGGCAATGGCGATGCGCTGGCGTTGTCCGCCGGATAATTTGACGCCATTTTCCCCAACGATGACATCGAGCCCTTTATTGCCATATTGATCCACCAAATCTTGTACAAATTCTAGGGCTTTGGTTTGTGTGAGGACGGCTTTGATCCTATCATCGGTGGCATTTGGATTGCCATAAAGGATATTGTCACGAATGGAGCAGTGAAAGAGCGCTGTATCTTGTGCCACAACGCCAATGTTGCTGCGTAAACTCTCTTGCGTGACGGCTTCGATGGCTTGCCCGTCAATGGTGATTTGCCCTTGTTGCACCTCATACAAGCGTAACAGTAGATTCACTAGCGTGGTTTTACCACCGCCCGATGGTCCGACTAAGGCGACTTTTTCTCCGGCGGCAATTGTTAAGGAGAGATCCTGATAAATGGGTTTATCAGCATGATAGCTAAAATGAATGTGATCAAAGGTAATCGAGCCTTCGGTCACGCTTAATGTATGGGCATTAGGGTGATCGGTGATGTCATGTTTGGCTGTCATGATTTTAATGCCATCTTGCACGCTGCCGATGTCCTCAAAAATGGCATTGACCACCTTCATCACCCATGTGGACATGGTATTGATGCGGATCACCAAACTTAACGTAAAGGCAATGGCACCAGCGGTGATGAGGGCATTTTGCCAAAGGAGCAGGGAAACAATGATGGTGCAAGCAATCAACAAGCTATTGAGCACCGTTAAGGAGAAATCAAGGGCAGTGACAAGGCGCGTTGAGTAAAGCGCCATGTCTGTTTGATGGCGCATGTGTTCATGAGTTTTGGCAGATTCGCGATCAGAATGGGCAAAGAGTTTGAGCGTTAAAATATTGCTATAACTGTCCACAATGTGCCCCATTAAGCGCGAACGGGCTTTCGCCGATTGATGGGAACGCTCACGGGTTTTCGGTAAAAAATAGCGCAGCAATAGAATGTACGCCACAATCCAAGCAATCATTGGGAGGGCAAGCCAAATATTGAGTTCTACAAAGAGCACAACTGTTGTCACTGCATAAATGGTGACGCGCCACATCGAATCGGTGAGCATTAAGACGGAATTGCGGATCGATTGCCCTGTGCTCATCACGCGGCTTGCAATCCCACCTGAAAAATTACTGTGAAAGAAATTCAGGCTTTGCTTAATCAAATGATTATGCTGTTGCCAACGAATGAGGGAGGTGAAATTGGTGGTGAGCACCTGATTCATCAAAATGTCGTGAATGAGGGACACCGCAGGACGAATGAGGACGATGACTGCCATCATCCATATGAATGTGCTGGCATGTTTTTCAAACAGTTCTGCGTGGTTTTTGACAGCTTGAATGATGTCCACAATCTCACCGATGTATTTAAACAGCACAATTTCCAAAATCGCGGTGAAAAATCCCACAATGAAGAGCGCGATGAGTGGGCCTTTCACCTGCTTTAAATAAAAGGCATAAAAGCCCCATAAACTCGTGGGCGGCGTCTGATTGGGGGCAGATTCAAAGGGCTGGATGATCTTTTCGAAGTAATTGAGTTTTTTCATGGCATCGGCTAAAGCGGCAAAGGCATAGCTTATGCCAAATGGTAATTATTATCAAATGACAATCAAAAAGGGGATGTCATTCATCCCCTTCATTTTAATTATAAAAAGAGTTCGTAGGCAGGATTGTCCGTCTCTTCGATGTAGTCATATCCAAGCTTTGATAAAAAGTCTTGGAAGATGGCTTCATTCTCTTCTGTCACGGCAAAGCCCACCAACGCACGGCCATAATCCGAACCATGGTTGCGATAATGGAAGAGCGTGATATTGAGCTGCACATTGAGAGTGTGCAAAAATTGGAAGAGGGCATTGGGCTGCTGTGGGAAGATGATGCGCAATAAACGCTCGCCTTTAATTGAGCGAGGCTTTTTACCGCCCACCATGTGGCGAATGTGGAGTTTAGCCAATTCATTGTCACTTAAATCCACCACTGCCAAACCATGACCTTCGAGCGCTTCGATGACGCTCTCTTTTTCCGCCTTGCCTTGCTGCAATTGAATGCCCACATAGACAATCGCTTGGCGGTCACTGGAATAACGGTAATTAAACTCTGTGATGTGGCGTTTGCCAATCACATTGACAAAGTTTAAGAAGCTGCCGGGCTCTTCTTGAATGGTGACGGCCAATAAAGCTTCGCGCCCTTCGCCAAGTTCTGTGCGTTCTGCCACATATTGTAAGCGGTCAAAGTTGATGTTCGCACCACTTAAAATATTGCCCACATTTTTAAAGCCAATGTCGGGATACATCTCTAAATATTTTTTAATGCCGGCAACGCCAAGCGCACCGGAAGGCTCTGTGATGGCGCGCGTGTCTTCAAAAATATCCTTCATCGCCGCACAAATCTCATCGGTGGTGACGCACACAATATCATCCACTAAATTTTTCGCCACTTCAAAGGTGTTTTCGCCAATTTGTTTGACCGCTGTGCCATCGGCAAAGGTGCCCACTTGCTTGAGTTTGACGCGCTCATTTTGATCAAGCGCCGCTTTCATGGAGGCCGATTCCACAGGTTCCACGCCAATCACTTTACAATGAGGCGCAATGAATTTGATGTAAGCGGCAACGCCTGCAATCAAACCGCCACCGCCAACGGGAACAAAAATGGTATCTAAATCCGGTTGCTGCTCGATCATCTCTTTACCAATGGTGCCTTGACCAGCAATCACATCCCAATCATCAAACGGGTGAATCAAAGTTTTACCGCTTTCATTGGCAAGGCGCACCGCGTATTCGCTCGCATCATCAAAGTTATCGCCATAGAGCACCACATTCGCACCGCGCGCTTGGCAGGCATTGACTTTAAGGGCAGGGGCGGTAATGGGCATCACGATGGTTGTATCAATGCCAAGGGCTTGACCGCTCAATGCCACACCTTGCGCATGGTTACCAGCGGAGACACAAATCACACCTTTGCGGCGCGCTTCTTGGGAGAGCTGATAAATGCAGTTGTAAGCGCCACGAATTTTGAACGAGAAAACCGGCTGCGTATCTTCACGCTTGATCCAAATATTGGTTTGTAAGTTCTTAGATAAGCGTGGCATAAAGTCGAGTGATGTACGCTCAGCGACGTCGTAAACACGCGCCGTGAGGATATTGCGGATTAAATTATCCATGGTGAAATAACCTTTGTCCTTATTTTGAGATTAGATTTTGATGGATCTAGTAAGTTAGCACCACTTTAATCAAAAAAATAGGGGTAAACCGCATCTAATAAGTAAGTTTTGTAAGCATCAGGATCGGTGCGCAATTTTGTGGCGGAGATGTTGATGGCAGCACGATCAGGATCAATGAGTTGCACGGGCAATTGAAAGTATTGTTCATAGGGCGCAACGTCTTGTGGCTCACTACTGAAAATCACATCAGCATGAATGTTTTGATCCGCTAAGACCGCTTTGACGCGGTTTGACCACTCAAGCCAACCATTTGGATAAAACGGGATGCCATCTTCATTAAAATCAATCGGGTGAAGATTTGGGTGCTTCGCCACTAACGGCGCAAACCATGCTAAACGCTCTTTTCGTGTGGGCATTTTGATCATTTGGCTTTGCTCAAATAAGGCTTGATCACGCTCGGTATCGCTGCACACAAAAACATAGAGTTCATTGACAGTTGATAAAGCTTTTTCCATCATAAGGACATGGCCGGGATGAAGTGGAAAAAATTTACCGAAAATGAGGCCCGTTTGATATTTTTTCATAGATTTTCAATCCATTGACTATACTGTTGAGTAAACTCATAAAAGAACAAGGAAGATAAATGCAAGCGCTGTTTGACGATATTATCACAAACTGGGGTACATACATGGGGGTTTTCACGATCCTCTACTTTTTGGCCATTTTGACGGTGACGGTGATCATCATCAATAATGAAGAGGGCGCGACCAAAACTTTGGGGTATTTAACCTTGATCTGGTTTGTGCCGTTGTTTGGGGTGGTGCTCTATTTCTCCCTTGGCGTCAATTACCGCAACAATCAGATGTATTCTAAAAAATTATTGATGAATAAGGATTTAGAAAAGGGCGCTGAAGCCTACATTGAGAAAATCTCAACCGAAGCTTTGAGTTATAAAAGCGCCGCGGTGGATCAATTTAAAAGCTTAGCCACATTGGTGGGGCATGATTTTGCCGATCAAATCAGCATTGGCAATAAAGTTGAGATTTTGATCAATGGGGAAAATGCTTTCCCGAACATCATCGAAGCCCTTGAGAATGCCAAAGAGACCATTCACCTAGAATATTACATCATTCGTAATGATAAAATCGGCAATCAAATCAAAGAGATTTTGATCCGTAAAGCCAAAGAGGGCGTGACGGTGCGTCTCATTTATGATGATTTTGGCAGTAAAGCGATCCGCGGCGATTATGTGGCGGAGTTAAAGGCAAATGGCGTGCTGGTTTATCCGTTTCGTAAGATTATTTGGATTGCGCTCGCAAACCGCTTAAATTATCGCAATCACCGTAAAATCATCGTGGTTGATGGGCGCATTGGCTTTGTGGGCGGCATCAACATTGGGGATGATTACATCAATCTACCGGATTCAAAAGTGTATCACCGTGACATGCACATGCGCGTCGAAGGGCCCGTTGTGTATTCGCTGCAATACATTTTCCTCTGTGATTGGCAGTTCTGCTCTAAGGAAAAATTGATTGTGGATCCGCTGTTCCCGAATCATATGCGCCAAGAATCCGGCACCATTGCACAAATTGCCGCCAGTGGCCCGGATTCTAAATATCCCATGATCATGTATACGGTGCTGCGTGCCATTATGTTGGCAAAAGAGGAAATCCTCATCACAACGCCATACTTTGTGCCCTCTGAAAGCGTGATGGAAGCCATTAAAAATGCGGCGTTAAGTGGCGTGAAGGTTAAATTGTTGGTGCCATATGCCACCAATTCCTTGATCACGCAGCTGGCATCGTCATCCTATTACACCGCATTAATGAATGCAGGTGTTGAGATTTATCGTTATAAAAAAGGGTTTATTCATGCAAAAACTTCGGTGTTTGATGGAAAATTTAGCATCGTTGGGACAGCCAATATGGATAACCGCAGTTTTAACCTCAATTTTGAAGTCAATGGCATGCTATACGATGAAGCCCTTGGCCAGCAAATGTGTGATGAGTTCAATAAAGACCTTGAGCATTCAGTGCGCTTAGATCCTGTTGAATGGGAACGCCGCAGTGCAACGCAGCGCTTCATTGAGAAAGTGGCGCGTTTAACCTCATCGCTGTTATAACAACATCAATCTTAAGGAGGAGAGATGAGCGTTAAAATTTTAGGTTGGGTGGCCACTTGTACTGCCGTTGGCATGTATGTGTCGTACATTCCGCAGATCATGGATAATCTTGCCGGTCACAAAGGCAATCCTGTGCAGCCCTTTGCCGCGATGGTGAACTGTTTACTTTGGGTCATCTATGGTTTAAAGCAAAAAGATTACCCGATTGCGGTGGCCAATGCGCCGGGTGTTCTTTTTGGAGCCGCGGCATTTTTAACCGCGCTGTAAAAAAATTAAATGGGCAAAAAAATTGCCCAAAATTTTAGTCAAAAAAAGGCTTGATCCATTGAAATATTGCAGTTTTGAGTTGAATCCTATAGACTTATTTAAATGAGAATCATTTTTATTTAAAATTCATCAACTTTTGTGTAATATTTTTAAAATCAATAGTTTATGAAGTATCAACTTTTGTCAATAGGGACAATGAGGGTATAAAAAGATCAAAATTTTTTTTTCTAAAATGCTATAATGCGCGCCTTTCCTAAGTGGTGATCATTCACCCCTTAGGAATAAATTTTTTAGAGGCGAGGAAGCTTCTAGAAGCGACTTGGCAATGACAGTGTGCTTTTTGTTTTCCTCGCTTTTTTATTTTTTACAGTTCAAAAACGTGGGTGAGGGAAATGATTCGATACATTTTAAAAAGCAGTGGCGAACGCGAAGAGTTTGATGCTGAAAAACTGAATAAATGGGCGGAGTTTGCAGCACATTATGAGGTTGATTGGAGTGCCATTGTTTTAGAAGCGTATCGAAAGTGCTATGACGGCTGCACAACCCTTGAGCTTCACAAAGCGATGATTGATGCGTGTGTTGAACGTGAAGATCATAAACACTTAAAAATGGCTGGTCGCTTCTTGATTGGCTCGATCTATAAAGAAGCGTTTGGTGGTTTTCGTAAAATTCCATCCTTGACTGTGTTTTATCACCACATGATTCAACTCGGTCATTGGGAAAAGATGGATTACACCGATGAAGAGCTCATCGAATTAGATCGCGTGTTAGATCACACCATCGACATCAACTATAACTACACCACGTTGCGTCAAATGAAAGATAAGTATTTGATTCAAAATCGTGTGACCGGTTATTGCTTAGAGTCCCCACAATTCATGTTCATGGGCATGGCGATGCAAAACATGCAAAATCAGCCAAAAGCTCGTCGCATGGAAGACATCAAAAAGCTCTATCGTTATTTAAACGAATTGAAAATCAATACCCCAACGCCGATGTTGATCAACATGCGTACGCCACATAAAGGCTATGCATCTTGCTGCGTTTACACCACCGGCGACAATGTGGACAGTTTATCCACAGGTGATCACATTGCCTATATGATGACGTGCGCATCTGCAGGGATTGGCGCGCACTTGCTCACCCGTTCAAAAGGTGATCCGGTTAAACAAGGCCGCGTGATCCATCAAGGTAAATTACCGTATTACCGCATGATCCAAAGCGCGGTGCATGCAAACATGCAATCAAGCCGTGGCGGCAGTGCAACCGTTTACTTTAACGTGTTAGATCCTGAAATTTATGATCTGTTGGTGTTGAAAAACCCAACGACGGTTTTACAAAAACGTATCCGTGACATCGATTACGCGATGCTCTCTAACCGTTTATTCGTCGAAAAAGTGGCGAAAAATGAAGATTGGATGCTCATCAGCTATCAAATCGCGCCAGATTTATACGATGCATTTTATGCCAATGACTATGATAAATTTAAATCATTGTATGAATTCTACTTTGCCAAAGATTGCAAAAAACAGATCGTTAAAGCCCGTGACATTGCAGTCAAGGCTTTAACTGAATCGGCTGAAACTGGCCGAATCTACATGACGTACATCGATGAGATGAACCGCCACACACCATTTAAAGACACCATTTATTCAAGTAACTTGTGTTTAGAAATTGCATTGCCAACCAAACCTTTCCGCGACATTCAGGATCTTTATTCTGAAAATCCTGAAGGTGAAATTGGTTTATGTAGTTTAGCGTCGATTGTGGTGGGTCGTGTTGAGCCAGAAGAGTATGAAGATGTGGCGTATTACACCGCATTGATGATCGACAACGTGATCGAATTGATGGAATATCCATTCCCATCATTGAAAACAACCGCCCAAGCGCGTCGCTCCATTGGCGTTGGCATCACAAATCTTGCCCATGAAATGGCGAAACAAAAATTAAGTTATGCCTCTAAAGAGGGTAAAAACTACATCCATCAAATCGCAGAGCGCCACAGCTATTGGTTGCATAAAGCATCGCTTCGTTTAGCCAAAGAGAAGGGCAATGCGAAATGGATTGGTAAAACAAAATATCCAGATGGTTGGTTACCCATCGATACTTACTGCACAGCCGTGGATGAGGTGCATAATCAAGCCTTATTGTTTGATTGGGAAACCCTTCGTAAAGAGATCAAAGCGCAAGGCGGCATCCGTCACAGCGTGTTAGAAGCAATGATGCCAGTTGAGTCATCAAGTCAATTGACCAACACCACCAATGGCGTTTACCCGATTCGTAACCTTCGTGTGATGAAAACATCAAGCAACAATAAAAACTTGTTGTTAGCACCAGACTTAGATGAATTAGGACCATTTTATGACATCGCATGGAATTTAGAGTCGAAAGACCTCATTGACATGTATGCGATTATTCAGAAGTTTACAGGCCAAGCCATTTCGGCGGATCTTTACTTAAACTTAAAAGAAGAGGGAAATATCTCCACAAGTAAGTTGCTCAAAGATTACATCTATATGATGAAGATGGGCTGTAAAACGCGTTATTATTTAAACAGCGCCTCAGGCATCATCCATGAATCTTTTGTTGAAACCGTGGAAGATAAAGGGTGTGCGGGCGGCGCTTGTACTTTATAGGAGAATACCATGCAAGAGAGTAAGCCAGCCTCAATTTTTAACCAGGACAACAGCGCCTGGCAAACAGGCCGTTATCCATTAGTGTTAGGTGAAGCGCTCGGTTTATACGACAGCGTCAATGTGCCTTATCCAAAGTTGTTTGATTTGTATAAGTTACAAAAGTCCATGGACTGGACAGAAGATGAAGTGAATCTTGAACAGTCGCGCATGGATTTGTTGAACTGTTCAAAAAATAACTACGACATCATGGTCAAAACTCTCGCATTCCAGTGGGAATTAGACTCTGTGGCGGCGCGTGCCATCGCACCATTGTTTGCACCTTTTGTGTCAAACAGTGAGCTTTGGGCGATGCTCTCTAAGCAATCTGAAGTTGAGAACTTACATGCTTTGACGTATTCAGAAATCATTCGTCAATGCATCTCTGATCCTAAAGAAGTGTTCCAAGAAGTGATGAAGAACGATGAAGTTTTAAATCGTTCCACCACTGTGATTGAAACCTTCAATGAGTTGTCTAAATATGGTGCGCTCTATAAATTGGGTCAAGTGGGTAAAAATGATCCAACCTTAAAGCAAGTGGTGCTCAAAGGCTTTGTGGCGCTTTACTGCTTGGAAAAAGTTGAGTTCATGAGCTCATTTGCCTGTACATTTGCCTTAGCTGAGCAAAACATTTTCCAAGGCATTGCAAAATTGGTGCAAAAAATTGCCCAAGACGAGCAAGTGCACGTGATGATGGATGAAGCGATTTTAGAGATTCTCTTAGCGGATGAAGAGTGGCAAGTGGTGCTCAGTGAGATTCGTGGGGATGTGGAAAACATCATTCGTGAAGTGATCGAGCAAGAGTTCTCTTGGAACAAATATTTGTTCAGTGAAAATCGCTCCATCGTGGGTTTGAATGAAACATTATTGAACGAATGGGTGCTTTACAATGCCCAAGATTTGTATCGTTTCTTAGGCGTGGACAATCCTTATCCTGTGATCAAAACTAAACCATTGGTTTGGATGGATAACTGGTTAGATTTGAACAAAACGCAAAATGCAAACCAAGAGTCAGACAATACCAACTACCGCTTAAACAGCGTGTTAGATGACTCAGAAGACGAAATTTTTGACATTTAATGACATGAGGGCTTGAATGAGATTAGATCAGTTGATTCAGCAAATTAATGAAGAACCTGATGACATCATCGCTTTTTTATCCGCCATTACGGATGAAGAGATTCAAGCCCTTAAAAATAATAAACACCAACAAGAATTACAAAAACTGAATGAATATATTGAAGACATTTTAATGATGCTTCAAATGACAGCATCGGGCGGCCACTTAATTGATGTGGCAAAGCTTCGACAGTTGCAAGAGGAAATATTTAGAGAAATGTAAAATCATATGTTTATAAAATTAAAGCCCAATCGTTGGCGCGATTGAGCTTTGTAGCGGAGATAACCGCTATTTGACCAGTGTAAAAATGATCATTATGGTTTTGTCATTATACATTAGGTTGAAAAAAAAACAGAATTTTTTTAAACCTTAATGCCCTTGGCAAAGGAAAATTAATGATGTCTAAATTTTATAAAAAGAATAGAAAACAAACAATTACATATAAAATATTTAATTTTTTGATAATTAATACAGTTAGATTTTTTAGAAATACACTTCAAAGATATCTGATAGATCTAATAAAAGACAATTTGAGTCATCCAGATAACGAATAATCGTGAAACAAAAACTCGCCGAAGCGAGTTTTTTTGAATCTACATTCGGTGAATTAAGCCACGCATTGATAAAGCACAGACTCATTCATCTCTAATGTTTTCAGTAAAGATGCCGCCAATTCCAATTTTAATGTGTATGGCAAGGCTGAATCATTTTGTACTAAGCACTGTTTCACTGTCTCTTTCATAAATGGAATCGCAGCGGCAAGCACAACCGGTGCTAGGCGATGTTCAGCATGCAGTTCGCCCATTGTCCATAAAGCTTCTGTGTATTTTTGTGGTGCGGTCGTTGGGCAGCTCAATACGCTTTTGATCCATGTGTTAAAGATCACTTCTACGGCCACTTGAGACAGCTCAGGGAAATTCATGCCCAAAGCAGGCGTCCATGCCGTGCGATAAAAATCTTCGGTTAAGCCAGGAATCACATTTTGTAAGTGCGCATTGATTAAATGCATTTTATCGATGTCGTTTTGTGATAATTCATTTAAAACAGCCAATTCGTTGATGTGTTTCTTTACTTCTGTACAAATCATGATCGCTTTTGCCCCATAAGATTAAGTTTTATGAATGATTCTCGGAGCGAGCGTCGAATGGACAGGATCCGATGAATCTTTTTTTTCAGACATTGAACATGCTCAATATCTATACGATGGGGAGTATTGTAATACAAAAAATAAATATTACTAGTTATGTTATTAAATATTTTTATTATTTTAGAAATGTAAGTTTTAAAAGTGTGAATTAACTCTTTGATCAATATAAACATGATCTATGTCAAAAAATATGGCATTCCATCTTTTTGTGTGTAAAGAATCTTCTGTGGCACAATCAAACGCAATGATTACGCAGGCTGATTGCGTTGAGCAAGTTGAATCCAGCGGCGAAAACCAAAAATAGAGGCAATAAAATAGACAAAAAATAATAGGCTTGAGGCATATTCCATTTGCCCATAGAGAATCACTGCGGTGAGTAAATTAGCTGGAATGAGTAAACACCATTGTTCCGCCCAGCGCTTAGCCGCCATCCAGATGGCCACCACGCTCAAAGCGGTGGCAATGGTATCCCCCATGATCATTTCCATATTGTTGTCCGTCAGGAGCTTTAAAAGTAGGAAGATCGCGACGGATGCCACAAGAAAGAGGCGGGCAATCACTGCGCTGTATTGATGGGGCATGCGCATGATGGGCACCACTTTTTTACGCCGTGTCACTTTATGCCATTCGCGCCAGCCATTGATGGAGGCAAAGAAAAAATAGACGTAAATCAGACTCATTGCGTACATTTTGTTTTCCATGAAAATGTAAATGTACAGCACCGCCATGACGAGACTCACAATCCACATGCTCTTTTTGGCATTGAACTCAAGGTAAAGATAGATGAAACCAATGACCATACCAATGACGTCAAAGGTGTGTGTGGCAAGATAGTTGAGGATGGCATCCATAGTGATATCCATAAATTAAGGGGAACAGCCGCCCACTTTGCCCACCGTCAGGACGGCAGCTAAGCCAGAGAGCAGTTGACGAATGGCTTGGATCGAACCTGTGATGAGCAATAATGCGCCGGGAATGAGGTTGCGAAGGGTATCAAATGGGTGCATCAATGCCCCAATGAAGATGCCAAGCACGGAGTAAATGAGCCCGAATGCCAATTCAACCAAATCAATGCCGATGCCTAAAATGGCATCTAAAATCTGTGTGGAACGACCTGAACCTAAGAGGGAGAGTTGATAGAGGAGATAATTGAGCTCTTTTTGCGGATAATTGACAAGGCTCGTCCAACCGGTCACTAAATGCGTCACTGCATCCCAACGATATAAATTCAATTTACCGCGCCCATGATGATCATAAGTCACAAAATGAAAACCATTTGCCCAAGTGCCGATCATATAACCACGCTCTAAATTTTTGCTGCCAAAGAGCTTAAACATTGGGCGTTGATTTTTCCAAGGCTTACAGGAGGAACGATCTAAATAATCATGTAAATGGGTGTTGATCCAAATGGTATTGAGCTGATTTTCTCCGCCTTTGATGCGCTGGATGATGTGTTGCGACTCGCAGCTTGTATTGCGTTTGGTGATGATGAATTCCACCGGATGACGCAACATGCAATAGCCTTTGCCAACACTTTTTGGAATGGCATAGACGTTATTGGGGATGAAAAGATACCAGAAAAACCGAAGGAGTCGAGAGAGTGACTTCATAAAACCTAAATAGATGTACTGCAAAAGATCTATGTAGTATAGCGCAAAAGCGCCCTAATCGGGCGCTTCGCATAGGATTGATGCATTATGGCGTTTTGATGAAGATCTTTTTAAAGATCGCGGCATAACTTAATGTGAACAGCGGTATTGTCCAAATTAAGCCGATGCCAAAGGGAATCGCTGAGATCGATACAATGATGCCAAGGATTAAATTTAAGAAGAAAAACTTAAACCAATGGCGCGTGACGATCTTGCGGGAAGCTTCCATAATGTTCCAAAAGCCAGCGTCCGGATGGATGATCAAAATCCAATAAGTGAGGGAATAGGCCGTGACTAAATAAATACCCGGAATGATGAGTAAAATAAACCCAAGGGTGGTGACAAGACCTGTCACGATCACCATTAAGCACAATGGCCAAAAGTAATGTCGAAAGGAGAGAAAATCTTGCCATACATTCACCGTTTCGCGGTTAGACAGTTTTAAACTCACGATGATCAGCCCAAGCCCTAAGGTAAAGGCGATCAGTTCAATCGGTAAAATGGCAAGGGCAGCGGCTTGCTCAGATAACCCTGAAAAAATTAACCCCGCCACTAAATATAAAAGAACGGTGGCCACCATGATGATGAGTCCAATTAAGAAAATCGGCAGTTTTGCGCCCTTAACCGATGCCCAGCCTTCGCTGATGATCTCGCTGATGGAAAAATCATATGGGTAATCAATGGCTTCTTGCAGGGTGCGATAATGTGTTTGATCTTTATGCATGTGTCAATCTCCGTTTATTATTGTCAGATGAATGGTCGGGAAACCGCAGGATTTCAATTTTCTGATTGAATGAACCATTTTATGCTTTACAAAATTTTGTGAAATTGCTAATAATCGATGAGTGCCACAATCGCGATACACAGCACCTTTTCACTCATTTTAATTTGTTTTTATTCAATCATCATTGAAGGTTGTAGTATGCGCGTTTTAAATTTATTGTCCACTTTTGTCGGGAAGACATTTGCAGCATGGACATTGTTGTTTGCCGTTTTAGGTTTTGTGTTTCCTGAAGTGTTTGTCTCTTTAAAAGGCATGATCACTTATTTATTGGGCATCATTATGTTTGGCATGGGGCTGACACTCACGCCACATGATTTTTCTGAAGTGGTCAAAAAGCCCCTTCAAGTGTTATTAGGCGTCTGCGCGCAGTTCATTGTGATGCCACTTTTAGCGCTCGCTTTGGTGAAAATTTTTAACATTGATCCTTTATTGGCGTTAGGCATTGTCTTAGTGGGCTCGTGCCCGGGTGGCACTTCAAGCAATGTGATCACTTATTTATCAAAAGGGGATGTGGCGCTCAGCGTAACGATTACGAGCATTTCAACTTTATTGTCCCCGATCATGACGCCACTGTTAATCCAATTGTTGGCAGATAAAAGCATTGATGTGTCGTTTTATGCGATGATGATGTCCATCGTGAATATGGTGATTGTTCCGATTGTGCTTGGCGTTATCGTGCGCATGGTGTTGCGCTCAAAAGTGCAATATGTGACGCCCGTATTGCCACTGATTTCAGTCTTTGGCATTGTGATGATTGTTGCCATTGTGGTGGGCTTAAATCAGGTGCGTTTAAAAGAAACGGGTATGCTATTAATCGGTTTAGTGATCCTACATAATACATTTGGTTATGTGATTGGCTATATTGTTGCTAGAATGATGGGCTTAGGATTGGCGCAGCGTAAAGCGATTGCCATCGAAGTGGGTATGCAAAACAGTGGCTTAGGTGCAAGTTTAGCGGTGAAACACTTCGATCCGATTGTGGCGGTACCGAGTGCAATTTTCAGCGTGTGGCATAATATCAGCGGAGCGATTTTGGCAAATATTTTTGCACGCATGGAAAATTCATTATCTGAGGAAAAAACCTTAAAAACGTCAGAAAAATTGGTATAATTGACAGAATTGACATTTGATATGTGTTAAAAGCGTTGAGGAATCCTGTGTATATTCTTGACGCAAACCAATTTTTTTTATACAATCACGTCCTTTTTATGGGCTGTTATTTCTGTTGTCAATTGTAGATATCAGTGAGATAGCAAAAAGAATTCAGATTCACTCAACTATTTGGAGCATTACAAATGTATGCTGTAATCAAAACAGGCGGTAAACAATACCGTGTTGCGGAAGGTCAAATCCTTCGCGTAGAAAAAATTGAAGGCGCTGCTGAAGGTTCTAATGTAGAATTTGCAGAAGTATTGTTAGTAGGTAAAGAAGGCGAAACAACTGTAGGTACTCCTGTTGTTGCAGGCGCTAAAGTAACGGCTGAAGTTGTTAAACAAGGTCGCGGACGCAAAATCGAAATTATCAAATTCCGTCGTCGTAAGCACTCTCGTAAACACCAAGGTCATCGTCAACACTTTACTGAAATTAAAATTTCTAGCATCTCTGCATAATTGCGAGATTCCTAGACGTATTAAGAGGATTTAAACATGGCACAGAAGAAAGGCGTCGGCTCGAGCCGTAACGGTCGCGATTCCGAAAGTAAACGCTTAGGGGTTAAGCGTTTTGGCGGTGAATTAGTACCAGCAGGTTCTATCATCGTTCGTCAACGTGGTACACGTTTCCACGCGGGCAGCAATGTAGGTTTAGGTAAAGACCACACTTTATTTGCTAAAGTAGATGGTCACGTTGTTTTTGAAGTTAAAGGACAACACAACCGTAAATTTGTAAGCATTCAACCAGTTGCTTAATCAACCGTTGATTGTTTGTAAAAGCCCCTTTTTTTGGGGCTTTTATTGTTTTTAGCCATCGAGTTCAAGGAGGGCGTATGAAGTTCGTTGATGAGGTAACCATTACAGTTGAAGCGGGTAATGGTGGTGATGGATGCTTGAGTTTTCGCCGCGAAAAATTCATTCCTTTCGGTGGGCCGGATGGTGGTGATGGCGGTGATGGTGGTAGCGTTTATTTAAAAGCATCCGATGCTGTCAACACATTGGTGGATTACCGTTTTGCCAAAAAATTTAAAGCGCAACGTGGTGAAAATGGCCGCGGGGCAAATTGTACTGGTGCTGCCGGTGAAGATTTGGTGTTGGTTGTGCCACTTGGTACACAAGTGCATGATGCAGATACCAATGAGTTTATTTGCGATTTGACCGAAGATGGTCAAGTGGCAAAAGTGGCGCAGGGCGGGTTTCATGGTTTGGGCAATACACGCTTTAAATCATCCACCAACCGTGCACCGCGTCAAACAAAACCGGGCACACCGGGGGAAGAGCGCCGCATTCGTTTAGAGTTAAAAGTGTTGGCGGATGTGGGCTTATTAGGCTTACCTAATGCGGGTAAATCCACATTGATTCGTGCGGTGTCGGCTGCACGTCCAAAAGTGGCGGATTATCCATTTACAACATTGCACCCTAATTTAGGTGTGGTGAGCGTTGGGCCGTTAGACAGCTTTGTGATGGCAGACATCCCAGGCTTGATTGAAGGTGCTGCAGAAGGCGCTGGCCTTGGTCATAAATTCTTGCGTCACTTGTCGCGCACTTCCATCATGTTGCACTTAGTGGATTTATCCCCGTACAGCGACTCACAAGATCCTGTGGAAGATTTCCGCGTGATCACCAATGAGTTGGCGCAATATGATGAAGAAATGGCGAAAAAAGAGCGCTGGTTGGTATTGAATAAACTCGATTTGATCCCTGAAAATGAACGCGAAGAGCGCGTGGCTGATTTCTTAAAAGAGATCAATTGGGAAGGTCCTTGTTTCCAAATCTCTGCCATTTCAGGCGAGAATACCAAACCATTGACCAGTGCGATTATGGAGCACATCAATGCGGCGAAAGCTGAATTGAAAGCACAAGAGCAACCTGTTGCCATTGAAGTTGCCATTATGGATTAATGGGATATCAGTCCTAAACAGCAAAAAGCCCGCATGCGGGCTTTTTTATCGTCTGATGATTTTTATGGTTTAAGGCAATTGTACGTCACCACATAACTTTCGCGCACTTTTGGCGTGATGATGGTGAGTAAGCCTTCACCCGGTTGATTGATCTCAAGGGCAAGGATGATCTTTTGAGCAGGATCATTCCAGAGCATCAAATTTGGATTGTCAAAGCGCTTGCTGCTTGTGTCTTGCGTCAATGTGGTGATGCGTTGATCAAAGTGGATCATCACATGGTCAAAATTTTTGCCAATGCTGCGCACTAACGTATCAGGATAAGCGGACTCTGTATTGCTATTGATGGAGCAATAAGAAGGCACACCGTTAGCGTGTGCGGTATATGCTTGCTCGCTCACAGTATTTAAAACATTTGGCAAAGATTGAAGCGGTTGCCCATTGGCAAATGAGGCACAGGTTGCAAGGGCAATGAGAGTGGTTACGGCAAGTGATTTTTTCATAAAGCCATCCTTATCATTCTTGAATCATTGTGGTTGTTTGATTTTATCATATCAGATTTGTGTCTGATTTGAGCTTGCTCACTTTGTTATTGCTTTGAATTGTCTTATCATGAGTTTTTATCACGATTAAAAACAACACATGGAAAATCAGCAAACGCTTAAGCGTAGCCTAAAAAATAGGCACATTCAAATGATTGCCCTTGGTGGCTGTATTGGCACAGGGCTTTTTTATGGCACCGCAGAATCCATCCCTTTGGCAGGTCCTGGGTTGATTTTAGGGTATTTACTTGGCGGCTTTGTGATCTATATGATCATTCGCATGCTTGGGGAAATGGCGACACAAGAGCCAGTGTCGGGCGCATTTAGCCACTTTGCCAATAAATATTGTGGGCAATATGCAGGCTTTTTGGCCGGTTGGAACTATTGGCTGTTATACATTTTAGTGAGCATGGCAGAGTTGTCCGCCATTGGGCGCTATATTTATACATGGTTTCCGGATTTTCCCATTTGGCTGACGGTGCTGAGCACCATTGTCATCATTACTGCCATTAATCTGGCGAGCGTTAAATTCTTTGGTGAAACGGAATTTTGGCTTGCGCTCATTAAAGTTTTGGCTGTGGTGGGGATGATTGTGTTTGGTCTGTATTTAGTGGCTAAAGGCTTTGTGTCGGAGCAATCCACCGTTAAAATTTCGAATCTTTGGGAATTTGGCATTTTCCCGAATGGCGCTTGGGGTGTTTGGGTCTCCCTTGTGATCGTGATGTTCTCCTTTGGAGGCACAGAGATGATTGCCATTGCCGCCGCGGAAACTGACAATCCACAAAAAACGATTCCGCAAGCCATCAAACAAGTGATGTGGCGCATTTTGATTTTCTACATTGGATCCATCATCATTATGTTGGTGTTGGTGCCATGGCATGACATTAAGCAAGGCATCAGCCCATTTGTGTTGGTGTTTGATCAGCTTGGTTTACCAAATGTGGCGGGCATTTTAAACTTCATCATTTTAACGGCGGCGATCTCTGTCTATAACAGCGGCATTTACAGCAATGGTCGCATGTTGTTTGGTTTAGCCGAGCAAGGGCATGCCCCAAAAGTATTCATGAAATTAAGCCACAATCATGTACCATACGCAGCGATTGCATTTTCCTCAGCAGTGACGCTCATTGCGGTGGTCATCAATCTATTGGTGCCAAATGGTGCATTTATGATTGTGATGTCTGTTGCCATCGCCGCAGCGGTCATCACTTGGGGGCTCATTGTGATCATGCACATGCGTTTTCGCCGTGCCCATCAAGCGGATCAATTGACATTTAAAACACCATTTTTCCCGTATGTGAACTACTTTTGTTTAATCTTCCTTGTGGTGGTGATTGGCGCAATGACGCAGCTCGATAGCTTCCGTCCTGCGGTGTATGTGATGCCTGTTTGGCTCATCCTCACGTATCTTGGATTTCGTTTAAAACAGAAGATGGATCGAAAACATTTAAAGTAACTTTGTAGACTGACAAATCATGTTAAAACACAATCAATTAGAGCTGTTAAGTCCTGCGCGCGACATTGAGATCGGGCGTGAGGCAATTTTGCATGGTGCGGATGCCGTGTATTTAGGTGGCCCAAGCTTTGGCGCGCGTTACAATGCGGATAATAGTGTCTCTGACATTGCAAAATTGGTGGAATTTGCCAATCCGTATCATGCTAAAGTTTTTGTGACCCTCAACACCATTTTACATGATGATGAATTGCCAAAGGCGCAAAAGCTCATCACAGAATTGTATGATGCGGGTGTAGATGCCCTCATTGTGCAGGACATGGGTGTGTTGCAGCTCGACATTCCACCGATTGAGCTTCATGCCTCCACGCAAACGGACATTCGCACCTTAGATCGCGCAAAATTTCTCTCACAAGTGGGCTTTTCGCAATTGGTGCTTGCCCGTGAACTCTCTTTAAAAGAGATCAGTGCCATTCATGATGCGGTGGATACGCCGCTTGAATTCTTCATCCATGGCGCATTGTGTGTGGCATTCTCAGGGCAATGTTACATCTCTCACGCTGATACAGGGCGCAGCGCGAACCGCGGCGATTGTTCCCAGGCGTGCCGCCTACCTTACACCTTAAAGGATAAGGAAGGGCGCGTGGTGGCGTTTGAGAAGCATTTGCTCTCCATGAAGGACAACAACCAAACAGAAAACTTAGGTGCGCTTGTGGAAGCGGGTGTGCGTTCCTTTAAGATCGAAGGGCGTTATAAAGATATGGCATATGTGAAAAACATCACCGCCCATTATCGTAAAATGCTTGATCAGTTCTTAGAGGGTAATCCCGAGTATACGAGAAGCTCTCTCGGTAAAACGGTGCATCATTTCGTGCCGAATACCGATAAAACTTTTAACCGCGGCGCGACAGATTATTTCGTTAATGCCCGTAAAGAGGACATTGGCGCATTTGATTCACCGAAGTTTCGTGGCGTAGAAGTGGGCGAAGTTTTAAAATTTGGTGGCAATCATTTAGAGGTGAAAACATCCGAGCCTTTAGCCAATGGCGATGGTTTAAACGTACTCATCAAACGCGAAGTGGTAGGGTTTAGAGCCAGTGAAGTCAAAGAGATCGGGGACAAGCACTATTTGGTCTATTGGCATGAAGATGCACCAGAGAACATTGAAAAAGTGCGCATCGGTCAGCCTTTGTATCGCAATGCTGACACTGCATGGCAAAAGATGCTCATGCGTGAATCCTCAACACGTAAAATTGGCGTGGACATTGCTTTAACAGAAACAAATGGGCAGTATCAATTAACATTGACGGGTGAAGATGGCTTAACGGTGATTCATCCGATTGAGGGCACTTTTGAGGCGGCAAACAATGTTGAAAAAACCTTACAAAACCTCGAAGAGGGATTGCGTAAATTAGGTGACACCATTTTTGAAGCCACAAGCGTGGTGATTGATGTAAAAACGGCGCCCTTTATGCCAAAGAGTTTACTCAATCAAATCAGACGCGATGCCATCGCGCGCTTAGAAGAAGCCTATAAAGCGAGCAATGAGCGCGGCGTTCGCATTTATGAAGGCAGCCCAAAAGCGCAGTATCCCTCAGAGCACATCACGTATCTTGAAAACGTCTATAACCATAAAGCGCGTGAGTTTTATGAAGCCCATGGCGTTAAATTGATTGAGCCTGCGTATGAGGCACATCAAGAGAAAGGTGAAGTGCCCGTGATGATCACTAAGCACTGTTTGCGCTTTGCATATAACTTATGCCCTAAACAAGCCAAAGGTATTAAGGGTGTGCAAGGGCAGGTGCGCGCTGAACCTATGGTATTGATGCATAAGGATGAAGAGATTCGTTTAGAGTTTAAATGTCGCCCGTGTGAGATGCATGTGATGGGTAAAATTAAGCCCCATGTCTTGAAATCTGCATTGGTGGGCAGTGAAGCGTAAAAATTACGCAATTAAAAAGTTGACAGAGGCAGCATTCTTGATTATTATGCATACCTCTTTCGGGTAGTTAGCTCAGCTGGTAGAGCATCGCCCTTACAAGGCGAGGGTCGGGGGTTCGATCCCCTCACTACCCACCATATCGAAAGGCTAGAATTCAATTCTGGCTTTTTTATTGCCTAAGACGTTGGCAACGATTGGTGAAAAATTGATCAATTAAGTTTATTGACAAGGTTACATCAAATCGGTATTATACGCACCTCTTCGGGTAGTTAGCTCAGCTGGTAGAGCATCGCCCTTACAAGGCGAGGGTCGGGGGTTCGATCCCCTCACTACCCACCATATCGAAGAAAGCTAGATGAAAATCTAGCTTTTTTTGTGTCTGTACAAAAATGATAAATAAATCACGATTTGCTTGCCTTTTTTCGTGACGGCATTACAATGCGCATTTTGCGATCAGGAGAACGCTAAAATGTCAGAGCCCGCTGTCAAGAATGATTTGATCTATGGTCTAGAGGATAGACCGCCGTTGCCTCAAACACTATTTGCAGCCTGCCAGCACTTGTTGGCCATGTTTGTTGCTGTGATTACACCCGCGATGATCATCTGTCAGTCGCTCGGATTATCGGCACACGATACGCAGCGCATCATCAGCATGTCATTATTTGCATCCGGTTTAGCTTCTTTAATACAAATTCGCGCATGGGGACCAGTTGGATCTGGTCTTTTGTCTATTCAGGGGACGAGTTTTAACTTTGTTGCACCACTAATCATGGGGGGCACCGCCCTTAAAAATGGTGGCTTAGATGACAATGCCATGATGGCGGCACTCTTTGGCACATTGTTGGTGGCAGCGATGACAGAAGTCATTTTATCGCGCGCCTTACATTTAGCCCGCCGCATCATTACACCTTTGGTGTCTGGCATTGTGGTGATGATCATTGGTTTATCCCTCATTCAAGTGGGTTTGACATCCATCGGTGGCGGGTATGATGCCTTAGCAGACAACACCTTTGGTGCACCTAAATACCTATTATTGGCGGGCGTCGTTTTGGCGGTGATTGTCTTGCTCAATCGTCAGAAGAATCCCTATTTACGCATCTCTTCTTTAGTGATTGCCATGGGTGTGGGTTATTTAGCTGCATGGGCAACGGACATGTTGCCACACAAAGTATTGGAAGAAGTGCCATTGGTGGCAGTGCCTGAGCCTTTCTATTATGGCTTGAGTTTTGATTGGAATTTATTGCTGCCGCTCATTTTGATTTTTATGGTGACTTCTTTAGAAACCATTGGTGACATTACCGCAACATCGGATGTGTCAGCACAACCTGTGGAAGGCCCTTTATACATGAAGCGCTTAAAAGGCGGCGTGTTGGCCAATGGCTTGAACTCGATGGTGTCGGCCATTTTTAATACATTCCCGAACTCCTGCTTTGGGCAAAACAATGGTGTGATTCAATTGACAGGTGTGGCCAGTCGTTATGTGGGCTACGTGGTTGCGGGTATGTTGATTCTATTGGGTCTGTTCCCATCTGTGGCGCAATTGGTGCAACGCATTCCTGAACCTGTGTTAGGCGGTGCAACATTGGTGATGTTCGGGACAATTGCCGCCTCTGGCGTGCGCATTGTTTCACGTGAAGCTTTAAATCGCCGCGCCATTATGATCATGGCATTGTCATTAGCAGTGGGTATGGGTGTTTCTCAGCAGCCGGCCATTTTGCAATTTGCCCCAGATATGATTAAAACATTGTTCTCATCTGGCATTGCTGCCGGTGGTTTTACGGCGATTATTTTGAATCTGATCTTCCCAAGAGATGAAAAATAAATCATGTCGCATTGATTGAATCAAAAAACTCGCCTATCTGGCGAGTTTTTTAATGTGGGTGGATTAAAAATGATCCGCCATATACTGTTTCAGTGCGCGCCCTAAACGCAGCATGGCTTCCTCCATCTGATCGGCAGGTACAGATGAATAACAAAAACGCAAGGTAGAAAAGCAAGGCTTATTGGTGTAAAAAGTTGCCCCGGGGATGAAAATCAGTTTTTCTTTGATGGCATAAGGCAGTAATTCTAGGGCATTGATGGATTGCTTTAATCGCGCCCATAAAAAAACACCGCCATCAGGCAGATGGTACGTCAAATGATCCGAGAGATGTTAATCAATGGCTTTAGTTAGGGCAGAGCAGCGTTGATGATATGTATGGCGCAGCCGATTGATTTGCGCATCGATGCGTCCGCTGTTCAGATACTGCTCAAGTGCCTTTTGGGATAAACAGCTGCTGTTGATGTCAAGATATTGTTTCATGATCACGGCGGCTTGATAGAGCGGATCTTTGGCAATCAACACCCCTAAGCGTAGGCTTGGGATGAAGGTTGTGGAAAAAGAGCCTAAAAAGAGCACCCGCTGCCCAAGCCCCATTTGTGACGCTAAGGTATAGATGCTCGGCAAGACTTGGCCATCAAAACGCAGCGCGCAATAAGGGTCATCTTCTATGATGATGAAATCATATAAATCCGCGAGCACAATTAAACGACGGCGACGCTCAAGGGATAAGGTAATGCCGGTGGGATTGGCATTGTTAGACACCACATACAGCGCCTTGATGCGCTGCTGCTTTAAATGCTGTTCAAGGGCATCGGGAATGATGCCTTCCTCATCGCTGGCAATGGTGAGCATGCGGGCATGAGAAATTTGAAACGTTTGCATGGCCAATAGATAGGCTGCATCGGCAATGGCGATGGTGTCGCCAGGGTCTGTCAAAATGCGGCTGGCGATATGCAATGCTTGTTGGGCGCCAGAGGTGATGATCACCTCATTGGCTGAAGCATCAATGCCCCAATGCTTTTTGGCAAAGGGCAAAATGGCTTCACGGGTGCCGAGCAGTCCTTCGGTGAGTCCGTAACCGAAATCCTTCGTGGGCGCATCTAACGAGCACTGAATGGCGGTATGCACGCCATCAACATCATACAACTCAGCAGTGGTGACTTCTCCTGCCATGGAGATGACGTCAGGATTGTAGCGCACATTACCCACCAATTGGCGGGCCAGTGAACTGCTGATGCCTTGCAAGGGCTTCGCAATTAAATTGGTAATCTTCTGATTCATGGGCACACCTATGTATTATGTTGATCTTATATCGTTGTTTTATCTATATGTTGATTCCTTATGTTACGTGTCCATTGTATCAAATCATTTTAATTTTGCTTGCCATAAGCTTGGATCAAAGCCAATAAAAATGGGTTGATCATCCTTCATCAGGATTGGGCGTTTAATCATGCTTAAGTTTGCCAGCAAAATGGGCAGAGCGGTTTTGACTGCTGCACATGCTACTTGATCCTCTGCGCTGAGTTTGCGCCAAGTGGTGCCGCGTTTATTGATGACCACATCTAATCCAAAAGCATCGATCCACGTTTTTAATAGTTCAGCGGAAGGTGCGGCTTTTTTAAAGTCGCTGAAAGTATATTCAACGTTGTGCTCTGTGAGCCATGCACGGGCTTTTTTGACGGTGTCACAATTGGGGATGCCATAAATAATGAACATAATGTACCTCATTTAAGATTCAGAAGATGGATATTCGCGGCACACTTCGCGATCATTTTCGATGCGTTTGACCCAGCCATCTTTTTCCATGCGGTTAAACAGTGGAATGAGCTGCTTGCGGGATAGGTCGGTGCGTTCGCGGGCATCGGCAACGGTAAATCGTTCGCCGAGTTTACGGTCAAGCATGATGTTTTGCACCAATTGCTCATAGGCTTTGGTGCTAAAGAAAATGTCATTTTCAGTGGGGACGATGAGCGATTTTTCTGTCAAAGCTCTCAGCAATCGTTTGATGCCCACAATGCGGGATTTACCTGCCTCAAAGCCTGCGCTGCCACATGCATCAATGGCATCATACAGTTGCTGAAGATTGTCGGGCAATGTGTCGCTCGCAAGATTGAAGGCATTGACGATGCCACCTTTGATGCGTTGCCATTCACCTTTTTGGCAGCCTTGCTCAATCATCGCTTCTGTCAGTGATAATGGATGTTTCACTTGTTTGGCAATCTCTTCGACCGTCATTGCGCTGATGGCTTGATTGAGCACATCACTACAGGCTTGATGCAATTTTTCAAGGGCTGCGGGCAAAATCCACCATTGCCCAAGCACAACGGATGTTGCAGGCTGCTGAACCTCTGCATGGCGCTCTGTAAAGCCATTGATTTGAATCTCTAAGGCAAGTTTAGATTCTAAGTCTGCGCTTTGAATGGTCAATGTAGTGAGGGCTTGTTGCAACACATCGCGCATAGAACGATCTAGCGGATGCATCCAAGCAATTTTCCCAGCACCGATGATGTGGCTACCGCCATGCTGAATGATGAGCATCGGTTGTCCCCAAAAAGCGGGGATTGCCTCTTTAAGTTGTAAGCGTGCCAGTTGCCCATCAGCATAGGTGAAGCATTTAGCATGCGTGTGTGTGGTGCCAAGCGCCACTTCCACCATGCCTTGTTTTTTTAAGGTGCTGCTAAATTGTGGATCAAGCTGAATGATCCATTCTTGGCTCATAGTGATGCTGCTACTGTCTGCCACTAAACAACTGCCGCGTTTGACAAGCTTTTTATTCACCTGCTTTAAGCCAACGGCGGTGCGTGAATAGGGCGCTGCGGTCTCAACTTGTGTGTGATAACTCTGAAGGGAGCGCACTTTAACAGGCATATTGCCCGGAAAGAGCGTTAATGTGGCGTTTTCCTCAAGCGGTGCACCGCGCAGCGTGCCTGTGACCGTGGTGCCAATTCCATTGACGGAAAAGACACGATCCACATACAAATGGGCGCCATAATCGAGTTCATCGCGCTTAGGTAGATCATTGACTTTGCTCTCAATCAGCGCTTTGAGTTCTGTTAAACCCGTGCCTTGAATGCTGCTGACGTGCACCACATCTGGCAATGTGTTCATGGTGTCTAAGAAGCGCTCAAGGGCATCATCTTCCACGGCTTGGCGGCGTTGATTATCCACTAAATCGCATTTAGTCAGCACCAAAATGCATTGATGTTTGCCCATTGCGGTGATGATGCGTAAATGCTCTTCAGATAAAGCCGCCCAGCCTTCATCGGCTGCCACCACGAATAGCACTAAATCCAACCCCCAAACGGCGCTCACCATATTACGGATGAAGCGTTCGTGTCCGGGCACATCGATGATGCCGATTTTGCTGCCATCGGTTGCAGTGAAATTCGCAAAGCCAAGATCAATGGTCATTGCGCGTTCACGTTCTTCAGGCAAACGAGACGGGTGGATGCCAGTTAAGGCATGAATCAAAGAGGATTTACCGTGATCAACGTGACCTGCGGTGCCAATGACTGCATTCATAACTCATCCTTTAGCTCAGCGAGTGTGCGAGCCACATAATCATATTCAGAAGGGAGAAGGGAGACAGGATAGATCACCACGCGCCCTTGTTGAATGACGCCAATGATGGGCGGCGTTTGTGCGCGTAGATGCGCCAGTAACTCATCAGCAGGGCGAGGATGATCAATTGCTAAGGCATATGTGGGATAGGTTGCGCGTGGCGTTGTGCCACCGCCCACTAAATATTCTGTTTGAATGACGCGTGTTCTGCCATGGGTTTGTTCTGCAATTTTGTCTGCCAATGCTTTATGTTGATTGAGGGGTTGAGCGATCGTCCATGCTGCGCGATTAACCGTGCTATGTTTGTCATTCATTTGCGTGAGCAGTAGATTTTCTAATAAGGCATAGGTCTCTTTGCCCGGACGAAAGACACGCATCATGGGGTGCTTTTGGATTTTTTGGATGTATTGAGCTTTGCCAATGATGATGCCGGCTTGGGGACCACCCACCATTTTATCCCCCGAAAAGGCGATCAAATCCGCGCCTAGTTTTTCATAATAACTGACGGTGGTTTCCCCGATTAAATGGGGCGATTGATTGCCAGAGCCTTGATCCACCACCAGCATGACATGAGCAGGCAGTGCATCGCGCAATGCTTTAGGGTCCACTTGCTCAGTAAAGCCCTCGATATAATAATTTGATTGATGCACTAAGAGCACCATGGCCGTGTTGTCAGTGATGGCATTTAAGTAATCATCAAGGGTTGTGATGTTTGTGGTGCCCACATCTTTTAAAATTGCCCCCGATTCTGCCAGAATTTCCGGGATGCGAAAGCCACCGCCAATTTGCACCTGTTCACTGCGCGAGACGATCACCTCTTTACCAATTGCGAAGGTTTTTAAAATCAGATGAATCGCCGCGGCATTATTATTGACCACCACATTATCTTCCCCACCAAAATAAGCACGGATCACACGGCTGAGCATGCCCATGCGGCTGCCACGCTTGCCATTGAGGAGATTAAATTCTAAATTTGAGTAACGGCAAACCGTTTCCCCCGCCTTATCCCAAAGGGTGCGATCAATCGGCGCGCGCCCAAGATTGGTGTGCACTAAAATCCCCGTGGCATTGATGACCGGTTGTGTTTTCTCCCGCGCAATGATGGCAAGTTCATTGAGGATGATCGCGAGAAGATCATCTAAATCAACATTGCCTTGTTCGCGGATTAAGGTTTGTTTGTAGTCATCGATGCTGCGGCGCACGATCTCAGTGACGATCGGGCGGCTCAATGTTTCAATGTAAGGGATGAGTTGTGGATGATTCAGTAACTTGCCCACTTGAATGATGTTAGATAATTGCACGTTGTTTGCCTAGTTGATGGATCACTTTAACCCTTAATTATAATGGAAATTGGGCAATAAATCTGTGCAAGAAACAAGAGGATTAACATTTGAGAATTGCCGGATGCAATGGTATAGTACACGCGGAAGTAAATGGGTCCTGGGGGCCCCGCGGTCTTCAACACCGTTGTCAGCCTATCGGCTGAGGTAGGTTCGATTCCTGCTGCTTCCGCCAAAGAACACTGAAAAGTCCTTGATATGCAAGGGCTTTTTTGTTGCTGAAAATTTTCTATGTCATCTCAGTGGCCAATTGATGTTTAGGATTGAATGGATCGCCAAATAACGTTACAAATATTCTTTTACCCATAAAGGAATCATCATGACCATTTCCCTCATTGATTGCACAGAGCACGAACATTCGGCGGCGATTTTAGAGATTTTTAACGAAGCCATTTTAACCTCCACCGCCTTGTATGAGTATCAAGCGCGCACGATGCAAGACATGCAAAGATGGTTTAAGCAAAAATCAGCCCTGAATGCACCGATCATAGGCGCGGTCAATGAGGCTGGGCAATTGCTTGGCTTTGCCACATGGGGACATTTTCGTGCGTATCCTGCTTATCAATATACGATGGAGCACAGCATCTATATTCATCACAGTGCCCGTGGGCAAGGGCTCAGTAAACGTTTGATGCGGGCATTGATTGAAGCGGCAAAAGCGGCAGAAATTCATGTATTGATGGGCTGCATTGATGCCGATAATGCTGCAAGTATTGGTTTACATCGATCATTGGGTTTTCAATCTGTTGGATTGTTGCCACAAGTGGGCTTTAAGTTCGGTCGTTGGTTGGATTTGGCATTGTATCAATTGATATTATCAACGCCGCTAGAGCCTGTGGCGGACTAAATATTTGGTCAAGTGCATTGCTTAATGTTCAGCGTTCTACTATAGTGCTCAACTTTCAAACCTACCGGTCGGTAGGTTTATTTCTTTGGGCATTGCCCACCCACATAAAATGGATTGTATGAATACTCAACAGACTCAAACGCGCATCATTACAGCATCTTTAATCATGCTGATGGCGCTGCTCACCGCTCTTGATTCAATGGCGATTGACATGTATCTCCCCGCGATGCCAGACATCGCGTCTGATTTTCAAATCTCCTCAGGTAAAGTGCAACAAACCCTCGCCATCTTTTTAGCAGGATTGGCGATTGGGCAAGGCTTGTATGGTCCGCTCCTGGATCGTTATGGTCGCCGCTTGCCATTATTGATTGGCATTGTGATTTTCATCATCGGTTCAGTTTTAAGTGCATTGGCACCGAATGTGGAATGGATGCTAGCGGCTCGTTTTATTCAAGCCATTGGTGCATCGGCTGGGCTTGTAACGCCGCGCGCCATTGTGTCGGATACTTGTGATTTAAAAGATTCAGCGCGCGTGTTTTCACTGTTGATGAATGCCATGATGTTGGGCCCAATTTTAGCGCCGATGCTCGGTGGTTTTGTCTTAGGCTTTGGGGAATGGCGCGTCATTTTTTACATCATTGCCATCATTGGCGGCATAACGCTGTTATGGGCTTGGCAACAAGTGCCAGAAACTTTAGCCATTGAAAAACGCACGCCATTAAATTTAAAAGCGATTGCCAAAACATATGGCGGACAATTCACCAATCGAACATTTATGTGTTACGCGATGGCATCAGGCTTTGCCATGAGTGGACTATTTTTGTATGTGGGCGGTTCATCCTTCATTTTCCGCGAACATTTTGCATTGAGCGCTACGCACTTTAGTTATCTCTTTGCCTTAAACTCAGCAGGACTAGTGATTTTTGGTGCAGTTGCCAACCGTTTATTAGTGAAGGGATTGTCTGCTCGAGGTTTATTGATGATTGGGATGATGATGCACACAGGCTTTGCATTATTACTCTTTATTTTGACGCAATCGATGACGCTTTCCATTGTGCCTTATGCATTATTATTGGCAGGGGCAATCAGTGCATTGGGCTTTGTGCTTGGGAATGTCACGGCATTGACCATGCATTATGGCGGCCCTCAAGCCGGTGCAGTATCAGCGGTGATGGGCGTATTGCAATATTTATTGCCAGCATTGATGGGGTATGTGGTGAGCTTATTTGCGCAAAGCATCAGCGTATTACCCTTAGCCATTGGAATTTGTGGTTTAATGGGCATCCTTTTTATATTTGCCAGTCAGGATAAAACTGCGTGACCGCCGCGAAATTACAAGAAGTTGCATTGATGCGTTTTGCCACTCAAGGATTTGAGGGCACCAGCATGAATGAATTGGCTGAAGATGTGGGGATTAAAAAATCCTCCATCTATGCTCATTTCAGTAGTAAAGATGAATTGTTTTTAAGTCTATTGCCCATTTTGATTGAGTCGGAGCTCGATTATGTCCAGGCCGTAATGACGCAAAATGACGCCATTAAACCTGCTTTGTATGCATATTTAGAGAGCATTTCGACTCGCTTTGAGAGCAGTTATCATGTGCGCTTTTGGCTGCGTAATCTTTATGCGCCGCCTGTACATCTGCGTGATGAGGTGATTGGGCACATGCAATGCTTTATGGATGAATTGGAGGTGATCATTCATGCGGCGATTGAATCATCAACATGGCATATAAATGCATCTGTGAGCACAGCGCTCATTACGGCAAACTATATGGCGATGGTGGATGGGCTACAAACAGAATTATTGTTTGGTGGCGTTGAGCGTTATCAAAAGCGCTTAGCGGCCACTTGGCAATGGTTTGAGTTGGCGCTGCGTGCTTAATCAAACAGTGACAATTGTTGCATAAAGCCTTCTTGTTCACTCTGTAACGTTAAGCCCATTAAGCGAATGGGGGCTTTGGGCAGCAGGGCAAACAGTTGCCAAAAATATTCTGTGAGCAGCTTAGCATCATGCGGAATGGGTGTTGAGAAGGTTTTGCTGCGCGTCATACTTGTGAAATCCGCAAAGCGCACTTTCAGCGTTAGGGTTTGACCATGGAAATTTTCACGCATTAAACGCGGCAATAGAATGTGGATGATTTCATCAATCGCCTCAGCAATGTCATGCTGCTCAATTAAATCAGTGGCGTAGGTTTGCTCAGCGCCCACTGATTTTGTGGGGCGATTAGGCGTAACGGGCCGATCATCTTGTCCGCGCACACATTGATAATAAGTCTCCCCAGCTTTGCCAAAATGGAGCTTTAACTCTTCGCGGCTGCGGGCTTTGAGATCTTTGCCATCATAAATCCCAAGGGCATGCATCTTTTTGGTGGTTTGCTCGCCGACGCCATAAAATTTTGCAATCGGCAGCGCCTCTAAAAATGCTTGGCTATGCTTTGGGGTGATCACTGTGATGCCAAAGGGCTTTTGCATGCCGGATGCCATTTTCGCTAAAAACTTATTATAAGAAACACCAACTGAGCACGTTAAATTGAGCTCTTCTAAAATCAAGGTTTGGATTGTTTGTGCCAATCGCGTGGCGCTGCGCTCATTGATAAAGTTATGTGTGATGTCTAAATAGGCTTCATCTAAAGATAGGGGCTCAATCAATTCTGTAAATCGTGCAAATATGGCGCGGATGGCCAGTGACACTTCACGGTACACATCAAAACGCGGTGATACAAAGATTAAATGGTCGCATTTTTGCTGGGCAATGCTCGATGGCATGGCAGAATAGACACCAAATTTCCTCGCTTCATAACTTGCCGCAGCAACCACGCCGCGTCGCTCAGGACTGCCAACGACCAATGGATGCCCACGATATTGTGGATGATCGCGCTGCTCAACTTGTGCAAAGAAGGCATCCATATCCACATGGAGAATTTTTCTTGTCATGGTAAATATATGAATATAAAATTTAAGAGTTGTTAATCAAGAGGCGCAACATCATGAAACGCTCTGCACAAGGGTTTTTATTGATAGAGGTGCTGATGGCGATGGTGATCATCATCGCGGTGGCAGCCCTCGCGTATCGCCATCATATGACGCTGATGGTGCGCAATCAAGCATTGACGGCATTAGAAGAGCAATGCTTGATGGAAGAAAATGAGTTTGATCGGACATTTGGTGGGCGTCATGATGCCTCGTCGTGATGGATTTACGTTAACAGAATTGATGGTGGGCATGTCGATGGGGCTCATTTTAATTGTGGGTTTTGTGTCGGTGTGGATGGTGTTGTCAAAGAGCAGCCATCAAGAGATTCGTCGCTATGAGTTGTTGCAGGATTATGTGGAGGCAGTAAGTTATCTTCGGCAAAACTTAGGGGATGCAATTTTTGAGCCATTGTGTCCGCATCCTGAATGGCTTGACTTGCCTGAGCCGAAATTACAAGTGCATCGTTCAATGTTGCCGCTGAATGTGGGCACTAAAAAGATGGTGGCAGCACAGACACAATTTCCCGATTGGGGAACGACGAACATTAAATCCTTATCGGGGTTTGATGTGTTAGAACTGACGCATTTAACCCCGCTTCAGGTATCTGATGACATCATTATCAATGATCAAACTTTGCGGGGTGCCCGTGAAGGGGATTTGATTGCCACCGATTGTCGGCATGTGGTGGCGGGGCGTTATCGCCGTGAAGGGCAAGGGGCGGTGTATGTGTTGCCAGAGACGGCGCACCAAGTTCAGCGCACACTCGATGCGGATCGCTACATTCAGTATTACAAAGTCAACCATGACCTTTATTATGTGACCTATGAAAGTGGTCAGTATCAATTGGTGCACAATTTTTTAGATGGCGCAAATCACATGCGTTTTTATGGCATTGAAGGCTTAGTGCTTGGGCAGATGCTCGATCGAACGTTGCTGGATGTGACACTGTATGTCCGAGGAGACACAGAACCGCGCCGCAAATCACTCTCCATTCGGTTATTGAATCTATGAAACGTCAACAAGGCAGTATTCTCGTGATTGTATTAATGTTGGCCGCCGCCTTTTATCTATTGGCCAGCTTGGTGCTGATTGTGCACCGGCAATACATTGATGATGTGGATCTCACACAAAGTGCGATGCTCAGTCGACAAAAGTTGCTGCGCATGAGTCAATCGGTCAATGTGGTCAGTGATGATAAGATGCGAACCGTGTGGCCTCATTGCAATGAGATTGTGCCACCTGAGGTGGGTATGTCGATTTGGCATGAGAGTGAGCGCGTGTGGCTCAGTCAATTACAATTGCCCAATGAATGTGGTGATGGGCAGTCGGCGCATTATGTTTGGCTGCAAGATGAGGCGCATCCGTTGCCTTTACAAATGAATGTGATGATTCCGCAAACCGTACATTGGCAGCACGCCATTGAGTCTTTAGAGCATGGCATTGATGTGCAGCGTGAGAAAGACGGTTGGCAGTTGAGGATTGAGCAACAAGGATTGCACCGTTTACCCTTGATGGATCATGATGCGGATGATCAATTGCTGTGGCAGCGCTTTCGTTTAACGGCGGATCATTATGAAGGGGTGCTCTTATGGCAGACGGCTACAGGTGTGATGATCGAGCGCATTAAAGTACCTTTTGAACATTTAACGCTTGAAGTTGTGCATCAAGAGAGTGTGCGGCGTGTAACGCATTTAGGCGAAGGTTTGTTGATGCTCAATCATGTCAATGAGACGCATTCGACGCATTGGCAAGTGAGCATTGCGCATTGGCAGGTTGAACAGATCAGAGTGGTCGATGGCGTCATTTGGCTGAGTGTCCATCAGCAGCATGAACGGGCTTTGGTGGCGCTCTATCTAGAAGGTGAGCCATTTTTTGGGCAAGGGGTGGTGGGCGTGATTCGAACAGAGCGGGAGCTCTCAGAGTCTAGACCAATCATTTTAAAACCATGCATTTATGGTGAGCCATGGGTGATGGATGAGGATTGGCAGGTGGGGTGCCGTGCACAAAAGAGAGTGCGTTATGTCTTCGGGCAGTGATAGAATGCCAATAACTCAGCAAAGGAATAAGCATGATGGACGCGGTTAAACAATGCAGAATGACGACACACACCGAAGCAGAAACTTTTGAGAAAGCGGATGCTTTGATCAGCGAAGAACCCATTCAATTTGTGTACAACGGCATTGCCCATATGGTGATGATGTGTACGCCAATGGATCTTGAAGATTTAGCCTATGGCTTTAGCTTAACAGAAGGGATCATTCATGATGTGACGCAAATTTTAGGTGTTGAAGTGGTGAATACAACACATGGCATTGAACTGCGCATTGAAATTGAACCCGTTTTGATGAGTCTTTTAGAGGGTACAAAAAGACAAATGAGTGCGCGCACAGGCTGCGGTGTGTGTGGTGTGGAAAATTTGTCTTTGGTGGAAAAAACATTGTCCCCATTAGAAAAAGCGGAAACCATTGATTTTTCATTGATTCAAACGCTTTTAAAAAAGAGTGATGCTTGCCAATATTATGGGCAGATGACGGGTGCCTCTCATGCGGCGTTTTTGTGTGATCGCGCCGGCAATATTTTATTGACGCGTGAAGATGTCGGGCGCCATGTGGCGTTAGATAAATTGATTGGCGCATTGATGAACAGTGCATTTAATCCTCAAGATGTCATCATTTTGATGAGTTCACGGGCAAGTTTTGAGATTGTACAAAAAACAATTGCAGCCCGTGTGCGAACGTTAATCACAATGTCAGCACCCACTGATAAAGCGGTGTGGATGGCACAAAAATACCATCTTTCTCTTTGGGGCTTTGCACGAAAGGGGCGCGTAAATCATTATGCAACTTGACACTTTCTATACAGTCTTATAAAATTTCCCATCTTTGGATAGTTATATCCAAGATTTGCTTATGTATAATTTTTATAATCATAGGATTGAATTTTAATGGTAACAGTAAATCAGTTAGTGCGTCGTCCACGCTCGGTAAAAGCTGACAAATCTGACGTACCTGCATTACAAAGCTGTCCTCAGCGCCGTGGTGTATGTACTAGGGTTTATACAGCGACACCAAAAAAACCAAACTCAGCGTTACGTAAAGTTTGTCGTGTGCGTTTGACGAACGGTTTTGAAGTGTCTAGCTACATCGGTGGTGAAGGTCATAACTTGCAAGAACACAGCGTAGTATTAGTACGCGGTGGTCGTGTTAAGGATCTTCCAGGTGTTCGCTACCACACAGTTCGTGGTGCATTAGATGCACAAGGTGTTGCGAAACGTCGTCAAGGACGTTCGAAATATGGTGCTAAGAAGCCTAAGGAATAATTGATATTCTATGAAAGGCCTTTTTAGTTAGGATTTAGTATTTATTGAGAGTATCTCATGTCAAGAAGAAGAGAAGTCCCAAAACGTGATATTTTGCCAGATCCCGTTTATGGTAGCAAAACGTTGGCGAAATTTATGAACATGGTAATGGTTTCTGGTAAGAAGGCTGTTGCTGAAGGTATTTTATACGGCGCTTTAGATGGTATTAAAGAGAAGGGTCATGAAGATCCTATGGCTGTATTAGAACAAGCATTAGAGAATGTACGTCCGAAGGTTGAGGTTAAATCTCGTCGTGTAGGTGGTGCAACTTATCAAGTGCCAATCGAAGTTCGTGCTGTTCGTCGCGATACATTGGCAATGCGTTGGATCATTGATGCTGCACGTAAACGTTCGGAAAAATCAATGTCACGTAGAATGACGGCAGAATTATTAGATGCTGCAGAAAGCCGTGGTGCTGCAGTGAAAAAACGTGAAGATACACATAGAATGGCAGAAGCAAACAAAGCGTTTGCTCACTTCCGTTGGTAGTCGCGTGATTTATTTAGTATGAATGTAATGCGGTGCTATCAGCAAGGTAGTGCCGCATCGTCATTTTTAAGATATTTATTTGTCTAATATAGAAGGGAAAAGATATGGCTCGTACAATGCCAATTAATCGATATCGTAATATCGGTATTAGTGCTCACATCGATGCTGGTAAAACAACAACTTCTGAACGTATTTTATTCTATACAGGTCGTACCCATAAAATCGGTGAAACACACGAAGGTACTGCGACTATGGATGGTATGGATCAGGAGCAAGAGCGCGGTATTACCATCGCATCAGCTGCAACAACATGTTCATGGAAAGGGATGGATAATCAGTTCCCAGAACATTTGATTAACTTGATCGATACTCCGGGACACGTTGACTTCACAATCGAAGTTGAACGTTCTATGCGTGTTCTCGATGGCGCGGTAATGGTTTACTGTTCAGTTGGCGGTGTTCAACCTCAGTCTGAAACTGTATGGCGTCAAGCAAACAAATATAAAGTGCCACGTATGGCGTTCGTTAACAAAATGGACCGTACAGGCGCTGACTTCTTCCGCGTAATGGAACAAATGAAAGAGCGTTTACGTGCAAACGTAGTGCCAGTTCAAATTCCAATTGGCGCTGAAGAAAACTTTGAAGGTGTGGTTGACTTAGTGCTTAATAAAGCGATTTATTGGGATGAAGCAAGCCAAGGCCTCAAATTTGAATACAGAGACATTCCTGAGCATTTAAAAGAGCAAGCTGAAGAGTATCGCACAGCGATGATCGAAGCGGCCGCTGAATGTTCAGAAGAAATGATGGAAAAATACTTTGAAGAAGGTGAATTATCCATCGAAGAAATCTACAAAGGTTTACGTATCCGTACGTTGAACTCTGAAATCATCCCAGCGATGTGTGGTACTGCGTTTAAAAACAAAGGCGTACAATGTGTATTAGACAACGTTGTTCGTTACTTACCAGCACCAACAGACGTAACGGCCATTAAAGGTGAATTACCAAACGGTGAGCCAGCTGAACGTCACTCTACAGATGATGAACCATTCTCAGCGTTAGCGTTCAAAATCATCAACGATAAATTCGTTGGTAACTTGACGTTTATCCGCGTTTACTCAGGTGTGATAAAATCAGGTGACTCAGTTTATAACCCTGTGAAATCTCGCTCTGAAAGAATCGGTCGTATGTTCAGAATGCACTCAAATGATCGTGATCCAATCGATGAAGCGCGTGCAGGTGATATCGTTGCATTAGTGGGCTTGAAAGATGTAACCACAGGTGACACTTTATGTGATCAAGCGAATACAATTACGCTTGAGCGTATGGAATTCCCTGAGCCAGTAATCTCTGTTGCAATCGAACCAAAAACGAAAGGCGACCAAGAGAAAATGGGTCTTGCATTGTCTCGTTTAGCGCAAGAAGATCCATCTTTCCGCGTATCAACAGATCACGAATCTGGCCAAACCATCATCGGTGGTATGGGTGAGCTTCACTTAGAAGTCATCGTTGAACGTTTGAAACGTGAATTCTCTGTTGAATGTAACGTAGGTGCACCACAAGTTGCTTACCGTGAAACAATCAAAAAATCTGTTGAACAAGAAGGTAAATTCGTTCGTCAGTCTGGTGGTCGCGGTCAGTTTGGTCACGTTTGGTTACGCATTGAACCAAGAGAATCCGGCGAAGGTTACGAATTCGTTAACCAAATCGTGGGTGGTGTTGTTCCTAAAGAATACATCCCAGCGGTTGATAAAGGTATCCAAGAACAAATGGAAAATGGTGTTCTTGCAGGCTTCCCAGTGGTTGACGTTAAAGTAACATTGTTTGATGGTTCTTACCATGAAGTTGACTCCAACGAAATGGCGTTCAAAATCGCAGGTTCTATGGGCTTCAAAGAAGGTGCTCGTAAAGCAGGCGCTGTATTGTTAGAACCAATGATGAAAGTTGAAGTTGAAACACCAGAAGATTACTTAGGTGATGTAATGGGTGACTTGAACCGTCGTCGTGGTAACTTACAAGGTATTGATGATGCATACGGTTCTAAATTGATCCGTGCTGAAGTTCCATTATCTGAAATGTTTGGTTACGCAACTGCACTTCGCTCTGCAACACAAGGCCGTGCAACTTATTCTATGGAATTTGCGAAATATCAAGAAGCACCTTCGCACATTACTGAAGAAGTGATCAAGAAAAACCAAGGCTAATCTAAATTCATTTTAGATTTGCAAACATAAAAAATAGCGCTATAATATAGCGCTATTTTCATTCATTCTTTAACAATTGAGGTGATATTGTGTCTAAGGAAAAATTTAGTCGTAGTAAACCACACGTAAACGTGGGTACAATCGGTCACGTTGACCATGGTAAAACAACTTTAACTGCTGCTTTAACAAAAGTAGGTGCAGATCGTTTCGGTGGTGCTTCTCAAGCATACGATCAAATCGATAAAGCGCCAGAAGAAAGAGCACGTGGTATTACAATCTCTACATCACACGTAGAATATGAATCAGAAAACCGTCACTACGCTCACGTTGACTGTCCTGGACATGCGGACTATGTTAAAAACATGATCACGGGTGCTGCTCAAATGGACGGCGCTATCTTGGTATGTTCAGCAGCTGATGGTCCTATGCCTCAAACTCGCGAACACATCTTATTGTCTCGTCAAGTAGGTGTTCCATACATCGTTGTATTCTTGAACAAAGCTGACATGGTTGATGATGCTGAGTTGATCGAATTGGTAGAAATGGAAGTTCGTGACTTGTTAAGCACTTACGATTTCCCAGGTGATGATACGCCAATCATCGTTGGTTCTGCTTTGAAAGCTTTAGAAGGCGACGAATCAGACATCGGCGTACCTGCAATCATCAAATTAGTTGATGCTTTAGACAGCTATATCCCTGAACCTGTACGTGAAATCGACAAACCATTCTTGATGCCTATCGAAGATGTGTTCTCTATCTCTGGTCGTGGTACAGTAATCACTGGTCGTATCGAATCAGGTATCGTTAAAGTTGGTGAAGAGTTAGAAATCGTTGGTATCACACCAACAATGAAAACGACTTGTACTGGCGTTGAAATGTTCCGTAAATTATTGGATCAAGGTCAAGCTGGTGATAACGTGGGTGTTCTTTTACGTGGTACAAAACGTGAAGAAGTACAACGTGGTCAAGTATTAGCTAAACCAGGTTCAATCAAGCCTCATACTAAATTTGAAGCTGAAGTTTACGTATTATCTAAAGATGAAGGTGGTCGTCATACGCCATTCTTTAAAGGTTACCGTCCACAGTTCTACTTCCGTACAACTGACGTAACTGGTGCTGTTGAATTACCAGAAGGCGTAGAAATGGTTATGCCTGGTGACAACATCAAGATGGTTGTTGAATTGATCAACCCAATCGCAATGGACGAAGGTTTACGTTTCGCAATTCGCGAAGGTGGCCGTACTGTTGGTGCTGGCGTTGTAGCTAAAATCATCGCGTAATTGGATCAATTTAACTAGTATACGCCCTGTCTATCATGGGGCGTATCATTTTGAGATTTAGAGAATGACAAACCAAAAAATTCGTATTCGTTTGAAAGCATTTGATCATCGTTTAATCGATCAATCAGCTAAAGAAATTGTTGAAACAGCTAAGCGTACAGGTGCACAAATCAAGGGTCCAATCCCTTTACCTGTAAAAACTGAACGCTTTACAGTATTGATCTCTCCGCACGTAAACAAAGATGCACGTGATCAGTACGAATTAAGAACGCACAAGCGTTTAATGGACATTATCAATCCTACTGAAAAAACAGTTGATGCTTTAATGAAGCTTGACTTAGCAGCTGGTGTTGATGTTCAGATCAAATTAGGCTAATTTAGCCTATTGGGGCGAAGAAGGTGGCCAACCTTCCTCTCGTTATTTATCTATATTGAGGTTATAAAATGGCAATTGGATTAGTAGGACGTAAAGCGGGGATGACTCGCGTATTTACTGAAAGTGGTGAATCCGTCGCTGTAACCGTTATTGAAGTGACTCCTAACAAAGTGACTCAAGTTAAAAACGGTGATGTAGATGGTTATACTGCAGTTCAAGTAACAACGGGCGTAAGAAAAGCAAGCCGTGTAAACAAAGCAGCCGCTGGTCACTTTGCTAAAGCAAAAGTGGAAGCAGGTCGTGGCTTGTGGGAATTCCGTGTAAACGAAGACGCTATCGCTTCATTTGAACTCGGTCAAGAAATCACAGCTTCAGTATTCGAAGCGGGTCAAAAAGTTGACGTTTCTGGTATCAGCCAAGGTAAAGGCTTTGCAGGTACAATTAAGCGTCACAACTTCGCAGGTCAAAGAAATTCTCACGGTAACTCATTATCACATCGTGTTCCTGGTTCTATCGGGCAATGTCAAGATCCTGGTCGTGTTTTCAAAGGTAAGAAAATGACAGGTCACATGGGTGCCGTTAAGCGTACAGCATTGAACTTAGAAATCGTTCGTATCGATGCTGATAGAAATATCGTTTTAGTAAAAGGTGCAGTACCTGGATCTAAAGGCGGTAACGTGATTATCAAACCTTCAGTTAAGGCAAAGGGGTAATCAATGGAATTAAATATTAAAAATGGTTCAACGATTTCATTAGCAGACGCGATCTTTGCTCGTGAATTCAACGAAACGCTTGTTCACCAAGTGGTTGTTGCTTATCAAGCAGCTGGCCGTTCTGGTACTCGTGCTCAAAAAACACGTGCTGAAGTTCGTGGTGGCGGTATCAAACCTTGGAGACAAAAAGGTACAGGCCGTGCGCGTGCTGGTTCTTCTCGTAGCCCTATTTGGCGTGCTGGTGGCGTAACATTTGCTGCTAAACCACAAAACTGGGAACAAAAAGTTAACAAAAAAATGTACCGTGCAGCGATTTCTTCAATCTTATCTGAATTGATCCGTCAAGATCGTTTAGTGGTTGTTGAAAAAATTGAATTGGCAGAGTCAAAAACTAAAGCAGCTTTAAAAATGCTTGCGGATTTGAACGTAGGTCAAGACGTATTGTTAGTAACTCAAGCAATCGACTTACCTTTATACTTAGCAACTCGCAACTTGCCATACGTGCAAGTGATCGATGCTGCAGGTATTGATCCAGTAAGCCTAATCCAATTTGAAAAAGTTGTTATGACTCAAGAAGCATTAACATCTGTAGCGGAGTGGTTAGCATGAGTATGAAAGAAGAACGTTTGATGCAAATTATTCTTGCGCCTCACGCGTCAGAAAAAACAGCTCGTTTAGAAGAAAAAGCGGGTCAAATTTGCTTTAAAGTATTAAAAGATGCTACTAAGCTTGAAATCAAACAAGCTGTAGAATTAAATTTCAACGTTAAAGTTAGCGCTGTAACGGTAGTGGTTCAAAACGGTAAACAAAAACGTTTAGGTCGCTTCGTTGGTCAAAGACAAGATTGGAAAAAAGCGTACGTAACTTTAGCTGATGGACAAACTATTGACTTCGTAGGTGGTGCATAATGGCAATTGTAAAGACTAAGCCAACGTCAGCTGGTCGTCGCAATATGATTAAGATCGTGACGCCAGGTTTACATAAAGGAGCGCCATACGCGCCTTTATTAGACAGCAAATCAAGAACTGGTGGTCGTAATAACAACGGTCGTATCACTACACGTCACATTGGTGGTGGTCATAAGCAACATTACCGTATCGTTGACTTCAAACGTGACAAGGACAATATCCCTGCACGCGTTGAACGCATTGAATACGATCCAAACCGTACTGCACACATCGCTTTAGTATGTTATGCAGATGGTGAGCGTCGTTATATCATCGCACCAAAAGGTGTTTCTGAAGGCACAGTATTATTGTCTGGCCCAGGCGCACCTATCAAACCAGGTAACGCATTACCACTTCGCAACATCCCAGTGGGTTCTACCATTCACTGTGTTGAATTGAAAGAAGGTAAAGGCGCTCAATTGGCTCGTTCAGCTGGTGCTAGCGTTCAGTTAGTTGCTCGTGAAGGCCAATTTGTAACTTTACGTTTACGTTCTGGTGAAATGCGTCGCGTTCACGTTGATTGTAAAGCAACTTTAGGTGAAGTTTCTAACGGTGAACACAGCTTACGCGTATTGGGTAAAGCAGGTGCAAAACGCTGGTTAGGCGTTCGTCCTACAGTTCGCGGTGCTGCGATGAACCCGGTAGATCACCCTCACGGTGGTGGTGAAGGCCGTAGTAAAGGTGGTCGTCATCCTGTAACTCCATGGGGCGTACCAACGAAAGGTTACAAAACGAGAACTAATAAACGCACTGAGAAGTTTATTGTTCGTCATCGTAATAAGTAAGATAAAGGATAATTTATGCCACGTTCTATTAAGAAAGGCCCATTTATCGATCATCACTTAATGAAGAAAGTTGAAGAAGCTCTTGCTTCTAACAGCCGTAAGCCAATTAAAACTTGGTCGCGCCGCTCAATGATTCTTCCAGAAATGATTGGGCTAACAATTGCTGTGCACAATGGTAAGGTGCACGTTCCAATTTTAATCACTGAAAACATGATCGGTCACAAATTGGGCGAGTTTGCATTAACTCGTACATACCGTGGTCATGTTGCAGATAAAAAAGCGCGATAGGAGTTTAATATGCAAACAGCTACAATGAAATTTGCGCGTATCTCTCCTCAGAAAGCGCGCTTAGTTGCTGATCAAATTCGCGGTTTACCAGTTGAGCGTGCTTTAGCGCTTTTGGAATTCAGCGATAAGAAAGCAGCTGACATTATGAAAAAAGTTTTGAACTCAGCGATCGCTAACGCAGAAAACAATGCTGCATTAGATATCGACGGCTTGAAAGTACAAGCTGTTATGGTTGATGCTGGTCCTGTTCTTAAGCGCATGAGAGCGCGTGCAAAAGGTCGCGGTAGCCGCATCCTTAAGCGCACAAGCCATGTTGCGATCACAGTAGCGGAATAAGGGAGACTATAATGGGTCAAAAAGTTAATCCAACCGGAATTCGTTTAGGTATCTCTAAGGATTGGAATTCACGTTGGTATGCAAGTAGCAAGGAATTTCCTGAGTTTATCGAAGCTGACTTCAGAGCTCGTGAATTCCTTCGTAAGGAATTAGCAGCAGCTGCAGTTTCTAAAATTCAAATCACTCGTCCAAGCAAATCAGCACAAGTTACGATCTTTACTGCTCGTCCTGGTGTTGTGATTGGTAAAAAGGGTGAAGATATCGAGAAATTACGTGCAAAATTAACCAAAATTATGGGTTGCCCTGTGCACGTAGCGATCGAAGAGATCAAAAAACCTGAATTAGATGCATATTTAGTTGCTGAAGGTATTGCTCAGCAATTAGAACGTCGTGTAATGTTCCGTCGTGCGATGAAACGTGCTGTATCTAACACTATGAAATTAGGTGCGGAAGGTATCCGTATCAACGTTTCTGGTCGTTTAAATGGTGCTGAAATTGCTCGTATGGAATGGTATCGTGAAGGTCGTGTGCCATTACATACATTGCGTGCAAACATCGATTATGGTACTGCTGAAGCTTTAACAACTTACGGGATCCTTGGTATCAAAGTTTGGATCTACAAAGGTGAAGTATTCGACTATCAGAAAGCAGATGAGCAACCAGCAGATAAAGGTCGTCGTGCTAAAAGGAAAGGTGAATAATTATGTTACAGCCTAAGCGTACAAAATTTAGAAAAATGCGTAAAGGCCGCAACCGCGGTAATGCGCTTGCTGGTAATAAAGTCAGCTTTGGTGAATTTGGTTTGAAAGCTACAACACGTGGTCGCATCACAGCGCGTCAGATCGAATCTGCACGTCGTGCGATCAACCGTTACGTTCGTCGTGGTGGTAAAGTTTATATTCGTGTTTTCCCAGATGTGCCAATCACTAACAAACCATTAGAAGTTCGTATGGGTAGTGGTAAAGGTAACGTTGAATATTGGGTAGCTAAAGTTCAACCAGGTAGAGTGTTATACGAAATCGAAGGTGTATCTGAAGAAGTTGCACGTGAAGCGTTTCGCTTAGCATCTGCTAAGTTAGCTGTTCAAACAACATTTGTTGCTAGAACAGTACTATAAGGTGATGATTATGAGTCAGCAAAAGAAATTTATGGAAGAATTATCTGCTAAGAGTGTTGATGAGCTCAAAAAAGAGCGTCTTGAATTGCGTAAGGCTCAGTTCAATTTGCGTATGCAAAAAGCAACTGGTCAATTAGAAAAGCCGCATTTGTTCAAGGCTGTTCGTAAGCAAATCGCTCAAATTAACACTGTTTTAGCACAAAAGGCAGGTGAATAATGTCTGAAGTTAAACAAAAAGTTGAGCGTACAGTAGTTGGTACAGTATCCTCTGATAAAATGGATAAAACAATTACAGTATTGGTTGAACGTTTAGTAAAACACCCAATCTACGGTAAATACATTAAGCGTTCTACGAAGTTCCACGCACATGATGAAAACAACATCTGTAAAGTGGGCGACGTTGTTGAAATTAAACAATCACGTCCAATGTCTAAGTTAAAATCTTGGGAATTGGTTAAAGTGATCGAAGAAGCAAGAGGTTAGTGAAATGATTCAAACTCAATCTATGCTTGAAGTTGCCGATAACTCAGGTGCAAAGCGCTTGATGTGTATCAAAGTATTGGGCGGTTCTCATCGTCGTTATGCTGGTGTTGGTGACATCATTAAAGTATCTGTAAAAGATGCTATTCCACGTGGTCGTGCGAAAAAAGGTGAAATTTACAATGCATTAGTTGTTAGAACACGTAAAGGCGTTCGTCGTGATGACGGTTCTTTGATCAAGTTCGACACGAACGCAGCTGTATTGTTGAACTCTAAGTTCGAACCAATCGGCACACGTATTTTCGGACCAGTAACTCGTGAGCTCCGCGGTGATCGTTTCATGAAGATCATTTCTTTAGCTCCAGAAGTAATTTAAGGTGGTATAGCATGAATAAATTACGTAAAGGTGATGAAGTTGTTGTAATCGCTGGCCGTGACAAAGGTAAAACTGGTCACATCTTAGCGATTGCTAAAGACGGCTCAAGAGTGTTAGTGGCTGGCGTTAACAAGAAAATCAAACATGTTAAGCCAAACCCACAACGCGGTATTGAGGGTGGTCGTGTAGAACAAGAAGCAATGCTTCATATTTCTAACGTGATGATCCTTAATCCTGAAACTCAGAAAGGTGATCGTATCCGCATCGAAGTGACTGCCACTAAAGATGCGAACGGTAAAAATACTTTCACAAGAGAAAGATTTTTCAAATCAACTAACAAAAAAATTGGCTAATAATTGATTTTTCTGTTATTGTAATGCGCTCTACTCTCATAGATGTATGTCTATGAGAGTGTTTGTTTTAACAATTGCTGAATAGGATGCATTCCTGAGATATATCCGTTTGGCTGGGATTAATTTTATGACAAGATTAAATCAGTACTACAATGAAGTAGTGGTTCCAAAATTAATGGAACAATTTGGATATAAAAATCCAATGGAAGTTCCAAAAATCACTAAAATTACCTTGAATATGGGTGTTGGTGAAGCTGTTGCTGATAAAAAAGTAATGGATTCTGCAGTGGCAGATATGTCTGCGATCGCTGGTCAAAAACCAATCGTAACTTTATCTAAAAAATCAATCGCTGGTTTTAAAATCCGTGATGGTTGGCCTGTAGGTTGTAAAGTGACTTTACGTCGTGCGCACATGTATGAGTTTTTAGATCGTTTGATCAACATCTCTTTACCTCGTGTACGTGACTTCCGCGGTATCAATGGTCGTTCTTTCGACGGTCGTGGTAACTACAGCTTTGGTATCAAAGAACAAATCATTTTCCCTGAAATTGATTATGAAAAAGTTGATGCTTTACGTGGTATGGACATTAACTTTACGACAACTGCAAAAACTGACGCAGAAGCGAAAGCACTTATCGCTGCATTCGGTTTCCCATTCCGTAATTAATAGGTAATATTATGGCAAAAAAATCAATGATCAACCGTGAGCTTAAAAGAGCAAAATTGGTTGAAAGATTACACGCTAAGCGCATCAGCTTAAAAGATATTATTAAAAGTGAAACTGCAACGTTTGAAGAAAAGCAAGCCGCAGTGGTAGCTTTACAAAAAATGCCTCGTGATTCCTCAGCATCTCGTAAACACGCTCGTTGCTCGATCACTGGTCGTCCACACGGTGTTTACAGCAAGTTTGGTTTGGGTCGCAATAAATTACGCGAAATCACTATGCGTGGTGATATCCCAGGCTTACGCAAAGCAAGTTGGTAATTGAGGAGATAATTCATGAGTATGCATGATCCGATTGCAGATATGTTAACGAGAATTCGTAACGCACAGGCTGCACACAAAGAAACAGTGGCAATGCCTTCTTCTACTAAGAAAGAAGCAATTGCAGAAGTTTTAAAGAACGAAGGTTATATTTCTGGTTTTAACGTAACTGCCGAAGGCGTTAAGAAAACTTTAGAAATTACTTTGAAGTACTATCAAGGTCAACCTGTAATCGAGACTCTTGAGCGCGTTAGTCGTCCAAGCCTCCGTATCTACAGAAGTAAAGATGAATTACCATCAGTATTAGGCGGCTTAGGTATTGCGATCGTTTCAACCTCTAAAGGTTTGATGACAGATCGTAAAGCAAAAGCCTTGTCCTTAGGTGGTGAAGTAATTTGTTTCGTAGCGTAAGGAGTTAGTAATGTCTCGTATTGCAAAGAAAATCATTCCAATTCCTGCTGGTGTTGAAGTTTCAATCGCAGGTAACTTGGTAAAAGTTAAAGGGGCTAAAGGCTCTAGCGAATTACAATTGCATTCTGCAGTTGGTATTAAACAGGAAGACGGTAATTTAGTGATCGTTCCTGATTTAGCGCAAACAAAAGGTAACTATGCTTTAGCAGGTACCATGCGTTCATTGGTAAACAATATGATTATCGGTGTTTCTGCAGGTTTCGAAAAGAAATTACTTTTAGTGGGCGTTGGTTACCGTGCGCAAGCGCAAGGTTCTGCTTTAAATCTTTCATTAGGTTTTTCACACCCAGTGGTTCATCAAATGCCTGCTGGCGTAACTTGTGAAACACCTTCACAAACTGAAATCATCATCCGTGGTGTTGATAAACAAGCAGTGGGTGAAGTTGCAGCAAAAGTACGTGCTTACAGACCACCAGAACCATATAAAGGTAAAGGTGTTCGTTATGCGGACGAAGTTGTTTCATTGAAAGAAGTTAAGAAGAAGTAGGTGAATATGAACGTAAAAAAAGAAGCTAGATTACGCCGTAGTCGTAAAGCTAGAGCAAAAATCAGAGAAATTGGTGCGACACGTTTAACTATTTATAGAACGCCTCGCCATATCTATGCACAAGTGATTTCTCCATGTGGCAAAACTATCTTAGCAGCGGCATCTACATTAGATGCAGAAGTACGTGCGCAAATCAAAAATGGTGGCAACGTAGACGCAGCTAAAGTAGTGGGTAAAGTTGTTGCAGAGCGTGCATTAAAAGCAAACATCACTGAAGTTGCTTTTGATCGTGCTGGCTTCCAGTTCCATGGACGTATTAAAGCATTGGCAGATTCAGCTCGCGAAGCTGGCTTACAATTCTAAGGGAATTTGATATGGCAAAGAAAGAAAATACAAACGTTGCAGCACAAGCAGATGCTTTTCAAGAGAAGCTTGTTGCAGTAAACCGTGTTTCTAAAACAGTTAAAGGTGGTCGTCAATTCGCATTTGCTGCTTTGACAGTAGTGGGTGACGGTAACGGTCGCGTAGGTTTTGGTTACGGTAAAGCTAAAGAAGTTCCTTTGGCAATTCAAAAATCTGTTGAGCAAGCTCGTAAAAACATTAGAGAAGTTGCTTTAACAAATGGTACATTGCAATATCCAGTGACTGGTGTTCATGGTGCTGCGCGTGTTTACATGCAACCAGCTTCTGAAGGTACTGGTATCATCGCTGGTGGCGCAATGCGTGCTGTGTTTGAAGTTGCTGGCGTAACAGACGTGTTAGCAAAATGTCAAAATTCACGTAATCCTATCAACGTTGTTCGCGCAACAGTAGAAGGGTTATGCTCTATGAAATCACCTGAAGAAATCGCTGCTAAGCGTGGTCTTTCAGTTGAAGACATTAAGGAGTAATGCATGAGTACAATTACTGTTACTTTGATCAAAAGTACCAATGGTCGTTTACAATCTCATAAAGATTGTGTTCGTGGTTTAGGATTAAGAAGAATCAGCCATACTGTGGAAGTTAAAGATACTCCAGAGAACAGAGGCATGATTAATAAAGTATCCTATTTATTAAAAGTTTCTGAGAAATAGGTGAAAGTATGCGTTTAAACTCTTTAACAAGTGCAGAAGGTAGCCGTAAACCTAAGAAACGTCTTGGACGTGGTATTGGTTCTGGCTTAGGTAAAACAGCAGGTCGCGGTCATAAAGGTCAGCATTCACGTTCTGGTGGTTTCCATAAAGTAGGTTTTGAAGGCGGTCAGATGCCTTTACAACGTCGTTTACCAAAAGTAGGCTTCGTTTCCCAACTTTCTTTAGTAACAACAGAAGTACCTTTGTCAGCTTTAGCTAAAGTACAAGGTAATGAAATTGATTTGATCGCATTAAAATCATCTAATGTAATTGCAGGTAAATTTGAAAGAGCTAAAATTATTCTTTCAGGTACAATTGATCGTGCAGTGACCATTAATGGTTTAGCTGTTACAAAGGGTGCTAAGGAAGCAATCTTGGCAGCAGGTGGAACAATCAACGAATAAAGAAATAGTATGAAAAATAATCAGCTTCCTCAATTTGGCAATTTATCGGAATTAAAATCACGTTTTATATTCTTGATATTAGCCTTGGTTGTGTACCGCCTTGGTGTTCATATCACCGTGCCCGGTATTAACGTTCCATTATTAATGGATCAGATGACGCAACCAGGTGAAGGCCAAGGTTTAAGTGCGATGATGAACCTGTTTTCAGGTGGCGCATTTGAAAGGATGTCGATTTTTATGCTAGGGGTTATGCCATATATTACAGCATCTATTGTTATTCAGATGCTGACTGTGGTATACCCACCACTTGAACAAATCAAAAAAGAAGGTCAAGCGGGACGTCGTAAGATAACGCAATATACGCGTTATCTCACTATTGTTTTTGCTGCTGCACAAGGTACAGCGTATGCGTTTGGTATTGTCAATGGCTCACTCGGGTTTAACTCGAGTATCGTTGTGATACCAGCGCTTAATTTCGTTTTATTAGCTGTGATCACTTGGATTACAGGTACAATCTTTTTAATGTGGCTCGGTGAGCAAATTTCTGAAAGGGGAATCGGTAACGGTATCTCCATGATTATTTTTGCGAGCATTTTGATGGGCTTACCGACAGGTGTGAGTGCTTTGTTTGACACAGCACGCACTGAAGGTGGCGCATTGGCTTATTTAAAAGTTGTATTTGTCATTTTGTTTGTTATGGCGATAGTATTACTTGTTGTATTTATTGAGCGTGGTCAGCGTCGTATTACGATCAACTATGCAAGAAAACAACAAGGACGCCAAATGTCAATTGGTGGGCAAACGACACATCTCCCATTGAAGTTAAACATGGCGGGTGTGATTCCAGCAATTTTCGGATCGGCATTCTTATCGTTCGTTTATACAATTTCAGCAGCGTTGGCAAAAATTGAAGTGAGTGTTGCTGAAGGTCCTGTGTCTGGTTTTGCTAAGTTTGGTTATTTAGCAAGTCAATTTTTCCAAAAAATTGGCAACTACGGTGTTAAATATTTCACACCTGGTCAACCAGCTTATATGATTTTATTTGCAGCTTTAATCATCTTCTTCTGTTTCTTCTATACTGCGATTCAGTTCAATTCAAAAGAAACAGCAGAAAACTTAAAGCGTTCGGGTGGTTTTATTCCAGGGATTCGTCCAGGAATTCAAACTTCTCAATTTTTTGATAAAGTACTCACACGAATCACACTTTGGGGTGCGCTCTACATCACAGCAATCTGTTTATTACCAGAAATGCTCGGCGCTATTTTTAATTTCCCAAGCTATTTCGGTGGTACTTCTATTCTGATTGCGGTTGTAGTTGTCATGGACTTAATTGCTCAAGTTCAAGCTCAGTTGGTGTCTCAACAATATTCATCTGTGATGAAGAAGGCCAACATTAGTTCTGCTTTAAATGGCAAGCCGCCATCAATCTAAAATATTCTCGATTAGGAGTTTTTATGAAAGTTAGAGCATCAGTTAAAAAAATTTGCAGAAAATGCAAAATCATTAAACGCCATGGTGTTATTAGAGTTATCTGTGAAGATGGACGTCATAAGCAACGTCAAGGATAATTAAATTTGTGGAATTCTGGAAAACAGTATAGAATTCCACCCCTTGGTCATAAAACAAAAATTTTCGGAGTTTCATAACATATGGCACGTATAGCAGGTGTAAACTTACCGCTCAAAAAACATGTTATTATTGCTTTGCAGTCCATTTATGGCATCGGTGCCACGCGCGCAAAAGCAATTTGTCAAAATGCACAAGTTGATCCAACAACTAAAGTCAGTGATTTGACTGAAGATCAAGTTGAAGCACTACGTGCGCAAGTTGCGCAATTCGTAGTAGAGGGTGACCTTCGTCGTGAAGTGTCAATGAGTATTAAAAGACTAATGGATCTTGGTTGTTACCGTGGTATCAGACATCGTCGTGGTTTACCTGTGCGCGGACAACGTACCAAAACGAATGCACGCACTCGTAAAGGTCCAAGACGTTTAGTTAAGAAATAAATTTATAGGAATTAGTGATGGCAAAACCTTCAGTAAAAGCACGCAAGCGTGTTAGAAGAACTGTTGTAGACGGTGTCGCACACATACATGCATCGTTCAATAATACAATCGTAACTATTACAGATCGTCAAGGTAACGCGTTATCTTGGGCAACTTCTGGTGGTTCCGGTTTCCGTGGTTCTAGAAAATCTACACCTTTCGCAGCACAGATCGCTGCTGAAAGAGCAGGTACAACTGCTAAAGAGTATGGTTTGAAAAATCTAGACGTTGAAGTTAATGGTCCAGGCCCAGGTCGCGAATCTGCGGTTCGTGCGTTAAATGCTTTAGGATACAAAATCACATCTATCGTTGACGTTACGCCAATCCCACACAATGGTTGTCGTCCACCTAAGAAACGTAGAGTATAATTGGAGTATTTAAATGGCACGTTATATTGGTCCAAAATGTAAATTAGAAAGAAGAGAAGGTACAGACCTTTTCTTAAAATCACCTGCTCGTCCTTTTGAATCTAAAACTAAGCTTCATGACAAAGCACCTGGTCAACACGGCGCACGTCCTAAGAAGTTATCAGTTTATGGTACGCAGTTACGTGAAAAGCAAAAATTACGCCGCATCTATGGTGTTTTAGAAAAGCAATTTAGATCTTACTACGCAGAAGCAGCACGTCGTAAAGGTTCAACAGGTGAAAACTTGTTACAAATCTTAGAATGTCGTTTAGACAACGTTGTTTATCGTATGGGTTTTGCTGTAACTCGCGCAGAAGCTAGACAATTGGTGTCACACAGAGCGGTATTGGTGAATGGTAAATCTGTAAACATTCCTTCTTACCAATTGAAAGCAGAAGATGTTGTTACACTTTCTGAAAAAGCAAAACAACAAACTCGTGTTAAGTACGCTATGCAATTAGCAGAAAGTAACGGTTTCGTTGAATGGTTATCTGTAGAACCTTCAAAAATGGAAGGTACTTACAAACGTATCCCTGATCGCAGCGACTTGCCAGCAGACATTAATGAATCACTAGTAGTTGAATTGTATTCTAAGTAATATTATTGATTAACGTTAATATCTAGGTGAATATTTATTATGGCTGTACATGAATTATTAACGCCAAAGATTGTCGATATTAAGACAATTAGTCCTACACGTTCTGAAGTCTCGCTTGAGCCTTTAGAGCGTGGCTTTGGCCATACGTTAGGTAATGCTTTACGCCGTATTCTTTTATCTTCAATGCCTGGTTCAGCGATTACTGAATGTGAAATTGAAGGTGTTCAGAAAGAATATACTGCAGTACCTGGAATGTATGAAGACGTAATAGATCTTCTTTTGAATCTAAAAGGAATTTCTTTATCCCTTCACGATGCTGATGAAGCCTATTTGACGCTAGAGAAATCTGGCGAGGGTCCTGTCACTGCAGGCGATTTAGTGTTACCACACAATGTTGAGATTTTTAATCCTGACTATGTGATCGCTAACTTGACTGCACAAGGCTCTTTAAAATTGCGCTTGAAAGTTGAAAATGGTCGTGGTTATCAACCTGTTGCTGCTCGTGAATCTGCTTCTGAAGCGACACAGAAAATTGGTAACTTCAAGATCGATGCTTCTTTTAGCCCAGTGAGAACTGTCAGCTATAAAGTAGACACAGCACGTGTTGAACAAAGAACTAACTTAGATCGATTAATTATTAATCTTGAAACTAACGGCAGTTTAGATCCAGAAAAAGCCATTCGCGCCGCTGCAACAATCTTGCATGAGCAATTGGCTGTCTTCGTAGATTTAAAATCTAAACCAGATGTTGTTGAAGAGAAAGAAGAGCCAGTATGTGAGATCGATCCGATTTTATTGCGTTCTGTAGACGATCTTGAGTTGACTGTTCGTTCAGCAAACTGTTTGAAAGCAGAAAGCTTGTACTATATTGGCGAATTAATCCAGAAGACTGAAGTTGAACTCTTAAAGACACCTAATTTGGGTAAGAAATCTTTAACTGAAATTAAAGACGTATTGGCACAGCACGGTTTATCTTTAGGAACTAAATTGGATAATTGGCCACCTTCACACCTAGATGTGAGCAAGCCGCCAGCATAATTAAGTTACAAATTTTTAAGGAATTATTCTAATGCGTCATCGTAAATCAGGTCGTGCCTTTAGTCGCACATCAGCGCATAGAAAAGCAATGTTTAAGAACATGGCTGTTTCTATGATTGAGCATGAATTAATTAAAACAACATTACCAAAAGCTAAAGAGTTAAGATCAGTGGTTGAACCATTAATCACTTTAGCGAAAGTAGATTCAGTTGCTAACCGTCGTTTAGCATTCGCTCGTTTGCGTTCAGAAGCAGCAGTTGCAAAATTGTTCACTGAAATCGCACCACGTATGCAACAACGCCCAGGCGGTTACTTAAGAATTCTTAAGTGTGGTAACCGTGCAGGTGATAACGCGCCAATGGCTTACGTTGAGCTCGTTGATCGTGTCGTAGCACCCGCTGCTGAGTAATGATTAGTTAAATTGATAGAATAGGCCGGTTCATCCGGCCTTTTTATTGTTGGGGCAGTATGTATTTTACACATTTAAATCTCTCCTTAGCATCGAATGAATTCGATGGCCGCGCCATCACCATTGGCTCTTTTGATGGTCTTCATGTTGGACATGTGAAAATCATCAACGCTCTGAATGAGCATGCGAAAGCGCATAATTTAAAACGCACCTTAGTGACGTTCAATCCTTTACCGCCTGAGTATTTTAAAAAAGGCTCATTTCATCGTGTGATGTCGCTGCGCGATAAATTAGATTATCTTAAGACACATGATTTAGTGGATGAAGTGATTCTCATACCCTTTTCTCAAGGCATGGCGACGATTACCGCTGAGAGCTTTTTAAATGACATTTTGCTCGATACCCTTGAGATGAAAGCGCTCTTTGTGGGTAAAGATTTCCGTTTTGGGCACAAAGCTCAAGGCGACATAGAATTTTTAAGCAATGCGCTCAAAGATGATTATCATTTCAGAGCGATTGAAGACCTTGAACAAGACAACATTCGTGTCTCGTCAACAAAAATCCGTGAGTTTTTGGCCAACAATGACTTGGTTTTAGCGGAGCAATTTTTAGGCCGCCGTTATTCGCTCATCGGTAAAGTGGTGTATGGCAATCAACTTGCTCGCACTTGGGGCATGCCCACCATTAATGTTCATTTAAAGCATCATTTCCCACTGCGTGGCGTTTTCAATGTGATTGCCGATAATCTCTGTACAGGCAAGCGTTATTATGGCACTGCGAACATGGGCATGCGCCCAACGATTGATGGTAAAAAGCTCTCGCTCGAAGTGCACCTACACAATACCAATGAAAATCTCTATGGTGATCACTTCAAAATTACCTTCATCAACAAAATTCGCGATGAAATCAAGTTTAACGCTTTAGAGGATTTGCGAAAGCAAATTGAGCGTGATATAACAAATTCTTCCACTTTTTTTAAAGACTTTTCAGAATAGGTACATACTGTGAGTAAAAATAAATCTCAAGACAATGGTAATCACCAGTATAAAGATTCGTTGAATCTTCCAACGACTGACTTTGACATGCGCGCAAATCTCCCAACGAAGGAGCCAAAGTTTGTTGAGTTTTGGGAATCCATTAATTTATATGCCAAACAACGCAAAGCCTTTGAAGGCAAGCCAAAATTTGTATTGCATGATGGTCCTCCCTATGCCAACGGTGCCCTTCATTTAGGCCACTTTGTTAATAAGACGCTCAAAGACATTATTACCAAGTCTCACAGTCAATTAGGCTTTGATACGCCTTATGTACCCGGCTGGGACTGTCACGGTTTACCCATTGAATTGGTGGTTGAACGTAAATATGGCAAAGTTGGGCCAAACATGACGGCACAAGAGTTCCGTCAAAAATGTGCAGACTATGCCGCCACACAAGTGGACCTACAAAAAGCAGAATTCCAACGCTTTGGTATTTTGGGGGATTTTGATCACCCTTATTTAACGTACGATAAAAAAATCGAAGCAAACACCGTGCGTGCGTTGGCAGAAATCTATAAAAATGGCCACATGGAGCGCGGTTCTCGTCCTGTGAACTGGTGTTTAGATTGCGGCTCTTCTTTAGCGGAAGCGGAAGTGGAATATGCAGATAAAGTCTCCACAAGCATTGATGTGAAATTTGCAGTGCAAGACGTTAAAGCATTGAGTGATGCCATTGGTTTTGCCGTGACTGAGCCTGTTTCTGTCGTAATCTGGACAACCACACCATGGACATTGCCATGTAATGAAGCCGTCTCTGTGCATCCTGAATATGATTATGCACTCGTGCGCATGAATGGTGAAAACATCATTGTGGCGGCAGAATTAGTGGAAGGTTTGGCCAAACGCTGGAAAACTGAATTAGAAGTGATCCACACCTTTAAAGGTCAAGCAATTGAAAACCTAGCCTTGAGCCACTGCTTTTATGAAAAAACAGTGCCAGTGATTTTAGGTGAGCATGTTACATTAGATGGCGGTACAGGCTGCGTTCATACAGCGCCTTCTCATGGTGATGACGACTATAAAGTGGGTCTGCAATATCACTTGCCAATGGGGAATTATGTTTTAGGCAATGGTGATTATGCCTCTGATGTGCCATTGTTTGCCGGTCAAAACATCATGAATGTGACGGACAATGTGTTAGACACATTACGCAGTCACAACAATCTAGTGTTTGCCACCAAAATTGAACACAGCTATCCACATTGCTGGCGCCATAAAACGCCCACCATTTACCGTGCAACGGCGCAATGGTTCATCAGCATGGATAAAAAAGATTTACGTCAAGAGATCTTAACTGAGATCGACAAAGTTAAATTCACGCCAAGCTGGGGTCAAGCACGTTTATACGGCATGATTGAAGGTCGCGGTGATTGGTGTATCTCTCGTCAGCGTTATTGGGGCGTGCCGATTCCTTTATTCTTACATAAAGAAACCGGCGAATTGCATCCACAAACGGGCGAGTTGATGGAACAAGTGGCGGCGAAAATCGAAGACAAAGGTTTAACCGGCTGGTTTGAAGCAGACATCACAGAATTCTTAAATGCAGAAGATGCTGCAACTTATGAGAAAAACAAAGACATCTTAGATGTGTGGTTTGACTCAGGTACAACGCATTATACGGTGCTTCGTCAGCGTCCTGAATTGTCTTATCCTGCGGATCTTTATTTAGAAGGTTCGGATCAACATCGTGGTTGGTTCAACTCATCAATCTGTACTTCTGTGGCGATGGATGGCATTGCGCCTTATAAACAGTTGCTCACACACGGTTTTACGGTGGATGCACAGGGTCGCAAAATGTCTAAATCTTTAGGCAATGGTGTAGAGCCACAAGATGTGATGGACAAAATGGGTGCGGATGTCTTGCGTCTTTGGGTGTCTTCTACCGATTACCGCGGTGAAATTCCCGTGTCAGATGAAATCTTAAAACGCACATCAGAAACTTACCGCCGCATTCGTAATACCGTGCGCTTCTTATTGGCGAACACAGGCGAATTTGATTATGCCAAAGATGCTGTGCCCATGGATGAATTATTGCCATTAGATCGCTGGGTGATTGATCGTGCGCATCAATTGCAAGCTGAAATTGGTGAGCATTATGTGGAATTTGCGTTCCATAATGTGTATCAAAAATTACAAAGCTTCTGTTCAATCGATTTAGGCAGCTTTTACTTAGACATCATCAAAGATCGTCAGTACACTTGTGCGAAAGACTCTAAAGCACGTCGCTCATGTCAAACAGCTTTGCATCATGTGTTAGAAGCATTGGTGCGTTGGATGGCACCGATTTTATCCTTCACCGCTGAAGAAATTTGGCAAAACATGCGCCAAAAAGATGGCAGCCGCGAAGAATCCATCTTCTTAGCTGAATTCTACAAAGATTTAGTGCCATTAGATGATGCGAAATTTGATCGTGCCTTCTGGGACATGTTGCTCAATGTGCGCTCTGAAGTCTCTAAAGAGATCGAAAAATACCGTGCAAATGGTGAAATCGGCTCATCATTGCAATCAAATGTCACCATCTACTGTACTGATCATATGTACAATCAATTGATGCAGTTAGAAGATGAATTGCGTTTTGTATTATTGACGTCATATGCAAATGTGAAACCATTGTCTGACAATACAGAAGAGTTGCCTGTCTTGACATTAGAAGATGAGCAATTTGCCATCGAAATCTCTGTGAACCATTACAAAAAATGTGTTCGCTGCTGGCATTATCGTGAAGATGTGGGCACGCATGCAGATCATCCTGAATTGTGTGACCGCTGCATCACGAACTTAACTGAAGAAGGTGAGAATCGCAAATATGCCTAAGTCATCTTTGCCCACAAAGAAGGTCATGATCTTCTTTGTGCTTGCGATCATTGGCATTGTGGTGGATCAACTCACAAAGCTTTGGGCAACCGCTGCATTGAACAATTCTGTGATCACTGTGATTCCGGATTTTCTAGAGTGGCGCTTAGCGTATAACTATGGCGCGGCCTTTAGCTTTTTGTCGGATCACTCCGGTTGGCAGCGTTGGTTTTTCATTGCCATTGCCATCATTGCGGCGATTGTGCTCTCAGTTTTGATCATTCGACGTAAAGCCCATGAGCGCATTTTGCCTTATGGCTTTGCCTTGATCATGGCGGGTGCGATTGGCAATGTGATTGACCGCATTTGGCATGGCTTTGTGATTGATTTTATCAGTGTGCAATTTGGCAGCTATTACTTTCCCATTTTCAATGTGGCTGACATCTGCGTCTCTGTGGGTGCAGGGTTAGTCATTTTGTCCTCTTTTATTGAACGAGATGATTCACGCAATGAGTAAGAAAATTTATTTGGCCAACCCACGCGGTTTTTGTGCTGGCGTTGACCGAGCCATCGGCATCGTTGAAAAAGCATTAGAACAGTTTGGCGCACCGATTTATGTACGTCATGAAGTGGTGCACAATAAATTTGTGGTGGATGGTTTGCGTGATCGTGGCGCGGTCTTTGTGCAAGAGCTTGATGAAGTGCCGGATGATGCGATTGTGATTTTCTCTGCCCATGGCGTTTCTAAAGCGGTGCAGATGGAAGCGGATCGTCGTGGCTTAAAGGTTTTTGATGCCACGTGTCCATTGGTGACAAAAGTGCATATGGAAGTGAGCCGAGATGCAAAAAATGCGCGTGATACCATCTTAATTGGCCATGCGGGGCATCCTGAAGTGGAAGGCACGATGGGACAGTTTGATGCAGCGCATGGCGGTGAAATCTACCTTGTGGAAGATGTGAAAGATGCTGACAATCTTGTGGTGAACAATCCAGATAATGTCAGTTATGTGACGCAAACCACATTATCGATTGATGATACAAAAGAGATCATTGACCGCTTACGCGCGCGTTTTCCTGTGATTGCTGCGCCAAAGAAAGATGACATCTGTTATGCCACGCAAAATCGTCAAGATGCCGTGCGTGAGCTTTCTAAGCAATGCTCATTGATTTTTGTGGTGGGCTCTAAAAATAGCTCAAACTCCAATCGCTTGCGTGAATTGGCAGAAAAGCAGGGTGCTATGGCGTATTTAATTGATCGGGCAGAAGATATAGATCTTGCAGTCTTAAAAGATCATGATAATATTGGCGTCACCGCAGGGGCATCTGCACCGGAAGTGCTCGTTCAAGAAGTGATTGAACTGCTTGAAAAGGCAGGGGCAACCCTTGAGCACAGCATCGATGAGAATCCGGAAACCATCGTGTTTCCATTGCCTAAAGAGCTGCGCGACTAAATTCCCTAGATATTAGCAATAATATCGAACTATGATGATTAAAAAAGGACTGCTTGCAGTCCTTTTTATTATTCATTGTATGGGGATGTGTGATCAGTTCACTAAAATCATCAACATTCTGCGCACAGGTTCAGCGGCGCCCCAAAGCAATTGATCGCCCACTGTAAAGGCAGATAAATACTCATTGCCCATCTTCATTTTACGTAAGCGGCCAACCGGTACTTCAAGCGTGCCAGAAACCGCAGCCGGCGTTAATTCACGCATGGTGACGTCACGGTGATTTGGAATTACGCGCACCCAATCATTTGAGGATGTGATGATGCTCTCAATCTCAGACAACGGAATGTCTTTTTTAAGCTTCAAGGTCAATGCTTGTGAATGGCAACGCATCGCGCCGACGCGCACGCAAATGCCATCGACGGCAATGGGGCTTTGAGTGTTGAGGATTTTATTGGTTTCCACCATGCCTTTCCACTCTTCGCGGCTTTGTCCATCGGACAATTCGCTATCAATCCATGGGATTAAGTTACCCGCTAATGGCACAGTAAAATTATCTTTCGGGAAGTGATCCGCTTTTAAAAGATCAGACACGCGGCGGTCAATCTCTAAAATCGCTTTGGCAGGGGAGATGATGTCGCTCGCCATCTCTTGGCCAATAAAGTGCATTTGTTGCAAAAGTTCACGCATGTTTTGCGCACCTGCACCTGAAGCCGATTGATAGGTCATGGAGGTTGTCCATTCCACCAAATCTTCTTTAAATAAGCCGCCAAGCGCCATCAACATTAAGCTGACGGTACAATTGCCGCCCACAAATGTTTTGATGCCCTTGTTGAGCCCTTGATCAATGCTCTCGCGATTGATGGGATCAAGCACGATGATGCTGTCATTGTCCATGCGAAGGGTTGAGGCGGCATCCACCCAATAACCTTGCCAACCAGCAGTTTGCAATTTTGGATAAACATCTTTGGTGTAATCGCCACCTTGGCAGCTGACGATGATCTCTTGCGCCATTAGCGCATCGATGTCATAGGCATCGCCTAACGCACTCTCTTGCGCACCGCCCATCACAGGCGCATTGCCGCCTGCGTTAGAGGTGGAGAAAAATGTGGCGTGAATGTGTTGAAAATCGCCTTCTTCCACCATTCTTTCCATGAGCACAGAGCCCACCATGCCACGCCAGCCAACTAAACCTACTTTTTTCATTGTGTATCCTTTCCCTAATTCTTATGCGTTGAGCTCTGCGATCACTGCATCACCCATCTCTTTACAACCCACGATGATGCTATCTTTTTGAGCAATGTCACCGGTGCGAATGCCTTTTGCCAACACGCGCTCGATGGCGTCATCGATCTCTTGAGCGATGTCAGGGCGGGCAAAGGTGTATTTAAACATCATGCTGACGGACATAATGGTCGCCAATGGGTTGGCTTTATTTTGACCGGCAATATCGGGTGCAGAGCCGTGGCTTGGTTCATATAAGCCTTTATTGTTCTCATCTAATGAAGCCGATGGCAACATGCCAATCGAACCTGTGAGCATCGCTGCTTCATCGGATAAAATGTCACCAAAAATGTTGCCGGTGAGCATGACGTCAAATTGTTTTGGTGCGCGCACCAATTGCATGGCAGCATTGTCCACCAACATATGTGAAAGCGTGACATCCGGGTACTCTTTGGCCACTTCCGTGACCACATCACGCCACAATTGCGTGGTTTCAAGCACGTTCATTTTATCAATGGAGCACACACGTTTATCACGTGCTTGTGCTGCCTGAAACGCCACATGCGCAATGCGGCGGATTTCAGATTCTGAATACAACATGGTATTGAAGCCCACTTTTTCGCCATTGCGCACTTCGATGCCGCGAGGATGACCAAAGTAAATGTCGCCCGTCAACTCGCGCACGATCAAAATGTCTAAACCTGACACCAACTCTTCTTTTAATGAAGAAGCATGGGCAAGTTCTTTAAACACATGAGCAGGGCGCAAGTTCGCAAACAAGTTTAAACCTTTACGGATCGCCAATAAGCCTTGTTCAGGGCGCACATTGCGAGGCAATGCATCGTATTTAGTATCACCCACCGCACCGAGTAGCACCGCATCGGCGTTGAGTGCTTTTTCGAGGGTTTCATCAGGCAATGGCTTGCCAGTCGTATCATAAGCAATGCCGCCAATCAGCGCATTTTCTGTTTCAATGCCAAGATTGTGCTTGTCGTTCATGGTGTTTAATACACGAACGGCTTGTGCTGTGATTTCTGGACCAATACCATCACCGGGTAATACTAATACTTTCATTCAATTTCCTTATTGATTATTAATTTCGGCCTGTGTGGCCAAAGCCACCAGCACCACGTTCGGATGCTTCAAATTCATCCACCTCTTGGAAGTTTGCTTGAATGACTGGCACGATGATCATCTGCGCCAATCTCTCCCCCACTTCGATTGTAAAAGCTTGATTGCTGCGGTTCCAAGCGGATACCATTAATTCGCCTTGATAATCAGCATCAATCAAACCCACGAGATTGCCAAGGACAATCCCATGTTTTGTGCTAAGGCCAGAGCGGGGCAATACCATCGCAGCATAGTTAGGATCTTTTAAATAGATCGCCATGCCTGTTTTGACAAATGCGCTTTGACCGGGTTCTAACGTTAAGGGCTCATCGAGCATGGCACGTAAATCAAGGCCTGCTGATCCTTTTGTTGCATAGCTTGGTAATGGAAACTCAGTCCCTAAACGTTTATCTAAGATTTTGTAATCAACTACTAACACTCAAACTTCCTTTAAATAATATTTCGACCTGCTGTCATTCGATCCGCTTCATAACGATCTTGTAAGCCATATTTGTATTCGTAACTCATGACAGACTGAAACGACTGTGGCGAAATACTTAATTGCTCTAGATTATTTGTATCTGAAACGCTATCAATTTTCAAGCAGTTGTATTGATTCATCGTAAATGGGGCTTTTGGCATCCAGCCGGTGGTCAATGCTAAGAGGAACGCAAAGGGTTTTGGCATGGCGATCGCCTTTTTACGACAAAGGTGAGAATATCGCAAAACATCACGAATCATCTCTAAAAATGTCATGCGCTCAGGACCCACCAATGTGTAGGTGGCTTGCATCTCTGATTGTGTGCACATGATTTGTTCGATGGCTCGCGTCACATCACCCACATAAATGGGTTGAAATTGTGTGAACGCTCCTGGCACCATGAACATTGGGAATTTATCAATCAAACGCACCAAACCATCCAAACTTGGGGCGCGCTGACCAAACATGAAAGAAGGGCGTAGGATGGAAACTTTAATGCCGCTGTTGTTTAACGCTTCTTTGAGCGCCACTTCACCTTGCCATTTGGTATCAAAATAGACGCTGCCGCCTTTTTCAGACACACCAAGGGCGCTCATGTGAATGAAATGCTTGATGCTCGTTTGTTTGGCAAGTTCAGCATAACGCTTCACTAAATCCACGTGGGCTTTGGTGGCGCGTTTACGGTTGCCATCCATGGTGCCAACGAGGTTGATGATCACATCCGCATCATGAATGTGGTACAAAATCTCCGCATCCGTTTGTGGATAGGTTTTAAACTTCACAAATGAAAATTGACGGGTGTCTTCTTGTACATTTTTACTGCGTGAAAAAGCGATGATGTGGTTATTTTTATCTCTCGCTAATCGACTGATCACATGATAGCCCACATATCCGCTACCGCCCAAAACGATGATTTTAGACATTGATGAATCCTCCTGTGTTAGGGATAAGAACTTGTCCATTCTAGCGAAAGGGGGGTAAGGCGTAAACTAAATCAGGCGTTATTTCCATGTGCTTTGACCAAAGCGGATAAATGGGCAAAATGTGGGATGATTTTGCCCATACCATTTTGACAATAAACGCGTTAAAATCAGGAGATTCGACAAATTAATAATAAAGGAGTCTGTATGCGTCGTTATTTTGGGACTGATGGAGTGCGTGGCCGCACAGGCGAGCTACCGATGACGCCAGATTTTATCTTACGTTTAGGCTATGCAGCTGGCAAAGTGTTGGCCAGGGAAGGCGCGCGCGTATTGATCGGCAAGGACACGCGCATTTCAGGCTACATGTTTGAATCGGCATTAGAAGCGGGCTTAACCTATGCAGGCGTGGGCGTGGCTTTAACAGGCCCGATGCCAACGCCAGCGATTGCGTATTTAACCCGTACCCTTGATACATCTGCCGGTTGTATGGTGTCAGCGTCCCATAATCCCTATTTTGACAATGGCGTCAAATTCTTTGGGGAAGATGGACAGAAATTAGATGATGCTTTAGAGCTTGAGATTGAGCGACATTTAGATGAGCCACTGGTGCCGGTCAATCCCGATGGCTTTGGCCGCGTGCGCCGCATTACAGATGCTGCAGGGCGTTACATTGAGTTTTGTAAAAGCTCTGCCCGTGATCTGAATTTGCGCGGCATGAAGATTGTTCTAGATTGTGCCAATGGTGCCACTTATCACATTGCACCATACGTATTTACAGAGCTTGGCGCGAAAGTGATCGTGATTGGCAATGAGCCAAATGGTTTTAACATCAATGATCAAGTGGGTTCGACGCAGCCTGCGGCGCTTCAGAAAAAGGTGCTTGAAGAAAAAGCTGATTGTGGCATCGGGTTTGATGGTGATGGTGATCGTTTAGTGATCGTCGATGGTAAAGGCGTTGTGTACGATGGTGATGCCATTTTGTATTTGATCGCAACACACCGCAGAGAAAAGCAGATTGTGGCCACCATCATGAGCAATTTAGGGTTTGAACATGCCCTTAAAAATGAAGGCATTGAATTGATCCGCGCAAAAGTCGGTGATCGCTATGTGCTTGAGCAGTTAAAGCAGCACAATCTAACATTGGGCGGTGAAAGTTCAGGGCACATCATTTGTATGGATAAACACACCACAGGTGATGGCATCATTGCTGCACTGCAGGCATTGCAAGCGATTTTGGATAAAAATATGACGATTGCAGAATCCTTGCAGCACATTCCTAAATCCACCCAAACCATGATCAATGTACAACTCAAAGATCGCACCGGTTGGGATACAGATGTTGTCAAAGCTGAGATTGAACAGGTGGAGAAAGCGTTAGGGGATAATGGCCGCGTGCTCATTCGTCCATCCGGTACAGAGCCCGTTGTGCGCGTGATGGTGGAGAGTTTTGATGTGGCAGCTTCTAAAAAATATGCCGAAAGCCTTGCAAACCTCATCAAAAATCAGAAATAATAGACGAATGCCCCGGTAGCTCAGCAGGATAGAGCGTTCCCCTCCTAAGGGAAAGGTCACATGTTCGAATCATGTTCGGGGCGAAAGTTTTCATAAGCCATTGACTACACAAATTTTCAATTAAAGAGTAAAATAACTCCTCTTTGGCTTTTAGGAAATTATCCATGGATAAGCAGCTCGCCGTTATTTTCAAAATAATGGGAATGTTAATGATGGGTTTTAGTTTTACCTTTTTGATTCCGGTGGGAATCTCCTTTATCTACTCAGACGATCAAGCGCGCTATTTTCTCGCCGCTTTTGTCAGCACTTTCTTGCTCGGTGGGCTTTTATGGCTCCCGTATCGTAAGAGCAATTACGAGCTCAAAACACGACATGGATTCATCATTGTGGCGCTCTTCTGGAGCGTTTTAAGTTTGATTTGTGCCGTGCCCATCTATCTTTCAAAAGAACTCAACATCTCCTTTGTGCATGCCTTTTTTGAAGCGACCTCAGGCTTTACCACGACGGGCGCAACAGTGCTTGAGCATCTTGAAACTTTGCCAAAATCCATTTTATGGTACAGAACGCAACTGCACTTTTTTGGGGGCATGGGGATCATCATCTTAGCTGTGGCCATTATGCCGCTTTTAGGCATGGGCGGTATGGCGCTTTTTAAGGCAGAAGTGCCAGGACCCATGAAAGAGGAAAAACTCACGCCACGCATTGCGCAAACGGCACGTAACTTATGGTTCGTGTACATCGCCCTGATGGCGGCATGTATCCTCAGTTATTATGTGGCAGGGATGAATCTTTTTGATGCCATCACCCACGGCTTTTCCACTGTGGCAACGGCAGGTTTTGCGAATTATGATGACAGTTTTGGTTACTTTAACAGCGAGCTCATCAATTGGATTGCCATCTTTTTTATGTTCATGGGTGGGATCAACTTTACACTGCACTTTTTAGTGTTTCGTGAAAAAAGCATCAAACGTTATTTTCAGAACTTTGAGCTTCGCACTTTCTTCTTTGTCTCCCTTGGCGCGTCGGTGATTGTGGCATTGACGCTGCATTATTTTTCTGTGTTTGAAGGCTGGTATGATGCATTTGTCAATGCCTTTTTCACTGTGATCGCCATGATCACCACCACCGGTTTTCTCATCAATCCTTTCAGCGATTGGCCCACATATTTACCCTTGTTATTGATCTTTTTATCTTTTATGGGCGCATGTGCTGGCTCCACCACAGGTGGGATTAAGATGATTCGCATCATTTTATTGTGCAAACAAGCCCACAGCGAGATCAAACATCTCATTCATCCACGGGCAGAGCTGCCAGTGCGTGTGGATGGTAAAGTGATTCCCGTCTCCATTTTAGCGAGCATCTGGGCATTTGTGGTGCTCTATGGTTTATCCACGGCCGTTTTAACTTTGGTGATGATTGGTTGCGGCTTAACGCCTTTAGATGCATTCTCCGCGGTGGCAGGTTGTTTAAACATTACAGGTCCCGCCTTGGGATCGATTGCCAACAACTACTCTTCCATCAGTGATGTGGGTTTATCTGTCTTAAGTTTTACGATGTTGTTAGGGCGATTAGAGATCTTCACCATCTTTGTATTATTGACGCCAAGCTTCTGGCGCAGTTAGTTGTGCACAAAGTTATCAACAGCATCTGTTTGATGGTTTTTAGGTGAGGATAACGATTAAATCAATCACTTAACTTTAAGTTAATCCATTGATTTTATTGAGTAAATTATTTGTGTTTAATCTTTAGGCGTTCGCTTGACTCACTGATGATAGGCGGCGTTTGAGCCCCTCTCCACAAGATATGCACATAATTATCCACAGGCTATGTGGATAGATTGCGGATAACACAATGCCCGAGGTCATCGGGCACTGTTTGCATGTCATGAAAGATTGAAGCTTGACTATTTTTTCAAGAAATTATCTTTGAGCATATCCACAAAATCTTTGCCTTGCCCACCTAAAATGGCTTTCGCGCCATACAGCGCCATATTGGTGTAGTTTTCCGGTTCTGTGTGTGGCGGCCAGAGCAGTTCTAAACGGCTGGTGTGCACATCTAAGATGGCAGGACCATCGTGCTCAAGGAAGGCTTTGACAGCATCTTCAAGCTCATGAGAACCTTTGACGCTATAGCCTTGCATGCCCACAGCATCGGCGAGTTTTGCAAAGTCAGGATTGTGTAGATCCGTATAGCTATTGACGATGCCTTCGGCTTTCATCTCAAGTTCCACAAAATCAAGGGCACCATTGTTTAAAATGGCGATTTTGATGGGAAGTTTTTCTTGCACAATGGTGAGCAAATCGCCCATCAACATGGTTAAACCACCATCACCGGATAAGGAGATCACTTGACGATTCGGGAATGCTTTTTGTAAGCCAATGGCTTGTGGCATTGCGTTCGCCATGGTGCCATGCTTCATAGACAGCATGGTGCGGCGCTGACCATTGGTGTGGAAATGGCGTAAAATCCAAGCCATCGCAGAGCCGCAATCGCCGGCAATGAGGCAATCATCTGTGGCATATTTGCTCAGAAGCTCCACAAGATATTGCGGATGAATGAGATCTTCACTGCCAGCCACGGCTTTTTTATTGAGCTCAGCGGTGCATTTTTTGTGCATCTCAGTGTAAGTGTCTAAAAACTCCGTGTTTACTTTTGTATTCAGATGCGGCAATAGGGCGCGAACCGTATCAATCGTATTGCCAATCACGCCCATCGTAATCGGATGACGTAAGCCAAGTTGCTGTGGGTTAATGTCCACTTGAATGATTTTCGCATCCTTCGGATAAAACTGTGACCAAGCAAAGTCTGCGCCTAAAATGAGTAATGTGTCACAGTGTTCCATCATGCGATAGCCGGATTCCACACCGAGCATGCCCGTCATGCCAACATTATAAGGATTGTCCCATTCCACAAAATCTTTCGCGCGTGATGTGTGTGCCATCGGTGCTTTGAGCTTCTCACAGAGGGCGATGATTTCATCATGGGCGCCTTCACAGCCAGCCCCTGCATAAATGCCCACGCGTTGACCACTGTTGAGGATCTCTGCCATGGCCATCAATTCGCTCTCTTGTGGATGAATCACGGGCTTTTTCGGTTGATAGGTTTGGAGAACCGGCGCATCTTCCACTTCCATGGCACTGATGTCTGACGGCAAAATCACCACCGCAACACCACGTTGTGAAAGTGCCGCTTGGCACGCACTCATCACAATGCGTTTAGCGGAAGCGGCATCATTGACTTGCTCACAAAAGACAGAACAGGTGCGATAAATGGGCATGTAATCCACTTCTTGTGGGAAATTGGTTTGCAGCACATTTGTCGGCAATTGACTGGCGATCAATACAACAGGGGCACCATTGCGATGGCTCTCAAATAAACCATTGATGAAATGCAATGAACCGGGGCCACATGAACCTGCGCACGCTGTTAATGTATCACTCATATACGCTTCAGCACCGGCTGCAAAAGCGCCAGCCTCTTCATGGCGCATGTGCACCCATTCGATGTCTGTGTGATGACGCATCGCATCTGTCACTTGATTGAGCGTATCGCCGACAACGCCATAACAACGTTTGACGCCAAAATTTTCTAAAGCTTCCACCACAATGCGGGCCACTTTCTTTTTAGACATGGTCACTCCTAACTTGTTATTCAATTATTTTTGTTATAAAAAAATAGCGGTCTGAACGGCCGCTATGGATGAAACTCAATTTATTTTGATGCGTTCATCTTTTTCACAAGATAGAGCACAATCGAAGTAATGATCAATGCAACAACGCCAATGCCGATGATTTGAAATGGATACGGTGAAAAGTTCGGCAATTCGAAAATGGCATCCACCACGATGGCAAGCACCATCATAATGATCGGGACAATCACATACACCGAACCGCCAATGTTACGTAAGATCCATGCCAATGCTGCAGCAATGACCAAATAAGCAGGGTTTAAGATGGTTACAACAATGTCGACAATATTATTTTCCATGAGTTTCATCTCCTATTTATAATGTATCTTTTTCACCATTCTAACACTTTCTAAACATTTATTAATGATTAATTAATCTTTTTGTGGCTTGTTTGACCAAATACTTTATCGTGTATTTCCTTCACAAGTTGCATTGACTCTACCAATTCCGGTGGTTTTTGCAAGGTCTCTTGATCAGATAAACGTGCATAATGTTGAATCTTACGGATGGAACGATAAGTATCACGCAGCACCATCGCTTCCCATGAACTCAAACGCCCAAGGGCTTCAAGTGCCGCAAGTTGACGAATGTTATCGGTAAAGCGCACCAATAAAGGTTCATGATACGCATGTGAGAGCACTAAGTATTGCACCAAAAATTCAATGTCGATCATGCCGCCTTTGCCATATTTAAGGTTACGGGCAAGGTCAGATTGTTTTGCGGCAAACTGTTTATCAAGCTTTTGACGCATTTTGATGATCTCTTGCTTTAAATGCGGGATCGAGCGTTGGCGCGTTAAAATCTCTTTGCGAAATTGGTTAAAGGCATTGCTTAACGTTTGGCTGCCTGTGATGGGGCGGGCACGAATGAGGGCTTGATGTTCCCAAATCCATGCATCATTGGCTTGATAGTTTTTAAAGCGCTCAAAACTTGACACGAGTAACCCAGAATCGCCACAAGGACGAAGGCGCATGTCCACTTCATATAAGCGCCCGGATGCCGTTTGTGCGGTTAAATAATGGATGATCTTTTGTGCCAATTTCACGAAAAAGTCACTGTTAAAAATGGGATGCGCGCCATCGGTCATTTGATCTTCCACGGCATCATGCAAAAAGATGATGTCTAAATCCGATTGATAACCGAGCTCTAAGCCGCCTAATTTTCCATACGCCACAATGATGAAATCTGGGCGACCATTTTTATGGCGAAGGGAAGTGGGTTGCCCATGCTTTTGGCTGAGCTCGCTCCACGCTAAACGCAAAATCTTATTAAGGAGCGTATCGGCAAGCTCAGAGAGATAATCACTGACGATCATGAGCGGCATCTTGCCAGAAAAGTCCGCCATGGCGATTTTAAGTACGGTTTTATGCAAGAAATCACGCAGAAGGTTGAGGCGTTGCTCTTCAGTGGCTTTCGGCTGTTCTAGGGCAGTATTGAGGGCTTTGCTAAGTTTACGGTGATTGAAGGGTTTAGCATCTTCCATGCTCACCATGAGTTCATCAAAGAGCTTTGGAAAACGCGCAAGATAACGGCTTAAAAAGGTGCTGTGGCAACACAGATCAAGCACATGGATCAAGGCTGAATTGTACTCATGCAACCACTCAATGAAGCGGGATTCTTGCGCAATGCTCGCTAAAATGTCTAAAAATAGATTGAGGGTATGGGCGCTGTGTTGCTGCTTGGTTTCTAGGTAATGAAAGGCATGGAGCAAAATGAAGGTGAGGGATTTTTGCGTCTCTAAATCTGCTTTTAAAAAGGTCTCTTTTTGAAACGCCCACAACAGATAAGATTTCTGCTCACTCTCGCGGGCGTTTTGTAAATCAAACCACTTTTTAAAATCAATGGCTTCTTGTGGTTCACGCAGCAGTTTTAACAAGGAAGTGAAGTGATTGTCACTCTCTTGCACCGTCACGGCGCCAAAGATGTTCTCAAACTCTTCATGCACGATGCTTTGATGATACATCAAGGTTTTAGTGAAGTTCTCCCATGAGGCGATGTTGAGTCCATGAATGAGGCGCGCTTGCTCAGCGGGCGTACTTGGCAATGTGTGGGTTTGCTCATCGTGCACCATTTGTAAGCGGTTTTCGATCAAGCGATAGAAAATATAGGCGTTTTTTAGGGCGCTCACAGTTTCAGGGGAAAGATAACGCGTACTGATCACATCTAATGCTTGCATGATCTCTGTGGTTTGCAGCTGCGTTTGTTTACCGCCATGAATGAGTTGAAAGACTTGGGCGATGAACTCGATTTCGCGGATGCCGCCATCACCAAGTTTAATGTTGTGGTGATTGTCTTTTAAAATCACCTCCTTTTGGATCATGTCTTTGATGTTTTTAAGGGCATCCACCAATTCATAATCAATGGTTTTGCGGTAAATGAAGGGGTGAATCTCTTTTAAAAAGTGTTCACCTTCTGCCATGTTACCTGCGACCACGCGCGCTTTAATGAGGGCGTAGCGCTCCCAATCGCGACCATATTGGAAATAATAACTCACCATCGCTACAGTGGATAAGGCAATCGGTCCGCTGCTGCCAAACGGGCGAAGGCGTAAATCCACGCGATAGACAAAGCCATCTTCTGTGGTGGTGTGCAGCAGGTGAATAAAGCGGCGCGCCACTTTATGGAAAAAGTGTGCATCATCCCCAGAATAGCCAAAGATGAGATCAATGTCTGAGGAGAAATTGAGCTCAAAGCCGCCCATTTTTCCCATGCCAATGATGTACGGAACGATGGGTTGTCCGTGTTGATCGATTGGGGCTTCAGAGTTTTTTGTGGTGAATTGATAGGCTAAATTCAGGGCTTGCTGACAAAAGAAATCGGCAATGCGCGTAATGTCGCGATTGATGGTGAGCACATCATCGATTTGATTGATGTCACGGTATGCCATTTTTAATAGCAATTGATTGCGAAGGGTGCGAAGCTTTGGTAGGGCTTCAGCTTCTGAATGTGCAGTAATGGTGAGTGATGAGAGATCAAGCGGCACATTCCATTGTTGGCTTAAAAAATCAGTCAAATAGCGCTCAGGGCGATTGAGGATCAAACGACCCGCCCACGGCGAGGACTCAAGCAAACGATTGAGGGCTAAAAAATCAGGGTGCGTTTCCACGGTGTGATAGAGCTGTGGATGACGTTCTTCAAACTGTAACCAATAATTTAACATGGGCAGGTCTCAAATAAAGCAAAGCCCTTCATGGAAGGGCTTCATTGCGTTTAGAATTTGCGTTCAATGGCGTATTTCGCAAGGCCAATCAACGCCTCTTTATAGGGCGAATCAGCAATGGGCGCAATGGCAGCGATGGCTTGATCCACTTGCTCACATGCTTTTTGATAAGTGTAGGTGAGGGATTCTGTGCGCTCAATGATCTGTAAAATGGTGGACAATTGGCTCACATCAGCATTGAGTAAGGCATTGCGGACAAGTTCAGCCTCTTCTGGTGTGCCAACTTCAATGGCACGAATGAGTGGCAATGTGGGTTTGCCTTCTGCTAAGTCATCGCCTGTATTTTTACCCATCTCTTCGGCGGTGGCCGTGTAATCTAAAATGTCATCGATGAGCTGGAATGCTGTGCCCACATATTTACCATATTCACGGAACGCTTCCACTTGGGATTCGGGTTGTCCTGAGGTTTCATAGGCCATCACGCCCGCGATTTCCGCAGCCGCTTCAAACAATTTAGCCGTTTTTGAGTAGATGACATTAAAGTAATTGGCTTCTGTGATGTTTGGCTCTTTGATGTTTAAAAGCTGCAACACTTCGCCTTCTGCAATGCGGTTGGTGGCTTCAGCTAAAATGCGCATCACACGCATGGAATCTAAATTCACCATCATTTGGAAAGCACGCGTGTATAAGAAGTCGCCCACTAAAACGCTCGCCTCATTGCCCCAAATGGCATTGGCGGTCTCTTTGCCGCGGCGCATGTCGGAGTGATCCACCACATCATCATGCAATAAGGTTGCCGTATGGATAAACTCAATCAACGCCGCCGCTGAAATGTGTTTATCACCGGTGTATTGTGCCGCTTTGGCACACAATACAGTAATCATCGGGCGTAAGCGCTTACCGCCAGATAAAATGATGTATGCGCCAAGTTCGTTGATCAGTGCCACATCAGAGGATAACGCCGTCATGATGGCTTCATTGACTTGGTTAAAATCGTCGGCAATCAACGCTTGAATATTTTTGATAGACATTCTCGCCCCTGTTTCTCTTTTGACTATGAATTAAGGTATTATAAGGCCTGTTCAATAAAAAGTATTCATATAAGAGATAATTTGTGATTCTTCAGCAATCTGTGACAAAGCTTCCCGGTGTTGGGCCGAAGATGGCAAAGACTTTAGAGAAGCTCCACATCCATACGATTCAGGACATGATTTTTCATCTGCCCCATCGTTATCAAGACCGCACGCGCCTATTGCCGATTGCGGCATTGCACGTTGGTGATACAGCAGTTGTGGAAGTGAGCGTGGTGAAAAAAGAGGTCTCACAAGGGCGCAAAAAGTATCTGACGGTTTGGGTGAAAGATGACACAGGCATCATGCAATTTAAGTTCTTTAATTTTAATCATGGCTTATTGAAAGTATTGGATGAAAACTTGTTGATTCGTGCCTTTGGCGAGGTGAAAAAGGGTTATCCTTATTTAGAAATGGTGCACCCTGAGTTTCGGGCATTGCATGAATCAATTGCTGTCGAAGAGCGATTGACACCCATTTATCCCTTAACGGCGGGCATCAATCAAAAGCAGATGCGCAGCATGATCACAGCAGCACTCACATTAACCACGCCAGAATCTTTCCCAAGTTTTGTGTCGAACAAATATTCCTTGTCAGATGCACTCCATTATCTACACAATCCACCGCCGGATGCGAACTTGCAGCAACTCTCTGAAGGTTCGCATCCGTGGCAAAAGGCATTGGCATTAGAAGAGGTGCTCGCGTATCAATTGGCGCTTGGGCGCGCGCGCGTTTTGGATACCCATAAAACCGCCATTGCCATTGCGCTCGCTTTACCTGCTGAGAAAGCACTCCTACAAAGTTTGCCGTATCAATTGACGAATGCACAGCACCGCGTGATTGCAGAGATCAAAGAGGACATGATGCAACACAGTCCGATGATGCGCCTTGTGCAGGGCGATGTGGGGGCAGGGAAAACCATCGTGGCGACCGTGGCGCTTTTACATGTGGCGATGATGAAGCAGCAAGCCATCATGATTGCGCCCACAGAATTATTGGCAGAGCAGCATTATTTAACCATTGATAAATTGTTATCGCCACTTGGCATTCGTGTCACGTTTTTATCGGGCGGTTTGACGGCGAAAGAGAAACGCATCCGTTCTGAAGCGATCGCTAACGGCGAGATTGAGATCATTGTGGGCACGCATGCGACGTTTCAAGAGAGCGTTGAATATGCATCCCTTGCCCTTGTGATTGTCGATGAGCAGCATCGCTTTGGCGTGGCGCAGCGCCTTGCCTTGCAAGAGAAAAATCCACATCATCAACCACACTTTTTGATGATGACGGCAACGCCCATTCCGCGCACATTGGCCATGATCGCTTATGCGGATTTAAAGCATTCCATCATTGATGAAAAGCCTGCCAATCGTGTGCCGATCACCACAACGCTTGTGAATCATCAAAAGCGTGATCAGTTGATTGCACGTTTAGCCTTACAATGTGCAAAGGGCGTGCAAGCTTATTGGGTGTGCACGTTGATTGAGGCCAATGAAACTTTATCTGCCCAAGCGGCTGAAGAGACGCATCAAACATTATCCATGATGATGCCGAATGTGCGCATCGGTTTACTGCATGGCAAGATGAAGCCGAAGGCAAAAGAGGCGATCATGTTGGCGTTCAAACAGCATGAGCTGGATGTATTGGTGGCCACCACGGTGATTGAAGTGGGCGTTGATGTGCCAAATGCCACCATTATGGTGATCGAAAATGCAGAGCGGTTAGGGCTCTTTCAGCTCCATCAATTGCGTGGGCGCGTTGGGCGCGGCAGTCAAGCATCGTTTTGTTTATTGATGTATGAGCCGCCTTTATCAGCCGTGGCACAAGAGCGTTTGCAAATTTTACAACAAACCGAAGATGGCTTTGTGATCGCAGAAAAGGATTTAGAGATCCGCGGAACGGGTGAGATCATCGGCACTAAGCAAACAGGGGAAGTGACCTTTAAAGTGGCCAATATGTTGGCGCATCGTGACATCATTGATCGCGCACAGCAAATGGTGCCTAAGCTCATTGACAATGATGTGATCGTCAATGGTTTGATTCAGCGTTGGCTCAGCCATCGCACGCAATTTATCAGTGTATAGAGGTGATATGAAAGGTTTGGCAATTGTAGGATTGATGGTGATGTTAACGGGTTGTGCCATCAATCATGGCGCGCCGATTGATGATGATTTAGGTAAAATTACCTTGTCAGATGGTGCAACTTATGTGGGTGATCTGGTCAATGGTGTGCCAGAAGGTTATGGCACATTAAAAAGTGCAGAAGGCATTTATACCGGGGCGATTCAGCAAGGCAAAGCCCATGGTTTTGGCAAAACAGTGAGCACAGATGGCGCGGTCTATGAGGGCGAGCATGTGATGGGCGAGTTTCATGGCCGCGGCAAACTCACGTTGAGTGATGGCTCATTTTTCATCGGCCATATGCGCCACAATAAAGTGGGCAAAGGCACGATGTTTTTAAATGATGGTCGAGCGGTGGATCTACGCTGATCACTCAGCCCAAAGCAACTCACCTTGTCCCATAAAGGTGTTTTGCCCGCCGATCCAAATTTCTCCTTCGACAACTTTTAAATATAAGACGTTTTCACGCCCCATTTTACAGCCTTGACGAATGCGGTATTCCAGAGACGTTGTGCCATTTAAACAGTGTAAACCACCTAAATTGGCGGCGGCTGATCCTGTGCCGCTGTCTTCTCCGATTGCGCCATTTTTAAGGTAAAAATAGCGTGCATACACATCATTGTTTGTGCGGCTCCATGCATAGATCATGGTGCGCCCTTCATAGAGTGTGGCATGCTCTTTAAATAATGTGGAATTAATGGCAATGGCATCCACCGCTTCAGCGCTGTCTAACTCAACCAGTAATTGTTCGCTGCCCGTATTGACCCAAGTGGGGCAGGAGAGAATATTGGCTTCCGTTAAACCGAGCATTTGCGCTGTGCTGGCAATGGTTAATGTGCTTGCCCGCATTGTTGGGGCAAGGGGTGCTTTGATCCAATAAATGTGCTTATGGCGATCAATCTCAACCGGTACATTGCCAGATTCAGTTTTAACATGGGTGAAAGTGGGATTCGGCTGCAATTTCTCTAAAATTTTCAGCGCCCCAATGATGGGGTGTCCTGCAAAAGGTAGGGCTTGCATGGGCGTAAAAATGGAGAGCTTAGGGTCAGTTGAGTCCACATGTTCAATGAAGACAGTTTCTGATTGATTCAGCATTGCGGCGATTTTTTGCATCGCGGTTTTGCTTAAAGGATCATCAAGCACAAATACGGGCAATGGATTGCCTTTGTCTTGTTCTGTGGTAAAGACGTTGATCCAAAAATAGGTGAGTGTCTTCATGTGCACTCCTTATGGCAAAAATGAAGGGTTCTAGTAGATTTACCACATTTTTTCATGGCGCACAAAAAAAGGCAGCAAAGCTGCCTTGATGAGATTAGAAATTCATAATTTTTTGAATGCTCACTCGTATTTTATGAATGGGAATGCTTGATAATTTACTTCGATCAAGCAGTTCACAATGTAATCCACCTTTTAAATTCCCCTCACAATAGACACCAAAATTATTGTCATCTGTTGTGTATGAACTTGATAATTCGTGGGTAATGGATTTTAATTCTGTGATTTCTGAACTGCTAAAATCACTCGCTTGTGTCATTTCATTGCCAAGGGGGGATTTAATTAAGTTATCGCCTGTTAGATTACTTGATGCATTATTTGTTCGTCCTTTATGTGTAAGTCCGATTTTATGGGCGGCAGAACCATCTTTCATATTAAAAGCCAATGATTTACCAATGGCAGCATCCGCTCGGCAAGGATCATCGATGCCTGTGGCAGTTGCTTGTTGCCTCTGCTCGAAGATTCCCCAAGTTGAGATGATGACCGATTGATTGTTGATGTCAAAAGTTGGTGGATGAATGATGCGTTCACCACTGATGTAATCATTCGTATGATCGGCAGATAAAGCAATGTACCAACCTTTGGCATTTGAATCGCCAAGGGCGGTATTGATGGGGGTGATACTTTTGAGTTCGTGAAGTTCGTCTAATAAATAATTCACTTTATTTTTATCCACATATTCAACAGAACCCTTTTTAAGATCTTCTAGCATGATTTGAGGTTGTAAATGGGAGATCCTTGTATTTTTTAATGCACTGACAGTGGCTTGTGAATTTTGCTTTGCATCAGTGGGGCGATCATCAAGAGCATAAAAATTATGATTCACTTGTGAATTTTCGCCACGATCATGTTGATGGCTGACAGCTAAGCCTGTCCCAAAATAGATCGTATATTGTTTGGCATCTTTGAGCACCAATGGCTTGATGGAAATGGCTGATTGTCCGATGTGTCCTGGGTGTTGGGGAGCTGTGAAAAGTTTGGTGATCACTGCTTGGGCATCATCAAAATTTTGACCATTAAAATCCACTTTATATAAAGAGCCTGAATAATCTCCCACATAAATTCTCTCAATGCGTTGTCCTAACTCAGATTTTGTAATGACAATCGCAGGTGTTGCTGCACCGCCGCCCATAGGATCTAAAACAATCTCATGTAATTTTTTTCCAGTATGAGCATCGATAAAATATAAAATGGAGGACTGAGTACCAAAACCATTGCCAAATACCGCGACAGAACGGTAACTGTTTTGCCCATCCTTTTGTATGCCTTCATTGAAAAATTCAAAGCCAGAATATGTATAACCTAAGTTTTCAAAGCCAGGTGTGCGATATTGTTGAGGGCCTTCATTGGTGATTTCAAACAGCGGCGTCACCTCATGTGAAGATGCATTCGTTGTGAATTTTAATTGTTTTGATGCGGTGATGGGTGAGCCCGTTGCACTGAAAATGCGATAACCCACCAATCCTTTACCGCCGCTGCCCATACCTGTCATACCTAAGGTCATATATTGATTTGTACCAATTTTTGCATCTGTTAAATTTGTTTTACCTTCAAGAATTAGACTGGCAAATTTATCACTTTTAGCAATGTCATCAATGCGAGGGATCAGTATTTTTGGAAAATAAGCTGTATTGCGTGCACCTGCTAAGGCGCCATTTTTACGGCCGCGATGAGCATTGATGAAGTTTATAAAACCATCATTATCTGCAACAATCAATAAGTTGACAGGCTGATGAGCAGCTTTATACATGAGCCACTGTCTTAATTCTGCGGCTAATGTATAGGACATCGCATTTGATGCGGTATTGATATTTAAAATATCTTTATTGGCTAATTTAATGTCGGAATTGGTAATACTACCCATGGGTTTTAAACGGCTGCGTAAATTATGTTGATGATTTGGTTTTGTAAAGTCTGTGAGCCAAGCAATATAATGCTGATCAAATGAATTTTTAGAATTGGGGTAAGCTGCTCTATATCTTTGATTTAATTCATGAATGGCAGATTGGTTCAAAACCTGATGATGCGTAATATAACGTCCTTGTTTAGCCGTGATGGTATCGTTAGTGTTCCACAATTCTAAAGTATTGGTTTGTGTGGGGATGCGTTTGGTTTTATCTTGCGGATCTGTTTGCCATTCACTGATGTATGGCACCATTGCGCGCACAGTGCCAAAACGTTGCCTAAAACTGTAGGTGGTATCATAACGAATGGTACCAATCGTGCTTAAATCATTCGTCTTTGGTGCACCATATAAAATATCTGCATGGATACGATCTAAAATGGCTTTGCTACTACTGGTACTTTGAATGATTGAAGAAAAAATTGTATCAAATGCCAATAACAGATCTTCAGCACTGCCATTACTATTTTTATCAATCCCAAGGTTATAACCGCCACTCGGTTGCGTGAGCCATTTATAAATATTGTGATCTGGTTTAACGAATAAACTGACGCTATGCAGCGTGAGTTTCATGGGAATGGGATTATTGGGGTCAAACCAAGGTTCGCCTGCATCATCAAGATCTTTTGTGATCCATTGATGATTTTTCTTAACGTATTTTTGAGCACGTGTTAAATCTGTTTGCGCAATGAGATGTCCTAATGCACTAGAATGACCATCTTTATTTTGTGCATTAAATACTGCGCCGAATGTTTGTTCAACGCCATGGAACATATTGGATTTAGTATTGTAGCCAAGAAATGCATTGCTTGCGCCTAATGCTTTGATATCTTCTTTTGGAATGCCCCAAACATCTTCACCATAGGGTTCACCATCTGTCATGAGAATCATATGATTGGCTTGGCAACGATAGCGCAAGGGTGTTTCTAATTGTACAGCAGGGAAGTAACGTTGATTACCTTTGCCTGTTGGATTAGGTTGTAAATCTATCATATGGTGTCTTTGCCAAGGACCGCCGGCTTGATTGACAGGATATCCTCTAAACATCTTAAATGCTTCATAGACACCTGCATGCATTGGCGTATGTCCAGGGGAATTTGCAATGAGTTGTTTAATTGGATTGACAACTGTTGTTTTAAAATCCTTTTCAGAGAGTAAATGAAAGTCCCCAATCGGCAAACGAATGAGACCATTTTGATCTGACCGTTGATATAAAAAAGAGATCCCAAGATAAGCTTTGTCTCGATATTTGTATAACAGTTTTTCAACAGTATCGCTCAGAGCAGCACTGCGTCTGACTTTTGAGCCATTACGTGTCAGAGAAATGTCGCTATTACTATTCATGGATCCTGAGTCATCTAGAATCATATGAATATTGGGTTTAGCTTGTTGCGTGCTAAATATGGGTTCGGTTGAAGGTTGGAATGGTTGTGTGTTTGAATATACAACGATGGGCATAACGGAAAACATTGAGGCAAGAATCAGCTTGCCAAAAAAATTTTGATGTTTCATTGGGGGACTCACTCACATAAAATTTAATGGTTATATTTATTTTGTTACATCATTTAAAAGTACATTTGTTCTAGTATTTAACTGTATTTTTATTGTTTTTGATTTTTAACACACTCCTTTGATTTCATTATAATGGTATAAAAAAATCCTACACCCTGTGTAGGATTTTATCAAAGGCAGCAAAGCTGCCTTTTGATTCATGCAATCATTCGATTAATTATGGCGCGCCACGATTAATTTTTTGATTTCCGCAATCGCTTTTGCAGGGTTTAAGCCCTTAGGACACGTTTTTGTACAGTTCATGATGGTGTGACAACGGTACAATTTGAACGGATCTTCTAATTCCGCTAAACGTTCACCTTTGTATTCATCACGAGAATCCATAATGAAGCGATATGCTTGCAACAATACCGCAGGACCTAAGTATTTATCAGAGTTCCACCAATAGCTTGGGCAAGAAGTTGAGCAGCTTGCACACAAGATGCATTCGTATGAACCATCGAGTTTGCGGCGCTCTTCAATGGATTGCAAACGCTCACGTGGAGGATTTGGCGTATCCGCTTGTAACCAAGGTTGAATGGATGCGTGCTGTGCATAGAAGTGCGTTAAATCTGGCACTAAGTCTTTCACCACAGGCATGTGCGGTAAAGGCGCAATGCGCACTTCATCTGTACCAATGGATTCAATGGCTTTTGTACACGCAAGTGTATTGGTGCCATCAATGTTCATTGCACATGAACCACAAACGCCTTCACGGCATGAACGGCGCAATGTCAATGTTGGATCGATTTCGTTTTTGATTTTCAATAACGCATCGAGCACCATTGGCCCACATTCATCCATATTGACTTCATATTTATCAAAACGTGGATTTTCACCTGTATCAGGGTTCCAACGATAGATTTTAAAGACGCGCTTATTTTTCGCGCCTTCTGCTTTAAAATATTGTCCGTTTTCTTTGACAATAGAATTTGCAGGTAATTTAAACTCAGCCATAACCGATTCCTTTAGTATGTTCTTTCTTTAGGTGGGATATACTCGATATCATCAGTAAGAGTGTAAGTGTGCACAGGACGATAATCGATTTTGATCTCGCCGGTTGCATCATCTAACCACGCTAAAGTATGCTTCATCCACTCTTCATCGTTACGATTCGGGAAGTCTTCACGAGCATGTGCACCGCGAGATTCTTTACGATTGTAAGCAGAAGCGACAGTGGTCATGGCATTCGCTAAAAGGTTAGACAACTCTAAAGTTTCCACTAAGTCAGAGTTCCAAATTAAGCTGCGGTCATGCACTTTGATCTCTTTGAAGTCATTGAAGGCTTCAGTGATGGCAGTCACACCGTCTTTTAATGTCTCTTCCATACGGAATACAGACACGTCTGCTTGCATTGCGCGCTGCATTTTGTCACGCAATTGTGCCGTTGGAATTGAGCCATTTGCATGACGGATGCTGTCAAAGCGATCTAAAATGGCAATGATTTTATCTTCAGGCAAATCTTTTTGTGTTGCATTTGGCTTTAAGATTTCAGCCGCACGGTTTGCAGCTGCACGGCCAAAGACTACTAAGTCAAGCAATGAGTTAGAACCTAAACGGTTCGCACCATGTACAGACACACATGCAGCTTCACCGATCGCCATCAAACCTGGTACCACGTGATCTGGGTTGCCATCTTTCAATGTCACAACTTCAGCATGATAGTTCGTTGGAATACCACCCATGTTGTAATGAACGGTTGGGATGATTGGGATGGGCTCTTTGGTGACGTCTACGTTTGCAAAGATTTTTGCACTTTCTGCAATGCTTGGTAAACGTTCATTGATCACTTCAGGACCTAAGTGCATTAAGTTCAAATACACGTGATCTTTTTTAGGACCAACACCGCGACCTTCACGGATTTCTAATAAGATGGAGCGGGAGACAACGTCACGAGAGGCAAGATCTTTAGCATTCGGTGCATAGCGTTCCATGAAGCGTTCGCCGTTTGAGTTGGTTAAGTAACCACCTTCACCGCGTACACCTTCTGTGATTAAGCAGCCTGCGCCATAGATGCCTGTTGGGTGGAATTGAACAAATTCCATATCCTGTAAAGGTACACCTGCACGCGCTGCCATACCGCCGCCATCACCTGTACAAGTATGGGCAGACGTTGCAGAGAAGTAAGCACGACCATAACCACCTGTGGCCAATACCACCATTTGGGCACGGAATACGTGGATGGTACCATCGGCTAAGTTCCAAGCGATCACACCGCGACATTCATCATTTTCCATGATTAAGTCGAGGGCAAAATATTCGATGTAGAATTCAGCGTGATGTTTCAAAGATTGTTGATACAACGTATGCAACATGGCGTGGCCCGTACGGTCAGCGGCTGCACAGGTACGTTGTGCTTGTGCTTCACCGTAATGGGTTGTCATACCGCCGAAAGGACGCTGATAGATTTTACCTTCTTTCGTGCGAGAGAAAGGCAAACCATAATGTTCTAATTCTAAAATCGATGGGATGGCTTCGCGACACATATATTCGATGGCATCTTGGTCACCTAACCAGTCAGATCCTTTCACAGTGTCATACATGTGCCAGCGCCAATCATCTTCACCCATGTTGCCTAAAGCTGCAGATACGCCGCCTTGTGCTGCCACTGTGTGAGAGCGCGTTGGGAATACTTTAGTCACACATGCTGTTTTAAAGCCTTTTTCCGCCATACCCAATGTCGCACGCAAACCTGCACCGCCTGCGCCCACTACTACAACATCATATACATGTTCGGTGATGTTATAGTCTTTATATTTTTTCAAATTCATGTGATTCCTCTAACTATTAACGATATTTGTTATCTTCTTGAACGCGATTTAGATGAAAATGTTCAATGCCACTTTCAATACAGCGATCACCAACACTAACCAAACGAGGGTTAAGAGGGTTTTGACAAGATAAATATAAAAGACGCGTTTTGTCGTTTGATGGACATAGTCTTCAATGATGGTCTGAATACCGTGGGCAGCATGAAAGATGCTCACAGAAATAAACGTTAAGAGCAATGTTGTGTGAAGGGGTTTTGAGATCCAGATGATCACATCACGGATGTCAGATTTGAGTAGAAATGCCATAGAGAAGGCAAACCACACAAATAACACTGCTAAAATGACAGAGGAAACTTTCTGCAATAACCACTCTTTTGAGCCAGAGTGAGCTGAGCCTAAACCTTTAACGCGGCCAAGCGGTGTACGATAATTCATGATTGTCTCCTATTATGCACAAATGCCTACGCCAAGAATCGCAATTGTTACGATAACGCTCGCGATGATGACCCAACGACCTGATTTTTGAGCCTCTTCATTGCTGATGCCGATGCCAGCATCCCAAAAAAGGTGACGAATACCATTACAGAAATGGTAAACCGTAGAAGCAACACCGATGGCTAAAAGCGGGAAGAATGCATAATGTGTCAATAGGGACTGAATGCCGATCGCTAAGTTTAAGTTAAACGGGATGGCAATGATCCATGCACAAATCACAAGCACTACAACTAAAGAAGCGATACCTGTTAAGCGATGCAAGAAACTCATGACTGAGGTTTGTTGAAATTTGTAGCCTGAACCTAGCATGAAAGGTGATAAAGGCCGTTGATGCTTTTCCATACGACTCCTTGGTAAGACTTTGGTGGTAAAAATATTATGAAAACAAATTGCTTATTCTACGCCCGAAAGCGCGGTGTAACAAACAAAAACACAGATCATTTTAATGAACTTCCCACTTTTCCTCAACTGCATTCTGATCTGCTTCGCTGAATCTTGACCGATTGGGCAAACGGCGGAAAATATGGATTACATTTTGATTACATTTTCAATGATCAGTGAGCGTGATAACCATCGGCATTAAAACAGAAATGCGCTGAGCATTCTCACGAGAATCAAGGCTAGAAATATCGCGAAAATTTGACGAATGCGGGGCACCGGTAATTTATAGCTCAATTTCACACCGATCGACGCTGTGAGTAAACTCACAATTGCGATTCCAAAAAAGGCGGGTAAATAGACAAAGCCTAAGGAATATTCTGGTAAATGTGGATGATCCCAGCCGGTATAAATGTAGCTCACTGCGCCAAAAAAGGCCAATATTACGCCTAAAGTGGAAGAGGTTGCGATCGCGCGGCGCATCTCATAACCTAAATAAGTGAGCAGTGGTACAGCAATTGCACCGCCTGCAATGCCAATGAAGCTCGCTAAAAAGCCGATCAATAAACCTAAGCCTAAAAATAAAATCATGGAATGATTAGGGGCAGGGCGATTGTCATCGGTTTTCTTTTTAGGTGCGAGCATTGAATAGATGGTGTAAACCAAGAAAAAGCAAAAAACGATCTGTAAAAATGTGTTTGATAAGCGGCTCACCACCAAGCTGCCGAGCACAACGCCAATGGCAGCGCCAATGCCTAAATAGGGTACTTTGTCCCATAAAATCGAACCGCGTTTATTGTGCGACCACGCTGAAGCTGCTGATGACACAATGATGATGGCAAACGATGTGCCAAGGGCGATTTTCATGATGATGGATGAATCCATCTGTTGTTGTTCTGCAAAATAACTCATGATGGGCACGATGATTGAACCACCGCCCACGCCTAATAAACCTGCAATGACGCCCACAACTGCGCCAATGCCCATAAAAATTAAAAATATCCCCATGCTTAAACTCCTCCTCGTCATGGATCATAGCACGGAAAAATGCTAAGGTAAGACTTTTGTATGGGTCCACCATTGTGAAGAGTTATCAAGACCTAATCACCGCTGCTGAGGCGGCTTTAGCGCATTTAGATCACCCGAAATTTGAGGCGCAATCTCTGCTGGCTTTTGTCTTAAAGTGTAATCGTAGCCGCATCATTGCGTTTCCTGAAAAAACTGTGACGTCTGAAGAGGCATCTGCATTTTTAGATCTGGTCAATGCGCGCGCAGAAGGTGTGCCTTTTGCCTATTTGACGGGTGAAAAAGAGTTTTATGATTTAACCCTCAAAGTGACGCGTGCCACATTGATTCCCCGTGGGGATACAGAATTGTTGGTGGAAACAGCCTTATCTAAAATGCCAGAAGATGCACCGTGCCGCGTGATTGATATGGGCACAGGGAGCGGGGCGATTGCATTGACGCTTAAAAAGCATCGTCCACAAGCGATTGTATGGGCAGTGGATCAGTCTCAAGAAGCTTTAGCCGTCGCGATGGACAATGGCAAGCAGCTGAATTTAGCGGTGACATTTATGCATAGCCATTGGTTTGATCAAGTGCCGGATGAACCTTTTGATCTGATTGTCTCAAATCCACCTTACATTGATGGGGTTGATGCGCATTTAGATGGTGATGGCGTCAAATTTGAACCACGCTCAGCTTTAGTGGCAGAGAATGAAGGCTATGCGGATTTAGATCATCTGATGATGGCTGCTTTGCCGCGCTTAAAATCACAAGGTTATTTGATGATGGAGCATGGTTTTGAGCAAGGGGCGCGATTGCGTGAGAAAATGACGGCTGCCGGTTATCACAATGTGGTGACGTTAAAAGACCTTGGGGGTAATGACCGCATCACCCTTGGGCAAAAGCAATAGCATACTAAAAAAGCAGCCATGGGCTGCTTTTTTCATGGGTGAATCAGTTTAACTTCGCTTGAATGTCATCATTCCATAAACGAATCCAATGGCTGTAACGGCGATGCACTGATTTCCCTTGCTGTTTTAAACCTTCACTTTTCAAAAGTTTAAAGTCATAGTGACCGCGGCCATAGCTGACTTCTGTCACCGCATAACGACCTTTACCAATGTCTTGCTTAGCAATCACGGCATCTTTGGTCACTTCTTGAATTTGCCATTTGCGTGCCTTACCCGTTGTGATGATGGCATCACGGATTTGGGCAGGCGTGTAGGTTGATGCCACTTCGCTGTGACGATTGTAATCAGAAACGCGGCTTGTGGTTGTACACGCGGTGATGAAAAAAAGTGTGGCAATGAGGGTGATAATTTTTTTCATAAATGATCCTTATGTGATCTAGTTGATTGATAATCCACGGCAATTATAAAGTTCTTTTAAAAACAAGGGAAGTATTGATCCCGCCAAAGGCAAAATTATTGCTCTGTACAAATTCGGTGGCAATGGTGCGCCCTTCGCCTTGAATGTAATCTAAATCACCACACAATGGATCGGGCGTTGTGAGGTTCAGTGTCGGATGAAACCACTCTTGATTCATCATCTCAATGGCCGCCCATGCCTCTAATGCGCCGCAAGCACCGAGCGTGTGCCCCACGTAGCTTTTAAAGGATGAAATGGGTGTGGCTGACTGATGCACATGAAAGGTTGCTTGTGTTTCTGCAATGTCACCTTTGGTGGTCGCTGTGCCGTGCGCAGAGATGTAACCAATGTTTGAAGCCGCAATGCCCGCATGATCTAATGCTTTGGCAATGCAGATTTCCATGGTCTCTTTATTCGGTTCTGTGACGTGGGTGGCATCGCAATTGGTGGCAAAGCCGACAATTTCAGCATAAATGGTGGCACCGCGGGCTTTGGCATGTTCGTACTCTTCTAAAATCAATGTCCCAGCGCCTTCACCAATCACCAAGCCATCTCGTGTGGCATCAAAGGGTTTAGGGGTCAATTGTGGTGTTTGATTGTGTGTGCTTGTGGCATATAACACATCAAACACCGCCACTTCAGAAGGACAGAGCTCTTCACCACCACCTGCCACCATCACAGTTTGTTGACCCATCGCGATGGCTTCATACGCATAACCAATGGCTTGGCTGCCGGATGTGCAAGCGGAAGAGGTGGGAATCACGCGGCCACGCAATCCAAAAAAGAGCCCCACATTGACAGCTGCAGTGTGCGGCATCATTTTGACATAGGTGGTGGCATTGATGTTATAGACGGAGTGTTCTGTGATGAGCTTGCCAAGTTCAGCCACCGCGCCGGTGCCACCTGTGGAGGAACCATAGGCAATGCCACATTCGCCACTTGTTAAAATGGGATCCTCTAATAATCCTGCCATGGCCAGTGCATGTTCGGTAGCGGCGGTGGCCAAAATGGAAACACGGCTCATGCTGCGAATTTTTTTGCGCGGATAGTGTGCAGGCTGTGTAAAGTTTGTGATGGGGGCGGCAATTTTTGCATGTAAACCTTGGAAAATTTCCCATTGCGGCATGTAGCGCGTGGTGTTTTCATAGCGCTGCAAGCCTTGATTGATCTCTGCCCACGATTGCCCAAGGGCACTGATGCCGCCCATGCCTGTAACCACGACACGTTTCATAGCATGCCTCCATTGACAGAGATCACTTGGCGCGTTAAATAAGCGGCATCATCACTCATTAAGTAGGCCGCTAAACTGGCGATCTCTTGTGGTTTACCAAAGCGCTGCATGGGTACTAATTTGAGGGCTTCTTCGGTAAAATCTGAGGTCATATCTGTTTCAATGATGCCTGGGGCGATGCAATTGACGGTGATTTTACGGCTGGCCAATTCAACGGCCAAAGCTTTTGTTGCACCGATGACGCCTGCTTTAGCTGCGCTGTAATTGACTTGCCCGCGGTTGCCCATAATGCCAGAAACTGAAGACAAAGTAATGATGCGCCCGCCTTGGCGTAAACGGATCATGGGCATGATGCACGGATGGATGACATTGAAAAAGCTGTCTAAATTGGTGTGAATCACGCTGTTCCAATCATCATTTGACAAAGCAGGAAATGCACCATCACGAATGATGCCCGCATTGTTCACGATGCCATAAAATGCCCCATGTGCGTCAATGTGGTGCTCTAAAATGGTGCGTGTGCTGGCTTGATCACTGACGTCAAACTGCAATAGCTCACCGCTGCCACCCTCATTTAAGATGCGGTCAAGGCACGCCTGAGCAGCCGCTTGATGACTAAAATAATGAAGCACAATATGATACCCTGCTTGTGCAAGACGTTCGGCAATGGCACGGCCTAAGCCGCCACTTGCGCCGGTGACTAATACTTTATGCATATACACTCACTTAATGTTTGATAGATGACTTGCTTCATATGCCACAATGTTCGCCGATGCCACCACCGAGCCATTGAGGGCAAGTTCACATTTAAAATTACTGAGGACTTCATCAAAGAGCACCATATCCGCACGCACGATCAAATGATCATTGCGGGCTGCATAATCAACCGATGTGATGAAGTTACGAATGCCTAACAATAAGGCAATCGCGGGGGAACGTTCAGCCTTTTCAAGGCGAAGCCCGTTCCAAACGCCCACCGTTTGCGCCATGATTTCCACAAAAAACCATGCAGGTAACCCTTCTGTGGTTAAAAATGGTGCTAGGACGCCATCATCTGTCACCGTTACTTCACAGCGTGTGAAGTCATCGGCGCAATCGACCACGTGATCCAATAAAATCATGGGTGCTTTGTGTGGTAAATAGTGTTCAATGGCTTGATACATGTGCTGTTTTTCCAATGATTAAACTTGTATTGTTGCCACCAAAGGCAAAGGAGTTTGACAAAATGATGGGAGTGGTGATCATTTGTGGTGTGGTCACCACATTGATTGGCATCAATGCATCATCTCGTGGATGTTCAGGGCTAAAGGCTTGGATGGGTAAGGGTAAATTATGCTGCAAAATGAGCGCAGATAACCCAAGTTCAGTAATGCCCGCTGCGCCTAATGTATGCCCGGTGAGATGCTTTGTGGAACTGCAGGGCACTTGATCATTGAAAATGGCATGTACGGCTTTTGCTTCTGCTGAATCATTGAGGGATGTGCCAGTGCCATGAAGATTAATGTAACCAATCTCTGATGGCGAAAGATTCGCGTGTGCTAAGGCGCGCGCCATGGCCACTTGCGCCCCTTGACCTTCAGGATGGGGCGCTGAGATGTGATGGGCATCCGATGAATGACCATAACCGAGCAATGCCAGCGGTGCTGCTGTTTTTGAGAGAATCATCAAGCCTGAGGCTTCACCAATGTTGATGCCACTGCGATTCTGACTTAACGGTGTGCAGCGCGTCATCGACAATGCCCCTAATGCATGAAAGCCATTTACGGACAATTGGCATAAAGAGTCCGTGCCGCCCACAATCGCGGCATCAATCATGCCTGCCTCAATGAGGGCGGCGCCACTGCTGATGGCTTTTGCACTTGAGGAGCATGCCGTAGAAACCGTATAACAAGGGCCCGTGATGCCAAGATGTGCGGCTAAAAAGTCACTGGGATCAGAAAATAGTTGCTGCTGATAGTGGAAGTCAGGGTCATATTCGCCAGTGGCTAAATGATGGGCAAGGGCGCGCTCCCCTTCGGCAATGCCAGAGGTGCTTGTGCCCATGATGATGCCAATACGATCTGTAGAATATTGCGCTAAGAGCGCGGCAACGGCTGTGTCAATCTGCATCAAAGCGGCTAAAGTCAATTGATTATTGCGGGAGTTGTGCTGCATCAATTCAGTGGCAATGGTGGGTAAAGTGCCTGTGATTTTGCCAAGGTATGTCGGTGAGTGATCAAGCAAGACGCATTCATCTCGCACCAAGCCTGATTGCCCGTACTTTAAGGCGTGCGCAATGCGCGCATTGTCCATGCCAAGGCCATTGACGAGGCCAAGGGCGTTGATGTAAATCATGCAGTTGCTCCCATCACTGAATATTTTTAAGGGTTAAGGTGTAGTTTAGCACCTCGTTGTGAATTTGTACGGGCACTTTTTGACGGCCGTTTTGGACATATTCGATGGTGAGAATGGTTTGATGCGCATCATTGATCAATGTGCGTGTTAAACCCGCATCATGGATGTGAACCGTCTCTGGTAAATGTCCTTGCCAGGCTTGAGCATCATAATGAGCGAGCATGAAATTGCCTAAAATTTCTGGCATATTCGGCAGAGGAATGTTGGGCAGATACTGTTCTGTTGTGATGGTGTGACCATCGTACACAGTTTTAAACACACGAATGCCCACAGGTGTGAGCGCCATAAGGGTTAAGGTATGATCCTGAATCGTCACCATTGCCATAAAGGAGAGCTCATGGCCACGCACAGCGGTGGTGATGAGCGCTTGAGAGTGAAAGGGTGCATGTGATTTTGGCGCAGGTAATTGAGCGATCAAGCGCTGCGTTAGGTGAAATTCTGTGGGGGCGAGCTTTGGTGGATGCGCACAGCCACTGAGGAACATGAGCAATATGCCCGTATATAACCATTTCATCATCATAACTCCGAAGGGGCACGCGTGCGTGCTAATGGGGCGAGCAGCAAAGCGGTGGCAATGCCAAGTAATAAAATGAGCCCAAAGCCTGAGATGGCATTGGTTTGACTCAAAGCCAATAAGCCAAAGGTGAGCTCAGAAATGAGGGCGGCTAACATCAAGGTGATCAATAAGATAGGCGCAGGGTTACGACTGCTGAAAAACAGCACATAATCAATGCTGATGCCAAGCACTAGGATCAACGCCATCACACCAAAGAGATTAAGGGTGATGCCAAACCATCCAAAAATCCCAAGGGGCAACGCAATCGCAAGCAGTAAAACAATGCTGCTGATCATGCCATTTTGAATGCCTTTTAGACTCAATAAGGCGATCATCACAATCATTAACGCAGCGCCGAGCAGCCATTGCATGGTGTGACGATATTGCCCAAACAGTGTGGACAATTCACCTTTGCGATCCACCCAATGAAGATTCGCATGATCGCGTGTGGCCGCTTCAATGGCAGTGGCATTGTGCATATGTGTGATGGGCACAATGGCGGCGCTCTCACCATTCGGCAGCGTTTGAATGAGTAGATGCCATCCTTCGCTTAAGGGTGAATGCAGCCACTCGGATAGACGCATGGGCTGTTCAGGCAGCGTGATCTCATCAACTGTGATGCCAAGGCTGCTGTATTGCGTCATTAAATGCGGTAATGTGTCCTTTAATTGCGTTAAACGCGCGGTTTGTGTGGCATGCGAGGCAAAGGGCAGAGGCTGATAACCTTCGATCCAGCCTTGTTGCACCCAATGGTCAAAGGTGGGCGTTAGGGCTTCTAGGTTGGTGATGAGTCCATCAGGTGAATCTGCGGTCACCATCACCACACGTTGATCCATGTTTTGTTTGAGCAGTTGCCCGATGGCATGTTGCTCTGACACCAACGTTTTAGGCAGGTCTTGCAGTGCGCTAATGTCATCATCAATTTTCAGTTGAAGCATTCCTGTGGTGGCAATGATCAATAATAAAATGGGGCAACCGATGCGAAGCAAAGATTGGGTTTGCCAAGCGTTTGTGTATCTTGTGATGTGATGCAATAAACGCGGTGTGGTGCGTGTGGGCAAGGGGCGTGTGAAGGGAAACCACACCACAATGGTGATGAACACACACAGCAATCCTGTGATGGTAAAGATGGCCAATTGCGCCAGCCCTGCAAACGGGGCAAACAGTAGCACCACATAGGCAAGCACTGTGCTGATCAATGCGCCCACAAGTGGTGAGAAGATCGTGCGAATGGTGTCAATGCCTGAAAGATTGGGCAGCAAACTTCTAAAGGTGAGAAAAAGCAGCGTGTAATCAATCGCCACACCAATGATGCTCGTGCTCATCACTAGGGTGATGAGATGAATCTCATGATCAATGAGGAGCACCATGGTTAGGCCAAACAGACTGCCAAGGGTCAATGTGAACAGCGTTAAGCCTATGGCACGCCATGAGCGGAAAAAGAGATAAAACACCACGATGATGCCAATCAAAGAAGTCAGTCCAATGGTTGTGATGTCATGCTCAGCGAGTGTGGCTGCATGATTGCCATAAAAGAGGGCGCCACTTTGTAACAGTGTGACAGAGTTAAAGTTTTGCAGTAAGTGTGTTTTTGCTGATTCAAGCGCATTGGCAATGGGTTTGCGTTGCAGCATGCCGCGGGCATCATCGGCAATTTCTGCACGAATGAGAAACCAGGTTTGATCGTTCGTTGTGAGGGTGACCCAGCCATTTATCAGGGAAAACTGTTGATGTTGCTGCATTTGATTGAGGACAAATGCACGGGTCAGCAATAAAGGATCATGCTTGATCTCTGCCATCGACACGCCTGAAAAGGGTGAATACAGCTGAGATAAAATCCAGGGCAAATAACTTTGATCCGCCATTTTTTCAAAGAAATTGTGTGGCATCAACATCGGGGCGCTTTGAATGGCATCGTGCCACGCGCGTAAATCCTCAGGGGATTTTTGTGCCTGAATGTGGGTGATGTGGTCAATGTTTTTTAAATCATCCACAAATTGAGTGGCGGCCGCTTCGCCCATTTCGACTGAGGGCGCTGAGATTAACCACACCAACTGTTGATCAAGGGTGTTGAGGTAGCCTTCAACTAAAGCAGGAGGATAAGCGGCAGCGCTCTCTTTAGGCAATAGATCAAAGAGATTGCTGTTAATGCGGCTGTGGGGGATGAGCCACGCTAAGAGCAGCAGCATCGCGCAAATCACCATGCCCCAAAGTTTAGCGAGGGCTTTGATGGAATTAGGGGTTAAAACGTTTGGCATCAAAATCACTTAAGGCATCTGCGGTTGCATGATGGGTAAAATAGAGGTGAGTGACATCATTTTGTTGATCTTTGAGTGCCACTTCACGAATGAATTGATCATGCACTAAGGTGATGGAGCGGAAGATTTGGTTAAAGGGCGCCGTTTTCGGTGTCAGCACCAAAGTTTGCAGCCCCTTTTTTTCAGTGCGTTCTGTCACCGTGAAGTATTGCTCAATCACTTTAGGATCCATTGTAAAGAGGGCGGAGAGGAGTTGATTGAATTGAAAGAGCATGGGGTTATTTTTAGCGGTGATCACCTCTTTTTGACCGTGCTCGATCTGCTGCACCATGTGTTTTGACGTAAAGAGAATGCTCAGCATAAACGGGGTTTGTTGTTCCCAATAGAGTCCATGCTTGTCAGAAATGATTATGTGCCCAGTGGAGATGATCGGTTGTGGCAAGCCTTCGATGGTGCGCACTTGCTTAAAATCTGCCGACAATACTGGAAATGCTGCAGGCAAGGCAGGCGTTGCCCATGCGTTTAGACACAATGATGCCAGTGCAATGAGGATTACAGAGAGTGATTTAAACATTGTTGCACACCTCTAATGAGTTCAGGGGGGGATTGAAATTCCAATTCACGGCTGTTGCGATTGACACTCACTTGTGTGGTGTAGCCTTCTGTGAGTTTGTGTCCATGGATTTGATCTGTGATGCGGTAATGAATTTTCAAGCGGTTTTCATATTCCATCAATTGCGCGGTGATGATAATGGCTTGCTCATGCACCAACGGTTTAATGTATTTCACATGGCTTTCCACAATCGGGAAAATATAATCGCTGTGTGCCATGGTTTGATAACCATAGTTTAATTTGATCATCAATGCTTCACGGGCTTTTTCAAAATATTTCAGATAATTACCATGCCACACGATGCCAAGGGGATCTAAATCATAAAATGGCACCACATACGGCACAGAATGTTCAACGAGGGGTTGTGGACGTTTCATGCGTGGCTCCTTCGATGGGTTGCCAAAAAGGATAAAAATTAAACCATTGTAACGGGGCGCTCAGACAATAATGGGTCAAATGATCCACATATTCTTGCATCATGTTCACCATCGCTTGTGTGCGCTCGCCGCGTGCTACGTTTGGCGCCGTTAAAGCGTGAAGATGAATGTGGTATTGCGTGCCCATTTTTAAGCCCACCATAAAATAAGTGGGCGCTTTGAGCAACATTGCAAGCACAAAGGGGCCTGTGGGAAAAGCCGCAGGTCGCCCAAGAAAATTGAGCACATGGGCATAATTTGCCGAACGATGATGATGGGCGGCAGGCAAGCGATCGGCTAAAATCGCCACGTAATCGCCACGATCGAGGGCAGATTTTAAAAAGATCATGGTTTCTGGCGTGATGTCAGAAATGGAGACCAAATTGATTTGTGATTGAGGGTTCAATGCTGTGAGCACTTGATTAAAGCCGGCAGTTTGCTCCACTTGCATCAAGACATGAATGGTTTGTGTGGTTTCCATTTCAGCCAGTGCCCGGCACACTTCAATGTTGCCTAAATGGCTGCCCATGATGAGCATGCCTTCGCGGCGATTGAGAATATCGCGGCTCTCATCACTGAGCACCACATCTTTGAGCTGAATTTTACCACTCCAGCACAGCAGTTTATCCAATAATGCTTGCCCAAAGCTCATAAAATGTGCCAGAGAAGAGGTATTAGGCAGTCTGATGTTGTGGGCGCGGCCATAGCGGTGCAGTGTTGTTAAATACTCCTTTGATGCCCGGCGAGCCGTTTGACCAAAGAGCCAATAGAGGCTCATCACCGGCCACAAAATGACGGTGAAAAAGGGGCGTCCAAGGTATCGCTCGATCCACAATAAAATGCGAATGCCAATGAGCGCGCCTTTCATTTCCGGTTGTTGATGCCAATCGTGAGATTTAGCCATGCAATTTTCTCCGCAATAAGCAGGGCAAGCGTTTGAGCATGCCAAAGACTAAGCGCGTGTGCATCCATGAGATGAGCACATTATCTTTGAGCATGCGAAAGTGAGAGACGCCATGCTCAGGGTAGATCACCTGTGTTTGAATGAAAATCATCGGCACATGTTGCCAATGCAGGCGCACTAAAATCTCGGTGTCAAAATCCATGTGCACACCCATTTTTGAGTTTTCAATCACATACAAAGTCATACCCACAGGATAAACACGAAAGCCACACATGCTGTCTTTAATGTCAAAGGATAAGGTTTCCACCCACACCCAAAAATGGGTGATGTAACGGGCATATAAACGGCCTTTAGGAATGGATGCGTCATAAACGGGTTGCCCAGAAATCACAGCGTCAGGTTCAGCTTCAGAACGGGCAAGAAATTTTGGCACATCTGCCAGTTGATGCTGTCCATCACTGTCGATCTGAATGGCATGGGTAAAGCCGAGTTGATCGGCCATTTCAAGCCCTGTGATCATCGCTTGCCCTTTGCCTTGATTATGGGTGTGATGATGTAAATGGATGGCATATTCATCTGCAATGGCTTGAAGGCGCGCTGTGTTGTCAGCATCTGAACCATCATTGACCACAATGATGGGCAGATCAAATGCCACTAAATCAGGCATTAAGGGTAATAATTCTGCCGCATGGTTATAACAGGGAATCACAAAACAGGGTCGATGCGTGCTCATGGATCATCCTTTGGGTTTGAGGCGAATTTTGCCCTTGCTTTTAGTCGCATCGGCTTTAAATTCGAAGGTCAATAGGGTATCTGATGGGGCATCAAGGGTTAAGGTGATCACATCATTGGGCACGATCGGCTGTTGAAATTTCACCTGTTGAATGCCATTGAATTGTAAATCATCGCGGATGTATTGGGCAAAATAATGCATCACCCAATCAATTTGGGCAACGCCCGCGAGTAATGGAAAGGTGTCAAAATGACCTTGAAACCAAAATAGATCAGGTTCAATGGTGATCTGCAAGGTCACGTGTGTGCTTGATTGTTGCTCGCACACGACAGCTTCGGAGAATTTTTTAATCATCAAAGAGCTCCTTTAAATCATAGTGGCTCACTTTACCTTGCGCATTGACGGGTGCTTTGTCAATCAATCGCCAACGTTTTGGTAAGGCAATGGGCTCAATATAGGCTTTGAGATGGGCGGTGAGATCACGAATGAGGTACTGCGGATCATGGGGTTGTGCCATCACAAGCACAGCACCTAAAATGGTTCGCTGCCCATGGGTTAAGGGTACGAGATGAGCGGTGCAGTTTGGCAGATAGGCTTCAATGCGCGCCTCAATTTCTGTCAAAGAGATGCGCTTTTCTTCCATTTTTAAAATGCGATCGGTGCGCCCAAGGAGTTCAAACCCCTCAAAGTGGATGGCAATGCGATCATTGAGGGAAAAATCAGCAGCGTCTATCAAAGGTGAGGATAAGCGGAGCGTTTGATCATTGTTTTGCATGATCTCAATGCCCTTAAAAGGCTGAAACAGCGCGTGTTTTGTGGGCATGCGATGGGCAATCACGCAGGTTTCGCTGCTGCCATAAATCTCAATCGGTGCGCATTGCAAGCGCATTTCGCACTCATGGGCTGCCGCGGATGGCAAGGGGCCGCCTGCGGAAAAAATGTGTGTCATTTCAAGTGGGCTCATTAATGCAGGATCTAAACGCTTTAAAAATGCCGGGCTTGTGATGAATGCATAGCGGCGATTGCGTGGCAATCCTGCCAGCTCCTCTTGATAAGTGATGGCGTGCATATAAACGCAGCCCTCATTGATCAATGGCCAAAGGATGTTAAACGTTAAGCCATATTGATGCAGCGGCGAGACAGTGGCAATCACCACCGTGCCCTGCATTAAAGGCCATGTTTGCTGTAGCAATGCGCTCTCTTTAGCGAGCAACGCCACGCGTTTAGGAATGCATTTGGCAATGCCACTTGAGCCTGAGGTAAAAAAGTGCACCACTTGATCTTCGATGGGCGCTGAAAAATCGAGCGGTAAATGTTGTGTTGTGATCTCATCAAGCATCAGGCAAGGCGCCTCTAATGATATCGCTCGATCCGTTAAGATGGCATCATAATGTTCACGCTGTTCTGCCAAGAGTTTTTCACGGGTGTGCCCAAGGATGACCGGTGTTTTGCCTGCATATAATAGGGCAAAAAAGCAGGCAGTGACCTCAAAACAATTGAGGGTGGCAATGACAAAACGCTGCTCTGACATGTTGTGAAGGCGATGGGCAAGGGTGGCAATGCGTGCTTTAAGATCAGAAAATGACAGCGCACGTTGCCCATCGATGTAACGAATGGCTGCGGGATTGTGCTGTAAAAATAGGTCCTGGTAGCGCATTATGTTTTTGCCATGCATCGCTGACGGACACACCATTCACTTAGGAACAATGCGCCCATTAAACCATAGCTGATGAGCCCGTTATAGAGGGTCCAAATGGCAAAATCCATCTGCGTGGTGAGATAAGCAAGGCTGCCATTGAGGATGAAAAAGCCCACCCACACTTTTGTGACGGTGCGAGTATAAGCAATGCCTGCTTTGGGTAAATCAGGCGTGCGTAATCTTGCTAACCGCTCAATGATGGGCGGTGGCACATATAAAGAGCGTGCAAAAACAGAGAGCATCACGCCATTGACCACCACGGGATAATAGAGCATCACCTGCAAAGATCGAAACAACAGCGCACACAGACACAGAATCAATGCAATCATTAAAATGAGGCGCATCACTGATTTGAGCTCAGAGTGCTGTTCGCTTAGGGTGAAATAGCGCACAGCAAAAATGAGCGCCATCACACTCACCATGACTGGTAAGGGAATGATGGCCATGCCAAAAAAGATGATGAGCGGATAAAGGCCAATTAGGGCAATGCTCAAGGGAGTGAGCAGTGCTTTTAGCCAGTGTCCTTTAGTCTTTGAGGATGTTTTCAATCACATCCACCACATCATTGACGGTGCGCACTTGTTTAAAGACGCTAGGCTCAATATCGCGTTTGAGCACTTTGCGCAGCTGTACCACTAAATCCACCGCATCGATGCTGTCTAAATCAAGTTCTGTATATAAATTAGAATCTAAACGGATATCTTCAGGTGGAATTTCAAACAACTCTGAAATGATGCTGACGATTTGGGCATAGATTTGATCGCGGGTCATGCTAGGGTTCCTTGTGATGAGAGGCAATGTAATCGGCAAGTGTTGCCACAGAAGCAAAGTAGGCTTTGTTGTCCTCCGTGTTGCTCGATAACACAATGTTGAAATGATTTTTAATGGCCAAACCAAGCTCTAAGGCATCGATGGAATCTAAGCCTAGACCTTCGTTAAAAAGTGGTGCATCGGTGTCGATGTCATCAATGGTCATGCCCTCTAAATTCAGAGAGTCGATGATCAGTTGTTTAATGTCGTCATGAAGGCTCATGCAGTGTCCTTTTTTGATTGTTGTAGATTGTGTTGCAATCGTTGGGTTAAATCATCCGTCAATTGACGCGATTGATAGCTTAAACGATGTTCTGAGTTTAAATACGTACAAATATTTATCTTCTCTTGTACTTTAATGATGAAGGTGGGCTGCAGGGGTGGCACTTGATACCATTTGAGCTCTTTTGTGAGCATCGGTTGGTCAAGGTCAATGCTCACCAAGCGAATGTCTTTTTGAGTGCGAAGGGCAATGTTTGCCGCCCCGCGTTGTAAACGAAGGGGTTCGCCTGCGGTGGTGCGCGTGCCTTCTGGAAAAATCAGCAATTTATCTTGTGGGCTGAGTTTTTCCTCACACAATGCAATGAAGCCTTCGGTTTCATCATTAGGAATGTAATCGGCCGCGCCAATGACGCCCTTCATAAAGATATTCTCTAAGAGTTTTTTTTTCACAATGCAGCTACAATGATCAATGCGGGAGGCTAAAAAGACGTAATCTAAAATGCTTGGATGATTGGCCACCACAATCACATTTTGATCTTCGTTGAGCGTCTCAAAGCCTTCAAAGCGGTATTGAAACACGCGAAAGGTTTTTAACCACCATAAAAAGGCACGAAATGTGCGTCCAATGGCTTTTTGTGCAAAGCATTTGCGTCGCTGATGATCACGTTCCATTAGATGATGCAACGGAAAAATGATCATCGATAGAATCAGTCCACCCATGCCAAAGAGGGCAAAGGCGACACCTGTCATAGAGATGCGCCACAGACAATTGAGTTTTTGATACATTATGATTTGCTCTGAATGCAGCAGGTGAGGCGTTGCCCACGCAATGTGATGTGAGAGGGATCAGTTTGCCAATCGCGCCACAATCTCAGCGGTAAAGGCTCTGTGAGGGTTTGTGGCTCACTGTGGGTGCAGGTGATGGTAAATGCATCGCCCGGACTGAATACCAAAGCCATGGCATACGCTGGCGTTAACATTGCACCATGGGCGGCATAAAAATCGGGCACTTCGCCATCAAAGGCAATCAAGGCAATGTGATGGTGTCCGCTGTGCTGCAATGCCACAACTTCATTGAGGGCATGGATTAAGCCATCTTGACCGCCGGCAATCGATGTCACCTCAATGGGCGTACGCGTTAAAATGGTGGCCAGACCCGCCGCTGTATTGTGCACGCTCATTGAAAAATCTGTCGGGGAGACGCTTTCGCCGTTTGCAATGTGTTTGATCACATTAAAGCTGCGCTCAAGTTCGCCATGCTCACTTAAAAAAATGGCAGCATCCACCGGTGTGGTTTTTAGGGTTCTGATGAAAACTTCACAGGCAAGTTTAGCCGCAAGACTCATACGTCGCGCTTGCATCATCGGAATGCTTGGCGTTTTAGGGTAGTCAAATGGGGCAGTGGGCGCGCCATCGACAGGCTCATTTGCCGTCAATCCTTCGATGTGAGAAATGTCAGTGTAAAATTGCATGTGCTTAATTTATCAGAGAAATCGTGTGCGATATTATACAAAATAATTATTTAATTGCTAGAATGCATTTTTTCAATGATTGATCCGAGCGAAGGGGCAAATTGTGCCATCAGATTTTTATAATAAAGACTCATTAAATGCATTAGAAGCCATTACATTAGCACAGCGCATTGCCTTTGCGCCCATGATTTTCCAAGCGGCGGTTTGTTTGCGTGATTTTGGCATTTTAGCCCATTTAGATGCAGCAAAAAAAAACGGGTTAACCTTGCGTGAGATCGTCGATCAAGGATCATTGAGTGAATATTCTGTCAGTGTTTTGCTTGACATGGGGTTGAGCTGTTCAATCGTTTATCAGCAAGATGCCCGTTTTTATTTAGCCAAAACTGGACACTTTTTACTGCACGATGAGATGACGCGCATCAACATGGATTTCACGCGGGACATCTGTTATGACGGCTTATCCCATTTAAAAGCATCTTTAATCAGCAATACCCCACAAGGCTTAAAATCGCTCGGTAACTTTGAGCATTTTTATCGCCATTTAAAAGATCTGACGCCGACGCAGCAAAAGAGCTGGTTCGAGTATGATCATTTTTACTCAGATGGTGCCTTTGATGCCGCCCTTAATGTGGTGCTCGCTGAATCACCTGCCCACATTTATGACATTGGTGGTAATACTGGGAAATTTTCCATGGCGTGTTGTCAAAAGAGTGCAGATGTACACGTGACGATTCTAGATTTACCCGAGCAAGTGGGGCTTGCCACTGAAAACATTGTGGCAGCGGGTTTATCTGATCGCATTGACACACATTCATTGAACATTCTCACCGCGAAGGATTTGCCAAATGCTGCAGATCTCTATTGGATGAGTCAGTTTTTAGATTGCTTCAGTGGAGAAGAGATTGTTCGCATTTTATCACTCATCAAAGCGACAAAAGCCCCCACAGCAAAAGTCTGTATTTTGGAGATCTTCTGGGATCAACAACAGTTTGAAGCGGCCGCTTTTAGCTTAAATGCATCCTCGTTATATTTTACGGCGATCGCCAATGGCAACAGTCGCTTTTATGAGGCTGAAGTATTTAAATCTTATATCGAGGCGGCAGGGCTGTCCATTGTGAAAGAGGTGAGAGGCATCGGTCCTTATCACACGTTACTGATGTGTGAGTGATCAGCAATACTCTAAAATGGTGCGTGCCACGTGGGCGCTGTCAATGGTGCGCGTGGCACAAGCGGAAGCTTTTGGATGCGCGCCCACACAAATGCTTTCACAGCTATGTTCAAAGAGACTGATGTCATTGGCATCATTGCCAAAGGCGATGAATTCATCAATGCCAAGGGCTTGCACACCACGATATTTCGTGATGCCAGCCGGGCTGATGTCAATCAACGCTTCATTGTGATAAATGTGTGCTTCCACGGGCAAATTGGCAATGGCATCTAAAATCTTGGGGTGATCAGTCATCATCACCAATTTAATGATGCTTGGCAATGTGTGATACGACGAATGATTGCGGGCAAGTTTGAGCTCATCGACTTTGCCAAAAATGTGATGATCTTGTGCGCCTGTATAGGCATAATCCCAATCACTGTCCGCTAAGTAATCGATGGGATAATCTTCTAGAAGTTGAGCTAAAGGCGAGAAATCATCAAAGTAGGTGGCGGTTGTGACATCACCTGTTTTGACAAGCGCACCATTGCCGCCAATTAAATTGAGTTGTCGCATCCATGTCGGAATGACAGGATAAATGTCCCGAATCGGGCGCGCAGAAGCGATGGTTAATGTATGGTTTTCATTGAGGGCTTTGAGGGCTGCCTCAATGTCAGAAGACAATGGCATGCCCTGAAAACAGAGCGTGCCATCTAAATCAAAAACAAACTGCATTATTTTTCAAGCAATTGATAATGAAGGGTTGCGGTATCGCTTTTACGATAAAAGATAAAAGGGGTTTGATACGATTCTAAAAAGGCCGCGCGCTCAGCTTCTGTGTCAAACCAACGCTCTGCGGTAAAATCGGCACCTAATAAGTGCTCGGCGTTCAATGGATTGTTTTCTGGCAGCGTCATGCGAACGCCATATTTTTGACTCATACAAAACTCCTCTTTAATGATTAATTAACCGCCCGTCATGGACATAAAACGCGCGATTTTGCCTTTATCTTCGACAAATTCATGTTTTTCAGGTTTTAGATCAATGGCTTGACGAATCGCATGTTTAATCGATTCATCCGTGCAATCAGGCGAGCGCACCAAATCACGCAGCGCATATTGCTCATTTTGCCCAAGGCACATATATAAGGTGCCATCAACAGATAAACGCACGCGGTTACACGTTTCACAAAAATGCTGCGAAATTGGCGTGATTAAGCCTAAGGTGAATTTGCCATCTTTAGATTGCCAATAACGTGCAGGGCCACCGCCACGCACTTGCATGGATTCGACGAGATCATATTTATGATAAATCTCTTTGAGAAAATCAGAGAGATTCTTGCCTTGTGTATTGCGCCCTGTGTCGCCCATCGGCATCACTTCGATCATGCGCAAAATGAAACCATGCTCGATGCAAAAGGCGATCATTGGCTCAATCTGATTATCATTGAGATTGAGCATGGGCACCATATTGATTTTGATCTGTTTAAAGCCTGCATTTTTTGCAGCCATAATGCCGTTGTAGACTTTGTTAAAGCAGTTGAGCCCTGTGATCTCTTTGATCACCGATGTGGTCAATCCATCTAAACTGATGTTTAAGCGGTCAAGTCCTGCTTCTTTTAAAGCCACAGCATGTTTTTCTAATTGGGTGGCGTTGGTGGTCATGGAGAGATCTTCAACGCCGTCAATGGCTTTGATGGAAGCCACAAGCTCAGGGAGATCTTTACGCAATAAAGGCTCGCCGCCTGTTAAGCGAAAGCGTTTAACCCCAAGCTCTGTAAAGTTACGAATGATGCGCGTGAGCTCATCGAAGGTCAACCAGTTTTGCGGCACCTCAAAATCGCGAAATCCCTCAGGAATACAGTAAGTGCAACGTAAATCGCACTTATCGGTGACGGAAATTCGCACATAATCGATTGTACGGCCAAACTGATCAACTAACATAACTTACCTCACACAACTTATAAGTGGAGTGACTTAATGCATTCAGAAAGTAACTCTAACTTCTTGAGCTGAGTATACTCTTTTCTATACACCAAACCAATTTTTCTTTTAGGCACAGGCGCTTTGAAAGGGATACAAGCAATGAGCTCTTGAACGTGGTCATTGATCAATGCATACTTTGGTAAAACTGAGATGCCTTGGCCAGATGCCACAATGTTACGGATGGTTTCTAATGAATAATGATGGGCATTATTTGAGCTGATTTCTGGGCATTGCTCCACCACTTGATCACGGAAACAGTGACCAATGTTTAGCAATAATGGATCATATTCATGAATCACCGCAGCATCAATGGAAGATTCGCCAGAGAGCGGATGATGTTTTGGCGTGATCACATAGAACTCTTCATCATACAATTCATCGACGGCTAAAGAGGGCTCATAAATTGGTAGTGCCACAATCGCTGCATCAATCTCGCCACTTTTGAGCATAGGAATGATGTTGTCGGTTGTGTTTTCAAAGATGTTGAGCGTCAATTCTGGCGCGGCTTCTTTTAACACAGGAATCACGCGCGGTAGTAAATATGGGGCGATCGTAAAGATAATGCCAAGCTTCAACTCGCCTTGTGCAGAGTTAATAGAAACACGTAACTCTTTGAGTTGTTGCACAATGGCAAAAATCTGTTTAACCTTAGGTAAGGCCTCTAATCCTTCGGGCGTTAAAAATACTTCACTGGCAGAACGCTCAAACAGCGTCACACCTAAAGAGTATTCTAAGTTTTTGATGCCGATCGAGAGGGCAGGTTGTGAGATAAAACATTTCTGAGCCGCGCGACCAAAGTGTTTCTCTTCGGCCACTGCTAGGAAATACCTAAGTTCGTTCAATTTCATCAGTCAGACTCCTATAAAGTAAACCACTCAAAGTTGCATTGTTATAATCATTTCATTATTTTATCAATGATAACACCATTGCGCATAAAAAAGTTAGGGTACAGGCTTCAGACCCTAAGATCAATCTTTCCAATTTTTGATCAGAATCACTCAATTTTTCACTTCATTGGCACATTTAAATTATTCATGAATATCCGATAAAAAATCAGGGGGTGATGAAAATTTACGTTTTTTATGATTTAAAAAATTTATAATGACTCAAAAAACGATAGGGGGGTGCATTTTTTAAGAAAAAGATTGGACTATTACTCAAAAGACGATAAAATTTAGGCAGCCTTCAAGCTCTAAACCAAAGAGGATAAAGATGAAACAAATTGATAGATTTAAACAGTGGTCAGCATTGTATGGCTCGAATGCGATCTATGTAGAAGAAATGTATGAATCCTATTTATCCGACCCACATTCTGTCTCAGAAGAGTGGGCCGCATTTTTTAAGGACTTCAAAAACGACGAAACCATCAATGTATCACATGCAGCGGTGAAAGAATCCTTTAAAGAATTGGCAAGAATCAAAAACCAATCGGCTGCTCAATACACCATTGACCCTGTGGCGTCTGAAAAACAAGCAGCGGTATTGCGCTTAATCGAAGCGTATCGCATGCGTGGTCATCAAGCGGCTGAATTGTGCCCTGTGCACATTCGTGATCGCCAAATCATTCCTGAATTGTCACCTGAATATCATGGTTTAAGCAGCCAAGATTTCGAATCTGAATTCAACACTGGCACATTGACCAATGTTGCACAGATGAAATTAAAAGACATCATCAAAATTTTAAACAGAACCTATACGCAATCGATCGGTGCAGAATACATGCACATCACAAAAACCGAAGAGCGTACATGGATTCAAAATCAGCTAGAAAGCGTTAATAATAATATCAAGTTCTCTAAAGAACAAAAGATCGACACTTTAAAAGAGTTGATCTCCGCTGAAGGTTTAGAGCGTTATTTGCACACGCGTTATGTGGGTCAAAAACGCTTCTCACTCGAAGGCAGTGATGCTTTAATTCCACTCATGCATGAGTTGATCGATGAATCAAGCGAAGAAGGTGCAGAAGAAGTCATCATTGGTATGGCGCACCGTGGTCGTTTGAACATGCTGGTGAACATCTTAGGTAAAGCACCGAAAGATTTGTTTGATGAGTTTGAAGGCAAACGCACCGTTGAACGCGGCGCAGGTGACGTAAAATATCACATGGGCTTCTCATCAAGCATCCAAACCAAACATGGCGATTTACACTTAGCGTTGATGTTTAACCCATCGCATTTAGAAATCGTTGATCCTGTGACTGAAGGTTCTGTGCGTGCCCGTTTAGAGCGCCGTGCAGAAAACTTATCACCATTACCCTTTAACAAAGTATTGCCTGTGTTGATTCACGGGGATGCGGCGTTTGCGGGCCAAGGCGTTGTGATGGAAACATTACAATTGTCAGAAGTGCGTGGTTATCGTTGTGGTGGTACGGTTCACATCATCGTTAATAACCAAATCGGTTTTACTACGTCTAACCCATTAGACGTGCGTTCATCTGCTTACAGCTCTGACGTTGCTAAGTTGATTCAAGCGCCAATTTTCCACGTCAATGGTGATGATCCTGAAGCCGTAAAATTCATTGCAGAATTGGCCATCAATTATCGTCAAAAATTCAACAAAGACGTTGTGATTGATTTGGTTTCTTATCGTCGTTTAGGTCACAACGAAGCGGATGAGCCAAGCGCAACTCAGCCAATGATGTACAAGAAAATCAAAGCGCATCAAACACCTGCCGCCGTTTACGCAGAGCGTTTGATTGCTGAAGGCACCATCACACAAGCTGAATACAAAGCGATGACTAAAGCGTATCGTGATCGTTTAGAAGAAGGTAAATCCGTGGGCTATCCAACGATTCCTGCCATCAACGATACATACACGAAAAAATGGGCGAAATTCTTAAAAGATTCCCCTAAATTTGGTACACCTGAACAAGTGGTGCCAAAAACAGCAGTGCCTGCCTCTGAAATCAAAACATTGGCAGAAGAGATGAGTGTGTTGCCACAAGGCTTTACATTGCATCCACGTGTTCAAAAAATCTATGAAGATCGCATCAAAATGGCAGCTGGCGCTGCACCGATCGATTGGGGCTTTGCAGAAAACATGGCATACGCGACTTTATTAAAAGAAGGTCATGGTGTGCGCATTTCTGGTCAAGACTCTGGTCGTGGTACGTTCTTCCATCGTCACGCTGTGTACCACAACCAAGTGGATGGCTCAAGCTATGTGCCATTACAACACATCAACAGTGGTGCGCGCTTTACTGTGATTGATTCCATTTTATCTGAAGCGGCTGTCATGGGCTTTGAATATGGTTATGCAGCCACTGAACCTGATTCACTCGTGATTTGGGAAGGTCAATTTGGTGACTTTGCCAACGGTGCACAAGTGGTGATCGATCAGTTCGTATCAGCCGGTGAAACCAAATGGATGCGTTTATGCGGCTTAACATTGCTATTGCCACATGGTTATGAAGGTCAAGGCCCTGAGCACTCTTCAGCACGTCCTGAACGCTTCTTACAAATGTGTGCGGAAAACAATATGTCTGTCGTGGTGCCAACAACGCCTGCGCAAACATTCCACTTATTCCGTCGTCAAGTGTTGCAAGAGTATCGCAAGCCTTTGATCTGCTTCTCGCCAAAGAGCTTATTGCGTCATAAATTGGCTGTGAACACCTTAGAAGATTTAACCGATGGTGCATTCCAACCAATGATTCCTGAAAGCAAAGAGCTTGAGAATAAAAAAGTGGATACACTCGTGATTTCTGTGGGTAAAATCTACTATGATTTATTCGAAATGCGCGAAGAGAAAGCATTGAACAGCTTTGCATTGGTGCGTTTAGAAGAGATTTATCCATTCCCAGCAGCACAATTGGCAGAGATCGTGGCCACTTATCCAAACTTGAAAGAAATCGTATTCGTTCAAGATGAGCCAAGAAACCAAGGTTATGCCTTCTTTGTTCGTGACTATTTAGATGTTCATGCGTCGAAGAAAATTTCCATTCGTTACGTAACAAGAGAAGCGAGTGCATCACCTGCTGTGGGTTACAACAGCGTGCACGTCGAACAGCAGCAACAATTGTTACAACAAACTTTTAATATGAGTTTATAAAATACCACCAAAGATTTTTAAGGAGAATCTCATGAGTATCGAAATTAAAGTTCCTGTGTTACCTGAGTCGGTTGCTGATGCGCTCTTGGCCGTTTGGCACGTAAAAGAAGGCGACTTTGTAGAAGAAGGCGACAACTTAGTTGATTTAGAAACAGATAAAGTGATGCTTGAAGTGCCAGCGACCGTTAGCGGCACCATTCAATCCATCAAAATCGCTGAAGGCACAAACGTGACGGCAGGCGAAGTCTTAGCCGTATTGGTAGAAGGCGCAGCTGCACCAAAAGCTGAAGCTGCACCTGCAGAAGCCCCTAAAGCTGAGGCTGAATCTGCTCACAAATTATCCCCAGCTGTGAAAGTATTGGTGGAAGAGAATAAATTAGACATCTCTGTGATTCCTGCCACAGGTAAAGATGGTCGCCACACGAAAGAAGACATTTTGAACTTCTTAGAAAAAGGCGCAGCCGCACCAAAAGCAGCCGCACCTGCAGCGCCAAAAGCTGCTGCACCTACTGCACCTTTAAACGTTGTGAGCGGTAACCGCACAGAACAACGCGTACCGATGACACGTTTACGTGCAACCATCGCAGAACGTTTATTAGAAGCGAAAAACAGCACAGCCATGCTCACGACATTCAATGAAGTGAACATGAAAAACGTAATTGACTTACGTAAAAAATACAAAGACGAATTCGAAAAACGTCATGGCATTAAATTAGGCTTCATGTCTTTCTTCGTGAAAGCAGCCGTTGAAGCATTGAAAAAATATCCTGCGGTGAATGCATCGATCGATGGCAATGACATGATCTATCATGGTTACTTTGACATTGGTGTTGCGGTCTCTTCACCACGCGGTTTAGTGGTGCCTGTGATCCGTGATGCAGACCAAAAATCTTTGGCAGAAATTGAAAAAACCATCATGGATTTTGCAATTCGCGCCAAAGAAGGCAAATTAGGTTTAGAAGACATGACAGGCGGTACATTCACTGTCACCAACGGTGGTGTATTCGGTTCAATGTTGTCAACGCCAATCATCAACCCACCACAAAGTGGTATTTTGGGCATGCACAAAACTTACGATCGCCCAATTGCGGAAAATGGTCAAGTTGTGATCGCGCCAATGATGTACTTAGCGCACTCTTATGATCACCGCATCATCGATGGTAAAGAAGCTGTCGGCTTCTTAGTGGCCATCAAAGATGCGATCGAAGATCCAACTCGTTTATTGTTAGACATCTAATCAATCATTGACGCAAATAGAATCGGATTAGGGCAGTGCTTTAATCCGCTTCTTCTTGATAAGGAAAATCATCATGGCAAAAAAATATGACGTCATCGTCATTGGCGGCGGCCCTGCAGGCTATGTCGCAGCGATTCGTGCAGCACAATTGGGTTTGAAAACAGCATGTGTGGAAAAATGGTTGTCACCCGAAGGTGATCCTGTCTTAGGCGGTACATGCTTGAACGTGGGTTGTATTCCTTCTAAAGCATTGCTTGAATCTTCGCATCATTTTGCATATGCCAAAGATGGCTTTAGCGCACACGGCATCAAAATGGGCGGCGTTGGCATTGACGTTGAACAAATGATCGCGCGTAAAGATGGCATTGTGAAACAATTGACAGGCGGCATCGCGCAATTGTTCAAAGCGAACAAAATTGACTGGTTGCAAGGCGAAGGTACATTGTTCCCTGAGCGCACCGTTAAAGTGAAAGATCACATGGGCGAAGTGTCTGAATATCAAGCAGACAACATCATTTTAGCGGCCGGTTCAACACCGATTGATATTGGTGCAGCACCGATCGATGGTAAACGTGTGATCGATTCAGCAGGTGCTTTAGCCTTGACTGAAGTGCCAAAACGTTTAGGCGTGATTGGCGGCGGCGTGATCGGTTTAGAGATGGCGAGCGTTTGGTCTCGTTTAGGCTCTGAAGTTGTGATCTTTGAAGCGATGGACAGTTTCTTAGCCGGTGCAGATGCAGGCATTGCGCGTGATGCCCTTCGTTCATTCACAAAACAAGGCTTAGATGTGCGTTTAGGTGCGCGTGTGTTGTCTACGGTGACGTCTAAAAAAGATGTGAAAGTGACATACTCAAACACTGAGGGCGAACACGCTGAAACCTTTGATTACCTATTGGTAGCCGTTGGCCGTACGCCATACACCACAAACTTGGTGGATCCAAGTGTTGATTTGGTGATGGACGGTCCGCGCGTACATGTGGATGGCAACTGTGCCACAAACATTCCGGGCGTTTGGGCAATCGGTGACTTAGTGCGTGGCCCAATGCTTGCGCATAAAGGTTCTGAAGAAGGTGTGGCAGTGGCTGAGCGCATTGCTGGTAAATATTCATTTGTGGACTATGATTTAGTGCCATTTGTGATCTACACAGCGCCAGAAATTGCTTGGGTGGGTAAAACTGAACAAGCTTGTAAACAAGAAGGTTTAGACATTAAAGTGGGCAGCTTCCCATTTGCAGCATCAGGCCGCGCACGCGCGATGGATGCCGCTGAAGGTCAAGTGAAAATCATTGCCGATGCTAAATCAGACAAAATCTTGGGCGTACACATCTTTGGGCCAAATGCTTCTGAATTGATTCATGAAGCGGTGGTGGGCATGAGCTTTGATGCATCTGCAGAAGACATTGCACGCATCATGCATGCACACCCAACATTGGCAGAATCTGTGAAAGAAGCAGCGTTAGCGGTACATAAAGAAGCAATTCACGCTGTTAATAAAAAATAATCATTGTTTTTCGCAATGAAAAAAAGCTTGTGGTGACACAAGCTTTTTTTATGGGTGATTTATACGATGTGTCGGTAACGAATGTATGCCCAATACACCACCGGAATGGCCAGTAAAAATGAGCTCAGCGGCATGCTGATCCAAACGCCATCGAGCCCAAAGTATTTGGGTACAATGAGTAAAAATGGCACTTGAATGAGTAGATTACCGATGGAGATCACCAAGGCTTTTGAGCCTTCGCCAATGGCTTGGAAAAAGACGGTGACCATCACAAACACACCCTCTAAAAAGAGTAAGGATAAATGGATGTTGATGGCATGAATGGTGACTTTAGAGAGCTCTTGATCACTCGTAAATAATAGCGTAAAAAATCCCGGAAATATTTGCAGTAAAATCGTTAAACCGATGCCATAAGTCATGCCCACAATCACCATCATGCGGATGATGGCACGCGTGGATAAGAAATTCTCCCGCCCATATAAACGGCTGATGATGGGCTGCACGCCATTGGCGATCCCTTCCATACCCAAATAATAGATCGTCACGATGTAGCCTGTAATGGTGTAGGCAGAAACCGCGATGGTGCCGCCATATTTCACCAGCATCATGTGATGGAGCATCATGATAAAGCCCACATAAATGTACATGAAGAAGGTTGAGGCACCGTTGATGACGATCTCTTTAAGTAATTTCGGGCGCGGTTTAAAGTGGCGCCATTGAAGATTTTCACCACTTTGATACAAAATGTAATAGAGCCCTAAAAACATGGCGCAGGATTCGCCAATGATGCTCGCAAGCGCCGCCCCAAAGATCGACCATTCCCACACTACAATCATAAAATACGAACAGATGATGTTAATGGTGACGCCAATGGCCATATATAACGTGGCGCGGTAAGGATTGCCCATATTGCGCACCAAAAATGGCAAGGCAAGGCTACCAATCACCAAGGGCGAGCTCACCGCAAAGACGCGAATGAAATCCACCGCCATGAGGGCAGCGGTTTGGAAGGTTTTGCTCACTTGATATTGCGGATCACCAAGCATATACACCAAGCTTGGCGCAGCAACGTATAAAATAATGCCAAAAATGAGGCCGGGAATGAGGATTAATGGGATGGATTGGCCAATGATGGCTCTGGCGGTTTCATCATCTTCAGCGCCTTTAGCAATCGAATAAAGGCTGCCGGTACCGACGCCCACTAAGAGCCCAAAACCCAATAAAACAGTGATGTAGGACCAGCCAATATTGACGCCAGCTAAGCCCTCAGGACCGATGAAATGGCCAATGAAAAAGCCATCGATTAATTGATAAGTGCCGCTGATGAGCATGGCACCTAACGTTGGAATCACGTAGCTTATGAATAATAAGCGCAGTGTTTTTTGACTCACAAAGACCTCGGAGTTAGGGAGATTGTGAGATTATAGTCCACTTTTTAGGGCTCGGGCAGTGGGCAGGCAATTATTTTTCAAGCCAGTGATCAAGGCTCCATAAACCCGCGCCTTGTGGGATGAGGGCTAAAAATCCGCCAGCAATGGATAGATTTTTCATAAAGCTTGTGGCATCTTCTGGCGTACCATGGAAAATGATGGCAGACATGACACAAAAAATGGCTATGATCAGCGCAATGATGCGGGTTTGAAAGCCGATTAAAATTGCCAATCCGCCGCCAAACTCTAAAGCAATCACAAGGCTTAACATGAACTCAGGGATGCCTTTTGATGCCATGAATGCTGCCGTGCCTGCATAGCCGCCAATTTTTGCCCAGCCGGCAACAATGAAGAGATACGCCAATAGTGCGCGTGCGATGAGTAAAATGGCAGATTGTAAGTTTGGTTTAGCCACAAATGTGGCAAATAAACGGTTTAGGTTCATAAGGATTCCTAGAAGAGTGATGAGAAAGGCGGCATATTAATGGGATTATTTTTTTGTTACCATTGCGTTTTAGAAAATCATTTGTGCCCCTGAGGCATTAATGGAGAACATATGAAGCCCCTTTCACCCATTGCCACAGATGACATTCAGATTTTTTGTCGCGCCGTTGAGAGTGACCATTTCACCGCAGCTTCCATCAGCCTTGGCATGACGCCATCGGCAGTCAGTAAAGCGATTAAGCGACTCGAAGAGCGATTAAAAGTTAAACTCTTTCATCGTTCAACGCGTGTGATGCGTCTGACTGAAGCAGGGCAACGTTATTATGATGTGTGCCAAGATGCCCTTAGGCGCATTGAGATGATTGAACAGCAGCTCATTCATCATGCACAACCACAAGGCACGCTGCGCATCAGCTTGCCAGACAGTTTGGCGATTTTTCATCTCATTCCTGTGATCAATGACTTTATCGAGGCGCACTTAGGGCAATTGAAGGTGGAAATTGTGCTCAGCACTTCATATGTGGATTTCATGCGCGAAGACATAGATGTTGCCCTGCGCATTGGCGATGTGGGCAATGATCAATTGATCGCGCGACCGTTTGATCAACTTGAGCAAAAGATCGTGACATCGCCTCGTTATTTGGCGAAATATGGCACGCCAAAGACGCTTGCAGATTTATCACATCATCATTGCGTGGGGTTAAAATTTCCGGGCATGCCAACGGTATTACCGTGGCGAGTGGATGAAGGGCGCGCTTTACCCTTAACGCACACTGTGCAATACAGCGATCCTTTAGGGGCTTTAACCTCAGTCATTGAGGGCTTTGGCATCATTCAATTGCTGGATTTTTCTGTCAAAGAGGGACTGAACAATGGCACACTTGTTGAGCTCTTCAGTGATCATCGACCGCCGCCTTTATCGGTGAATATCGTCTATCTCAGTGGTTATTTACCGGCGAAGGTGCGGGTGTTTATTGATCATCTCTTTGCTCATGCGCCGCGCCGGTGCAATTGAGATTTGATATCATCTGGCAAATGTGATAGAGTTTTTCCCGTTGAACATTGATCTTTGGGGCAAGGTGAGAAGGTAACTTCAATTCCTGACCGGCGGTGACAGTCCGCGAGCGCAAGCTGACTTGGTGTAATTCCAAGACCGACAGTAAAGTCTGGATGGTAAAAGATGAATGGGATAGAAACGGCGTGCCATCAGGCGGGTCGTGGCTGTCTGTTATGCCCCGAAAATAAATGAATAAAGAGGGCATATGAACAAGCTAACGGAATCAGATTTAAGGTTTTTAGCGCGCGCTGTTGCATTGGCAACCGTGCCAATCGGTGCTGTGTCGCCAAATCCTTATGTGGGTGCAGTCATTGTCAAATCCGGCAAAATCATCGGTGAAGGCTTTCATGCCAAAGCAGGCACTGCACATGCTGAGGTTGTGGCCATTGCAAACGCGACAGAATCCACAGAAGGCGCCACCATTTATGTCTCATTAGAGCCATGTTGCCATCATGGTAAAACAGGGCCATGCACCGAAGCCATTTTAAAGGCAGGCATTGCACGTGTTGTGTATGCCACAGAAGATCCGAATCCAAATGTTGCCGGGCGTGGCAAAGCATTTTTACAAGCCCATGGCATTGAAGTCATCTGTGCAGATGATCCCACCGCCCGCGCCATCAACCGCATCTTTTTTCATAATCAATTGACGCAATCGACCTTCGTGACATTAAAAGCAGGCTTAAGTTTAGATGGCAAAATTGCCTCTAAAACGGGTGATTCACAATGGATCACGTGCCAAGCTGCGCGTAAAAAAGCCCATGAACTCAGAGCCATGCATGATGCCATTTTGATTGGCAAACGCACGTTACTCAATGATGATCCTGCCTTAACCGTGCGTTTAGAAGGCGATGATCGCAATCCTGTGCGCATTGTATTATTGAGAAATTTTGACGGCATCAGGCATGCTCATTACCAAATCTTTGAGACAACTGCAGCAAAAACGCTAATCATTCACCTAAATACAGCTATGATGGATGATGCCCTTAAAGCGGATTTAACAGCAAAAGGCGTGATGATTCATGCATTGCCTGCGATTGATCCGGCAACTTTATTATCTTACCTTTATGAACAAGGCATCATGAGTGTGCTCTTAGAAGGTGGCAGCAGCATTTATAACGCCTTTTTATCCGCCGGCAAAGTGGATGAATTGGCGCTTTTTTATGGCCCGCGTTTGATCGGTGATGATGCGCCAAGTTTGTGGGATCACAGTGGCATTACACAACTCAGCGATGCGCCGATTCTCAACATTGCACACACAGAATGCTTAGGGCAATCGATTTATGTACAAGCAACCTTTAAGGAGGTTGAATAATGTTTACTGGCATTATTGAGGAAGTGGGAACACTTCAAAGCAAACAACAGCGCGGCGATGTGATCACCATTAAAGTGGGTTGCCGTGCCATTTTAACGGATGTCAAAATTGGCGACAGCATTGCCAGCAATGGCGTGTGCTTGACGGTGACAAAGTTCGATGCACAAAGCTTTGAAGCGGATTTAACGCCGGAAAGCTTAAAGCGCAGCACGTTTGCATCTTTACCAATGGGCAGCCCGATTAATTTAGAGCGTGCTTTATTGGCAAACAGTCGTTTAGATGGGCATTTGGTTTCTGGCCATGTGGACACCATCACGCAATTGACGCGTTTACAAAAGTTGCAAAACAGTTATGTACTGAGCTTTCGATTGGATAAATCTGACCAGAAAATGGTGGTGGAAAAGGGCTCAATTGCCATCAATGGCATCAGTTTGACGGTGACGGATGTCACGATGAATGCTTTTAGTGTGAGCGTCATTCCGCACACGTTTGAGATCACGAATTTACACAATCTCAAAGAGGGCAGCCGCGTCAATATCGAATTTGATCAGCTCGGTAAATATATTTTGAAAGAGCAGGCTTCGACCTTAACTTACGACAAATTAGCACAATGGGGATATTAAGATGAATGCAATGGTTCAACGCATGGAAGCAGCATTGGCCGCCCTTAAACGTGGTGAAATCATCATCGTGATGGACGATGAATCCCGTGAAAATGAAGGCGATATGATCATGGCGGCTGAGTTTTGTGATGATCAGGACATGAACACCATGATTCGTAAAGCCGGCGGTTTAGTGTGCGCGCCGATCTCAGCTGAGATTGCCAAGCGCTTAGATTTAACGCCGATGGTGGTGAAAAATGAAGATGAATATCAAACGGCATTTACGGTCACTGTGGATTTTATCGCAACGCATACCGGCATTTCTGCGGCCGAGCGTGCTTTAACCTGCCGTAAATTGGCGGCAAAAGAGACGGTGGCTGCGGACTTTAAACGCCCAGGGCACATTTTTCCATTGATTGCCAAAGATGGCGGCGTTTTAGTGCGCCGTGGGCATACTGAAGCCTCCGTGGATTTGATGAAGCTTGCAGGTTTAACGGAAGCTGCCGTGATTTGTGAGATTTTAAAAGAAGATGGCACAATGGCGCGCCACGATGATCTATTAAAGGTGAGCCAGGCTGAAAATATGCCTTTTATCACGATCGAGGACATCGTCAATTATCGTCACCATTTAGCAAATCAAGCTGCGAGCATTGAGCCATTAAGCCATGCGCATTTGCCCACCGCTTATGGCAATTTTGAGATTTATACGTTTCCAAACAGTGAAGGCGAGGAGCCGCATGTGGTGCTTCGCAATGCTCAATATGATGATCAAGCACCGCTGACTATGCGCATTCACTCTGAATGTTTAACGGGGGATATTTTCCACTCGGTCAAATGTGATTGCCAAGCGCAGCTTGACTTTGGGCTCAAAACCATCGCTGATGATGCCAATGGCATGATGATCTATTTGCGCCAAGAAGGGCGCGGCATTGGGCTTGCGGAGAAGATCCGTGCGTATGCATTGCAAGATCAAGGGCAAAATACCATTGTGGCCAATGTGTCATTAGGTCATCCGGTGGATGCTAGAGATTTCACGGTGGCGGCGCAGATTTTGAAATATTTTGATCAAAAGCGCGTGCGCATCATCACCAATAATCCGGAGAAAGTCGCCGCCCTTGAAGCCAATGGCATTGAAGTGGTTGAGCGCGTGCCCACCCCAAGATTTGTGACAAAAGAGAACCAAGATTATTTAACCACCAAAGCGACCGAAATGGGTCACTATCTATAAGTTTTTAGGAGACATATCATGCAAGTTATTGAAGGCAATTTATCCATTTCCAACAAAAAAATCGCCATTGTGGCCGGTCGTTTCAACAGCTTAATCACTAAGCAATTGATTGATGGTGCCGTTGATGCACTTAAACGCCACGGTCTGAATGAAGAGAACATTCAATTGGCATGGGTGCCAGGCGCATTTGAAATTCCATTGATCGCGCAGCAATTTGCGAAAAAAGCGGATGTGGATGCGGTGATCTGTTTAGGTGCTGTGATTCGTGGTTCAACCCCACACTTTGATTTTGTGGCCAATGAAGTGTCAAAAGGCATTGCAAGTGTGAGCTTAGAGAATGCTAAACCGATTGCTTTTGGCGTCTTAACCACAGACAGCATCGAGCAAGCACTCGAACGCGCTGGCACAAAAGCAGGGAATAAAGGTGCAGATGCTGCCATTACGGTGATTGAAATGTTAAACTTAATGGCTGCCATTGATGGCTAATTAATTTTAACAGAGGTAAAGGAAGGGCAAATGACAGGTAAACAAGATCCATTACAAGCATTTGTCCTTTTTTGTGCGCGTAATTTACGGGGTTGGTTGGTGAGCTCGTTGATCATCTGTTTGATGGTGGTTGTGGTGGGCAATGTATGGATTCAATCCGAAATTAAACATCTGCACGCTGAAGACAATGCGGACACATTATTGGTGCTAGGCTATAAAGTGGAAGGTGAGCCCCTTGCCCCCACAAATGCTTTGGCCAATCGTTTAGAAATGGCGCGCCAATATTGGTTGGAATCCCCCGATACACGGATTGTGGTCTCCGGTGGTAAAACTCAGGGGTTGGCCAAAAGCGAAGCAGAAGTGATGCGTGATTATTTGATTCAGCACGGCGTCCGAAGCGATGTGATTGTTATGGAGGAGATCTCAACACGCACCGCGCACCAATTTGTCAATGCCATGCAGTTAATGGATTTAGGCAATGTTGTGGTTGTGACCAATGATTTTCATCTGCCGCGTTCTTTGATGTTAGCAGAGCGCTCAGGGTTGAAGCATGTCTCAGGTTTAGCAGCACCAACGCCCACAGATTCACGTGCCATTTTTACCGCCTATATTCGCGAGCCGTTTGCGCTGTTGAATTCATGGCTGTTTGATCATCCATAATCATGCCGATTTTTCTGATTTTAATCGTTCTTGTAGCAGCTATGATGGCATCGCCATATGTTGCCTTATTTTATTGGATCGCCCCAAGCACCACGGCCGGCATTGTGGGGACATTTGCCTTAGCCAGTGGGCTTTTGCTCATGATTATGGTACTGCTTGGCATCATCATGCATCATCGAAATAACCGTTGATTCATTGCTTGACGGCTTCTGCTTGAATCTGAATGTTTACAGTTTTGCTCATCCCTTTGTCCACAAAAAAGTCCATGCCCCATTGTGTGCGATCAATCTCTGCGCTGAAATCACCGCCACACACTTCCGTTTGCCAAATCGGACTGTGATAACAATTAAAACGTTCCACAGTTAGCGTGACAGGATGCGTCTGCCCAAGCAGCGTTAAATCCCCTGTAATGCGTGTGGGTTGATGGTTTGTCCATTGCCATTGCGTGGATATAAAGCGCATGTCAGGATATTTTGCTTCATCAAATAGATCGCTGTTTTTCAGGTGCTGATCAAACGCATCAGAGCCACTTTTTAAGTTTTGAATGGGTATGATGAGGGAAACACTGCCGATCTCGTTTTGTGGATCATATGTGACATCGCCCGTTAAACCATAAAAGCCGCCATGATTGGTGGAGGTTTGAAAGTGATCAATGTAAAAGCGCGCATTGGTGTGTTCTGGTTCTAATTGATAATGTGCGGCTAAGCTTGGTGTGAGGGATAAGAGTGCGCCGAGTGTGAGCAATGTTTTGGTCATGTTCATTCCTTATGGTTTAGAAAAGCTTATTCTGATAATAGAATAATGTATATGATATTGTTCTAAAAATGAACAAAACAAACCGTTTTCATTTTTAGGAGCACACTATGAAATCATTATGTCAGATCCATCATGCGCCAGCGCCCCATTGGGTGGGCGATGGCTTTTATGTCCGTTCGCTCTTCACTTATCACAATCATGGACGCCATTTAAATCCATTTTTACTGCTTGATCGCGGCGAACCCACTCATTTTGAGCCGGCCACTGTACCGCGTGGCGTGGGTGAGCATCCGCATCGCGGCTTTGAAACTGTGACAATTGTGTATGAAGGGGAAGTGGCGCACCATGATTCTACTGGCAATGGCGGTGTCATCGGTCAAGGCGATGTGCAGTGGATGACGGCAGCATCAGGCATTTTGCATCAAGAGTATCATTCAGATGCGTTCACACAGTCAGGTGGCGTGTTTGATGTGGTGCAGCTGTGGGTGAATTTGCCTGCGCAATATAAAATGAGTGCACCCGGCTATCAATTGTTGACCGAAGAGCATCTTCCGGTGATTCAGCTTGATCAATATGGCAGTTATGCGCGCATCATCGCGGGTGACTATCTTGGCACAAAGGGCGCTGCCCGCACTTTTACGCCTGTGGATGTTTGGGACATCTATTTGAAGGGCAATCATGAGGTGACCATTGCAGCTCATCATGATCGCTATGTGGGGTTGGTGGTGATTAAAGGGCATGTGCGTCTTAATCATGATGCAGAGCTGAATCCATCTGACTTAGCATTATTAGACAAAGCAGGTGATTCGTTTATTTTATCAAGCGATGATGATGCCATTGTGTTGTATTTAAGTGGTGAGCCAATTGATGAACCGATCGCAGGGTACGGTCCTTTTGTCATGAACACGCGTGAAGAAATTATGCAGGCATCACTTGATTACGCACAAGGACGATTTGGTAAGATCGACTAAATTAAAAGATTTTATCGACATTTAGGTTGCTAAAAGATTTATTCTGCTTATAATGCACACAAATTGCAAATCTAACCTCGTTAGGTGAGGCTCCTGTACGGAGACATGCTACTGCCCAGAAACGTCCAAAGACGCCAACGGGTTTGAACAGAAACCATCGAATTAAGGTGGTTTATAACGTAGCTAGCAGTGAAGCATGCTTCACGTCTTATGCCGTACAGTGCTAAAACTCAACGATTTGGGGGGAGAGAGCACCGTATGCGCCTTTGCGTGTATGGTTGCCCGCGTTACGGTTTTTTAAGATCGCATGCGCCTCTATTCGTTAGAGGCGCTTTTTTTATGCGAAATTTTTTGACTGTTTTTCGGGAGGCACCCATGATTAAAACATTGAACCGTGCTCAACATGTCTGGATTCAACTCACAGCGCCAACGCCACAAGAGCTTGAGCGCATCAGCCATGACTTTTTCATTCCTTTTTCCATGCTCAACTTACATCAAAATGGCGCAAAAAGCCGCATGATTGAGCGCCATGCAGAGCTGTTTGCCTTTATGTTGCAATTGCCGATGCGCAGTCGCTTTGATGAGGTGATGCCGTTTACTGTGATGAATGTTTCCGTCATTGTGATGGGCAATGTCGTGATCACCATCAGTGAATGTGAGCATCCGATTTTAACGCAGCTTGAGCAAGCCTTGACAGCGCTCAGCACTGAGGGCAATGCCACGCATCTGTTGCTGCATTTATTTGAACACACCATTGGCCGCTATTTATTGGCCATCGATGAGATCAATCGCACCGTGCTTGAGGTGGAAAATCAGATTGAGAAAGCCATCAGCAATCAGCACATTTTTGATCTACTCAATCACAATAAAAGTTATGGTGCATTCATTCGTGCATTGAAACACAATGGCCGCGTGTTTAAGGATTTAGCTGCCAAGCGCTTATTGCTCAGTGATCATAAAACCGATGCGATGTTGCAAGATGTGATACTTGCAACACTGCAAACCCAGAAAAAAGTGGAGATTTATAACGCGAATCTTCGAAATTTAATGGATGCCTATTCTGCGGCGATTGAGAATAATTTAAGCCTAGCGGTGCAGTATTTAACCATTTTTGTGACGATTGCCGCGATTCCGATGGCGATTGCAGGCATTTATGGCATGAATACGCCTTTACCCTTTCAAGATGAACCTTATGCATTTGTGGCATTAGCTGGCATTGCTGCGGTGGTTACTGCCGTTGTCATGGGCTTTTTTAAAGCCCGCCGTTATTTGTAGGAGAGATTATGTTATCCATTTATCAAACCCATGCGAATGGGCAGTTATTGCCAAGTGAAACCTTAGCGCACAATAGCCTCATTCACTTGGTCAATCCCACAGAAGAAGAGATCAACGTGTTGGTCAATGAACTTCATTTGCCATTGGATTTTTTTCATAGCGTGCTTGATCGTCATGAGCGCCCACGCATTGAGCGGGACGACAATGGCACTTTGATCATTTTAAATGTACCTGTAACGGCTGCGAATGCTGAAGATTTAACGGCGCCGCCTTATCATACGGTGCCCCTTGGCATCATTCATGGGCGAGATCATCTCATCATTGTGAGCCGCGAGCCATTAACCGTGGTGGATGAAGTGTTAACGGGGCAATATGGCGATTTTTATAGCCACATGAAAACGCGCATTTCATTGTTATTGTTTAAAGCGGTGTCTGAATCGTATGAAGATCATTTGGCATTGATCAATGCACAAGTGAGTCAGTTGCAAAAGAAACTCAGAGCCTCGTATAAAAATACCGAGTTGTTTGCCCTGATTAATCTCAATAAAAGTTTGGTGTTTTTCTCAACGGCGTTGAGTGCAATGACCATTTTGTATCAGCGCCTGACCCTCGGCGATACATTTAAAATTCATGAGGATGAAAAGCAGCGCTTAGAGTCAATTTTGGTGGATTTAGAGCAATCGGCCGAGGTGATTGAAATGCGCCGCGAGAGTTTAAGTAACTTGATGGATGCATATGCCACCATCATTCACAATAACTTAAACGCTGTTTTAAAAATGCTGACGACGCTTGCGATCGTGATGATCATTCCCACCATGATTGGCAGCATTTTCTCTATGAACGTCACATTGCCAGGGGAAGAAGATCCTGTATCTACCGTCATCATTGCCTCTAGCATGGTATTGATCAGTGTGATGCTGCTCATTGTCTTTTATCGAAAAAAATATTTACGCATGTAAGGGGACATCATGACATTTATGAACCATTTTTCCTTGGTGGCGCCGACCATCGCAGAGCAACACGAGATGACAGAACGTTTTAATTTACCTGCGTATTTTATGCATGAAGCGACTGACATCAATGCACGTCCTAAGCTTGAGCAAGAGGGCGGACATCAATTGTTGGTGATTCATTTGCCTTATGTGGATCAACAGGTGACAGACAGCTCAATGGATGTGAAATATCGCACGCTGCCTTTTAGCATGATTCTTACGGGGGATACGTTAATCACTGTGTGCAGTGAAAAGACGGCTTTGAGCTTTGATCATCGCACCCATACCGCCAATATTTTGGGTATTTTGCATCAAACAGCAGTGGATTACATTCAATTGACGCAGCAAATTGAGGCGGAGATCACAGCGGCGGAAGATGAATTGTCGCGCTCTTATCGCAATCCCGAGTTGTATCGCTTGTTGTATCTCAATGAGAGTTTGCTCTACATGGCAACGGCACTCAAACAGATGCGTTGTATGATGCGTAAATTGGAAAAGGGATTGTGGTTGTTGCACAAAGAGGATCATGCCATTTTTATGGATGCTTCGGTTGAATTAGATCAAGCCTATACCATTACGGAAATCAATCAGCTCAATGCCAATAACGTGATGGATGCATATGGCAACATCATCCAAAATAACGTGAGTCATGTGGTGAAGCTTTTAACAGCCGTGACGATTGTTTTATCCATTCCGACCCTGATTGCAAGCATCTATGGCATGAATGTGCCACTGCCTTTTCAAGAGGCAGACAATGCATTTTATGTGTTGATTGCCGTGATGGTGCTCATCAGTCTTGGTGTCGCCGGATTATTCTGGCGTAAACATTACTTCTAAGGCAGTGATCCGTTATAATGAAAGCATCCGCATTGATGTGATTGTTAGGAGAAACGTATGAAAAAATTATTATGCCTAAGCAGTTTAATGTTCGCGTTGTCAGTTGCCCACGCACAAGAGAGCTCTTTTACAGAGGACTTTTCTAAACTCACGGATGATGTGTCAAAGTCTGTGAAAAAAGGGTGGGACAAATCAAAAGATGCCCTCAGTGACTTCTCAGATGATGCCAAAGTGCAGTTAGATAAAGCCGGCGAATCCATCAAAAGCAGTTTTGATGATTTTAAGAATAGTTATGCTGTGACAGATGCCGCGACATTACAAAAATATTTAGTGGTGGAAATTCCTGCGGTTTCCCTTGAAGATGAACACTTGACGGTGACAGTGCTCTTAAAAAATAATCAAGATAAACCGGTGAAGTTTAAAGATCTGAAAAACAAAGTCGATGTGATTGTGTTAGACCAAGACAGCATTGCCTACTTTGCCACCGAGGCTTCTTTACAGCACAACAATAAAATCATTGTGCCCGCAAAAGCTGCCGTGAAGGTGACCTGGCAGTTTGACAATGTCGCCACAACACCGGTGACGCTGCGTTTGATGAATGCTGATTATCCTTTACCAAAAATCAGCAGCGGTTTCTCTTTAAAAAGTTTAGGCTTATGAATCAAATCCCCAAGCATGCTTGGGGATTTTTTTGATGGGGGCACGTATGAAAACACAGTTACCAAAAGAGGTTGAAGAACAGTTAGAAGCCATCGAAAAAGATGGTGAATTATTGCCATCAGAAGCGGCCGTGCTGCATGAAACGGTGCGCTATGAGGGCATTCGTGTTTTAGAGCGCGATGGTTATGCATTGCTGCTCTCGGCATTTGCAGCAGGCTTTGCGATGGGGGCAGGGTTCATTGCCAAATCCGTCATTGCCATGCACATTGAGGATCCGAATTTAAGCTTTTTACTCAGTGGTTTTGGGTACACATTAGGCTATGTGATCATCATTTTATCGAATCAAATGCTTTTTACAGAAAACACGCTGACGGCAGTGTTGCCCTTTATGAGCCATCCTTCAAAGCGCACGTTGTATCGGATCATGCGCTTATGGGTGATTGTCTTATGTGGCAACTTATTGGGCGTTGTGGCGTTTACGCTGTCATTGATTTATCTGCCGGATTTCTCTGTGGATGTGCGTGCTCATTTGCCGGCGCTTGGGCACCACATTATGGAGAACAGTCCATATCAAATGCTGGTCAAAGGTGTGTTTGCCGGTTGGTTGATGGCGGCGTTGGTGTGGATGTTACCAAACCTTGGGGACAATAAGATTTGGGGGATCATTTTCATCACCTACATCATTGCCCTTGGGGAATTTACTCACATCATTGCCGGTTCAAGCGAGGTGTTATATTTAGTGTTTACGGGGCATGAACATTGGAGTCACTATTTTTATCCCTTTGCCATTCCAACTTTGATTGGCAATATCTTTGGGGGTACGATTCTGTTTGGCTTGATCTGTCATGGTGAGATCAGAAGTGACATGCCAAACAATCGCTTCTAATAAAAAAACCTCGGGTGACCGAGGTTTTTCATTCAATGATGATTACTGCATCAGTGCTTTGCTGGCATCTTCAATCATCACTTTAGTGGATTTCAATCCGCCACCTGATAAATACCAAACGTTTGGATCTAAATAGATGATTTTGCCATTTTTAAAGGCTTTGGTGTTTTTCACTAAATCGTTTTCCACCGTTTGTTTTGCTGTGGTGCCACCTTCGTTGATGACGGCAGTGCGATCGACAACAAAGATGTAATCCGGATCTAAGTTCATCACATATTCAAAAGAAACGCTTTGACCATGACGAGAGACTTCAATGGTTTCATCAGCAGGTTTAAAGCCTAACACATCATGAATGAAGCCAAAGCGAGAACCTGGGCCATAAGCGCTGATTTTGCCATCGTTCGCTAAAATGATGAGGGCTTTTTCTGGCATGTTTTCCGTTTTCGCCTTCACTTTTGCGATCTCTTGATTGAGTTCAGCCAATTGTGCTTTCGCCACATCTTCTTTACCAAAGAGTTTGCCCAATGTGGTGGCATTTTCGGTTAAAGATGCCATGTAGTTTTGATCATCCACATTATAGTTAATGGTCGGCGCGATCTCTGCAAATTGCTCATAAAGCGGCGCTTGACGAATGGCGATGATCATAAAATCAGGTTTTGCCGCGTGAATGGCTTCAAAATCTGGCTCTTTTAATGCGCCAAAGTCTAAATATTTTGGATCTTTATATTCGCTCAAGTAAGCAGGAATGTTGGCTTTTGGAATGCCTAACACATTAACGCCAAGGGCTTCTAATGTGTCTAATGAGCCAAAGTCAAACACCACAGTGCGCTGAGGATTCATGGGCACCACAGTTTCACCAGATAGATGTTTGATGGTCATGGTTTTAGCAGCTTCTGGTGCTTTCTCAGCAGACGCAGCCGGTGCATTCGTTGTGGTTTCTGTTTGAGTTTCGATGACAACGGTTTCTGTTTTAGGTTGTTCGTTACCACAAGCGGCAAGCATTAAGGCAAACGCGGAAGCTAACGCAGCTTTTTTATATGACTTCATTCATAACTCCTTACAAAGCTAGTTTTAAGTAAAATAGACGCAAATGCGTTGATCGTTGATTAACTGTATCGGAATTTCCATGTCATAAATGTCTTTAAGGACATGGGAATCGATGATTCTCCCTGTTTCTCCCTCATGCACGAGTGCGCCGTTTTTGAGGGCTATAATGTGATCGGAATAACACGATGCGAAGTTGATGTCATGAATGACCACCACAATCGTTTTATTCTTCTCGCGCACTAATTTTTGTAGCACCTGCATGATCTCCACAGAGTGCTTCATGTCTAAGTTGTTTAAGGGTTCATCTAAAAAGATGATGTCCGTATTTTGTGCCACCACCATCGCGATGAAAGCGCATTGGCGCTGTCCGCCACTGAGTTCCGCGATGTGTTTATCCTGTAAATGGGCAAGCCCCATGTATTCAATGGCTTGATCAATATAATGCTGATCCTCTGCCGTTAAGCGCCCTTTGCTGTAGGGAAAGCGCCCAAATGCCACCAATTCACGCACTGTAATGCGAAGGTTGATGTGGTTGGCTTGCTTTAAAATGGAGATCTTTTGTGCCAATTGATCGGGCTGCCATGTATGGATTTCGCGGCCATCGATGTAGATTTCGCCTTGATCCGGCTTAAATAAGCGGCTCATCATGCCAAGCAATGTACTTTTACCGGCACCATTTGGGCCAATGAGGGAGGTGACTTTGCCTTCAGGAATCGTGATGGAGACATTGTCCACCACTTTGCGTTGCCCAAAGGATTTAGAAACATTATTGACCACTACCATTTTTGATTCTCCCGCAGTAATAAATACATGAAGTAAAGGCCGCCGATGAAGTTGATGATCACACTTAAAGTGGTGGAGAAGGTGAAAAAGCGTTCCACCAAAAGCTGGCCAAAGGCTAGGGCACAGATGCTCACAAGCACTGAACCGATCAAGAGGATTGAATGTTGATAGGTTTTAAAAATCTCATAGGTGAGGTTTGCCACCAATAATCCCAAAAATGTGATGGGACCAATGAGCGCGGTGGAAACCGCCGTGAGGATTGCCACCACAATTAAGCTAGTACGCACAACTTTTGCATAATCAATGCCAAGATTCACGGCTTGATCACGCCCAAGGCTCAATACATCAAGGTATTTGATGATGGGGAAATAACCTGCCATCACCACGCCAATGATGCCCACAGACCACCACAACAGTTTGACTTGAACGTTGTTAAAGCTTGCAAACATCTTGTCTTGCACGATCAAAAATTCATTGGGATCAATCAGCACTTGCATGAAGGTGGATAAGCTTTGGAACAGCGCACCTAAAATGATGCCCACCAATAATAAAAAGTAGACAGATTTACCGTTTTTCAGCATCACTCTAAAGAGTAAAACAGCAAAGCCCACTAAAATGGCAATGGAGATGAAAAAGAGCCATTGATTGCCAAGGAGCGTGTAGTTTTTACTGCCCAGTAAAAAGATGAGCAGGGTTTGCACCAAAAGATAGAGCCAATCGAGCCCAATGATGCTTGGGGTCAGAATTCGATTGTGGGTTACTGTTTGGAAAATCACAGTAGAGATGGCAATCGCGCTGCCAGCAACCACCATTGCCGCGATTTTAAAACCACGTTTAGGCAGTGAATAGCTCCAGTTAGCCCCGAGCTTATAAAAAAGGAAGAGCAGAATGCTCAGCAGCGTCAGACCGAGCAGAATGAATATTTTGGTGCGATGACTCATGTGTTTGCAGCCTTTTTAAAGAGTAGCCAGACAAATAGGGTGCTGCCCAAAATACCAATGGTGACGCTGATGGGAATCTCGTATGGATGAATGATGATGCGCCCGACAATGTCACACACAAGCACAATGATGGCGCCCACAAGCGCGGTGTAGGGCAGTGTGATGCGCACATTGTCACCTTTATAGAGCGACACAATGTTTGGCACGATGAGCCCAATGAAGGGAATCATGCCCACGGTGAGAATCACGCAGGCAGTGATCATCGCCACAATCGCCAATCCAATGTTCACCACTTGATGGTATTTGAGCCCTAAATTTTTGGCAAAATCTTCCCCTAAGCCTGCGATGGCAAATTGATTGGCATAAAGATACGCCACAATCATCAAGGGAATGGAAACATACATGAGTTCATAACGCCCACTCATCACCATGGAAAAATCGCCAAGCAGCCATGAGGAGATGTTTTGAATGAGGTCATATTTATAGGCGATGAAAGTTGAGATCGAGCTGATGATCCCGCCAAACATTAAGCCCACTAAGGGGACAAACACCGCATCCTTATAGCGGATGTGGTTTAAAATTTTCATGAAAATAAAGGTGCCCGCTAAGGAAAAGGCAAAAGCAAGGAGCATTTTGACAATCGGGCTTGAGCTTGCAAAGAGCAGAAGTGCCACTAAAATCCCTAATTTTGCGGATTCTAACGTGCCTGCGGTGGTTGGAGAAACAAAGGCATTTTGACTCAGCTTTTGCATGATCAAACCGGCAATGCTTAGGCTTGCCCCCGCAATTAAAATGGTCACCAAGCGCGGCACGCGGCTCACAAAAATGGTCTGCAATTGAATCTCTGTGAGGTTAAGTGTGAGAACATCACGCACAGAGATGTTCAAGACACCCACAAATAGTGAGATCACAGAGAGGATGATTAAAATGAGAAAAAGATGACGTTTTCTCATGGTTAGTAATAGCCCTTCATAAATGCAATTAATGCTCGAATGATAATGATTGTATTTTACATGATATTTAACCTTTTCATAGTAAGGGCAGGAAAAATGGTGGGATTACATGTATAATGTTTGTTCAATTTTTTGTGCAGATTTCATCAATTAATTGAATTAATTGGCATTATAAGGATTTTAAATCTGCGCACTGTTTAGGCAACTGATGTAGAATGTTCGCCACTTTTATGAAAGATTAATCTATGGAAAATAAAGAGACATTCGCGCCGTGGGCCATTGGCGTGTTTTTATTGGCAGTGCTGACGGTGCAATCTGGCGCTGTGTTGGCCAAAAAATTATTTGAATTGGTGGGGCCAGAAGGTGCAACCTCCATGCGTTTAGGCTTTGCAGCTTTGATGCTTTTGGTGGTGTTTCGTCCTTGGCGCATCAATTTTAGAAAAGGCAATTTAAAACACTTTTTAGTCTATGGCGTGGCGTTGGGTGCCATGAACTTCTTTTTCTATCGTGCCTTAAAAGAGATTCCGATCGGCATTGCCGTTGCCATTGAATTTGTGGGACCTTTGTCTGTTGCACTGATTTACTCGCGCCGTCCGATAGATTTTATCTGGATTTTATTGGCAGTCATTGGTTTATTATTGCTCTTACCGATTGGTCAAGAGGTGCACAATGTGAATTTTAAAGGTGTGATTTATGCATTGATCGCAGGTTTTTGGTGGGCGGTTTATATTATTTATGGCCGCAAAGTGGGTAAAGCGTATGGCATTCCGATTGTATCGGCCGGGATGATTGTGGGCGCGTTGATTTTTGCGCCGATTGGCATCATCACAGAAGGTGCGAATTTACTCAATCCCACCATTTTAGGCTTAGGATTATTGGTGGCGCTGTTATCCTCTGCCATTCCCTTTGCATTAGAACTCATCGCGATGACGCACATTCCTGCAAAAACTTATGGCACCCTCAGCAGTATGGAGCCTGCCGTTGGCGCAATTTTTGGCATTGTCTTTTTAAGTGAGTATCTATTGCCCATTCAATGGATTGCCCTCAGTGCCATCATTTGTGCATCGCTTGGGGCGACTTTAACTGCGCGCGGAAAATAGTCAATATGACTTGACCAAAGGGTAGTGCGACGCTAACATATCTATGTGTTCCACTACCAAATTTTTTATGCCTGTCATATATCATATAGATAACACCTCACATTTCTTAACATCTCATTTTTTACTGCTACTTTATTAGCGTCTCTATCTACTCAGCGTTGTCAATTTTTTAATTACACATTTTAGATAGAGGAATTCTTATGAACAATAAAGCTTGGTTTTATGTCGGGCTCACAAGCGTTTTTGAGCTGATTTGGCTTTATGGATTTAATCGCGCGGATGCACCGTGGGAATGGGCACTGGTTGTGCTATTTATTTTCATGGATCTCAACTTTTTGGCCAAAGCGTGCCAATATTTAGCCGCCGGAACCGTGTATGCTGTGTTTGCTGCAGTCGGCACCATCGGTACCATTTTAATGGACACCTTCTTATTAGAACAAACCATCTCCACCGCTATGATGGTGTGCATGGGACTCATTTTGCTCGGCGTGCTTGGCTTGAATTTATCTGATCCTTCAGCAGATGAAGAGGAGGAAAATCATGGCTAATTACGGCACTTGGATCGGCTGGGGTTTGGTGACTTTAGCCGTGGCTGCAGAGATGGTGGGTATTTTTGGCTTAAGCTTATACACTCGCAAAAAAAATCTCATCAATCGTTTATTGTATTTTGGGGGTTTAGCGGCATCATTTGTGGCGCTCTATTACTCGTTTCATTATTTGCCGGTGAGCATTGCTTACACGGTATTGACAGGGATCGGGACGGCTGCGGCTGTTGTGATCAATATCATGTTTTTTAATGAATCTAAAGACATTAAACGCATCATCAGTTTAGCTTTCATCATCGCAGGGGTCTGCGGTTTGAAATTCTTAAGCTGATGCATAACCTCGGGCAACCGGGGTTTTTTTATGGCCTCAGTTTGTGCCATAATCAAGGCTCAATCAATAAGGAGAGATCATGGTTAAGCACATTGTGTTGGTTCGTTTTAAAAAAGAGACATCTCAAGCGGCGATTCGTGCCATTTTTGAAAAAATCCGTGCCTTAGAGTCTGTATTGCCCACCATGCAATCATTTGATTATGGTTTATACAATGGGGCAGAAGCGCGTTATAAAGGTTTTGATTATGCGTTTTATATGACATTTAACAATGCTCAAGAACGTGATGAATATTTAGTACACCCTGAGCATGTGAAAGTTGGGACAGAACTTCGCAGCATGTTAGATCATCAAGGCAGTGAGTCATTTTTTGCCTTTGATTATGATACGGATCTGTTGTAACCATTGACGCATTAAAAAAGCCATCCTATTGATGGCTTTTTTATTGGTTGATTTCGTTAGCCTGCCGATGGGGAGAAGTAAATGGCAGAACCTGGGCCCACAGGAATACCAAACACAAACACCCAAATACAGAACACAACGATCCATGCAGTTAAAAACACCACCGAATATGGCACCATCATGGCTAAAATTGTGCCAATGCCGGCATCTTTCTTATATTTAATCGCGAGCGCGACAATGAAACCAAAGTAGCTCATCATCGGCGTGATGATGTTCGTGGCAGAATCCCCAATGCGATAGGCCGCTTGAATGGTTTCAGGCGCATAACCTGCCAGCATCAACATTGGCACAAAGATTGGTGCTGTCACCGCCCATTGTGCGGAGGCAGAGCTCATCATTAAATTGATGAAACCACAGATCAAAATAAAGCAGATGAATAGCACCATACTATTGATTTCAATGCTTGTGATGAAGTTTGCTCCATGCACCACGATGATTTGCCCAAGATTCGTCCAGTTAAAGAAAGCGATGAATTGCGCGGCAAAAAATACGATCACCAAATAGAGCCCAAGGGTGCTCATTGAGCCACTCATGGCATTGACGATGTCGCGATCATTCTTAAAGCTTTTCACAATAAAGCCATACACAATGCCGGGGATGGCAAAGAAGAAGAAAATGAAGATCACGATGGATTGGAAGAACGGTGAGTTTGCAATCGCGCCAGTGGTTTGATTACGTAAAATACCATCTGCAGGCACCACCATTAATGCTACGATGATGGCTAAAATCACAAAAGTAATCCCTGCCCAGAAGAGCCCTTTTTTCTCGATGGGCGTCACTTCAGCCGATGAGGCAATCATGTTCTCTTCATCGCTCATGTCTGAGTGATTGTAAGGACCTAATTGTGGCTCAACGATTTTTTCTGTCACAAACCAACCTAAAAAAGTCACCACAAAGGTACTGAATGCCATGAAATACCAGTTCGCTTCAGCACCCACAATATAGGTAGGATCAATGATGCGCGCCGCTTCTTGCGTGATGCCTGAGAGCAAAGGATCGACTGTGCCAAGTAATAAGTTGGCAGAATAACCGCCCGATACGCCGGCAAATGCAGCGGCTAAACCTGCCAATGGATTGCGGCCAAGCGAATGGAAAATAACAGCGGCTAAGGGAATTAAAACAACGTAACCCAATTCACCTGCGGTATTTGACATCACGCCTGCAAAAACAATGGCGGCGGTGGTTAATTTAGGTGGGGCTTTTAAGACGATTAAACGCATGGCAGAGGAGAATAAGCCAGCGCGATCGGCAATCCCGACACCCAGCATTGCAACCAATACAGTGCCAAGAGGCGCAAAGCTTGTGAAGTTTGTGACGACATTTGAGAGAATCTTACGGATGCCATCGGCATCGAGTAAGTTTACGGCACGAATGATGCCATCAGGCGCGCGGCCTTTTGCACCTTCAGGGCGCGGATCCGCAACGCTCAGCCCAAAGTAATCACCAATGGCTGATGCCACTAAAAGCATGGTAATGAGAATGGCAAAGAGCACCACAGGGTGGGGCAGTGCATTGCCGAGCCACTCAAGGGTATTGAGCAGTCGATTCTTTTTAGCTTTCATTTCCATAACATCCTATCCTTATTTCTACATCATCGAATCCACACACATTTTGTTAATGGATTGAAATTCATTGATTTGGGTCATTATCTTTACGATTTGATCCGCAACGATATCAAAAGATTTTATATTTTTGTAGTGTTTATGTAACTTTGTATTCTTTTTAATCAAATAAAAAGTTGGACAAAATCTCTATAGTTATGTGGTTTTTAGTAGAAAATATCAGGGTTTTAAAGGAAATATCGAATCAATATATTTCTCATATTATGAGAAATTATTTTTATGGTTCATTTAGGTGGTATTGTAGCGATAAGGATTATGATGGGCAAAATAAATCCCGATCAAGTCGGGATTTATCGTCATCTTTTAAAAAGATTCACTATTTTTTTTTAAGATTATCTAAAAAATCTTTGACGCGGTCAATGAAGCCTTTTTCTTGTGGATTGTGTTTTTCCCCAAGGGTTTCGCCAAATTGTTTGAGAATCTCTTTTTGTTCTGTGGTTAATTTCACAGGTGTTTCAATGTTCACGGTGCAGAGCAAATCGCCTTGATATTCACCGCGGATAGAACGCACACCTTTACCACGTAAACGGAACACACGGCCGGTTTGTGTTTCTGCCGGAATCTTAAGATTCACGCGGCCATCAAGCGTTGGTACTTCAATCTCGCCACCTAAAGATGCCGTCACAAAGCTGATCGGGACTGTGCAGTGAAGGTTTTGACCTTCGCGCTTAAAGATTGGGTGTGGACGCACATTGATTTGTACGTATAAATCCCCATTTGGCCCGCCATTAACGCCTGCTTCGCCTTTACCTTCTAAGCGAATGTTATTGCCGGTATCAACGCCTGCTGGAATTTTAACTTCCAAAGTTTGCGTTTTGTATTCACTGCCAGAGCCGTTACATTTTTTACATGGATTTTTAATGATTTTACCGCGGCCATGACACGTTGGGCAGGGCTGCTGAACTGAGAAAAATCCTTGTGACATGCGCACTTGACCCGCACCATGACAGGTGTCACAAGTTGTGATGCTTGTGCCAGGCTCTGCACCTGTGCCATCACAATGATCACATGTGCTGCGGATGTTGGTTTTGATGCGGGCATTGGTACCAAACACCGCTTCTTCTAAAGAGATGTCTAATTGATACGCCACATCCTCGCCACGATACGCGCGCGGACCTGAACTTCTACGGCCGCCACCGCTGCTACCAAAGATGTCGCCAAACATATCACCAAAGATGTCGCTAAAGTCAGCATTGCCACCTTGACCGCCAAACCCTCCAAAGCCGCCACCAAAACCACCGGCGCCGCCTTGGCCATTGACAGCATCATGACCATATTGATCATACATGCGGCGTTTTTCTTCATTCGATAAGACTTCATAAGCGGCTTGCACATCTTTAAATTGCTTTTCCGCTTCTTCTTCTTTCCCGATGTTTTTGTCAGGATGATACTTGCTCGCCATGCGACGATAGGCTTTTTTGATCTCATCTTGAGAGGCCGTTTTTGCGACGCCTAACACTTCATAATAATCGCGTTGTGCCATAATGTTTTAACTTCCTTGTGCTCAGAAACTCATCATTTTTCAATAATGAATCATTACGGAAAAATCAGGGGTTTCAGTGGTTTAAATAGCGCAATATCCCCGAAGGGATATTGCTTGAGTGTGATGTTACATCAATTATTTTTTGTCGTCTTTGACTTCTTCGAATTCAGCATCAACCACATCATCTTTTGGTTGTGCGCCTGCATCTTGAGCCCCAGCTGCACCAGCTTCACCGGCTGCTTGTTGCTGAGCGTAGGCTTTTTCAGCAATTTTGCCTGCAGCTTCTGTCAACGCTTCAGTTTTCTTCTCGATGGCTTCAAGGTTGTCACCTTTCACCGCTTCTTGAAGTTCTTTAATCGCTGATTCAACCGCAGCGCGTTCGCTTGATTCCACTTGTTCGCCTAAATCTTTCAAAGATTTTTCAGACATGTGGATCATTTGTTCTGCTGTATTGCGTGCTGCCACCAATTCTTGGAACTTCTTATCTTCTTCTGCGTGCATTTCTGCATCTTTGATCATTTTATCAATGTCATCTTGAGATAAACCAGAATCTGATTTAATCACGATGGATTGCTCTTTATTCGTCGCTTTATCTTTCGCAGATACGTTGATCACGCCGTTCGCATCGATGTCAAATGTCACTTCGATTTGTGGCACGCCACGTGGTGCAGGTGGAATGTCTGACAACTCAAATTGACCTAATGTTTTGTTTTGAGACGCTTGAGGGCGTTCACCTTGCAATACATGAATCGTAACAGCAGGTTGATTATCCGTTGCTGTTGAGAACACTTGGCTTGCTTTCGTTGGGATCGTCGTATTTTTATCGATGAGTTTAGTCATCACGCCGCCCATGGTTTCAATCCCTAAAGATAATGGTGTCACGTCTAATAACAACACATCTTTAACATGACCGCCTAATACGCCGCCTTGAACAGCTGCACCCGAAGCCACAGCTTCATCAGGGTTCACGTCTTTACGAGGATCTTTGCCAAAGAATTCTTTCACTTTCTCTTGCACTTTAGGCATGCGCGTTTGACCGCCCACCAAAATCACTTCGTCGATTTGAGAAACTGTTAAGCCTGCATCTTTCAATGCAACTTTACAAGGTTCTAATGTGCGATCAATCAAATCTTCTACCAAAGATTCTAATTTTGCACGCGTCAACTTGATGTTCAAGTGTTTAGGACCTGTGCTGTCTGCCGTGATGTATGGCAAGTTCACTTCCGTTTGTTGCGCTGAAGACAATTCGATTTTTGCTTTCTCGCCCGCTTCTTTTAAGCGTTGTAACGCTAAAGGATCGTTGCGTAAATCAATGCCGCTCTCTTTTTCGAATTCTTTGACTAAGTAATCGATCACAGCTGCGTCAAAGTCTTCACCACCTAAGAATGTGTCACCATTTGTGGCAAGTACTTCAAATTGTTTTTCACCATCAACATCTGCAATTTCAATGATGGATAAGTCAAATGTACCACCACCTAAATCGTATACAGCCACTTTAGCATCTTGTTTAGAGCCTTTATCCATGCCGTAAGCAAGGGCAGCTGCTGTTGGTTCGTTGATGATGCGTTTAACATCTAAACCTGCAATGCGACCTGCGTCGATTGTGGCTTGACGTTGTGAGTCATTGAAGTATGCAGGCACTGTAATGACAGCTTCTGTTACTTTTTCGCCTAAGAAATCTTCTGCCGTTTGTTTCATTTTCATCAATACACGAGCAGACACTTCAGGTGGCGCTAATTTTTTGCCATCTAATACGCTCACCCATGCATCGCCATTGTCAGCTTTGATGATGGAGTAAGGCACTAAACCGATGTCTTTTTGAACTTCAGGGTCACTGAATTGACGACCAATTAAGCGCTTGATGGCGAATAATGTATTTTTTGGATTCGTCACAGACTGGCGTTTTGCAGGCTGACCCACTAAGATTTCACCGCTTTCAGTATAAGCGATGATGGAAGGCGTGGTGCGATCGCCTTCAGCATTTTCAATCACGCGTACTTTATCGCCATCCATTACAGCGACACAAGAGTTGGTGGTCCCTAAGTCAATACCAATAATTTTACTCATAATGATTTGCTCCTAAAAAAGATTGCTTAAATTCAGTTTTAATCTCTAACGGCTATAAAGATGGGGCGCACTTTTGGGATTTCAAGAGAAAATATGAAAATTATTTAAATCTGTTCAATTACAACGGCGGACGGGCGCCAAACACCGCGCTGCCGACGCGAATCAAGGTTGCCCCTTCTAATATGGCCCATTCTAAATCATGGCTCATGCCCATAGATAACTCTGTTGCTAAGGGCGGTAACAAACCCTTGAGCAAAGCCTCATCACGCAGGGATCGCAATAAACGATAACCGTCGCGCACTGCCATTTCATCATCGGCATTGAGGCCTATGGTCATTAAGCCACGAATCTTCAAAGATGGCAAATTTGTGAAGGTTTCTAAAAATTCAAAAAGATGATGCGGATCAATCCCTTGTTTGCTCTCTTCTTTTGAGACATTCACTTGAATGAAAATCTCGCGGGTTGTGGCATGTTTGATGCATTCATCATGCAGCTTTTCTGCCAAAGATGGGCGATCTACAGATTGAATGCACTGCACATACGGGAAAATGGCTTTGACTTTATTGGTTTGCAAATGGCCAATGAAGTGCTGCTCATACGGCATGATGGTAATGGGCGCCGGGTGAATCAATGGGAATTTATCTGTCACTTCTTGGGCGCGATTTTCCCCAATTAAGCCATAGCCTAAATCAATGGCGGCTTGAATGGTTTCAAGGGGTTGTGTTTTGGTGGCAAGGAGCAGTTTGATCTCTTTAGGATCACGCTGTGCTGCTTGGCAAGCCGCCTCAATGCGCGCGGTAATCGTCTTTAAATGGTTGGCTAAGGTCATGTCACTATCCGATTTTTTTCGGGTCAATGTCTAAGGATTTAAGCTTGCGATAGAGGTTGGTGCGCTCCATGCCAACTTTTTCAGCAAGTTTGGCAATATTGCCTTCACATGATTTAAATTGCGCGAGTAAATAGGCTTTTTCAAACTGCTCACGGGCTTCACGAAGCGGTAAATCAAGCGGTAATAAGTCTTCAGGGATCACATGGGTTTGGCTCTTTTTCGTGAGGATTTGATTGACCTCATCTAGGGAAACCTCCTCATTTTTACCAAGCACCAATAATTGCTGCACCACAGATTTGAGCTCTTGCACATTGCCGTGCCAAGTGTGATTGCGAAGGCGATTTTGCACCGCAATTGGGAAATGACGATATTGCAAATGCTCTTCATCCACAAAATGATGAATGTAAAAGGCAATTAAATCGGGCACATCTTCAGGATGAGCAGAGAGGGCAGGAATCTCTAACGGTAAGACATTGAGCTTGTAGTACAGCGCTTCATTGAACTCTTTTTCATCCACTAAAACGGATAGATCATCACGAGAAATGGCAATGAAACGCACATTTTTAGGCAGCAAGTTCTTACCATTGACGCGAAAGTAATCGGTGTTTGATAAAATGTCCGCAAGTTTCTTTTGTGCCTCTAAACTGAGCTGAGTGACATTGTCTAAAATGACAGAGCCGCCGCTGGCTTGCTCTAAAATGCCTTGTGTGACATGGCTGCCCATCTCTTTGCCAAGCAAGGTTTCTTCGATGTTCTCTTCAGACAATTGCCCTAAATTGACGGTGATTAAAGGCTGCTGCGCTCTGTCTGACAACGAATGAATGTAATGGGCAAACAGATGCTTGCCTGCGCCAATGTCGCCTTCTAGGAGCACCGTGCGATTGCCAGATTCAGCAATCTGTTTCGCTTGATTGCGAAGCGCCGTCATGATTGAGCTTTTGCCCACAGGTTCAAACACAGGCTGTGGGTTAAAGTTTTGTGGCTTTGCTGATGGCTGCGTGGTTTGCTCCTTTAAAGCGCGTTTGACCACCGCCACCAATTTTGCCAATGTTAAGGGCTTTTCAAGAAAATCAAATGCGCCAAGCTTTGTGGCTTCAATGGCATGTTCAAGGGTGCCATGTCCGCTCATCATCACGACAGAAAAGGGCAAGGTTTGATAGCTCTGTTTCCACTCATTGAGAAGGGAAATGCCATCAATGTCAGGCATCCAAATGTCTAGGAGTACCAAATCAGGCTTGCTCTGATCGATGGCATCGCGCGCTTCTTGACCATTACACGCCGTGCGCACGGAAAATCCTTCATCTTCCAAAATGTCTTTAATGAGGTCGTTGATGTCTTCTTCATCATCGACCACTAAAATTTGTGTATCTTTAAGATCGCTCATGATTATTCACTCTCTTTTTTTGTTACTTTTTTCGCTGCCGTTTTTTTAGGCGCGGCTTTTTTTGCCGGTGCCTTTTTTGCGGCCGCTTTTTTAGGTTTCTCTTTGCCGTCTGCGTCATCTGCTTTTTTCGTAGACTTTTTCGCAGGGGCTTTTTTAGTTGTTGCTTTTTTCGGGGCAGCTTTTTTGACTGCCTTTTTCTTTGTGCGTTTAGCAGGGGCTTTTGCGAGCAATTCTTGACACTCTTCTAACGTTAAAGCGGCAGGATTTTCGCAATCTTTCGGGATGCGGGCATTTTTCTCGCCATCTGTCACATAAGGTCCCCAGCGGCCATTTAAGATTTGAATGTTATGCTCTTCAAAGGCTTTGATGAATTTTGCCGCTTCTGCTGCTTTGTGGGCCGCCACAAGTTCTAAGGCGCGGGGCAATTCAATGGTGTAAGGATCATCTTCTTTTAAAGAGACAAACTTCTGACCATATTGAATGTAAGGGCCAAAGCGACCAATGTTAGCGCGCACCGCTTCGCCTTCTTCTGTCGTGCCAAGGCTTCTTGGCAAGGTGAAAAGGGCAAGGGCTTCCTCTAATGTGATGGTGTTGATGCGCTGCTCTTTACGAAGCGAGGCAAATTTTGGCTTCTCTTCATCATCTTTATCGCCAATTTGTGCAAAGGGACCAAAGCGTCCGATGCGCACAGAGACAGGTTTACCAGATTTGGGGTCAATGCCAAGTTCACGGGCTTGAGCCACATCCGCGCGTGATACAGATTCATCTTTGGTGACACATAGCTCATGAAACGGTGTCCAGAACTCTTTCATCACAGGAATCCATGCCAATTGTCCATTGGCGATCTCATCAAGCTCGCCTTCCATTTTGGCCGTGAAGTCATAATCCACATATTGTGTGAAATGCTCCGTTAAAAAGCGCGAGACAATCCGCCCAACATCCGTTGGGAAAAAGCGGCGTTGATCCACGGTGACATATTCACGATTTTGCAATGTGGAGATGATGGCAGAATAGGTGGATGGGCGGCCAATGTCATGTTCTTCTAACGCTTTAACGAGCGAGGCTTCAGAGAAGCGTGGTGGTGGCTCGGTAAAGTGTTGGGTGGCGATCACTTCATCAATGTGAACGGCATCGCCCACATTTAAAGCAGGCAATAATTTCTCATCATCTTCCTCTTTTTTATCATCAAAACTTTCGGTGTAAACGATGATGAAGCCAGGGAATAAGATGGTGGAACCATTGGCACGAAATGTGTGCAATTTTGCTTGCCCTAGATCCACAGCCACCGTATCTAAAATGGCAGAGGACATTTGGGAAGCCACCGTGCGCTTCCAGATCAATTCATATAAACGGAATTGATCTGAGGTTAAGTATTGCTTAATGTCATCAGGATGACGGAATGCAGAGGTTGGGCGAATGGCTTCATGCGCCTCTTGTGCATTTTTGGATTTGGTTTTATAAACGCGCGGCGTTTCAGGCAGATAATCATCGCCATAGCGTGTTTTAACGAGGGCTGCGATCTCTTCGACGGCCTCTTTGGCAAGGGACACGGAGTCTGTACGCATATACGTGATCAAACCGATGGTTTCTGTGCCAATGTTGATCCCTTCATACAACGATTGGGCAGTGCGCATCGTGCGTGTTGTGGCAAAGCCAAGTTTACGCGCAGCTTCCTGTTGCATGGTTGATGTTGTAAAAGGCGCGGTGGGATTTCTGCGGCGCTGCTTCTTCTCGATGTTATAAACAGGCAGCATTTGACCAAAAGTCTGGATCAAGGCATTTTTAGCGGCCATTGCACTCGGTTCATTGGTGAATGAAAATTGCTCCACTTTTTGCCCATCAAATTCAGTTAAGCGACCTTTAAAAGCCACATCATTGTGTTTTAATTGTGACTCAATGGTCCAATACTCTTCAGGTTTAAAGGCTTCAATGGCATCTTCGCGCTCACAAATCATGCGAAGGGCAGGCGTTTGTACACGCCCTGCCGACAATCCCGGGCTGATTTTTTTCCAAAGAAGTGGCGATAAATTAAAGCCCACTAAATAGTCAAGGGCACGGCGGGCTTGCTGTGCATTGACCATGTCCATCGAGATGTCTCGCGGATGGGTGATCGCTTCTTCAATCGCGGATTTGGTGATTTCATGAAACACCACGCGCGCCACCGATTTATCTTTGAGGAGATTTTTCTCATCTAAATACTCTTTAATGTGCCAAGAGATGGCTTCACCTTCGCGATCCGGATCCGTCGCTAACAATAACGCATCAGCATCTTTTAAGGCTTTGACAATTTCATTGATGTGCTTTTGATTGCGCTCGACAATTTCATACTTCATGGCGAAATCATGATCGGGATCAACCGCACCGGTTTTAGGCACCAAATCACGGATGTGCCCAAAAGAGGCAAGCACTTTATAGTCTTTGCCTAAGTATTTATTGATCGTTTTGGCCTTTGCGGGGGATTCCACAATAACAAGAGTTTTACTCATGAATGTTAAAATTTCCTACAGTTGTCTGAATATGTTAAAAGGTTAAAGCTTAGTAGTTATTTAGAATTTTGTCATAAAGCTTTACGAAGTTTTACTAAAAATGTGGAGATAATACACTTTCATGTACTTAATGAAAACTAAATAATAAGCTACAATGTTGGCTCTAATCTTTCAAGTCATAGGATAAAAGATCATATGCGTCGTCGCGAAGAGAAACAAAAGAGATCATTTGGATGGTTGTACATCGTCATCATCGTTGTCTTCATTGGTTGGGTGATGATGGATGATTATGGTGCTGGTTTATTTGAAAATGAATCCATTGAGATCCCGATGCCATGATGAATAAACCAGGAGCAACTGGGCTAACACGCATTCGTCATGCGTGCGGTTACTCCGTTAAAGGTTTACGGGCAGCTTTTTTAAGTGAAGCGGCCTTTCGACAAGAAGTGTATGCATTGCCCATTGTGCTCGGTTTGGCCATTTGGCTTGCAAACACTGGCATTGAGTTTGCGCTCCTCTTTGGGAGTTTTGGCTTAATTTTAGTGGCAGAGCTTATCAATTCTGCCCTTGAAGCTGTGGTGGATCGCATTGGTCCTGAGCATCATCCGCTCTCTGGGCAGGCGAAGGATATAGGATCGGCCATTGTGATGGTGGCCATGATCTTGATGGCTGTGACATGGGTTGCAGTATTGGTATTTCGCTAATTGAATCAGAAATAGAAGGTAAAAGTGTTAGTACTTGGAATTGAAAGTTCGTGCGATGAAACGGGCGTTGCGCTGTATGACAGCGAAAACGGTTTGGTGGCACATCAAATTTATTCACAAATTGCGTTGCATGCGCTCTATGGTGGCGTGGTGCCGGAATTGGCATCGCGTGATCACATCCGTAAGTTGCCTTTATTGGTGAATGCTGCCCTTGAAGAGGCTGGCAAAGATTATAAAGACATCGATGGCATTGCCTTTACAGAAGGCCCGGGGCTCATTGGTGCATTGATGGTGGGCGCGTTGTATGCCCAAGGTTTAGGCTATGCGTTGAATAAGCCGCTCGTGGGTGTCAATCACATGGAAGCCCATTTGCAAGCGGTGCATTTAGAAGAGGATAAGCCGGAGTATCCATTTTTAACGCTATTGGTATCGGGCGGCCATTCGCAATTGGTTTTAGTTGAAGCATTTGGCGAGTATCAAATTTTGGGTGATACGTTAGATGATGCCGTGGGTGAAGCATTTGATAAAACAGCAAAACTCATGGATTTACCGTATCCTGGTGGCGCTAAATTGGCTAAATTGGCAGAAGCGGGGGATGAAAAAGCGTACGCATTCCCACGCCCAATGTTAGACAGCGGCGATTTGCGTTTCAGTTTCAGTGGTTTAAAAACCAAAGTGGCGATGACCATTAAAGATGCCACCGAAGCTGATTACCCGAACATCGCTGCGAGTTTTCAGCGCGCAGTCATTGATACATTGACGGCAAAGGCTAAAAAAGCTGTATTGCAAACTGGCGTTAAATCCATTGTGATTGCCGGCGGCGTGGCTGCGAATCAATTGTTGCGTCAAGAGTTGGCGCGCGTAATGGATCCGCTGGGTGTGCGTGTTTTTTATCCGCGTCCACTCTTTTGTACGGATAATGGTGCCATGGTGGCATACGTTGGCCATGAGCGCTTGGTGCGCAATCAAGGTGCCGTCAATTATGAGGTCAAACTCAAAGCCCGTTGGCCACTCTCTGATTTATCGCAAAAGGTGGATCAACACGATGCCTAGCATGAATTGGCAACATCTACTCACGAAAGATCGTTTAGGCGTTGCCCGTTCACAGGAAGCTGCGCAGTGGTATCGCTCGGCGTTTCAAAAAGATTATGACCGCTTGATTTTCTCCGCGGCATTTCGTCGCTTGCAGGATAAAACACAAGTTTTTCCGCTAGCGCAAACCGATTATGTGCGCACGCGTTTAACACACAGTTTAGAAGTAAGCAGCGTCGCGCGCAGTATTGGCACATTAGTGGGGCAGCATTTGGCGGACAATGATCGCTTAGGTGATCTGTCGGCCACCGATGTGGGCACCATATTATCTGCCGCAGCACTAGCCCATGACATCGGCAATCCGCCGTTTGGGCATGCGGGAGAAGATGGGATTGGGCAGTTCTTTGCAGATTCAGAGATTGGCATGCGCGCCTTAGCAGAGATGACGAAAGCCGAGCAAAATGATCTCCTCTATTTTGAGGGCAATGCGCAAGCCTTTCGCCTACTGACAAAATTACAAAATGTGGACAATGATGGCGGCATGCAGCTCTCATTGGCGACGTTGGCAAGCTTCATTAAGTATCCGTGTGGCAGCTTAGAGCGCAAAACTCTTGATCACATTGCACTCAAAAAATTCAATTACTTTCAAGCGGAAAAGGATCTGTTTAGCAGCATCATGTCCCGTTTAGAGATTTTGCCACTCTTATATAATAAGAGTGGGGAAGCGATTGCGTGGGCGCGCCATCCGTTGGTCTATTTATTAGAAGCGGCAGATGATCTGTGTTATTCGCTCGTGGACATTGAGGATGCGTATCGTTTATCCCTCATGAGTAGTGGGGAAGTGATCGGTTTTTATGAGTCGATCATCGCGCCATATGGCGGTTTTCCAAATAAGGTTAAACGCATCACGCGCGATAAAGATAAAATCGAATACCTTCGTGCCTTTGCCATGGGGTTGCTGATTGATGAAGTGGTCAAAGCCTTCATTGAGCATGAAACAGAGATTCTTAATGGACAATTGACGGTGGATTTATTGAGCCTCATTCCATCGGCAAATGTATTGGCAAACATTAAAACCTATGCCTATGATCATATTTATGTCTCCCAACCTGTCTTAGAAGTGGGCATCGCTGGCCATGAAATAATTGAAGGTTTATTAAAAGCCTTTGTCGGTGCAGTCAATCAAGAATATTATGCGCGTTCCACTTCAAAATCTCGTATGTTGATGAGTTTCTTGCCCGATCAGTTTTTAGGGGCAAATCGCAAGCTCGATGCGGATCCATATTTACGGATTTTAAAAATTACCGATTTCATTTCAGGAATGACTGATCGTTATGCAGTCCACGTTTATCAAATGATTACAGGGGTGCATTTAACTACCTAAAAAAAAATAATTCAGGTAGAATAGGGCGGTCTACAGCAGTAGTCTATTGATTTTTGTCAATGTTATTAACGCTGTATGACGTAAAATATGGCGCATTGCTATATCTTTGCAGTGTGTATAGTTAGTTAATACGTGACTTTTTATTTTATTTTCGGGGGAAGTATGGGAGAAACCGTAGATATTAGGGATACCCAATACAACTATGGTGTGATTCGTAAATTTGCGATCATGACATTAGTCTGGGGGGCAATCGGCATGCTCGCGGGCGTTTGGGCTGCTTTAGAGTTGGCTTGGCCTGTGTTGAACTTTGACCAAGCATGGTTGAGTTTTGGTCGTTTGCGTCCTGTGCATACCAACATGGTGATTTTTGGTATGGGTGGTTCCGCTTTGATTGGTACCTCTTTCTATGTTGTACAACGTACATGTCAGGTGCGTTTAGCATACGGTAAACTTGCAGAATTCGTATTCTGGGGTTGGACTGTCGGCGTATTTTTAATCATGATCAGCTACCCATTAGGCTTTACACAAGGTAAAGAGTATGCTGAATTCGAATGGCCAATTGACTGGGCTGTTGCCATTGTTTGGGTGTGTTATTTCTGGGTATTCTTCAATACTTTATTGCGCCGTAAACAAGAGCACATCTATGTTGCGAACTGGTTCTACTTAGCGTTCATTTTAGCCACTGCTTTATTGCACATCTTCAATAACATCGCCATTCCAGTATTTGATGGTTTCACCATTAAATCATATAACGTATTCGCCGGTGTTCAAGATGCTATGGTTCAATGGTGGTATGGTCATAACGCGGTTGGTTTCTTCTTAACAGTTGCGTTCTTAGGTATGATGTACTACTTCGTACCAAAAGAAGTGAACCGTCCAGTTTACTCTTATCGCTTATCCATCATCCACTTCTGGGCATTGTCATTCCTTTATATGTGGGCGGGTGCGCACCATTTACACTGGACGTCATTACCTGACTGGGTGTCTTCATTGGCAGCAACATTCTCCATCATCTTATTGTTACCTTCTTGGGGCGGTATGATCAACGGTATCATGACATTGTCTGGTGCTTGGGATCAGGTTCGTACAAACCCAATCGTACGTTTCTTCATCGTTGCATTATCTTTCTACGGTATGAGTACGTTTGAAGGTCCATTGATGAGCTTGAAGTCTGTGAATGCATTGTCTCACTACACTGACTGGACGGTTGGTCACGTTCACTCAGGTGCGTTAGGTTGGGTTGCAATGATCACGTTTGGTTCTTTATACCACATGATTCCACGCGTATTTGGTGGCAGATTGTACAGCGAAAAATTGGTGTTTGCGCACTTCTGGTTAGCAACCATCGGTATCGTATTGTACGTAGCAGCTTTATGGGTTGCAGGTATCGGCCAAGGTATGATGTTACGTGGTTTCGATCCTAACTACGGTACATTGACATACAAATTTATCGAAACTGTTCAATTCATGCATGTACCTTACATCTTGCGTGCATTAGGTGGTTCTATGTTCTTATTAGGTGCTGTCATCATGATCTATAACTTCTATATGACAATCAAACAAGGCACTAGAGCGCAAGCAGATAAACACGCAGCGATTCCTGCGGCTGTTGCTCATGCTTAATAGAGGGAGAGATAAATTATGATTAGACATGAACAAATTGAAAAGAACTCCGGTTTATTGTTGGTGTTGACACTCGTCATCATCAGCATCGGTGGTTTGATTGAAATTGTGCCTTTGTTCTTCATCAATGACACCATTGAAGTTGTGAAAAAAGAAGTGACAGAGCGCACGGTCGATCCAAATACAGGTAAGCGCGTACGTGTGAAGCGTGAAGTGGATGCCATTCGTCCATACACGCCGCTTGAAATGTTAGGTCGCAATATCTATGTGAGAGAAGGTTGTTATACGTGTCACTCACAACAGATCCGTCCAATGCAAGATGAATACTTGCGTTACGGTTACTACTCATTAGCAGCTGAATCTCAGTTTGACCATCCATTCCAATGGGGTTCTAAACGTACAGGTCCAGACTTAGCGCGTGTTGGTGGTAAATTCAGTAACCGTTGGCATGTAGAACACTTGACAGATCCAAGAAGCGTTGAGCCAAAATCCATCATGCCAAGCTATCCTTGGTTGAGCAAAAACAAACTTTACTATAAAGATGTTGAAGCTCACATGAAAGCCTTACGCATCACAGGTGTGCCTTACTCTAAAACAGAGGAAGAGTACAATGCGAACGTAGAGCGTTTTGGTGAAAGCGTTGCGAAACTTCTTGTGATTGAGAATGCAACTGCAAACTTGGAAGACCAAGCGAAAACAGGCATGTTCGACACATCTAGTGACTATATCTCAGAAATGGATGCCTTGGTCGCATATTTACAAGTATTAGGTACGATGTATCAGTTTAAAGATGATGATGGTATCGAATACAGTAAATTCCGTTAATTATTAAGCGTTGGAGACATAAATAAATGATTGAGTTTTTTTCATGGTTCACGGATATGAGCAACAGTAAAACCGTTGCGGCGGTGATCTTTTTCACCGTATTTGTTGGAATAATTATTTATGTCTTCACTAATAAAGACCGCAAGGCTCGCTATGATGGCTATCGTATGATTCCTCTATTAGATGATGAGGATTTAGGCCAAGTCAATTCAGCCCGTGCTGAGGAGAAAAGGGCGCAAACTGATGCGTCTCATAGCGGACAAAATCATGTAAGTAATGATCATAAAGCTTGATGATTACTTTATTTTGAGGATTGATTTATGAGTGAAAATATCAATAAAAAACAAGAAGTAGAAACCACGGGGCACGTATGGGATGAGAACCTTCAAGAGTTCAACAACCCATTGCCAAGATGGTGGTTATTAGCCTTTTATGGCACAGTCATTTTTGCCTTGATTTACTGGGTGTTATATCCAACTTGGCCGTTACCAAACAGCTGGACAAAAGGGATTAAAACCGTAGAAGTTAAGGTTGATGGTAAAGAAGAGAAGTTACATTGGAACACCCGTACATTGTTAGCAGAACAATTACAATCTTCAACAGAAGCTAAAAACCGTGCAGATTACTACGGTAAATTGGCAGCGCTTGGTAAAATTGATGACATCGAAGCGACTGAAAATGAAGGTTTAAAAGAGTTCGCATTGCAAACAGGTGCGGTGTTGTTCGGTGATAACTGTGCAACCTGTCACGGTGCGGGCGGTGAAGGTAAATTTGGTATTTATCCAAACTTAACGGACGATGCGTGGTTGTGGGGCGGTCATTACTCGCAAATCGAGCAAACCATCACTTTAGGTCGTACAGGTAACATGACGCCAGCTAAATTGACCGGTTTATCTGAAGATGAAATCAATGATGTTGCAAAATACGCATTGACATTGTCAGGTAACTACACTGCGGATGAAGCCACTGAGCGCGGTAAAGCGATCTTTGAAGGTAAAGGTACTTGCTTTACGTGTCACGGTGCGGATGGTAAAGGTTTGCCAACCATGGGTTCTGCAAACTTAACCGATCAAATCTGGGAATTGGTGCCTGTATTTGAAGCAAAAAATGATGAAGAAAAAGTGGCCATGATGGCACACCGCATCACCATTGGTGTGACACCACAAGATGATCGTGTGATGCCAACTTGGAAAGAACGTTTAACGAAAGAACAAATCAGAGCGCTTGCGATCTATGTTCATGAATTAGGCGGCGGTCAATAACTTTTTTGGCGTGTCAAAAAAAATTGATTAATGTAAAGGACTCTTCGAAATGTTGAGTCCTTTATTTTTATTCACCCCGAAAGAGTAGTACAATAGGGGCGGGAGTATAGAGAGTAATTCGTTAGATTTGTAAGAGGGAGGGCGTTGTGTCAGATCAACAACCAGATTCGCTTTATCAAAAGCGCATTCCAATATTTACACGAGATGTTAAGGGGACTTTTCGCCGTTTTAAATCCGCGGTTTTATACTTCGGTTTAGCGGTGTTTTATTTATTGCCATGGTTGCCTTGGCCACGCGCTGCGGGCGTACCAAATCAAGCCGTTTTGTTTGACATTGCTCAAAGACGATTTTACGTTTTAGGATTAGATGTGGACATTCAAAACATCATGTGGCTTGCTGGCGTGTTGATGATTTTTGCATTCTTGCTATTTTTCATCACCAATATTGCAGGGCGCGTGTTCTGTGGTTATTTCTGTTTCCAAACCATTTGGACAGACTTTTTCATGAAGATCGAAACTTGGATTCAAGGCGGTCGTAACAAGCGCAGCAAGTTGTATGAAATGCCTTGGAACGGTGAAAAACTGATCAAAGTGGGCGGAACGTGGCTGGTGTGGTTGTTAGTCGCCATTTGGACAGGTTTTACCTTCACCGCTTACTGGGTACCATCTTCAGAATTACTGAAGGAAGTGATCACAGGGGATGCGCCATTTGCCGCATATGGTGCCATTTTATTCATCACCACCACAACCTTTGTGATGGCTGGCTTTGCCCGTGAACAAGTGTGTTCTTACATGTGTCCGTATGCCCGTTTCCAAGGCGTAATGTTTGATAAAGACACATTGGTGGTGGCCTATGATGAAAAACGTGGTGAAGGAGCGAAAGGCCGTGCAAAACCTACAAAAGAGCTGCGTGATTTAGAAACACGTCATGAAGCCGGTCACGGGGATTGCGTAGATTGTGATCTATGTGTGCAAGTGTGTCCTGTAGGGATTGATATTCGTGAAGGTTTAAACTATAAGTGTATCACGTGTGGCTTGTGTATTGATGCGTGTAATACCATGATGACCAAAACGGGCTATCCAACGGGATTGATTCGCTATGACTCACTCAATGGTTTAGAAGGCAAGAAAACGCACTTCTTTAAACCCCGTAACATCGGTTATGGTTTGGTGATTTTAGTGGTCATTGGCGTATTGATTTGGAGCATGGTCACCAGTGCACAGATGTCTTTCTTGCTTGAAAAAACAAGAACACCTGCCTACACCGTGATGAGTAACGGCTTGATTCAAAACCGTTATATGTTAAAACTCAACAACCTCACCATGACACCAAAAATGGTGGAAGTGAAGTTAGTGGACGCTAAAGATTTAGATTTAGTGGTCTCTGAGAACAACGAAACCATCGCCGCGGGTGACCGTAAAAACTGGCGAGTATTGGTGCATCAAACCGTAAAAGGCGCGCCAAGCCAGCCGATTGATGTGGAAATTTTGGTCAAAGATGATCAGGGTAAGGTGATTGAAACTCATCATCTGAACTCTAAATTTGTGACCAAGTAAACCGGCAACAACCGTGAAAAATAGAGCGTAAGCTCTATTTTTCATGTGAGATAACTTTGAAGGAGAATAGTAGAAATGAATGACGTTTTAACCGTAATGATGACCGGGATCGTCAGTGTTTTAGTGGTGACGTTACTGTTGCATCATGTGTTGCGTTTTACACGGTTACAAGCTTCTGTGATCTCAGGGTTATTGAGCATTGCCGTATTGGTGCCTTATTTAATTATGAATTGGACGGGTGGCGATGTGGCTGCCCTCTATTTCTCATGTAACATATTAACGAGTTATGCTTACTATTTAGTGGGCAAAAAAACGAATGCTTTAAAAGGCAAAGATGGCAAACGCACCCATTGGGTGCCGATTACTGTGTTTGGCTTTTTTGTGGTGCTCACCATTTTAGATGGTGCATTTGTCTTTATGGCAGAATCAGGTTTACGTGTGCAATATGTGGATCAAGATGGCGGCGTGAAAAGCGTCAATACGCGCTTTCCTGGTGAAGTTCCGAATGCTTATCATAAAAAAGAGGCATATTTTAATGCCCATAAAGCTAAAATGCGTGAACAAGCCGAACGTGGCTGGAAAGTGCGCTATCAATTTGAACACAATCCCCCGCGCATGAATGAAGAGAACATCATGAGCTTTTTAGTGGTGGATCGCGAAGGCGTACCGATTGAGCATGCAGAAGTGTCCATCAATTTAAAACGTTTAGCAGAGCAAGAACTCAATCGCATTGTGCCATTTACAGAAGTGGGTCAGGGCATCTATGAAGCGCCAATGACGTTTGAACGCTTAGGGCGTTGGGACTTTGAAGTGCACATTAAAAAAGGCGACGAAGTCTATCAAGACGTGAACGATAACCTCATTGAAGTGATTCCACCTGCTAAAAAGACGACTTAATCTATGTCCACACAATGTTTCCACTGTACGCAGCCGATTCATGGTGATGCCCCTTTTTATGTCACCATCAAGGATCAACCGCAGCCGATGTGTTGCTCAGGCTGTAAAGCCGTTTGTGAGATGATCCGTGATTCAGGATTATTGCATTACTATGAATTTCGTACAGAGGCTGCATTGCGCCCAGATTCCATTGGTGATTTGGTGCCAAAGGAGCTGCGTGATGAGCTCAGTTTTTATGATCATCCTGAGATTGCTAAGCAATTTGTCTCTTCGCAAACACAAGGGGATGAAAATCTTTCGCGCTTAAGTCTCATCATTGACAACATTGTGTGTGCAGCATGTGTGTGGCTCATTGAGCATCAGATTAAGCAATTGCCGGGCGTGCGTAAGTTTGACATTAACTATTCAACGCACCGCGCATATTTAGAATTCAATCCCGATCAAGTGCAGCTCTCAAAGGTCTTGTTGGCCATTTATAATTTAGGCTATGAAGCAACGCCGTATGATGAGCAAACGCAACAGAAAAAACTTAAAGCAGAACGCCAAACTTTATTGTTAGAGTTTGGTGTTGCCGCCATTTTCTCCATGCAAGTGATGATGTTCTCTTTTGGCCTTTATTTTGGTCACTATGATGGCATCAGTGATGGCTCTCGCCTCATTTTGCGCTGGGCAAGTTTCATTATGGCAATTCCATGCGTGACGTATTCAAGTTGGACGTTTTATAAATCTGCCTATTATGATTTGAAAAATAAGCGGCTGACCATGAATGTGAACATCTCGCTGGCCATCATTTTAGGGACGCTGGCGAGCATTTGGAACACAATATTTAACGTCGGCGAAATCTATTTTGAATCGGTCACCATGTTTGGCTTTTTATTGTTAGGCGCGCGCTTAATTGAGATGAATGCTCGCCACAAAGCCTTAATGATGACGGATCACGTGTTAAAATTAAAGCCGCACATTGCCGAGCGCATGCTCAGTAATGGACAAAGTGAACTGATTGCTGTCAATCAAATCAACATTGGCGATGTATTGCGTGTTAAACCCGGTGAATCAATCCCAACCGATGGCATTTTATTGCAAGAAACTGCATGGGTGGATGAGTCGTTATTAACGGGTGAAAGTTTACCTGTCGAAAAGCAGCGCCATGATGAAGTGATTGGCGGGGCGATCAATCAAGAGCAATCCCTTTTAATGAAGGTGACAAAAGTGGGTGGCGATACCGTTTTCTCACAAATGACCTTGATGATCGAGCGTGCAATGAGCGAGAAGCCAAAGTTTGTCAAACTCGCTGACCTTGTCTCGACCTGGTTTGTGCTCATTTTGATTGCTGCCTGTATTGGTACATATGTAGCGTGGCTCTTTGTGGATGATGCGCGCGCCTTTGAAGTGATGCTCTCTGTTTTGGTGGTTTCTTGCCCGTGTGCATTGGCGCTTGCCACGCCTTCTGCCATCAGCACAGGAAATCAAGTGATGATTGAAAAGGGATTGATTGGCACGCGCTCCGGCACGATTGAAGCTTTGTCCCAAGTGACGGACATTGTGTTTGATAAAACAGGCACCCTCACAGAAGGCAATTTGACCTTGGTGAAAACGCAGTTATTAACCGATCGCTTTTCAGAAGATCAACTGATGTTGATTGCCCGTTCATTAGAGGCCAGTTCGAATCACCCGATCGCTTCTGCCTTTAAAAAAGGGCATCGTGATGATGTGCTTTTGACCGTGACAGATGTGGATAACATCGTGGGCAAAGGGTTAGAAGGTTACATTGATGGCGTCAATTATCGCATTGGGCGCGTCGATTGGTTCAATGCCAGCCGTGATTATGATTTGGATGATGGCATTTGGATTGCACTTGGCAGCAATGAAGAGCTTTTAGCGCTCTATTGCTTAAAAGATGAATTAAAATCTGACAGCATCGCTGTGATTGAATCCTTAAAAGCAGCCGGTTATACGTTGCACATTTTAAGTGGCGATCGCACAGAAACGGTGCAGCACATGAATCAGCGTTTAGGGATTGATCATGCCCTTGGGGATCAAACGCCAGAGGATAAATTGGCGTATGTGACAGCATTGCAGCAATCTGGAAAAATTGTGGCGATGCTTGGCGATGGGATCAATGATGCGCCTGTTTTAGCGCAAGCGGATGTTTCGATTGCCATTGGTCAAGGGGCACTTTTAACCCAAGCCACGGCAGATATGATCTTGATGCATTCCACAGAATTGACGCCGCTCCTTGATGGCATAAAAGTTGCAAAACGCACTCATAAAATAATTATTCAAAATCTCGCGTGGGCTTTACTATATAATATTCTGCTATTACCTGCCGCGATGATGGGCTTTATTCTGCCTTGGATGGCAGCACTTGGGATGAGCTTAAGTTCACTGCTCGTCATCGGCAACACATTAAGAATCAGAGAAGGAGACAAAGAGTGAAAATTCTGTACTTTCTTCTGCCGCTATCATTCTTGTTATTGGTGGCCGTAGCGATTGGATTTATTTGGGCGGTGCGCTCTAAACAGTTTGATGATTTAGAAGGGCCTGCCCATCGCATTTTATTTGATGAAGATGATGATTATTATCGAATAGGTGTGGACAAAGAAGAGAAGACTTTAGAAGAGAAGGATGAAAAGAAATGAGTCAATTGAAAGCCTCTGATATCAAGAGAATTGCGACGTTGGCACAGATTGCCGTCAGTGACGATGAATTGCCGATGTTAGAAGAGAAGTTACAAAATACATTAGCGATCCTCAATCAGTTGCAAAGTGTGGATACCACGAATATCGAACCGATGAGTGACCCATTTGATCGTACACAACCTTTTAGAGACGATGTGGTGACGGAAACGAATCACCGTGATGAGTATCAAGTGGTGGCGCCAGCCGTTGAAAAAGGCTTGTATCTCGTTCCGAAAGTGATCGAATAACCCATTTATCCATCGAAAGAATTTAGGCATTATGAAAAACTATAGCATTAAAGCATTACGCGAAGCGCTAGATACTAAAGAGGTGTCAAGCGTTGAGGTGTTAGAGCACTTCAAAACAGAGATTGAAACCCATGATCAAAAGATCAACAGCTTCATCACTAAAACGTATGATCATGCCTTAGCCCAAGCGCAAAAGGCCGATGAAGCGATCGCTAAAGGTGAGCAAAAGATGCTGACGGGCATTCCGATTGCTCATAAAGATCTCTTTTGCACCAAAGGCATTAAAACAACGGCAGCCTCTAAAATGTTGGAGAACTTTGTGTCCCCATATGATGCCACTGTGGTTGAAAAGTTAGATCAAGCGGGCGTCATGGTGCTTGGTAAAGTGAACATGGATGAATTTGCCATGGGTGGCAGTAACCGCACCAGTCACTTTGGCACTGTGCATAACCCGTGGAATCGTGATCATGTGGCAGGCGGCTCTTCAGGCGGTTCAGCTGCGGCAGTGAGTGCAGGGTTTGCTTTAGCGGCAACGGCATCAGATACTGGCGGCTCAACCCGTCAGCCAGCGAGCTTTTGTAACTTAACAGGCATTAAAGCCACCTATGGCCGCATTTCGCGCTGGGGCATGATTCCATTTGCGTGTTCATTTGACCAAGCGGGCGTGATTGCAAAAACTGCAGAAGATTGTGCCTATATGTTTGAAGCGATGGCGGGGCATGATGCGAAAGATTCCACCTCCCATCATGTGGCTGTGCCAAAATATTCAGATCTACTCAATCAATCCATTGAAGGTTTACGCATCGGGATTCCTAAAGAGTTTTTATCTAAAGATTTAGACCCTAAAATTGCCGCCGTGATTGAAAATGCATTAAAACAGTACGAAGCGATGGGCGCAACATTAGTTGAAGTCACATTGCCAAATACCGATGTGGTGGTGCCTGTCTATTACACCATTGCACCGGCAGAAGCATCGAGTAATTTGGCGTGTTTTGATGGTGTGCGTTATGGCCACCGTTGTGAAAATCCACAAGATCTACAAGATTTATACATGCGTAGCCGCGCCGAAGGTTTTGGCGAAGAGGTGAAAAAACGCATCTTTATGGGAACATATGCCTTAAGTGCAAGTGCGTATGATGCTTATTATGTCAAAGCACAAAAAGTGCGCCGTCTTGTGGCAAATGATTACAACTCTGTGTTGAGTCAAGTGGATGTGATCATGGGGCCAACCTCACCTGATCTACCTTTTAGACAAGACAGCAAAGGCGGCACCAATGAGTATTTGAGCGACATCTTTACGGTGGGCGCAAACTTAGCCGGTTTACCTGCCATGTCGATTCCTGCAGGATTTGTTGAGGGATTGCCTGTGGGTTTACAGATCATTGGCCGTGCATTTGACGAAGGAAAAATCTTAAATGTGGCACATGCTTATCAAAAAGAGACGGATTGGCACACTAAATTGCCAACTTTGGATTAATTGAGCCACGCAGAATAAAGGAATTGACCATGACTTGGGAAGTTGTCATTGGATTAGAAGTACATACACAGCTTACAACGCAAACGAAACTGTTTTCCGGTTCAAGCATTCAATACGGTGCTGAGCCTAATACGCAAGCAAGCCTCTATGATTTAGCGATGCCGGGCACATTGCCTGTGTTTAACCGCGCGGTGTTGGACAAAGCCATTTTATTGGGCTTAGCGATCAATGCACACATTGCACCGAAAACAGTGTTTGAGCGTAAAAACTATTTTTACCCTGATTTACCGACGGGCTATCAAATCAGCCAATTGGCGTTGCCGATTGTACAAAATGGTCACTTGATGGTGACGGCGGATGATGGCAGCGAGAAAAAAATTCGCATCAACCGCGCGCATATGGAGTGTGATGCCGGTAAATCCTTGCATGATGAAGTGTACGGCATGACGGGCATTGACTTAAACCGTGCCGGTACGCCTTTGCTTGAGATCGTGACGGAGCCTGACATTAACTCTGCAAAAGAGGCGATTCAGTATTTGCGTCAATTGCATCAATTGGTGACTTGGCTTGGCATTTGCGATGGCAACATGCAAGAAGGCTCTTTCCGTTGTGATGCCAACGTTTCTGTTCATAAACCGGGCACGCCTTTTGGTACGCGCGCAGAGATCAAAAACATCAACTCTTTCCGTTTCATTGAAGATGCCATCAATCATGAAGTGGCACGCCAAATCGAGATCATCGAAGCGGGCGGTGAAGTGGTGCAAGAGACGCGTTTGTATGATCCGGATAAAAATGAAACACGCTCCATGCGTACGAAAGAAGAAGCGAACGATTATCGCTATTTCCCTGATCCGAACTTATTGCCGATTGTGGTCACCGAAGAGATGATCGAAAAAGTGCGCGAAACATTGCCGGAATTGCCAGAAGTGTTACAAGCACGTTTGATCAGTGATTATGGTTTATCTGAATATGATGCATCTGTTTTGACGCAATCACGTGCGATGTGTGATTACTTTGGTCAAATGGTGGCCAATGGCACGGATCCAAAAATGACGGCGAACTGGTTATTAGGTGAAGTGTCGGCAACCTTGAATCAACAAGGTGTGAGCATTGATGCCTTTGTGATTTCCGCCGATCGTTTAGCTGGATTATTGACGCGCATTGCCGATAAAACCATCTCTAACTCAATTGCGAAAAAAGTGTTTGAGTTGATGCTGCAATCATCGAAAACCGCCGATGAAGTCATTGAGGCTGAAGGCTTAAAACAAGTGACAGACACTGGCGCAATCGAAGGCTGGGTCAATGAAGTGATCGAGAAAAACCCGAAACAAGTAGAGCAATACAAGGGTGGACAAACCAAACTCCTTGGCTTCTTTGTGGGGCAGGTGATGAAGCTCAGTAAGGGCAAGGCCGATCCTGCCGCGATCAATGCATTGATGGCAGAAAAATTACAGTAAACAATTAAACCTAGTCATTGACTAGGTTTTTTTATAGAGGATTTCGTACAAAGGGTAAAGGGCACTCTCTTCAAGTTCAATGCGCCGTTCAACGTAGCGCAGCATCAATGCGAATTCTTTACAAAACTGCGAACCATTGATGGCATCATGTGGCATGTTGCAATATTGATGAATGAAATTTCTGAGGTTGATGCTCAATTGATTGAGGTCACGGCGAATGTATTGCACCATCTCAATTTCTTGGCTGTCATCCTCTAAAGCATCTTCAAGTAATTGAAACAAAATATGATTTTCTTTATCCAAGTGTCGATTTAAAAGATGTGAGAGGGACTGCATGGCCGCTTGAGTTTTTTCCCATTCTTGCTCAGAGGCTAAGTGTTCGATGATAAAACAGGTTTTGAGGATCTCTTTGTGCTCTTTAGTCAAATTTTCGATCAGATCTGGGTTATAATCATCAAAAATGGGAAGATGCTTTGTCGATGTTTGATCTGCTGAAAAAGCACGATCAGTGAGCATCGCAGGGGAAAGCTTCTCATGAGGAATGGTTTTGGTGATGAATTGTTTGAACATGGCTATTTTAGGATCATTTTAAATATCAAGCGGGCAATTGAATCATTAAACGTATATTGTAAAGACAAATGTATTGTAAAGTAAATAAATATTAACGTGTAACTATTTTTTTAAGGTGCGTCATCATATAACGGAGGATAGAAATGACCAATCGCAACACCATTTTTTATACTAAGACAGACGAATCGCCACTTTTGGCCACATACTCATTTTTACCAATTGTTCAAGCCATCGTAAAACACGCAGATGTTGATGTGCAATTGACGGACATCTCTTTAGCCGGTCGCATCATTGCATTGTTCCCAGAGCGTTTGACAGAAGAGCAGCGCATTGATGATGCATTGGCGATGCTTGGTGATTTAACCAAATCTCCTGAAGCCAACATTGTGAAATTGCCGAACATCTCAGCATCCATTCCACAATTAAAACGTGCGATCAAAGAGCTTCAAGCTAAAGGCTACAATGTGCCTGATTATCCTGAAGCACCTGCTAATGATGAAGAAGCGGCCATTAAAAAAGCGTATGCAAAAGTTTTAGGTTCAGCCGTGAATCCTGTATTGCGTGAAGGCAACTCAGATCGCCGTGCGCCAGAAGCTGTGAAAGCATATGCGCGCAAAAACCCACATTCCATGGGTCAATGGGTGAAAGATTCTAAAACAGATGTGGTGAGCATGACAGAAGGCGACTTCTATGGCTCAGAAAAAGCTGTGACGATTGATGCCGCAACTGAATACAGCATCGTATTTGAAAATGCTGCAGGCGAAACGAAAGTGCTTAAAGATTTTGCACCGCTTCAAGCGGGTGAAATCATCGATTCATCTGTGATGAATGTGAACAAACTCAAAGCCTTTGCAAAAGATGCCATTGCACGTGCGAAAGCAGAAGGTGTATTGTTGTCTGCCCACTTAAAAGCCACGATGATGAAAGTGTCTGATCCCATCATTTTTGGTGCATTGATCGAAGTTTATTTTGAAGAATTATTTGCAAAATATGCTGAAGAATTCAAAGCGCTTGGCATCACAGCGCGCAACGGTTTAGGTGATTTGACACAAAAAATCGCAGGTCACGCCAAAGAAGCTCAAATCAAAGCAGACATCCAAGCCATCATTGATGCATCGGCTGATTTAGCGATGGTGAACTCTGATCTTGGCATCACAAACTTCCACGTGCCATCTGATGTGATCGTCGATGCGTCCATGCCAGCGATGATCCGTTCAGGCGGTAAAATGTGGGATAAAAATGGTCAGCAAGCCGATACCATTGCGATGATTCCTGATCGTTGCTATGCATCCATTTACAAAGTGACGGTGGATGATTGTAAAGAGAACGGCGCATTAGATCCAACCACCATGGGCACTGTGCCAAACGTGGGCTTGATGGCGCAAAAAGCACAAGAATATGGTTCGCACGATAAAACATTTGAAATGGCTGACAATGGCACCGTTAAAGTGATCAATCAAGCGGGCGATGTATTGATGAGCCAAGCGGTTGAAGCGGGCGATATTTTCCGCATGTGCCAAGTGAAAGATGCACCGATCCAAGATTGGGTGAAATTAGCTGTGACGCGTGCGCGTTTATCTGGCATGCCTGCAATCTTCTGGTTGGATGAAAATCGTGCCCATGATCGTGAGCTCATCAAAAAAGTGGAAACATATTTGAAAGATCACGATACTAACGGTTTAGACATCACGATTTTATCCCCTGAAAAAGCGACGAAAAAAACGTTGGAATTGATCCGTGCGGGTAAAGATGTGATCTCTGTGACGGGTAACGTATTGCGCGACTACTTAACAGATTTATTCCCAATTTTAGAGTTGGGCACATCTGCGAAGATGTTATCGATCGTACCTTTAATGCAAGGCGGCGGTTTATTTGAAACAGGCGCGGGCGGTTCTGCCCCTAAATTGGTGGAAGATTATTTAGCTAAAGGTCACTTACGTTGGGATTCACTCGGTGAATTCATGGCGTTGGCAGAATCTTTGCATCATTTAGCGCGCACGAATGACAATCAACGTGCTGCTGTGATCGCAAAAGCCTTAGAAGCTGCGAATGCTGAATACTTAGTGGAAAATAAATCCCCACAATCACGCCCAGGTCAATTAGACACGCGTGGCTCTCATTTCTATTTGACTTTGTACTGGGCAAAAGCATTGGCAAACCAAGATGAAGATCCTGAATTGAAAGCAGTATTCACAGAGTTCTACAACAATTTAGCTACAAATGAAGCGAAAATTGTGAAAGAATTGATCGATGCACAAACGCCAAATCAAGAGATTGAAGGTTATTACTTGCCAACAGATAAAGCATTGAATTCCTTGATGCGCCCAAGTATTACCTTAAATCAATATGTTACAAGCTTATAATTTATAAAAATTTAAGGTAGAATGTCTGCCGCCGCCACTATGCTATGAAAATGGCGTAGTGGCTTTTTATTTATTGGAGGTACATTTTGGAAGCTGCGAAAACTATAACAGAAATCCCAGTGGATATTTATAACACGTTGCTTTGTGCAAGCTTAGTGTTGTTATTGGGGAGTTTTTTAACGAAGCGTTTAGCGATCTTCAATCGTTTAACCCTTCCATCGCCTGTTGTAGGTGGTTTGTTAGCCGCACTGGCGTTGTTTGCTTTGAGAAGTTTTCAGGGCATTCAGATCAACTTTGACCAAAGTTTGAAAGATCCTTTAATGCTCATGTTCTTTGCGAGCATCGGTTTGAACGCAAACATCAAGCAATTGATGGCGGGCGGCAAAATGATCGCGATCTTCTTAATTGGCGTGGTGGGCTTATTGATCATCCAAAATGCTGTGGGTGTGGGTTTAGCAACAGCATTGGATCAAAATCCATTATTAGGCTTATTGGCAGGCTCCATCACTTTATCAGGTGGTCATGGTACGGGCGCTGCTTGGGGTGCAACCTTTGCTGAAAAATATGGCTTTACCTCCGCCACTGAAATTGCGATGGCTTGTGCAACCTTTGGTTTGGTGTTAGGTGGATTGATCGGTGGGCCAATTGCACGTTTCCTCATTAATCGTAAACCGGATCAAGTGGAAATTGACCCAACGGCCAGCGCAGACAGCTTAACAGCATTTGATCGCCCAACGATTCGCCGTGCAATCACAGCCTCTTCCATGTTAGAAACCATCGCAATGCTTGCCATCTGTTTAAGCGCAGGGACGGCGATTGCAGGTTTATTGAAAGGCACAGCGGTTGAATTGCCAACGTTCGTATGCGTATTGTTCGTAGGTGTGATCATCAGCAACTTAGTGAACTTTGTGCCAAGTTATCAAATCTTTGAACGCGCGGTTTCCATTGCAGGTAACGTCTGTTTATCCCTCTTCTTAGCCATGGCATTGATGAGCTTGAAATTATGGGATTTGGCAACATTGGCAGTTCCAATGTTGGTGATTTTATCTGTACAAACTGTTGTGATGGCGATGTATGCAATCTTTGTGACCTACCGCTTAATGGGTAGCGATTATACTGCGGCTGTATTGTCCGCCGGTCACTGTGGCTTTGGTATGGGGGCAACGCCAACTGCGATTGCAAACATGCAGGTGGTGACAGAAAAATATGGTCCTGCACCAGTTGCCTTCATCGTGGTGCCAATGGTGGGCGCATTCTTCATCGATCTTGTGAACGTGATTGTGATTCAAGGCTTCTTGAAATTGCCAATGTTCACCAGTATGTTGACGGCGGTACCAACACCATAACTGTGTCAATTCATTGACTTTGAGCCATTGAGGGGAACTTCAATGGCTTTTTTTATGGAGATTGCTATACTATGCAAACGCTAATGAGCAGAGGTTCTAGCGCAACCCTCTATAAAAAACTAAGGAGATCATTGTGAATAAAGATCGTGCGATCGTCGTCTTCAGTGGCGGTCAGGACAGTACAACCTGTCTATTTTGGGCACAAAAACAATTCAAAGAAGTCATTGCCTTGACTTTTGATTACGGACAAAGACACAGCAACGAAGTTCAGCATGCAAAAGCGATTGCAGAAATGCTTGGGGTTCAATGGTTATCCATTGAGTTGGATCTGTTTCAAAAACTCACCAAAAATGCATTAACATCGCCAGATGTTGCCATTGAAATGGCAGAAGGTGAATTGCCTTCAACATTCGTACCTGGTCGTAATCATCTATTTTTCTCCATTGCAGCGATGGTGGCTTATCAAAAGGATGCCAAACACATTGTGGTGGGCGTCAGTGAAACGGATTTCAGCGGTTATCCAGATTGTCGGGATCAGTTTGTTAAATCACTCAATGTCACGCTAGATTTAGCCATGGAAGCCCCCTTTGAAATTCATACGCCATTAATGTGGCGCGATAAAGCGGCTGTTTGGGCTTTATCAGATGAATTAGGGGCGTTTGAATTTGTCAGAGATCATACGCTCACATGCTATGAAGGCATTCCGGCAGCGGGCTGCGGAAAATGTCCTGCCTGTGTTTTGCGTCAAAATGGGCTAGAAACCTATTTAGCTAAAAAATCAAAAGGGGAGGCATAATGCTACAGCAATTTTACCCAACTGTGACGCATGCCTTTCGTTATGAGCTCAATAAAGACATGCACTTTGCCGCTGCCCATTTCATTCCCAATGAATCTGCGGGCGTGTGTCAGCGCGTGCATGGCCACACCTATTTTGCCAATGTCACCATTGTGGGTGATCAATTGGATGAGTGCGGATTTTTGGTGAATTTCCAAACCCTCAAGCATTTGGTGCACGGTGAGTATGATCATACGTTATTGAATGATCATGCGGATTTTAACAGCGCGCCGCCGTCCACAGAAATTGTGGCAGAGCGCATTTGGCGCCGCATTCAGGATCATTTGAATCAGTTAGACAATCAGCCGCGCTGCGTTCAGATTTTGGTGCGAGAAACGCCCACCAGTTATGTGCGTTATTTGCCATGTGCGGAGGATTTTGCATGAATTTTCCCGTCTTAGAAATCTTTGGCCCAACAGTGCAGGGCGAAGGAATGGTCATTGGGCGAAAAACTTGCTTCATTCGCCTAGCGGCATGTGATTATCAATGTGTATGGTGTGATTCTAAATTCACATGGGATGGTTCTATGAAACCCGATGTGATGACAATTCCGATGATCATTGATGCTGTCAATCAATTGCATGAGGATCAAGTGGATCATGTCACCATCAGCGGTGGCAATCCTGCTTTGTATAAAGGGCTTGATCAATTGGTATTGGCATTGAATGATGCAGGTTATCAAACAGCGATTGAGACGCAAGGCTCCCATTGGAATGAGGGGCTTAAGTTTATTGATGAAGTGACGATTTCCCCAAAGCCGCCGTCAAGTGGCATGAATACAAATTTTAAAGTGCTTGATCAGATGATTGCAGAGCTTGAAGGGCGCAATGTCTCCCTGAAAGTGGTGGTGTTTGATCGCATGGATTTACTCTATGCAGAGATGATCCATCAGCGTTATCCGCATCTCCCGATGTTTGTACAAGCGGGCAATGATCAAACATTGGAGGCAGATGAAGCAAATACATCGCTCCATTTACTCAAGCGCTATGCGGTGCTTGTGGATGAAGTGATGCGTTCGACTGTGCTTAAAAATGTGCGTGTACTGCCGCAAATGCATGCGCTGCTTTGGGGCAATCGCCGCGGCGTTTAGTTTGTACAGCAAATAAAAAAGGCGCATTGAGCGCCTTTTTTGTTGGAAGATTTAACTTAGAGTGAATAGTACAACTCAAATTCCGCAGGATGTGGAATGCGGTTCACATATTCATACTCTTTTGTTTTGAGCGCAATGTACGCATCAATGAAATCATCATTGAAAACATTGCCTTGTTTTAAGAAGGCGCGATCTGCATCTAATGCTTTGATGGCTTCTTCTAAGCTAAAGCACACTTGTGGAATGTCTTGTAATTGCTCTTTTGGCAAATCATACAAATCTTTATCCATCGCTTCACCTGGGTGAATTTTGTTTTGAATGCCATCTAAACCCGCCATCAATAACGCTGCAAATGCTAAATAAGGGTTGGCAGTGGAATCCGGGAAGCGCACTTCAATGCGGCGTGCTTTCGGGTTATTGATGTATGGAATGCGGATGGAAGCAGAGCGGTTTTTTGCTGAATAAGCCAACATCACAGGTGCTTCAAAATGAGGCACTAAACGCTTATAGCTGTTCGTTGATGGGTTGGTGAAGGCATTGAGCGCGTGAGCATGCTTAATCACGCCGCCAATGAAGTAAAGAGCGGTATCTGACAATCCCGCGTAGTTTTCACCGGTAAAGAGGTTTTTACCATCTTTCATCAAAGAGATGTGAACATGCATGCCAGAGCCGCTGGTATTGTGCAAAGGTTTTGGCATGAATGTGGCAGTTTTACCATATTGGTGCGCCGTATTTTTGATGGCATATTTGAGTAATTGCGTTTCATCGGCTTTGGCCACCAAAGTATTGAATTTGACACCAATTTCAGATTGGCCTGCGCTTGCCACTTCGTGATGGTGTACTTCTGTTTCAATGCCTAGGGCTTCGATCATTTCGCACATTTCTGCACGCAATTCATGTAAGCGATCAATCGGAGCAATCGGAGAATAACCGCCTTGTACGCCATTTCTGTGGGCAAGGTTATTTTCCATTAAATCTGAGTTCCATGAGGCTTCTTCAGCATCAACTGTGTAACCCACATTGCCCATTTCTGTGCTGTAGGACACATTGTCAAAAATGAAGAATTCGTTTTCTGGTCCTAAAAATGCATCATCCGCAATGCCTGTGGATACCAAGTAATTTTGTGCCAATTTTGCAATGGAGCGTGGATCTCTTGAGTAATGCTGCAATGTGGAAGGTTCCACGATGTCACAATGGATCATCAATGTTTTGTGATTATAAAAAGGATCAAGGCGTGCAGTTTTAGGATCTGGCATCAAAATCATGTCAGAATCTTCAACGCCTTTCCAACCCTTGAAGCTTGAGCCATCGAACATTTTGCCTTCTTCAAAGAAATCTTCATTGATCTGGCGTGCCGGCACGGTTAAATGATGTTCTAACCCTTTGATATCCGTAAAGCGTAAATCAACGTATTTCACCTCTTCATCTTGAATGAAGGATAATATGGAAGAAGCAGTAAACTCAGACATGATAAGCATCCTTTTAAGAGCGCAGAAAGAATTAATTGTAATCAAATTGCGAAGGGTCCGCCAAATATTTCTTCAGCCTTTTCGCAACTTTTCAAATGGGCATCATTGCATCATCGCAAAGAGGGCTAAAAATCCATTTAAAGCACCAATGCCCACCGCAAGGCTAATGAACACATTGCCAAAGCGGATATATGATAGCAAAACTAAGACTAAGGCGAGGGCTTCTGAGAAAATTTTAAAAAGATCAGGATTTGGGCTAAAGGCATCTAAACTGCTGAGGATTAAAATGGTCATCACCGCCATCGGCAAGGCAAAGTTTAATGCCACCAACCAACGTTGCCTTAATAATCGCTGGGGCACTAACGTTGGAAAAGCGCGCTGAATGAGGGTGATCGCGCCCATCACTAAAATGCCAATCAGTAATAATGGAATCGGTAACATTTAAGCCTCCACTTTCTGTTTTTGTTGCATGACATAATGGAGCAAAATGCCTGCAATGGTGATCACAAGCGCGATGATCAATAATGCTTTTGGAAAGAGCACATAAGCGATCAAAAAGGCAGGCAATGCAATCAACATGGGATAAAGGACTTTTTTCTGCTTCCATTGTTCGTACCACAAAATGACAAATAGGCAGGTGAGGGCAAATTCTAAATTCGGAATCCATTGCCCAAGTTTATGGCCAGCCATGACGCCTAAAATGGTCCCCGTGATCCAATAACTGTGTACGCAGGTGGCAATTTTTAAAAAGAGGGATTTTTGTTTCTCCTTTGGCAAGGTTGTCATCAATGAAAATGCTTCATCGGTGAGGCAAAAGAGACAGTAGGTGCGCTTGAGTTTTGAGTCAGGCAATGCATCCATTAAAGGCAGCGCATAAAAAATGTGACGAAGGTTAATGGCAAATGTGTTGATGGCTAAATCTAACACGGATGCACCCATGGCAACGGGCTGAATTGCCGCATATTGAGCCGCACCTGAAAAGACAGTGATGCTGATGAAAATTGAGATCCATGCGGGAATGTCCGCGGCGCTTGATAATACGCCAAAAGCCATGGCTGCAGGAATGTAACCCATTGCAACAGGCGTTGAGACTTTCAGTGCCTCTCTCCATGTGGAGCGTTCCATAATATCCTCATTTGTCAGTGGTTGAATTTTATTGTTATGTTCAATTGATGCGCATGATTCTATAAGAGATTGTGGGGGTTGTATAGCATTGACGCATTGGCAACTGAGCAAGATGTCTGCTACTCTTTGTGATTCTGTTTTTTTGATGGGTTGATTCATCATGATGTTGCTTAACTTGCTGTGGATTTTAGCGCCGTTATTCATTGGCTTTTTTACGGTGGTGCGCTCGAAAACACTTTTGAAGCTGATTGACCACAGCCTAATGATCCTGATCTATTTGATTCTTTTTGTGATGGGGTTAAGCTTGGCCACGATGGAAAACCTCAACAGTGAACTTGGTAACATTCTCTGGCAAACGGCAATTTACATCGTTTGTATTTTGGGGATGAATCTTCTGTTTTGCATCTATTTAGATCGTGCCTTGCCTGTCACAACGCAAAAGGCCGCGGATTATCAAACCTCAACTTGGGGGCTTGTTTGGAATGCCGCAAAGCTCCTTGGCGCAATTGTGGCAGGGATTTTTGTGGGGCAAGGGATTTTAGCCCTCAATATTTTGGCGATGCACGATTTTAAGGTGATCAACGATGTGCTTGGGCAGGGCGCTTTGATGCTGTTGTTATTGTTTGTGGGCATTCAGCTTCGCAGCAATGGCATTGGTTTGAAGGCTGTTTTTCTCAATCGTTATGGTTTGATTTTGAGTGTGGCGGTGATCATCTCTTCTTTTGTGGGCGGCATTATCGCCGCATGGTTCAATGGTCGCCCAGTGTTAGAAGGGCTAGCGATCAGTTCAGGCTTTGGCTGGTATTCATTGTCCGCAAGCGTGTTGCAAAAAAGCTTAGGGCCCACCGTGGGCAGCATCGCCTTTTTTAATGATCTCTTTCGTGAGTTTTTTGCTTTTGCGGTGATTCCGCTTTTAATGGCACGTTATCCACTATCTGCGGTGGCGTCGGGCGGGGCAACATCTTTAGATTTTGTGTTGCCGTTAATCCAAAAAACAGGCGGCATCAAAGTGGTGCCCATCGCCATCAGCTTTGGGTTCATCATCAATTTAGTGGCGCCCTTTTTCTTGGTCTTTTTTGGCAGCTTAGCGCAATAAAAAACCTACGTTGCCGTAGGTTTTGTGTGGAATTACAGTGCAGGCGCAGCCGCAAGGGGTGCAGCCTCATCTTCTACCTGCCAACCTTTGTAGGCTAACGGTATAAAGGCAATGACGATGGCCAATGCCGCAATGAACCATAAGTAGTACGCAACGCCCATCGGTGTCATTTTAAGTAGGGCAATGGCAATTGCAGGTGTCAATGCACTGAAAATGGCATAAGAGATGTTGTAAGCAAAGGATAATCCGCTAAAACGAATCGCCGGCGGGAACATGCGTGTGGCAATGATCGGTGGTAATGATGTGCAACCTGCAAAAAATCCCATCACTGCGTATAACGTCATCATCAATGGCACAGATGGGTTGTACATCAATGTGGTGTAAAATACGGCAGAACTTATGATCAATCCGCCCCAAAAGAAGAGTGAGGCTTGACGCGTTTTGATGCGATCTTCCATCATGCCACACACCACGCAGCCAATGACAATGAAAACAGCCGCCACTAAGCCGGATGCGCGTGTAATGAGGGGATCCATCCCATAAATGCCTTGCAATACTTTAACAGGTGTAAATAAAATCCCAAGCATGACCGTTGTTGACAATGACCATGTGAGTAAACCCGTTAATAAGCAAGCCAAACGGTGCTTTTTCACAACGGCAACAATCGGAATCTCTTTGGACAATGCACGTTTTTTTGCCATTTCTTGGAACACAGGGGTTTCTGATAAAAAACGGCGCAAATATACCGCCACTAAGCCCAAAATCCCGCCAATAATGAATGGAATTCTCCAAGCGTAATCGGTGATGGCCGCTTTATTGTCCGCATAGATGATGTCGATGCCAAGGGAGATGGAAAAGCCCAATAAAATCCCGCCGGCAATGCCACCCGTTAAAATGCCAATGCCAAGCCCGTAATGTTTTTTTGGGGCATGTTCAGCAATGAACACCCAAGCGCCCGGCATTTCACCACCAATGGCAGCGCCTTGTAACACGCGAAAGAGGATCAATAATATGGGGGCAAAGATGCCAATGGTTTCATATGTGGGCATGATGCCAATGCATAATGTCGGGATGGCCATCATAAAAATGCTGAGGGTGAACATTTTTTTGCGCCCTAAAGTGTCGCCAAAGTGCGCCATCACAACGCCACCAATCGGGCGTGCTAAGTAACCGGCAGCAAAGCCACCCCATGCAAAAATATCGCCCCAAAAGCCTGCGGCAAGGTCGGCAGGTAAAAATAGGGGTTTGACCACCGTTTCAATGTAGAGGGCATAGATGACAAAGTCGTAAAATTCTAAGGTTCCGCCTAATGCAGAAAGTGAGAGGGTTTTCTTATCCTCTTTTGTCAATGGCTGACGCCTGGATATGGGCTGAGCGATTTCACTCATGGGTGACTCCTTTTTTGATGATTTTTATAGTGGTGGTAATAAAAAACCCGCCATTTGGCGGGTTTCGGAAAAATTGTGTGGTTTTATTTCTGCATCACAAAAAAGCTCCGAGTCCCGCAGGGCTTGAAGTAATAGAAATAAAAGAAATAAACCAGTGCAATCATTTTGTTCATGTCATCTTTTGTACAATTGTTCTGAAATAATTGCAAGTCTCTCCATAAAAATGATGAAAATAAATTGACAAAAGAGCAAACTGTACTATCATGGTAGTACAGTTTGATTGGGAGTTTCGAGTATGAAAAATGAAGATTATAAAGCCTTATGTGACGCATTATTGACGATAGAGGATGCAGAAAGCATGAACGCTTTTTTACGTGATCTTTGTACGCCCAATGAATATGCCGCATTTGTGGAGCGCTGGCGTGTGTGTCGCTTGTTGGCAAAAGAGCAATATTCATACCGTGAAATTCATGCCCTCACTGGGGCAAGTTTGACCACAATTGGGCGTGTTGCACGCTTCTTAAAAGATGAAAATAACAATGGTTACACCGCCGTTTTGGCAAAGATTGATCAGGCATAATTAAACATCAGGAGTATGGAATGAAAAAGACAGTATTGGCAGCAGCGCTTGGTATGGTGACTTTATTCGGTGCATCATATGCTGAGATGAAAAAAGTTTATGTGAACCAAATCGTCGAGCACCCGGCATTAGATCAAACGGCGCGTGGCATTAAAGATGGCTTAGAAAAACGCGGTTATAAAGTGGGTGAAAATTTAGATTATCGCGTGGAATCTGCGCAAGGTAACATTGCCTTAGCCAGCCAAATTTCCTCTAAATTTGTGAGCCAAAAAGCAGATGTGACGGTGGGCATTGGCACAACATCAGCCCAAAGCTTAGTCAAAGCTGCCAATGAAGGGAAAACCAAAATGATTTTCTCCTCCATTACTGATCCATTAACGGCAAGTTTAGTGACCAAATTATCAGGCTCAAACAGCAATGTGACGGGCATGTCCAACAAAGTGGATGTGGTGCCACAGTTTGAATTGTTTAAAGAGTTATTGCCAAACCTTAAAACCATTGGCTTTATCTATAATCCTGCAGAAGCGAACTCCATTCAGCAGTTAGATGATGTACAAAAAGCAGCCAAACAATTGGGCTTAACGATTGTTGAGCAAGCTGTGAATAAAACCTCAGACGTACCACAAGCCGCCACACGCTTAGCGGGCAGAACAGATGCGCTCTTCATTTATGGTGACAACACTGCTTTAGCAGCGCTTGAAAGCATCGTCATGGCGGCAACAAAAGAGAAAAAACCTGTGTTTGTGGCAGATACAGATGCGGTTGAATTAGGCGCATTGGCTGCCCTTGGTCCTAATCAATATGATTTAGGGTTAGACACTGCAGAAATGATCGCCGATGTGTTAGATGGTAAAGACATCAACACCATTGATGTGGGTTTCCCAAGTGGTTTAGAGCTTTACATCAACCAAGATGCGGCAGATAAATTGGGCTACACATTCCCAGAAGCCGTGACAGCGAAAGCTGCAAAAATCATCAAAAAGGATTAATGTTGCATGATCAGTATGTATGAGTTGGAGATGAGCCTGATTTTAGGGCTCATCTATGGGATCGTCGGGATGGGGATCTATTTAACGTTTCGCGTGATTGATTTCCCAGATTTAACCTGCGATGGTAGTTTTGTGTTAGGCGCTGCCATTTCAAGCGTGATGATTAAATATGGATACAATCCCTATTTTTCACTTTTGATGGCGATTGCAGGCGGCATGCTTGCAGGTTCTGTCACAGGCATTTTAAATTGCTATTTTAAAGTGACGGATTTATTGGCGGGGATTTTGGTGGCATTTATGCTCTATTCCGTCAATATCCATGTGATGGGCGGCATTCCTAACATTTCATTGCTGGGTAAAACGACGATTTTCACCTTCTCACCACTGATCTATTTAGCCATCATTGCCATTGTGCTTGTGGCGGTGTTCACTTGGTTTTTGAGCACCAATCTAGGTTTATCACTGCGCGCCATCGGTCAAAATAAGCGTTTATGCTTAAATGGTGGCGTGAATGTTAAATGGATGATCATTTTAGGCGTGGCGCTCGGCAATGGTTTGATTGCCCTTGGCGGCGCATTGTTCTCTCAGCAGCAAGGCTTTGGGGATTTAACCTCAGGCATTGGGACGATCATTGCAGGGTTTGCTGCGGTGATCATCGGTGAGAAGATCTTGCCATTTCGCTCCCTTTGGGTGAAATTATTGAGCTGCGTCATTGGTTCAATTGCATATCGCGTGGTGACATCGGTGGCTTTAAACGTTGAATTCTTACACCTTCAAACCTCAGACTTTAACTTGATTGCAGGTTTATTGATTGTGGTGATTATGGCAATGCCGGGACGTAAAAATGCTTAAATTAGAATCCATCGATGTGGTTGTGGCAAAAGGCACAAAGCTTGAGCGAGAAGTGCTCTCTAACCTAAATCTTGAAGTGAAAAAAGGCGAATTTTCCGTCATCATTGGCGGCAATGGCGCGGGTAAATCTACATTGTTTAATGTGATCTCAGGTTTTATGAAGCCTGCTAAAGGTCGCATTTTGATTGATGATGTGGATGTGACGAATGCATCCCAACAAAAGCGCGCAAAAGACGTGTCGATTGTGATGCAAGATCCGCGTGTGGGCACCATGGAACGCATGACGATTTTAGAAAACATGGCATTTGCTGCTAAGCGTGGAAAATTCAGAGGCTTGCAATTTTTCAATGGCAAAGCTCAGCGTGAATTTTTCCAAGATCGTTTATCGTTATTGAACATGGGGCTTGAGGATCGCTTATCCGATTCCGTGATGAATTTATCAGGCGGGCAGCGCCAAGCGTTGAGTTTGATCATGGCGATTTTGGCAGATTCTAAGATTTTACTTTTAGATGAAATCACCGCTGCCCTTGATCCGAAAATTGCGGAAACGGTGATGTACTTGGCCAACAAAATTGTGGAAGACTCCGATTTAACCTGTTTAATGATCACCCATAACATGCATCACGCCATTGAATATGGCGATCGCACGATGCTCCTTAAAAATGGTCAGTTCTTAAAAACGTTTACCCGTCAAGAGAAGCAAAACATTTCAGCGCCTGCATTGGCGGGGATGTTTGAAGCAGACTTTGCGGATGTATAATCCCGTTGTTCATAAAGTTGCCCTGCATTGCAGGGCTTTTTTTATCCATGAATCTTTGGCGTGATGCGCACATAGATGAGTTCGCCCACAAGTTCCACCAAGGTTTGTGTGACAATTGCGGTGATGGCAATCAGCACCCATTCGCTTGGCAACGCTAAGGCAAAGGGCAATACCGCCAGTGAATTGCGTGTGCCTGCGCTATAAATCACTGTGCGAAGTTCATTGGAGGGCAATTTAAATGATCGCCCAAGCATGAGATTAATGAGGAACATGATCACCATAAATCCAATATAAATGGGGATCAATTGTTGCAATAATGTTAAATCTGCCACCACCACAGTAATATTGCTGCTCACAATGATGAACAACACAAGCGCCATCAGCGGTACGGGCAAAGCATTAGAAATGGATTGCGTGATTTGACTCCATCGATGCTGTTGTGTGCTCTGCACAAGGATAGCCGCAACGCAAGGCAATAACATTAAGACAAAAAACGATTCCACAAAGGGCTGAATGGAGAGCGCAGCCACAAAGCTTTGCCCTAAAAATAGATAAATATAAATGGGTAACAGCAGTATTTGCAGGATCAATAAAATTGGCGTCGCGGCCAGCATCAATTTGCCATCGCCTTTGCCAAGGGTTGTGAACACCACGACATAATCAATACAAGGCGTCAGTAACACCAATACAATGCCAAATTGTAGGGCAGGATGATCAGGAAAATAGGGGAAAACCACACTCAAGACAAGCGGAATGATTACAAAGTTACTGAGCAAAATCGCACATAAAAAACGTGGCGCTTTTAAAATATCGAGGAATTTTAAAAAAGGAATCTGCACAAACATCCCATACATGAGGATGCCAAGCGCGATGGGTAAAGCATCCATTAGATTGACGGGCATAGATAAACCCACCAAAACGGCAATGCTAAGGGTGATGAGATAAATACTCACTTGAGATCGTTCGAGTTGAGCTTGCACAGAGTGGCTCCTAAATGATTCAAGGATAGCACTTTTTGTGAGCGGCGTTATAATCAAGCTCCTTTTATCAAGTAGGAATGATCATGATTACAGTGACCACATTGAAACAGTTGAAGGCGAAGCAAGAAAAAATCACTATGCTGACGTGTTATGACGCATCGTTTGCCCGCGTGATGGAAACCGCAGGCGTTGAGATTTTATTGATTGGCGATTCATTGGGCATGACGGTTCAAGGGCACACGAGTACATTGCCTGTCACCTTAGAGCAGATGATTTATCACACACAAAATGTGGCAAGGGGCAATCAAACGGCATTATTGCTCGCCGATTTACCTTTTGGCACGTATGAAGCCGATGCCATCAGCGCGTATCAAAATGCAGCCGCCTTAATGAAGGCAGGCGCACACATGGTGAAATTAGAAGGTGGTATGCATCAAGTGGAGAAAACCGCATATTTAACGGCGCGTTCCATTCCTGTGTGTGCGCATTTAGGTTTAACACCGCAATCCGTCAATACCCTTGGTGGTTATCGTGTGCAAGGACGGGATGAAAGCGCAGCAGAAGCATTATTGACCGCAGCAAAAGCCCATGAAGCTGCCGGCGCTGCGTTGTTGGTATTAGAGTGCATTCCGGCGCCTTTGGCAAAGACCGTGACAGCGGCTTTAAGCATTCCCGTGATTGGCATTGGGGCGGGTAAAGATTGCGATGGACAAGTTTTGGTGTTACAAGATTTACTCGGCATTTATCCGAAACCACCGAAATTTGCGAAAAATTTCTTACAGGGTCAAGATTCCATTTTAGCCGCCATATCATCATACATTGCGGCGGTTAAAGCGGGGACTTTTCCTGAATCCATTCATACATTTGAAGCATAAGAGGATTACATGAAAATCATCCATTCCATTAAAGAGTTGCGCGCCCTTCGTCAAACATTATCATCCGTGGCTTTAGTGCCCACAATGGGCAATTTGCACGATGGGCATTTGTCCCTTGTTGAGCGTGCAAAAGCGGCGGCGGATCATGTGATTGTCTCCGTTTTCGTCAATCCCATTCAGTTTGGCGAAAATGAGGACTTTGGCAGTTATCCGCGCACGCTCGAAGCTGATTGTGAAAAATTGGCCAAAGCAGGCGTGACGGCGGTGTTTGCTCCAAGCGCGAAAGAGATGTATCCATTCAGCGTGCAATCTGTGCGTGTGGTGCCTTCAAACATTCAAAATGAGCTGTGCGGCGCAACCCGTGAAGGGCATTTTAATGGTGTGACCACCGTTGTGACAAAACTGTTTAACATCGTTACGCCAGATTGTGCATGCTTTGGGGAGAAGGATTTTCAGCAGCTGCACATTATTAAAGAGATGGTCAATGAACTCAATGTCCCGGTAGAGATCATCTCTGTGCCCATTAAACGTGATGAAAATGGTTTAGCGCTCTCGAGTCGCAATGGTTATTTATCTGTTGAGGAGAAAGCCCAAGCCATCGAATTGTCTGAGTGTTTGCACACTGTGCGTGCGGCGATTTTAGAGAGTGATGACGATTTACGTGCGATTGAGCAAAAGGCTATGGATCATTTAAATGCCAAAGGTTGGCAGGTGGATTATTTATCCATTCGTGATGCGGATACATTGGCCGTGGCAAGTGCGCGCACAGGCAATTTAATTGTCTTGGCGGCTGCGAAAATCGGGGCAACGCGTTTATTAGATAATTTAAGAATTTAACAGTATGTGATGGACACAGAAGCATATCTCAAGCGAGATATGCTTTTTTTGATTATGCTTTTTTGACGCCTAAAATAACGTGTGGTGCTTTAAAGAGGGCTTTAACTTTTTGACCTTCTTTAAGATCTAAATTTTCAACGCTTTCATTGGTCACGATGGCCACAAGCTCAATGCCTTCTTCAGTTTTGACAAAGATTTCGCTGTTAACAGCGCCTGTTTTTACAGCAGAGACTGTCGTACTGAATTGATTGCGTGTTGAGAATTCATATTCATCCGTGTCTTCAGCGAGGATGATCCATGGCGCTTTGATGAGTGCGATCACTTCTTGACCGACAGATAAGTCTAAACGACGAGTGCTGCCTTGTGTAATGCCCGCGACGATTTCTAAGCCATGGCCGATGTCAATGATCACTTCATCATTGGTCGCCCCTGTTTGGATGGCTTCGATGGTGCCTGTAAATTGGTTGCGTGCTGTTGTTTTCATGTTTCCTTCCTTACTTTACTTATGTTGTACTTTTAATGGTTCTTTGATCGAACGCATTTGAAATCATACACCATCTCGCAGGCCGGAAGATAGCCCTAAAAATGCGGGCGCGCGAAATTAAAATTTCACATAACGTGTTGGATTGATTGGGGATCCATTCACACGAATTTCAAAATGGAGGATATTACGCCCCTCTGAACTTTTACCCATGGTGCCAATTTGCTGACCACTTTTTACGCGTTCACCTTCACGCACAGAGATAGAAGATAAATAGCCATAGGCGGTGTAAACATTGTTAGAATGCTTAACGATGACCAATTGCCCAAATCCGCCGCTGCCAACACCTGCATACACCACTTGGCCATTGTTGGCACTGGTGACGGGTTGATTGAGATTGCCGGCAATCTGAATGCCTTTGTGACCTGGTAAATTCGGATTAAAATTCCGCACCACTTTACCTTGTGTTGGCTTATGCCAGCCACCCATTTTGGGGATCGGTTGATTGTTATATGTGCTTGGCGCTTTAATCGTATGATCAGAAGCCGCCGTTGTTTTATTCGGCTTGTAAGTTGATGTTTGAGTCGATGCCACCGCGCGACCGTCACGCACTTTAGCACCGCCTCTGATCTTCAATTGTTGACCCACCCGAATGTGATCGGGGTTAGAAATGTTATTCATGCGACTTAACTCAGCGACCGAAAGATTGTAACGATTGGCAATGCTGTTTAAAGAGTCGCCAGAGCGAACGGTATACACACCATGGCTAGAACAGGCAGCAATCACTAACATGAACGGAACGATGAGGGTTGTACGCATAGATTTCATTGTCTTTTTATGAGTCTTCCAAAAATTTAAACAAGTTCGCAAAATAACCACTTTAACTGAGATTGTAAAGGATTAATTTTGCGAACATCCTAATGATTCTGAGCCATTACTCAGTGGCGCAAATCGCGGTGATGTTCACCACACGGCGCACTGTGGCAATGTTCGTGAGGATCTGTACAGGTTTGGCAAAGCCCGTTAAAATCGGGGCAACCACCACGCTTTGCGTAATGGATTTGGCAAAGTTGTACGTCACGTTTGCAGAATCAATATTATTGAATACAAATAAATTAGCATTGTTCGCTAAATGATTGGTGGGCAAATATTCATCACGATGATGTTTAAAGAGCGCCAATTCAGGTTGCATCTCGCCATCGACCGCCAATGTGGGTGCTTTCTCTTGTAAAATGGCTAAGGTTTCACGCATTTTACGGGAGAATTCTGTATCCGCAGAACCAAAGTTTGAGTGAGAAATCAGCCCAACGCTTGGCGTTAACCCAAAACGCTCTACAATTTTTGTGGCGGCCAATGTAATGTCAGCGAGTTGCGCTGCTGATGGATTGACGGTGACATGTGTATCCGTGAAAAAGAGCGGGCCTTCTGATGAAAGCAATAAACTCACGGCTGAAGGCGCTTGATTGGCATCTTTTAAGCCCACAGTATCGGTAATGTGCTCTAAATGGTTTTGATATTGACCCAATGTACCCGCCACAATCCCATCAATGAAACCTTGATCAAGCAACATGCCACTTAACACATTTGGGCGCATTTGTAAGCGGTGATACGCCCAATCAGACGTTAAACCTTTGCGGCACATTTTGGCATAATAGGCTTGATGGCACTCGGTTAAATGCGGCGGATCACGGTAATCGATGATCTGTACGTAATCGCGATTGGTGCGGCTGATGGTGTCTTCACGTCCCAAGACTTTTGTGGGTAAAGTGATGGATAAATCTGCCAATTTTGCTTGAATCACTTCCGCACGACCCACCAACACAGGGTTGGCCAATTGTTCATTGAAGATGATTTCAGCAGCACGCAATACGCGCTCATCTTCACCTTCCACATAGGCGATGGTGCGGTAATTGTGTTTCGCTTCATCAAATAAAGGCTTCATGATCATGGATGAACGATACACGAGCGAAGTTAAATGTTGGCGGTATTCGTTTAAATCCTCAATCGGGCGCTTAGCCACGCCAGACTCCATGGCAGCTTTGGCAACAGCGACTGGCAATTCAATGATGAGGCGCGAATCAAAAGGTTTTGGGATGATGCTGTCTTTGCCAAATTTTGCCGTCATGCCTTTACGGGAATGCGGCATGTTGATGCTTGCGCTTTGTTGCGCCAGGCGGGCAATGGCATTGACGCATGCAATTTTCATGGCTTCGTTGATTTCTGTGGCACCACAATCTAATGCGCCGCGGAACAAGAATGGGAAGCACAATACGTTGTTGATTTGGTTAGGATAATCTGAGCGACCTGTGGCCATGATGGCATCTGGGCGAACTTCTAACACCAATTCTGGGCGAATTTCTGGCTCAGGATTGGCAAGGGCAAAAATAATTGGGTTCGGCGCCATTGTTTTCACCATTTCAGGCTTTAACACGCGCGGCGCAGATAAACCTAAGAAAATGTCTGCATCACAAATGGCATCGGCTAAGGTGTTGTGCGGCGTTTCTTGTTGATAGACTTTGTTGTATTGATTTAAAGTCTCTTCAGGGCGGCGCGTATTGATGATGCCATCGATGTCAGACACCAAAATATTCTCTTTTTTAAGGCCAAGGGAGACCAATAAGTTTAAACAGGCAAGGGCAGCAGCACCTGCGCCACTACACACTAAGCGCACAGATTCAATCGGTTTATTCACCAATTTTAAGGCATTCATAATGCCAGCGGCCACGATGATGGCGGTGCCGTGTTGATCATCATGGAACACAGGAATGTTCATGCGCGCTTTTAATGCCGCTTCAATCTCAAAGCATTCAGGCGCTTTGATGTCTTCTAAGTTGATGCCACCAAAGGTGGGCTCTAAACTTGCCACCGCTTCAATGAATTTTTGTGGATCTTGTTCATCCACTTCAATGTCAAACACATCAATGCCCGCAAATTTTTTAAAGAGGACGCCTTTGCCTTCCATCACAGGTTTACCGGCAAGGGCACCAATATTACCTAAGCCTAAAACAGCGGTCCCATTAGAAATAACCGCCACTAAATTACCTTTTGCAGTGTAATCAAGGGCGGCTAAGGGATTTGCTTTAATCTCCTCACAAGGATAGGCAACACCCGGTGAGTAAGCGAGGGAAAGGTCGCGTTGATCACTCACGGGTTTTGAGGGAACAACCGCCACTTTACCAGGTTTAGGAAAACGGTGATAATTGAGAGCCGCTTTTCTAAACTCTATCTCTTTTTGTGCTTTATCGTTGGTTGTCATGATTCCTCCAGAATGTGTTAAATTGTGTAAAATTTACGCATAAAAATGCTAAAATTTAATGGTTAATGTTACCAAAAAATGTAATTATTGACTATTCTATATAAAGTATTAGAAATATAATAGAGGTCGAGCACAACATCGTTGTCGATGATCTGTGCTATAATCGTCCCATCAATTTTAGGGAGGTTTACATGAATAAATCCTTAGTGTTAAGAGCAAATTCATTACCTGCAGTCAGTGATGATTTTAGCGCGTACACCTCTGCCATTGCAGATATCCCAACCTTAACGGCAGAAGAAGAGCGCGAGCTTGCAACCCGTTTGATTGAACACAATGACATCCAAGCGGCGCAGTTGCTTGTGATTGCCCATTTGAAATTTGTTGTACACATTGCCAAAGGCTTTTCTGGCTATGGTTTACCTTTAGTGGATTTAGTCCAAGAGGGCAATGTGGGCTTAATGAAAGCGGTCAAACGCTTTGACCCAAAATACAACGTCCGTTTGATCTCTTTTGCAGTCCATTGGATCAAGTCGGAAATCCATGACTTTGTGATTCGTAACTGGCGCATTGTCAAAGTGGCCACCACGAAAGCGCAACGCAAACTCTTTTTTAACTTGCGTTCTTCTAAAGAGCGTTTAGGTTGGCTCAACGAAAATGAGGCCGCAACCATTGCCGATGAACTCAATGTGAGTGTGGATGAAGTCAAACGCATGGAATCGCGTCTGTTTTCTAATGATGTTTCCTTTGACTTATCAAACAGTGATGATGACAATGAGCATTATTCACCTTCAGAGTGGTTGGCCGATGAAGATATGGATCCATCGATGCAAGTGGAGCAAGATGATACGGACAATCGTCGTCTAGAAGCTTTGACAAAAGCCATGGCGAGCTTAGATGATCGCAGCCGTGACATTGTTCAGCGCCGCTGGATGGAAGTGGATGACAGTAAAAAACCGACGCTGCATGAATTGGCAGCAGAATATTCAGTCTCCGCAGAGCGCATTCGTCAAATCGAAGCGCAAGCGATGACAAAATTGAAGAAGTTTTTAGTGGAATAATCGGATTGAGCGTATGAGCTATCGAAAAATTTTAGCATTGGTTTTTGGGGCATTGATTTTGCCCCTTTCAGGATGTGCCCCCGCTTTAGTGTTTGGCACAGTGGGCACAACGGGCGTGATTATGGCAGATCGCCGCGCAAACTCCGTGATCATTGAAGATCAAGAGATTGAGTTTAAGATCGATGGCATCATTCGTGATTTGCCATACAGCTCTAAAAACCACATCAATAAGGTGAGTTATAATCGCCATGTGCTGTTAGCCGGGGAAGTGTACACCCGTGACATTGGCATTACGCTTGAAGAACAAGTGAAGAAAATTCCGGGCGTTGTTGAAGTGTACAATGAGCTTGTGATTGCACCGCCATCTTCTATGGCTGAACGTGCAGAAGACACCTTCATCACTGCAAAAGTCAAAGGCGAGATTGCGCTTTTAACCATCTCACCTGATTTTTATGCAGGCAACGTCAAAGTGGTGACAGAACGAGGCTATGTTTATTTAATGGGCTTACTTAAACCGACAGAAATGCAACCTGTGATTGATGCTGCGCGCAAAGTCTCTGGCGTGATTGAAGTGGTGCCATTATTCCAAACGTATTACCCAGAAAAGAAAGGATAAGGATAGAGAATGAAATATGATGTGATTGCCCTTGGTGCCGGTTCCGGCGGCATCTCCGTTGTGGAACGCGCAGCAAGTTATGGCGCAAAATGTTTAGTGATTGAAAAAGGCACTGTGGGCGGTACATGTGTGAATGTGGGTTGTGTGCCAAAGAAAATCATGTGGAATGCATCCCATGTGGCAGACACCATTCACAATGCGATAGGTTATGGCTTTGATGTGGATTACAAAGGCTTTTCATGGGCTGCATTGAAGGAAAAGCGCGATGGTTACATCAACGGCATCACCGGTTGGTACGGTGGTTACATTGAGTCTTTAGGCATCGATTATGTGGAAGGTGCGGCTAAATTTGTGGATGATCACACCATTGAAGTCGATGGCAAGCAATACACGGCTGATCACATTGTGATTTCAACAGGCGGTCGTCCACGTGTGCCTTCTGATGTGAAAGGTGCTGAACTTGGCATCACATCCGATGATTTCTTTGCCTTAGAAACACAACCTAAACGCATTGCCGTCATTGGCGCAGGTTACATTGCGGTTGAAATTGCACAATTGATGCATGGTTTAGGCTCTGAATCTCATTTATTCTGTCGTCATGACAATGTGCTTCGCAGCTTTGATGACTTTGTGACCGATGAATTAAAATTAGAATTAGAAAAAACCGTTCATTTACACACAAATTCAGCAATTGAAGCATTAGAGCAAAGAGACAATGGCATTGCTGTGATCTCAAACCATGGCGCGATTGAAGTGGATACCGTCATTTGGGCGATTGGCCGTGATTTAAATACCGATGATATTGGTTTGGAAAATACCTCCGTCACCGTTGAAGCCGGTGGCGTGATCCCCACAGATCAATTCCAAGAAACGAATGTCAAAGGCGTATTTGCGTTAGGTGACATCACAGGTAAATTCCCATTGACGCCAGTGGCCATTGCTGCAGCGCGCCGTTTAGCGGATCGTTTATATGGTGGCAAAGAGGGCAGATACTTACCGTATGAGAACATTGCGAGCATCGTGTTTTCTCATCCGCCGATTGGTACTGTGGGCATGACGGAAAAAGAGGCCAAAGCCCAATATGGTGAAGATGCCATTAAGTGCTACACCACATCTTTCACATCGATGTATTCAAGCTTTACGCCAAACCCTGTCAAAACAGCCATGAAACTCATTGTGGCAGGCGAGAATGAAAAAGTTGTGGGCGTGCATTTGTTTGGTCCACAAGTGGATGAAATGCTCCAAGGCTTTGCAGTTGCGGTGCGTATGGGGGCTACGAAACAAGATTTTGATGATACAGTGGCCCTTCACCCAACTTCCGCAGAAGAATTGGTCACAATGCGCTAAACTTAAAATTCATTTTGTATTACAATAGCTCTTTTCGTAGTTAAAAGAGCTTTTTTATGTTCGCAGAATTCTTCTCAGGGATTGATTGGCAGTTAATCGCGATATTGATTGGGTCCGTTGGGCTGGTGTTAGCTTTTGAGTTTGTCAATGGATTCCATGATACCGCCAATGCCGTGGCTACAGTGATTTTCACCAAATCCATGAAGCCAGGGATGGCGGTTTTTTTATCGGGCATATTTAACTTTTTAGGGGTGGCCTTTGGTGGCTTAGCAGTGGCATATGCCATTGTGAATCTATTGCCGATGGAATTATTGGCAACGGCAAACTCCACAAAAGGTTTGGTGATGATCTTTTCACTCTTGATTGCGGCGCTCATTTGGAACTTAGGCACATGGTTCTTTGGCATTCCGGCATCGAGCTCGCACGCCTTGATCGGTTCAATTTTAGGTGTGGGTTTGGCCAATGCTTTGATTGAGCATGGCTCTTTAGTGGAAGGCGTGAATTGGCACAAAGCTTGGGATGTCTTTTTCTCCCTCTTATTCTCACCCATCATTGGGGCGGGGATTGCCGGCTTATTCATGATTCTATTGTTAAAATGGAAGCCAAAAAGCAACATTCATAAAACCCCGCACATTCGTCACAACATCGAGAAGAAAAAACGTCCGCCATTTTGGCCGCGCTTTTGTTTGGTGTGTTCGGCAATGGGCATGAGCTTTGCCCATGGTCAAAACGATGGTCAAAAAGGCATTGGCCTTGTGATGCTTGTCCTCTTTAGCATCGTGCCAGCACAATTTGTGGTGAACATGAATTCAAACGTTTATGACATTCAGCAAACGAAAGTTGCCGCACAATTGATTGTGACATCATATGATAAAAACAAAGAGGTGATGGAGCAAATTTTCCCTAAACCCACGCACGAAATGAAAACGTTATTCAGCTGTGAGCCATCAGAAATGGTAAAACATGCGGATAAATTGGTGGGTTTATTAAATGGCATCACCAGTTACAGTCAATTAGATACGGATCAACGCTGGGCGGTGCGCAATGAAGTGTTGTGTCTTGGCAACATCTCTAAGAAATTAGAACACGCCGATGAGTTATCAAGCGCGGATCGTCAAACGTATAAAAGCATTTCCAAAGATTTAACAAAAACAACACAATACGCACCCATTTGGGTGATTTTGGCGGTGGCTGTGGCACTTGGTTGTGGCACCATGATTGGCTGGCGCCGTGTTGTGAATACTGTGGGCGGTAAAATCGGTAAAAAAGAGATGACGTATGCTCAAGGCATGAGTGCTCAAATTACCGCGGGTGTGTCGATTGCATCTGCCAGTTATTTTGGTTTACCTGTTTCTACGACACATATTCTATCGAGTGCCGTTGCAGGGACAATGGTGGCCAATAAGTCTGGCCTACAGGCCTCCACAGTTCGAAGCATTTTGATGGCTTGGGTATTAACATTGCCTGTGTCCATCATTTTAGCCTTTGGACTGTATTACATTGGTAACCATTTATTTATCTAGATTATGAACAAATTATTAACAGTTGAAGAAGGGGCTGCGGCACTGATCGCTCAAGAGATCATTGTCTACCCCACAGAGGGCGTTTATGGCATCGGTGGCGATGCGCGCAATGTTGAATTGGCCAAAAAAATCTGTGCCATCAAAGGGCGCCCCTTAAGCAAAGGGCTCATCGTATTGGTGGATGATTTATCTCGCCTAGGCGATTGGATCATTCCATTAACCGATGAGCAAAAAGAACGCATGAAGACATTAGATTACGGCTTTCATCACACGTGGTTGGTGCCTAAAACCGAAAAGTGCCCGATTGAATTGTCCGGCGATTCTGATGATTTAGCTGTGCGTTTAACCACACATGCCACCGCGCGCGCTTTGTGTGAACAATTGGGCGCACCGCTGATTTCCACGAGTGCAAATGCCCAAGGTGAGCCTTCCATTTTAACGAAAGAAGATGCATTGGCTTTTGATCATCCATTCATCTTTGGCGTGGTTGATGGTCAATTAGGTGGGCTACCACAAGCCACAAAGATTCAGCATGTGGTGACAGGTGAGGTTTACCGCGTCTAAATTTTGATTCCCATCAAAATTGTGCAGAAAATAAAACCTTTTGCGTTTATGATTGAATTGAGTGCGGCATAATAGCCCCAATTGATGGAAAACCATAAAGGAAGCACAATGACAAATTTAGATTATAAAACTCCCCCGAATATGGAACTCTCTGATTTGCCAGAAGGTGTCACAGAGTATGAAGAGAAAACCTTGACCTATTACGATGGATCAACGCGCCGCATTTATGTGGTGGATGAAGAGGTTCCATATCCTGATGGTCGCTTGATTGTTTCGCGCACCAATACTGATGGCATCATCACGCATGCGAACCAAGCGTTTGTGGACATGTCTGCATGGACAGAAGAAGAGCTCATTGGCTCGCCACATTCTATTTTGCGTCATCCGGATGTCCCACCTGTGATCTTTCAAGATTTATGGAACACTGTGCAATCGGGTCAGCCTTGGCGTGGATTTGTGAAGAATTTGCGTAAAGATGGTCGTTATTATTGGGTGTATGCAACCGCTAGCCCAAACTATGATGATGGTCACATCATTGCGTACACATCTGTGCGCCGTAAGCCTTCGCAAGAAGGGGTGAACCAAACTTTGGAAACCATTGCTAAATTGTGGGCAGCAGAGTAATCAACAGCCCATTAAACAAGAGTCATAAAAAAAGCCCAATTCACATTGGGCTTTTTTGTGGCTAAGAATGTTTAGAAGTTGATGCTCACACCCAACCAATAACGGCGGCCATCTAGGTTTTTACCATAAGTGTCTTGGTTCACACGTTGATTGGTGATGTTATAGATACCGGCAAAGACGCTGGCATCTTTCGTCACTTGGTAAGATCCGCCAAGATCCCATGTGGTGTAATCAGGATAAACATAGTCGATCCCTTTTTTGCTGCGGCCACTGGTTTCGATCTCTTTACCACGGTAATTGACTTGTGTCCAAAGGTTGGCTTTTTCCGTCATTTGCCAATCAGCATGGAGATTAAAGACATGCTTAGGAATGCGATTTAACGGTTTACCTTTATGGATGCCACTGGTTTGTTCCGTTTTATTGTAGGTGTAGCTGGTGGATAATTTAACAGTATCCACCGGATACCACTGTGCAGAAAGCTCTGCACCATAGAGTTTTGCGGTGTCTACGTTTTGGTTGGTGTTGATGAATCTAAAGCCATAATCACACGCATCGCCAATTTTACATACGGTGATTTCTTGGATTTTGTCTTTAAATTTAGTGTAGAACACTGTGGCATCTAAGCTTAATTGATCATTCGGTGAGAAGTTTAAGCTCACTTCATAGTTTAAAGATTTCTCAGGTTTAAGATCAGGATTGCCCAAAATCACGCCATTGCCGCCAGGGCCACCGGTGCCATGACCCCAATCGGCCACCGCTTGACGAATGTTTGGCGTGCGATAACCAGAAGAGATGCCGCCTTTTAATGTCCAAGCATCATCAATGTTCCATACCGCATATAAACGTGGTGTCACTTCGCCGCCATAGTTTTCATCATGCTCATAACGCACGCCTGCGGTTAGGGCAAAGTTATCTAAAATCCACCATTCATCTTCCACAAAAATGGCATAGCTTTTACGGGAGATGTTATTGACGGATTTTTTCAATTGGTTGTTACTATCTGTGAGTTTTTCATCGCGATATTGCGCGCCAACCGTCACAGTATGTGTGGCGATCGGAATGATCACATTGCCGGTGACTTCCGTATTTTTTACGATCATTTTACGCGTGGTGTTGTTATTTTTCTCATGGGCAATCAACAAATCACTGGTGATGCCATTGTCAAACTCACCTAAATAACGCACGGAAAAGTTATCACGGGTATATTTTTCTGTTTTATCTTCGTTTTTGATCCATTGACCTGTTTTTTTATTCTCATAACCTTCCGCTAAGGTTTTGCCCACATGATAAATGCGCTTTTGTGTGCTTGTGGCCGCTTCAAGTTCAAAGGTTTGACCTTTAACAGGTACGATTGTGAGTTTACCGCCAATGTTGGTCAAATCACGTCCGGGGGTCTCTTCAAGGTGTTTGTCCTCTTTACGATGGCTGTATTTGCCATACACTTGCAAACCTAGCGTCTCTTTAATGAGCGGGCCATTTAAATAAAATTCTGTGTTGCCATAATTGCCTTGATCAGAATTGTGTTGCACTGTGTAATCGGCGCGCACATTGCCCATCCATTGATCGGTGATTTTTTTGGTGATGACATTCACAACGCCGCCCATGGCATCTGAACCATAACGAGAAGACATTGGGCCACGCACCACTTCAACGCGCTCGATTGCGGCTAAGGGTGGAATCCAACCTTGCTCAATGCCAGAGCCATCGCTGTTTGGGCGAGAGCCGCGGGAGTTTTGACGTTTACCATCCACCATCATCAATGTGTATTGTGGTGCCATGCCGCGAATGCTGATGTCTTGGCTCGCGCCGCCACCTGTGATGACAACGCCCGGTACATCTTTAATGGCATCGGTCACATCACGAAAGGGCGCATTGTCTAAGGCTTCTTTAGACACCAAAGAGATGGAGGCTGGTGCACTTTTCACTTCTTGGCTAAAACCACCGGCAGTGACCACCACTTTTGAGAGGTCAATGATAGAAGTCTCGTCAGAGTAATTGTTTAAATCATCTAAAGTTTCGTTCACTTGTGCAACAGCAGGGGAGAGAACAGCAATGACAGCACATGCCATTAAGCTTTTGCGTGGGTTAAATGTGGGCATAATGATCCTTTGATTGATAACATTGTTTTCATATTTGAATGATAATTATTATCAAATAGAAATAATAGTCAAATGAATAATGGTTTACTTTTGTAAACATCAATCATTCGCTTTTAGGATGATTTCCTCAAATGACTGAATTTTAAGTGAACTTAGGATGTCCCATTCAATGGATAAATTTGAATCTGACTGAAAATTGTGCTAATTCTAAGAGTCATGCAATCGATTCGTCCCGAAGAATCACAAGACTCATCTCAGTCAATTAATCTAAAAATAGGAGGATTAGTCATGACAGAAACAATGAAAGCAATGGTGTATTACGGTGAAAATGATTTGCGATTTGAAGAACGCCCAAAACCTAAAATCATCGAGCCGACAGATGCGATCATACGTTTAACCAAAACCACCATCTGTGGTACAGATTTAGGCATCATGAAGGGCAAAAACCCAGAAATTGAGTCCACTGCCAAAGAAAAAACAGGCGCATTCAATGGCCGAATTTTAGGCCATGAAGGCATTGGCATTGTGGAAGCAGTGGGCAGCGCGGTGAAAAATTTTAAAGTGGGCGATGAGGTGATCATTTCGTGTGTCTCTCGCTGCGGCACCTGTGAAAATTGCCAAAAACAGCTCTATGCTCACTGTTTAAATGGCGGCGGTTGGATCATGGGTTATATGATCGATGGCACGCAAGCTGAATATGTGCGCACGCCGTTTGCGGACACATCTTTATATCATCTGCCAGAAGCCTTAGATGAAAATGTGGCGGTGCTCCTGTCCGATGCATTGCCAACTTCCCATGAAATTGGCGTGCAATATGGTGATGTTAAACCCGGTGACACAGTCGCGATTGTGGGCGCAGGCCCTATTGGTATGGCGGCATTGTTAACGGCGCAACTCTATTCCCCAAGTGAAATCATTGTGGTGGATATGGATGAAAACCGTTTAGACATGGCGCTCGATATGGGTGCAACGATGGTGATCAATTCAGGGAAAGAAGAGCCCATTGCGCGCATTTTAAAAGAGACTGGCGGGCGCGGCGTGGATTGTGCGATTGAAGCGGTTGGCATTCCTGAAACGTGGGATGTGTGCCAACATGTGGTGAAAGAGGGCGGCAACATTGCCAACGTTGGCGTGCATGGTCAATCGGTGAGTTTTGCCCTTGAAAAACTGTGGATCAAAAATCTTAAAATCACCACAGGTTTAGTCAATGCAAACACAACAGACATGCTGCTCAAAACCTGCTGCTCAGGTAAATTGCCATTAGATAAAATGATCACCCATCATTTTAAATTTGATGATCTTGAGCATGCCTATAAAGTCTTTAAAAATGCTGCCAATGAAAAGGCGATGAAAGTGATCATCAACTATTAATGATGTCATCAATAAAAAAGCGGGCAATGCCCGCTTTTTTCATCTCAACTGAAGGATGGAGAATTAAAGTTGTGCTTTAATCCAAGTGGATGCTGCGGCTAAAGCGTCATCCACTTTATCACCATGCTGTCCGCCAGCTGTGGCAGAATCAGGGCGACCGCCGCCTTTACCGCCCACAATGGCAGCGGCAACATTCACAAAGTCACCGGCTTTCACTTTAGCGGTCAGTGATTTCTCAATGGAGGCAACCAAAGTTGCTTTACCATCCACAGCAGAGCCTAACAACACGATGCCTTGAGATTGATCACGCAATTTATCTGCCAATTCGCGCAGCATTTTGGTTTCAACGTCAGGCACATGGGCAATGATCACTTTCACATCATTGATGACATCAGCATTGGCCAACAATTCGCCACTTGACGCTAAGGCAAGTTTTGATTTTGCTTGTTGTAACGCTTTATCAGAGGCTTTTAAATCTGCCAAGGTTTGCTCAGATTTGGTCACAAGCTGCTCAGGCGTGGATTTAAAGAGTTCAGACAATGTGGCGATCAAACGCTCAGATTCTTGCGTAATGGCAAGCGCATGTAAACCTGTGGTGGCTTCAATGCGGCGAACGCCAGAGGCAATGCCTGTTTCATATAAAATCTTAAATTGACCGATGTCACCTGTGCGCGCCACATGTGTACCGCCGCAAAGTTCGATGGAATGACCCATTTCAACCACGCGCACATTGTCACCATATTTTTCACCAAAGAGCGCCATTGCGCCTTTTGCTTTCGCATCATCAATGGGCATCACTTCAATGGCTACCGCTTCATTCGCGATGATGGCAGCATTGACATGAGATTCAATGGCTTGCAATACATCTAATGGAATCGCTGCATTGTGAGAGAAGTCAAAGCGCAAACGGTTAAAGGTCACCATTGAGCCTTTTTGCTCAACGTGCTCGCCTAAAACAGCTTGCAAGGCATGATGCAATAAATGCGTGGCAGAGTGATTTTTACGAATGTCATTGCGATAACTTTCATCAATTTTTGCATGCACAGTGGCAGCTTTTGTCAATGAACCACGGCTCATGTGACCAAAATGTAAAATGGCATCGCCTTGCTTTTTCGTATCTTCTACGATGAATAGATTCTCATCGATGGAGATTGCACCATGGTCGCCCACTTGGCCACCTGATTCAGCATAAAAAGGCGTGCGTTCAAGCACCACAATGCCGTGATCACCTTCTGACAATGCATCCACCAATTCGCCATCTTTGGCCAACTCTAGGATCACTGTGTCTAAATGATTTTCTGTATAACCCACAAATTCAACCGGTTTACTTAAATCAATGGCGACTGTTTTTTCTGCGCTGAATTGATTCGCAGCACGGGCGCGGGCACGTTGTTCTTCCATGCACGCTTCAAAGCCATCCATATCAAGGGCCAATTGTTGCTCGCGGGCAATGTCATTGGTTAAATCAACGGGGAAGCCGTAAGTGTCATACAACTTAAAGATCGTTTCGCCAGAAATGGTTGTGGCACCATTGAGGGCTTTAATGTCTGCCTCTAAGAGTTTCAAACCATTTTCAAGGGTTTCTGCAAAGCGCATCTCTTCTTGCTTAATGGCCGCTTCGATGTGCGCTTGTTTTTCGATCAATTCAGGGTATGCATCCCCCATCACATCGGCTAAAGTTTTGGCCAATGTGTGGAAGAATAGACCTTTTTGACCGAGTTTATAACCATGACGCACAGCGCGGCGAATGATGCGGCGAAGCACATAGCCACGGCCTTCATTCGAAGGCAACACACCATCGGCAATTAAGAAGGCCACAGAGCGAATGTGATCGCTGATGACTTTCAATGAGTTGTGCTTAAGATCTGTGCAACCTGTTGCCGCCGCAGCCGCTTTGATCAAGGTTTGGAACAGGTCGATGTCATAGTTGTCATTGACATGCTGCAACACCGCCGATAAGCGCTCTAAGCCCATACCTGTATCAACAGAAGGTTTTGGCAATGGATGCAATACACCGGCTTCATCGCGATTAAATTGCATGAACACCAAGTTCCAGATTTCGATGAAACGGTCACCATCTTCTTCAGGAGAACCCGGAGGGCCACCCCAGATGTGCTCACCATGATCATAGAAAATTTCAGAACAAGGTCCGCATGGGCCTGTGTCACCCATTTGCCAGAAGTTATCTGAGCTGCCATCCTCTTTTAAGCCAATGCGAATGATGCGTTCAGCAGGGACGCCAATCTCATCTTTCCAGATGTCATAAGCTTCATCATCGTTATGAAAAACGGTAACGGTTAATTTCTCAGCCGGAAAACCATACACTTTTGTGAGGAGTTCCCACGCAAAGTTGATGGCTTCTTTTTTGAAATAATCGCCGAAACTGAAGTTCCCTAACATTTCGAAAAATGTATGATGGCGCGCAGTAAAACCTACGTTTTCTAAGTCGTTGTGTTTACCACCGGCACGCACACAGCGTTGAGAGGTTGTTGCACGCACATAGTCGCGCTTTTCTAAGCCTAAAAATAGGTCTTTAAATTGGTTCATGCCCGCGTTCGTAAAGAGCAACGTTGGGTCATTATGCGGAACCAATGAACTTGAAGCGACTTCTGTGTGCCCTTTTGAAGCAAAGAAGTCTAAAAATTTTCGGCGTATTTCAGTAGTTTTCATAAAAATATACAAAGGTTTAATTAAAAGTTACAGAGCGTGATCCATAAAGACCCATGGGGTTTTTTGTTTCATGCGCTCTTCATAAGCTTTGATGTCATCTGTGTGTTGAAGGGTCAGACCAATGTCGTCAAAACCATTGAGCAAGCAATATTTACGGAACGCATCCACATCAAAAGTGAACGGTGAGTGTAATCCTTTCCCATCGAGTTGACAAATGAGTTGCTGTGATGGCAGATCAATGATGATCTCTAAGCCTTCATGCTGATGAATCAGTTCAATGATTATATCAACATCTTCTGCCGAGAGCACAATCGGTAACACACCATTTTTAAAACAGTTGTTAAAAAAGATGTCTGAATAACTTGGCGCAATGACGGCACGAAAACCGTAATCATCCAATGCCCAAACGGCATGCTCACGAGAAGAGCCGCAGCCAAAGTTTTCACGGGCCACTAAAATGGAGGCGCCTTGATAACGGGCTTGATTGAGTGAAAAATCAGGATTGATTGGGCGCGTGCTGTTGTCCATGCCCGGCGCGCCAACATCTAAATAGCGCCATTCATCAAATAGATTCACGCCAAAGCCTGAGCGTTTGATGGATTTTAAAAATTGTTTTGGGATGATGGCATCCGTGTCGATGTTCGGGCGATCGATGGCGACGGCAATGCCTTGATGAGTGGTGAATGGTTTCATGGGATCTCCTTATAACGTACGAACATCAACAAAATGGCCAGCAATTGCAGCAGCGGCTGCCATGGCAGGGCTCACTAAATGTGTGCGTCCGCCAGCACCTTGACGACCTTCAAAGTTACGGTTAGAGGTCGAAGCGCAGTGTTCGCCAGGATTTAAGCGATCATTATTCATGGCTAAACACATAGAGCAACCGGGTTCACGCCATTCAAAGCCCGCTTCCGTGAAGATTTTATCTAAGCCTTCGGCTTCCGCTTGTGCTTTGACTAAACCTGAACCTGGCACAATCATGGCTTGTAAAATGTTCGGTGCCACTTTTTTGCCTTTGGCCACAGCTGCGGCTTCACGTAGATCTTCAATGCGCGAGTTGGTGCAAGAACCAATGAATACTTTGGTTAATGGAATGGCGGATAATGGCATGTTGGCCGTTAAATCCATATAGGCCAAAGCTTTTTCCATCCCTGAGCGTTTCACCGGATCATGCTCTTTGGCAGGATCAGGAATGCACTCATCAATGGCGATGACCATTTCAGGGCTCGTGCCCCAGCTCACTTGCGGTTTGATCTCGTTGGCATTTAAACGCACCACATGATCAAATTGCGCGCCTTCATCAGAATGTAAGGTATTCCAATAAGCCACCGCTTGATCCCACATCTCGCCTTTTGGTGAGAGCGGACGATCTTTCACAAACTCTAATGTGGTGTCATCCACAGCCACCATGCCAACGCGCGCGCCGGCTTCAATCGCCATGTTACAAATGGTCATGCGGCCTTCCATTGATAAACTTCGGATGGCAGAGCCTGAAAACTCAATGGCGTAACCTGTTCCACCTGACGTACCGATTTCACGGATGATGGCAAGGACGATGTCTTTTGCCGTCACGCCTGCTTGTAATTGCCCTTCGACAATGATGTTCATGGCTTTAGATTTCTTTTGCACCAAACAGCATGTGGCCATCACATGTTCCACTTCGCTGGTGCCAATGCCAAAGGCAAGTGCGCCAAATGCGCCATGGGTTGCCGTGTGAGAGTCGCCGCACACAACCGTCATGCCAGGTAATGTGGCGCCTTGTTCAGGGCCCACAACATGGACAATGCCGCGACGTATATCGCCCACCGGAAAATAGGTGACGCCGGCTGCGCGGGCATTTTGATCTAAAGTGTCCACCTGTAATTTAGAGATGGGATCATCAATCGTTGTAAAGCCTGGTGTGGTTGGCGTATTGTGATCAGGTGTTGCAATGATGGAGTTTTTACGCCAAAGGTCGCGTCCTGCCAGTCGCAGCCCTTCAAATGCTTGAGGACTGGTGACTTCATGGATGATGTGTCGATCAATGTACAATAAAGCGGTGCCGTCTTCTTCTGTGCGCACAACGTGGGCATCCCACAACTTATCGTAAAGCGTTTTGGCCATTTTAAAACTCCCCTAAAATTAAACATCCTGCTATGATAATCTCGTAACAAATCTTATCTTTTTATGCAAATTAATTTGCTCACGAACTAGACATCATAATATGAATTGTATGGAAAAAGAAACTCTTTGGGTAATTAAAATTGGCAGCGCCATGATCACCAATGGCGGTGTTGGGATTGACTATTCTTTGCTCGATGATTATGCATCGCAAATTGCACAATTACAGGCAAAAGGTTATCAAATTGTGGTGGTTTCATCTGGGGCGGTTGCCGCAGGGATGAAACGTTTAGGGTGGACATCAAGACCGACGGAGTTAAGTGAATTGCAAGCAGCCGCGGCCGTTGGGCAAGCAAAACTTGTGGAAGCGTGGCAAATGGCTTTGCAAAAGCATCAATTGACCGCAGCCCAAGTCTTATTGACCCATGAAGATGCATTGGATCGCACCCGTTATTTAAACATTCGTGCCACGCTCAATGCCTTGATTCAGCATAATGTGGTGCCCATCATCAATGAAAATGACACTGTTTCCTACGATGAGTTTTGCATTGGGGACAATGATACGCTCGGCGCTTTAGTTGCCAACCTCATTGAAGCCGACACCTACATCATTTTGACGGATCAACAAGGCTTGTATAATAAAGATCCGCGTAAAAATAGTGATGCGAAGCTGCTTCATCATGTGCGTGCGATGGATCCATCTTTATTGGATATGGCCAGCCCAGAAGGCGGCAGTTTAGGAAAAGGCGGCATGTACACGAAAGTGAAGGCGGCGCAAAAGGCTGCCACAAGTGGCACGCAAACTTACATTGTGTATGGCAAAGCGGACAATGGTTTGTTGCGCGTGGCCAATCATGAAGAGATCGGCACGCAATTTGAGCCAGAAGATACAACCATGGCGGCGAAAAAACGTTGGATTCTCAATCAAGCCCATGTGCTTGGCAGTGTTGTGGTGGATAAAGGGGCAGAAAAAGCCTTGATGGCGCATAAGAAAAGTTTGTTACCCATTGGCGTGATTGCCGTCAATGGCGAGTTTCAGCGCGGGGAGATCATTGCCTGTTTAAATGAGGCGGGCGAAGAGTTAGGGCGCGGTTTATCCACTTATCATTCACAAGAAGTGCAAAAGCTCTTGAAAACGCCATCAAGTGACATCATTAATAAACTTGGTTATGTGATTTCTGAAGAGATTATTCATAGAAACAATTGGGTATCCCATCAATAAGTTCTTTTTGACGTCAAAATACGTTAAAATGCCCCGTTAATTCATATTTATTATTAGAAGGACAGCCATGTTTGGTGCGATTGCAAAAAAGATTTTTGGAACCCGAAATGATCGCTTGGTAAAAGAGGCTCAGAAGACTGTTAAAGTAATCAATGCGCTTGAGCCGACAATGCAAGCGATGACGGATGAAGAGTTACAACAACAAACCATCAAGTTTCGTGAGCGCATTCAAAATGGCGAGTCTTTAAATAAGCTCTTGCCTGAGGCGTTTGCCACATTGCGTGAAGCAAGTAGCCGCGTGATGGGCATGCGCCATTATGATGTGCAAATGATCGGCGGTATTGTATTGCATCAAGGCAAAATCGCTGAAATGCGCACCGGTGAAGGTAAAACATTGGTGGCGACCCTTGCTGTGTATTTAAATGCATTAGAAGGCAAGGGCGTGCACGTTGTGACCGTCAATGATTACTTAGCAAAACGTGACGCCGCCTGGATGGGTAAGCTCTATCGTTGGATGGGTTTAAGTGTGGGCGTTGTGGTGTCTGATCAAGCGCCAGATGAGAAAAAATCAGCCTATGAAGCGGACATCACTTATTGTACGAACAATGAAATCGGCTTTGATTACCTTCGCGATAACATGAGCTTTGATCCTGAACATAAAGTACAGCGTCCATTGAACTTTGCGGTGATCGATGAAGTGGATTCCATCTTGATCGATGAAGCAAGAACGCCACTCATCATTTCAGGTCCTGCGGAAGGTTCGGAAGATTTATACAAAGCCATCAATGAGATCGTGCCTTATTTGAAAAAAGCCGATGCCAATGGCGACAATGACTTTACGATCAATGAAAAAGATCGCCAAGTGTTATTGACAGAAGTGGGCCATGAACATGCTGAAAATTTATTGGTGGAAGCAGGTTTACTCAAAGCAGGTGAAAGCTTATATGATGCCAATAACTTAAAACTGTATCATCATTTAGACAGCTGCTTGCGTGCGCATCATTTATTCCGCCGCGATGTGGAGTATTTGATTAAAAACAATGAAATCATCATTGTCGATGAGCACACAGGCCGTACATTGGCGGGGCGTCGCTGGTCAGATGGCTTGCATCAAGCCATTGAAGCGAAAGAGGGCGTGCCGATCAAACCTGAAAACCAAACATTGGCATCCATTACGTTCCAGAACTTATTTAGAATTTATAAAAAATTGTCCGGGATGACGGGGACAGCCGATACAGAAGCGCCAGAACTTTTAGAAATTTATGGCTTAGAAGTGGTGGTGATTCCAACCAATAAAGTCATTCAGCGTAAAGATTATGGGGATTTGATCTTCTTAACGCAGCGCGAGAAATATGAAGCCATCATTAAAGACATCGAAGCATGCCGCGAAGCAGGGCAGCCTGTGTTAGTGGGGACAGCATCTGTTGAAGTGTCAGAATTATTGGCAGAGATGCTCAATGCCCGCGGCATTCATCATGAAGTGTTGAACGCAAAACAGCATGAGCGCGAAGCTTATATTGTGGGCGCAGCTGGTAAACCGGGGGCGGTGACGATTGCCACCAATATGGCCGGTCGTGGTACGGACATCGTGCTTGGCGGTAACTTTGAGATGGAAATGGAAGCTTATCCAGATGCCACTGCTGCAGAGCGTGCAGCGATGAAGGCTGAATGGCAAAAACGCCATGATGATGTGTTATCTAAAGGTGGTTTACACATCATCGGGACAGAGCGCCATGAATCCCGCCGCATTGACAATCAGTTGCGTGGTCGTGCGGGTCGTCAAGGGGATGTGGGCTCATCACGTTTTTATCTTTCATTAGAAGATAACTTAATGCGCATCTTCACCTCGCCTTCGGCTTACAACATGATGAAAAAGCTTGGCATGGGCGATGGCATTCCGTTAGAACATAAATGGATCAGCCGCTCGATTGAAAATGCTCAGCGCAAAGTGGAAGGTCATAACTTTGAGATTCGTAAGAACTTATTGCAATATGACAACGTGGCCAATGATCAACGTAAAGTGATCTATCAGCAGCGCGATGATATTTTAGCGGCATCGGATGTGGGTCCTGCCATTGATGCAATTCGTGAAACAGTGTTCCGTGAGCTTGTGGCTAAACACATTCCGCCACAATCATTCCCTGAACAGTGGGATATGGAAGGATTAGAGGCAAAATTGTCTCGTGACTTTATGATGGATGTGAAGCTTGAAGATTGGCTCAAAGAGGATGACACGCTTGATTATGAAGGTGTGGTCGCACGCTTAATTGAGATGAATCAAAAAGCGTATCGCAATAAGCAATACATCACATTGCCTGATACGGGCGAAGAGATCTCCATTGTGGATCAAGAGAACTTCAAAGCCTTTGAGAAAAATGTGTTGTTACAGTTGTTAGATCGCAACTGGAAAGATCATTTAGCGGCGATGGATTATTTGCGCCAAGGCATTCAGTTGCGTGCCTATGCACAAAAACGTCCTGAGCAAGAGTATAAGCGCGAAGCCTTTGAAATGTTTGAGATGATGCTTGATCGCATTTACTATGAAACGATTGGTTTCTTGAGTCGTTTAACGATCGAGTTGCCAAAAGTGACAGAAGAAGATGCCAAAGCCATTGAAGCCTTGCAAAATTCAGAGGAAGAAACAGAAGTATTGATGCAGCGCTCATTCAGTGATGCTGGTGTTTCTAATGAGGTTCAAGCGCCAGAGCAAAATAATGTGATGGATGCTTTAGGCTTAGACTTCAGTGCCGTTGGCCGCAATGATGAATGTCCATGTGGTTCTGGTAAAAAGTATAAGCATTGCCACGGTAAAATCTAATTGGTCAGCTGATTGAAAAATCCCGCATCTTGCGGGATTTTTTATGGCTTGTATAAATGGCAGACAATAAAAAAGCCCTTAAACAGGGCTTTTTGAATGCATTTCGAATTAAGCAGCGATTGCTTTGATTCGTGCGTTCAAACGGCTCACTAAACGAGCTGTTGTTTTCTTATGAAATAAGCCTTTGTTAGAAGCGCGATCTAAAACGCCTTGTGCTTTTTTCAATGCATCTTGAGCAGCAGTAACGTTATTTTCTTGGATCGCTTTCAATACTTTCTTAACATAAGTACGAGTCATTGAACGATATGAAGCATTTGCTAAACGGCTTTTTTCCGCTTGGCGTACGCGTTTTTTTGCTTGAGCTGAGTTTGCCAAAGGTATTCTCCAAATATAACCAATAGTTTAAACAATATAAGACGCAACATTATCTTGTTTTTCCAAGCAAAAGTCAATCATGCTTCGGATTAAAACAGCGGACAATGTGGCTCAATGAAAAAAAAGAGCTGCGAGCAGCTCTCTTGTTGTGAATCATTATAGCGCATATTTTGCAAAATTAGAATGCAGGTAAAATACTGCCTTCATATTTAGTTTCGATGAATTGTTTCATTTCATCAGAGTGAAGAATCTTCATGAGTTCTTTAACATTTTCTTTCTCATTGTTGCCATCTTTGACCACAACGATGTTCACATAAGGTGAGTTTTTGTCTTCAATGATCAAAGCATCTTTGACTGGGTTTAAATCCGCATCTAACGCAAAGTTAGTGTTGATGAGGGCTAAATCCACTTCATCGATGGTGCGGGCAAGCATTGGCGCTTCAAGCTCCACAAACGATAAGTTTTTAGGATTCTCTTTGATGTCTTGAATCGTGGCTAAAATGTTTGTCGGATCTGTCAATGTGATCACGCCATTGTTGTGCAATAAGATCAAAGCACGACCGCCATTGGTGGGGTCATTTGGAATGGCCACTTTACCATTTTGTGGTAAGTCTTTCACATCTTTGATCTTTTTAGAATAGCCGCCTAAAGGTTCTAAATGCACGCCGCCCACAGACACCAATGTCATGTCGTTGGCTTTGTTAAATTCATCTAAATAGGGTTGATGTTGCATGAAGTTTGCATCGACTTCGCCTTCGTTGAGCATGATGTTAGGTAACACATAATCGGTGACCACAACCACGTCAATGTTGAAATCTTTAGGGGCAAGCGTTTGCGCGTGTTCTAAAATTTCAGCATGTGGCACAGGAGATGCTGCCACTTTGATGGTTTCATTGGCATTGGCAAAAAATGGCAATGCAGAAATGAGAAGCGCTGTTGCAAATTTCTTCATGAATAAACTCCTAAATATTGGATGGCAATTGTTATTTTCGTGTGAGGCGACGCATGAATGTATCCCCCACTAATTGAATAGTTTGCGCGATAATAATGATAATTACAATCACAAAATTGGTAATTTCAGGTTGATTGCGATGGAAGCCAAAACGGGTGGCCAAATCACCAAGTCCACCTGCGCCAACAACGCCTGCCATGGCTGTAAAGGAGAGGAGGAGAATCCCTGTAATGGTTGCCCCTGCAATCAAGCTTGGGCGCGCTTCACGCAATAAGATAGAAAAAATGATCTTATGCATCGGTGTGCCCATACTGACGGCAGCTTCTATGATGCCGCGATCCACTTCACGCAGGGCTGTTTCTACCAATTTGGCAAAAAATGGAATCGCCCCAATGGTTAAGGGCACAATTGCACCTTTGACCCCAAAGGAGGTGCCCACAATATTTTTTGTATAGGGCAATAGATAAATGATCAGAATCAAAAAGGGAATGGAGCGCAAAATATTGGTGAAGATCGATAAAATCGGATACACCAAGCGATTTTGCATTAATTGTTTTGGGCTCGTGAGGTATAAAATCACCCCAAGCATGATGCCAAAAATGGTGGTCAATGCCCAAGAGGCGGAGAGCATTTGCAAGGTGGCTTCAGTGCCTTCCCAGAGCATGCTCACTTTCACTTTAGGAAAATAGGGCGTGATGAATTCTTGAAGAGCATTCGCTGCCCATACTTTGAAATCTGTGTACAGAGAGGTTTCGATGAGATTTGACATAGTTTATAAAGTGACCGCTAATGTGTGAATGTTTTTCGCTGCAAATTCTTCTAAGGCGCGCTGCTGAACCTCAGCACTGCCATTTAAGGCCACGAGCAATTGACCATACGGCAAATCACGAATGTAGCTGATGTTGCCAGACAGGATTGAGAAATGCACGCCGGTGGATTTGATGATGTCACTTAAATGCGGATGATAGGAATCTTCCCCAGAATAAGTGATTTGATAAAGGTTTGCCCCTTTCATTGGGCTGTTTTTCAAATGAACTTTAAGCTCAGCATAATGGCTGTTGTCTAAAATGAACTCTTTGGTCACTTCGTGTTGAGGGTTTAAAAACACCTCTTCAACAGGGCCGCATTCCACAATTTGACTGGCATGAATGACGCCCACTTTATGGCAGATTTTACGGATCACTTCCATTTCATGGGTGATGAGCACAATGGTTAAACCGAGCTTTTGATTGATCTCGCGTAGGAGCTCTAAAATGGACTGTGTGGTTTGTGGATCAAGGGCAGAGGTGGCTTCATCACACAATAGGACTTTTGGCTTGTTAGCGAGGGCTCTAGCGATCCCTACGCGCTGTTTTTGTCCGCCAGAGAGTTGGGCGGGGTATTTTTTGGCATGTTCTGTTAAGCCTACTAATTCTAGCAATTCATTGACGCGGGCATTGATCTCAGATTTCGACATTTTCTCTAAGCGAAGTGGAAAGGCAATGTTGTCAAAAATGGTTTGGCTAGAGAAAAGATTAAAGTGCTGGAAAATCATACCGATTTTGCGGCGCTCATGCATCAATTCTCGTTTGCTTAAGGTGGTTAAATCCACTTGATCTAAAATGACGTGGCCACTTGAAGGCTTTTCCAATAAGTTAAGGCAGCGAATCAATGTACTTTTGCCGGCGCCAGAGTGCCCGATGACACCGAAGATTTCACCGGCTTCAATGGTCAAAGAGATGTCTGAGAGGGCAATGATGTCGCCTTTCGCAGTCGGATAGGATTTTGAAATATGGTCTAATGTGATCACGGATAGAATCATCTACAGTCTAAAAAGATACCGCACAATCTAGCATAATACGGCGTTAATTTGAAGATGAGACGATTTTACGACAATAAAAAAGCAACCCTGAGGTTGCTTTTGTGTGTTTTTAAACAAGTAAACTTATTTAATACGTGCTTCTTTGTATAAAACGTGTTTACGAACAACTGGATCATATTTCATGAACTCTAATTTTTCAGGAGTTGTTCTTTTGTTTTTAGTTGTAGTGTAAAAATGACCAGTTTCAGCCGTTGACACTAATTTGATTTTTTCTCTGATACCTTTTGCCATGATAAAGCTCCTTAGATTTTCTCACCACGTGCACGCATATCTTTAAGAACAGCATCGATGCCTTTTTTATCGATAGTTCTTAAACCAGCAGATGTTACGCGTAATGTTACAAAGCGCTGTTCGCTTTCTACCCAAATACGATGTGAGTGAAGATTTGGTAAAAAACGACGGCGAGTTTTATTGTTTGCGTGAGAAACGTTGTTCCCAACAGCAGGTGCTTTACCAGTGACTTGACAAACTTTACTCATAATTAAAATAACCTATTTCAATAAATTAAATTCTTTGAGGAACGCAAAGACGGCCCTTAAAAACAGACACGTCATTATACGTATTTCAAAAAAATATGCAATACACTGATTAAGTGAAATCAGCAGGGTTCTTAGCCTTACTTGCTGCAACTTCCGCATCAATGATGCCCGCTCGAACTAGCTGCATCAAGTGCTGATCAAGGGTTTGCATGCCAAAGGATTGGCCAGTTTGAATCGCAGAATACATCTGTGCAATTTTATCTTCACGAATCAGATTTCGAATTGCATTCGTACCCATAAGGATTTCCCAAGCAGCCACACGACCGCCGCCTTTTTTCTTCAAAAGTGATTGCGCAACAACGGCTTGCAAAGACTCAGATAACATTGAACGAACCAATGGTTTTTCACCTTCTGGGAAAACGTCAATGATACGGTCGATGGTCTTCGCTGCCGATGTGGTATGGAGGGTACCAAATACTAAGTGACCCGTTTCCGCAGCGGTTAAGGCTAAACGAATGGTTTCTAAGTCACGAAGCTCACCCACCAAGATAACGTCTGGATCTTCACGAAGAGCAGAGCGCAACGCATTGTTAAACGAGAGAGTATCTCGGTGCACTTCACGTTGGTTGATGAGTGATTTTCTTGGCGTGTGTACGAACTCAATGGGGTCTTCCACCGTCAAGATATGGTAAGGATGATGCTTGTTTAGGTAGTCAATCATTGCAGCTAACGTCGTTGACTTACCTGAACCTGTGGGCCCTGTCACCAACACTAAACCACGAGGCACCGAAACCATTTGGCGGAAAATGGCAGGCATGCCAAGTTCATCCATGGATTTAATGTTGTTAGGGATTGTTCTAAAAACAGCGCCAACGCCACGATTTTGGTGGAAGGCGTTGACACGGAAACGAGATAAACCAGGAACATCTACAGAGAAGTCAGCTTCTAACTCTGCATCAAAGGTTCTGCGCTGAGTATCATTCATGATGCCATAAATCAAATCATAAACCATATCGTTATTGAGCGCAGGTGCATTGATTCTTGTTACGTCACCATCGATGCGCAGCAAAGGTGGCAATCCTGCTGACAAGTGCAAATCCGATGCCCCGGATTTGACCACAAATGTGAGTAGATCTGTAATGTTCATAATTTTCTCATTAGTTTTTTTAATAGAAATAACGCTCGTATTCTAAACGACAAAATGGCATCAGTCTAATTTTGCATTTGATTTTAAGCGAGTAATGATGTCTGTGTAATCTTTTTGTGTGAAAATCGCGCTGCCTGCCACGAAAGTATCCGCGCCTGCTTGAGAGATTTCTGCAATGTTATCGGCATTGACGCCGCCATCAATTTCAAGGCGAATGTCTAAGCCTTTTTCATCAATGATTGTACGCAACTGCTTTAATTTATCTAAAGCAGATGGGATGAATTTTTGTCCGCCAAAGCCCGGGTTCACACTCATCACCAGCACCATGTCTAAATAGTCCCAAACATGATCAAGCACATGGATAGAGGTTGCAGGATTCAACACCAAACCGGCTTTACAGCCCAATGATTTGATGAGTTGAAGGGAGCGATCCACATGCAAAGAGGCTTCAGGATGGAAAGTGATGTAGGTTGCGCCAGCTTTTGCAAAGGCTTCGATCATGCGATCGACCGGTGAAACCATCAAATGCACATCAATGGGGGCAGTGACGCCATAATCACGCAATGCTTTACAGATCATCGGGCCAAACGTGAGGTTTTCCACATAGTGGTTGTCCATCACGTCAAAGTGAATGATGTCTGCGCCTGCATTTAATACAGCATCGACTTCCTCGCCTAAGCGTGCGAAGTCTGCGGATAAAATCGATGGGGCGATCCAAGGAGTTTGTTTCATGGGTTAACCTTTGATGTCTGCTAATGTTTCGTCGATGGCTTTGAGGGTTTGATCTAAATCTTCATACGTATGTGCATTCGATAAGAAACCTGCTTCAAATGCGCTCGGTGCTAAATAGATGCCGCGCTCAAGTAAGCCATGATAGAACTGTTTGAAAAATTCGATGTCACTGGTGAGCGCATCTTTGTAAGTGTTCACAGGTTGATGGGTGAAGAATAAACCAAACATACCGCACACGTGATTGATGTGGATGGGTAAATCATGTTTGGCAAAGATTTTGGCAATCCCATCCATTAAGTAATCGGTTTTGGCTTTGAGCTCATCATAAAAGCCCTCTTCAGACACCAATTCTAATGTGGCTAAACCCGCTGCCATGGCCACAGGATTACCAGACAATGTGCCTGCTTGATACACCGCACCATTTGGGGATAAATGCGCCATAATTTCAGCTTTACCACCAAAAGCGCCCACCGGCATGCCGCCGCCAATCACTTTACCGAAGGTTGATAAGTCAGGCGTGATGTTAAATAAGCCTTGGGCAGAATGTTTGTGTACACGAAAACCGGTCATCACTTCATCCATGATGAATACAGCGCCTGCCTCTGTACAGCAATCACGAATGGTTTGTAAAAATTCACGTGACGGTGGAATGCAGTTCATGTTGCCGGCAATGGGTTCTACAATCACGCACGCAATTTCATCGCCATATTTGGCAAAGGCTTCTTTGAGTTCTTCAGGATTGTTGTATTCAAGTACGATGGTGTGCTGCGTTAAATCAGCTGGTACGCCCGGTGATGATGGCTCAGCAAAGGTCAATAAACCAGAGCCTGCTTTCACTAAAAGGGAATCAGAATGGCCATGATAGCAGCCTTCAAATTTGATGATTTTGTTGCGGCCAGTATAACCACGGGCTAAACGGATGGCACTCATGGTGGCTTCTGTGCCTGAGCTTACCATGCGTACGCTGTCCATTGAAGGAATGATCTCAAGAACTTTTTTGGCCAATGCGGTTTCAGAAACAGTGGGCGCACCAAAAGAGAGGCCATTTTTTGCGGTTTCCACAACGGCTTCAATCACTTTAGGATGGGCATGACCCACGATCATCGGGCCCCATGAACCCACATAATCGATGTATTTTTTGTCATTGACATCATAAACATAAGCGCCTTCACCCTTTTTGAAAAACACAGGTGCACCGCCCACTTGTTTAAATGCGCGCACAGGAGAGTTCACGCCGCCAGGAATATATTGTTGTGCTTCTTCGTAAAGTGCTTCAAAACTGACCATTTCTCAACCTTCAAAACTTAGAAATAAAGCTAATATTCTAGCAAAATTAATTAAGATTTAATTGTTAAATTAAAATGAAGTACAATAACCAACACTATGTGTATTAATGATTGATGAATTTTAAATTAATTGGATGAATTTTATGTCAGAAGCAATGAAGAATATTGTTGAAACAACCTTAGATGATATGAAAGGTGTGGATATTAAAGTATTCGATGTCAGCGAAATTGTGAAGTATACCGACTGGGCTGTGATTGTTACAGGGACTTCCTCAACTCACCTTAAAGCGATGGCCAATAAGCTTGAAATCAATATGAAAGAGCAAGGTCATACCGTGATCGGCATTGAAGGCGTGGAAAGCGGCAACTGGGTATTACAAGATTATGGTGACATCGTGGTGCACATCATGACTAAAGATGCGCGTGAGTTTTATCAGTTAGAAAAATTGTTCATCTAGTATGATTGTTCACCTCATTGCCATTGGCAACAATATGCCAAGTTGGGTGAAAGAAGGCTTTGATGAGTATCAAAGCCGTCTTCGTAATGAAGTGCAACTCAAAATGGTGGAAATTCCTGCCCAAGCTCGCAAGAAAAATGCAGACATCTCTAAAATCCTCAAAGAAGAGGGGCAAAAGATGCTTGCTGCCGTGCCAAAAGGTGCGCGCATTGTGGGGCTTGATGTGGTGGGTAAAGCGGTGACAACGCCAGAGTTGAGCCAAATGATGGCCGGCTGGTTGCAAGGTGGCACTGATATTGCGTTATTGATTGGCGGTCCTGAAGGTTTTTCTGATGACGTCAAACAGAGCTTTCAGCAGAGCATTTCTCTGTCTAAATTGACGTTGCCACATCCGATGGTGCGTATTTTGGTGGCAGAGCAATTATTCCGTGGTTGGAGTATTTTGCACAATCATCCGTATCACCGTGAATAATTGAAATGAGATATAAAAAAAGCCTGATCATTGATCAGGCTTTTTTGTTGTGGAATGCATTAACCTTTATAACGGCTGAGCACCACAGTTGCGTTTGTACCACCAAAGCCAAAGCTATTGCTCATGATGTTATTGATCTCAACATCTTCCACTTTTTTGCGGATGATTGGGAAGTTTTCCAATAAAGGATCAATGTGATCAATGTGCATGCTTGCTTGAAGGAAATTGTTTTCCATCATCAGAAGGGAATAGATCACTTCATTCACACCGGCTGCGCCTAACGCATGGCCTGTTTGTGATTTTGTTGAAGAGATCATTGGGAATTTATCCCCAAATACACGTTCAACGGCCATGATTTCAGGAATGTCACCGGCAGGTGTTGAAGTGCCGTGTGCATTGATGTAATCAATCGGGCCTTCAACTGTGGCCAATGCTTGACGCATACAGCGCTCTGCGCCTTCACCACTTGGAGCAACCATGTCATAACCATCAGATGTTGCGCCGTAGCCAGTGATTTCTGCATAGATGTGTGCACCACGCGCTAATGCGTGTTCTAACTCTTCAACCACCACGATGCCGCCACCGCCAGAGATCACAAAACCATCACGGTCACGATCATATGGACGTGATGCCACAGATGGATTGTCATTGTATTTAGAAGACAATGCGCCCATGGCATCGAACATTGCGCTCATAAATGGGTGCAACTCTTCACCGCCACCGGCAAAGATCACATCTTGTTTACCCAATTGGATTTGCTCAACAGCATTACCAATACAGTGGGCAGATGTAGAGCACGCTGAGCTGATGGAATAGTTCACACCTTTGATTTTAAACGGTGTGGCTAAACATGCAGATACAGTAGAGCCCATTGTGCGAGTCACCATGTATGGACCCATTTTTTTCGTGGCACCTGTTTTGCGCATGCTATCGACGGCATCAATTTGATTGCGCGTCGATGCACCGCCCGAACCCACGATTAAACCTGTGCGCTCATTCGAAACCATTTCAGGGGGTAATTTTGAGTCTTCAATCGCTTGCTCCATCGCTAAATAAGCGTATGCCGCAGCATCAGCCATAAAGCGGAAAGTTTTACGATCAATATGTTCAGCAGGGTTGATGCGAATCGCACCGTGAACATGGGATCTAAAACCGAGATCAGCCATCTCTTGAGAGAATTCAATACCTGACTTACCTGATTTGAGAGACTCTAATACTTCTTCTTTGTTGTTTCCGATACTAGAAATAATCCCAAGACCTGTGATAACAACACGTCTCATAATGTTTCTCCTAAACGTTAAAAATTATCTGTTGAGGTAAAAAGACCAACTTTGAGGTCATGTCCTGTGTAGATGATTTTACCATCTACGGATAAAGTCGCATCTGCAATACCCATCGTCAATTTGCGCAAAATAACACGTTTCATGTGAATGTGGTAAGTTATTTTTTTTGCGGTGGGTAAGACTTGACCGGAGAATTTCACTTCGCCACAACCAAGTGCACGGCCGCGACCAATGCCGCCTTTCCAGCCTAAATAGAAGCCAACCAATTGCCACATTGCATCTAAGCCAAGGCAACCTGGCATGACGCTATCGCCAATAAAATGACAAGGGAAAAACCATAAATCGGGATTGATGTCGAGTTCAGCGACGATTAAACCTTTATTGTAGTTGCCACCATCTTCAGTGATTTCCACAATGCGATCGCACATCAACATTGGTGGCATTGGCAATTGTGCATTGCCTTCACCAAATAAGTTGCCTTTTGCGCATTCAATCAGTTCTTCTTTGGTATAACTTGCTTGTTTTGTCACATCAATTCCTTTGAAAATAGTGGATATTCAATTATAAAATCCGATGATTATACTGTTTTATCGGATGGATTGAAAATGGTTTGGTAGTGATTCAGAACGTCATTTGCCGTGATTTGGTCAATTTTATTGTCATTTCCAAAATTTTTGGCCTCAAGCACGGTGACTTTTTCCCCATAAGGCTTCGATTGTGTTGGATTTGTCGGGCCAAAGAGGGCGATGACGGGCGCATCACTTGCCGCTGCAAAGTGTGCGATGCCGGTATCATTGGCCACAATGAGCTCAGCGCCATTGAGCCAATAGGGGATGTCTAACAGTGCGGTTTGATCGCATAAATTGATGATGCGCTCATCGCTATCAGCGATTTGTTTGCAGATTTCCGCTTCACTGCCGGCGCCAAGGACTAAAATGCGCGTCACACAATTGTGATTGAATAATAATTGCGCAAGTTCCATAAAGCGCTCAGGATGCCAACGTTTTTCGGGGTGCTGTGGACTGCAACCAGGCACAAAAACGGCAAAGGTATGATGCTCTAATAGATGCTGCTTTTTCTCTTCAATGCGCGCGATGATTTCAGGCGATGCAATGATGCGGGGGCGTGTACTTGTGCGAACCACGCCCACACTTTTGAGTGCTGCATAAAAACGATCAACAACGTGATTGTTTTCAATGTCATGGGTTTTAATGTGATTGTCATAACACCAATGGCGGCTGCGTCCAATGATGGTTGCGCGAGTAAAGCGGAGAGTTTTTGCCGCAGAGAGCAACATGCGAGAGCGATCACTGTTTTGTAGATCAATGATCAGATCATAATTTTCTTGTTTTAATGTGGTGAGCCAACGCCAAGTGGCGCCAAAGCCCTGTTTTCTGAGTTTAAAGTCAATGAGTTGATGAAAACGATCATCATGCACAAAGAGCTGATGCCACGGAGGGAGCACATTTAAATCAATCTTTGCGTGTGGAAATGTGGCTTTAATGTCATCAAAGGTGCTGCTTGCAAGCACGCAATCGCCCATCGCGCTCCATTGAATGATCAAAATGCGGCGATAATCTTTCACAAGGTTATTCATAGAGATCCTTTTCACCTTCAGGGCGAGTTTTAAAGCGCCGATGCGCCCATAAATATTGCTCAGGGGCTTGCATGATCCATGATTCAAACATTTTATTCAAACGCTCGCAATCTTCAACAGGCGACTCAGAAGGGAAGTGATCAAGGGCAGGGAGGATCTTCACTCGATATTGATTGCCTTCACGAATGCAATAATAAGGCAGCACTTTAGCTTTGCCCACTTTTGCCATTTGGGAGGTCGCGGTGATCATCAATGCTTTGACACCAAAGAAATCCACAAACACATGATCACTGCCGCCATAGTTTTGATCAGGTGCATACCAAAGCAGCTTGCCTTGGCGAAGGAGTTTGATGGTTTTGCGGATTTCGTTGCGATTGACGGGCTCATTTTGTGATTGAGCAGTGCGCATTTTAAATTGGCGCTCTTCATACGCGCGGTTTTTGTGCTGACGATACATCGCCACAAATGGGGTTTTGAGCGTAATGGCACGTGCGCCAAGCTCAAGGTTGCAAAAGTGCACGGTCAATAACAGCGCGCCTTCACCTGAGGCTTTCACGGCGTCTAAATTCTCTAACCCTTCATAGATGAAGAGCTCTTTGACCTGTGCTTCAGGTTTTAACCAAGCGGCTAAAGTTTCAAAGATGCCCATGCCAAGGGCGTTAAAATTCTCCTTAACGAGCTCAGTTTGCGCATCTTTAGATAAATCAGGGAAGCACAACGCGATGTTGCGCTCCACAATGTGGCGGCGTTTTTTCGCCACATAATACGAGAGCCTGCCAACGCCTTTGCCTGCGGCTAATAAGATGGGCATTGGCAATCTCGCAATGTATTTGCCAACCCAGAAGCCTAAGGCAATCGCATGATCTTTAATCCAGTTCGGCTTATGGTATTGCATGATTACTGTTTGTTTTGATCACAAATTGGGGCAATGAAATGTACGGCTGTGTCCCAAGGTTGCTCGATCCATGTATCTTGTGACACATCGATGACGTTAAAGTCCACCAATGGTTTGCCTTGTGGTTTGGCAAAGATGGTGACGAAGTAAGCTTTTGGATACAATTGACGGATCAATTTTGCCGTATTGCCAGAGTCCACTAAGTCATCAATGATGACAAAGCCTTCGCCTTCATTCGGTAAATTGCACTCTTTAACGAGTTGCATGTCTGTTTGCTGTTGATATTCGTGGTAGCTTGCAATGCACAAGGTATCCACGTAACGAATGTTCAATTCGCGCGCAACGATCGCAGAAGGCACTAAACCACCACGACTGACCGCAATGATCCCTTTCCACTCTTGACGTTCGATTAAATGTTGAGATAAAGCTTTCCCGTGAACTTGGAGCATATCCCAAGTAACTAAATATTTTTTCGACATTTTGGTTTCCAGTAGATGAGGTTCTGATATAAAATAGCCGGTTATTATAGTTTTTTTTCTTTGATTACACCAGTCAAAACATTTGCTGATTTGACGGGTGATCTTTTTTTGTAAGGTTAGACAGTGACTACTCCTAAGATTGGCTTTGTTTCGCTCGGTTGCCCAAAAGCATTGGTTGACTCCGAATATATCTTGACGCAATTGCGTACTGAAGGATATGAAATCGTTCCACAATACAATGATGCAGACCTCGTTGTGGTCAACACTTGTGGCTTTATTGATTCAGCGGTGCAAGAGAGCTTAGATGCCATTGGTGAAGCGTTAGATGAAAATGGCAAAGTGATTGTCACAGGTTGTTTAGGCGCAAAAGCGGACACCATTTTGGAAAAATATCCAAATGTATTGAGTGTGACAGGTCCGCATGCATTCCAAGAATTGATGGGCGCTGTGCATCATCATTTGCCAAAGCCGCACGATCCCTTCATGGATTTGGTGCCACAAGCGGGCATTAAATTGACGCCGCGCCATTATGCATACCTTAAAATTGCAGAAGGGTGTAATCACAGTTGTACGTTCTGCATCATTCCGACGATGCGTGGTAAACATCAATCATATCCTGTGGAAAATGTCTTGTCACAGGCGAAAAAATTGGTGAATTCAGGTGTGAAAGAGCTATTGGTGGTGGCGCAAGATACCAGTGCTTATGGCGTGGATGTGAAATATAAAACAGGTTTTGCCGATGGCACACCTGTCAGAACACACATTCAAAACCTCTGTGAAGAGCTTGGTAAAATGGATGCATGGGTGCGTTTACACTACATCTATCCTTATCCACATGTTGATCATTTGATTCCATTGATGGCAGAAGGCAAAATTTTGCCGTACATCGATGTGCCCATGCAACACGCATCCCCACGCATTTTAAAAGCCATGAAGCGCCCCGCCAATAGTGAAAATATGTTGATGCGCATCAAAAAATGGCGTGAAATTTGCCCTGAAATCACCATTCGCTCAACTTTCATTGTTGGCTTCCCAGGGGAAACGGAAGAAGAGTTCCAAATGCTTTTAGATTTCATTGAAGAAGCACGTTTAGATCGCGTGGGGGCATTCATTTATTCACCGGTGGAAGGCGCGCCCGCTAATGATATTGCAGAACTCATTCCGGTTGAGATTCAAGAAGAGCGCTTAGGTCGCTTTATGGAGCTTCAAGCCCGCATTTCTGCGGAGAAATTGGCGCTTAAAGTGGGTCAGACGTTAGAAGTATTGGTGGATGACTTTGATGCTGAAAATGGTGTCGCCATTGGCCGCACAAAAGCTGATGCCCCTGAAATTGATGGCTTGGTTTACATCGATGGCGCGGATGCATCGTGCGTTGGTAAAATTGTCAATGTATTGATCGATGAAGCGGACACCTATGATTTATATGGTGAGCTCATCTAACATGAGTTTTGTGCCGAATTAAGCTACACTATGACAGTTAAAATTTAGAAATGGGTAATTAATAATGGCCAATGATATCTACAGAATTCTTTATGTTGAAAGCAGTGCAGAAAAGGTCACTCAACTCAAGCAGTTGATTCGTGTGTCGAGTGTTGAGAGTAAAATCACTTTTGATGTGGCAACGACAGATTCTGTGGATGGCATTAAAATGGCCTTAACCAAAGAGGGCTGTGACTTAATTTTGTTACAAGACTCTCCAAAAGTCCCTGATCTGAAAGAAATCACCGATGCCATCGGCATGCAAAGTGTGCCGGTGCTTGTCTTAGTGGCAGAAGAGCAATTTTTAGAAAAACGTCAAAGCATGATGCAAGAAGGGGCGCTTGATGTCGGTTCATTGCAACAAAGTGATGTGCTTTTTAAACAGATCGTGCGTGCCATTTTTGAGCGTAAAAATCAGCAAGGTTACCGCGAAACTTTAGAGAAAAATGCCCAGTTGGCAGAAATTACGGCGCAATTGGCCGCGCAATCTGAAGATTTGATTGCCTATTTTGGTGCCACCGATGGCCTCTTTTTATATGCAAATGAAGCCTTTTTAAAATATTTCGGTTGGCAAGATTTTAATGAATTGGCAGCGACAACGGCGCTTGAATACATTGGGGCTGAGCAATCGGCATCTTTTAAAAAGATGATGAAAATTGCGAGCAAAACAGGCAAAGAGCAGCAAGCGACGTTAAACCTCATCAATCCTCGCAGTGGCGAAGCTGCAGAGGAAGTGGTGACGATTAAACCTGCAATGCATCAAGAGTTGCCTTGCCTTGAAATTTTTGTGGCGCAATCAAATGCAGGACAAACTGCACCTGTTGTGGTGGAGGCTACACCTTCTCTTGCGTCGCAGTTTTATAACCGTTTGGCATTCATTGAGAATTTATCAAATTTTGTGGGCAGCTCATCTTGGTTGGTGAGTTTAGTCTTAGAAGATTATTTTAATTTTCGTAAAAAATATGGCGTTGAGGTGTTAGAGTCCTATTTCTTGGGGCTGGCTAAACATTTAGATGCCCAGATCAGCAATCTGCATTATGCGCGTTATTCTGATGAAAGCATGGTGCTTTTGCTCACTAACAGTGACATGACAAAAGTGGATCGCTTAGGGATGGCGATTGTGGCCAGCGCAGAAGGTTATGTGTTTAAAGCAGGGGATGTGAGTTTTCATGGTTCATTTTCCTTCTCTTACACCAATTTAGGCGATTCAGTGGAAGGCATCATTGATGCCTGTGCGCGTTTAGATGATTTATCTGGTTTATTAGAAACCCGCGTGGTCTTTACGGATAAAAAAGAAGAGTCAACCCGTGCCATTCAAGCGGTGCAACATGGCGTTGAAATCTTAGAAGTGGGCGACATCGATGAAGAGTACATGCCACTCTTTACTGCATTGAATGATCAGCACATTCGTCAAACCTATATTCCGGTGGCAGACTTCTTAGCCCAAGGCAAAGAGAATTATGTGGCCAGCTTCTCATTGCGCGATGCACAGGGCAATCCTGTGGTGTGGAACCGAAGCTTCACCTTCACCTCAGACAATGTTTTGATGCGTGATTTAGATCAATTCATGCTCTCAACAGCCGCTGAGAATCTTGCCAAAGTCGAGGGCGGCAATAAGCGCATTTTAGTGCCGTTATCCATGTACTTTTTAACCAAGCCTGAATATTTGATGGATTGGATTGAGCAAAATGCTAAAGCGCCTTGTGTGGATCATCAAATCATCTTTGGTTTGGCAGAAGAGGTGGTCGATGAGCATTTTGAGGCAGCTAAACACTTCTTCCATGTGATTGCAGATGCAGGCTTTGCCGGCATGGTGTATGACGTGGTGGACATTACATCGACGATGGTCACAGAACTTGATGTGGTGATGGTGGCCTTGTCTGAAAACTGTATTGGCCGTATGAGTCGCAGCATCTCGAGTGATGAGATGATCAAATTACCAAAATTATTACAAGATTTAGAGCGCAAAGGCGCAGGTTTAATGGCAACGGGTGTCAACTCACCAACGAGCATGACGCTTGTGTGGGAATACACCATTCCTTATGCCTCAGGCACCATGATTGGTGCTGTGACAGAGTCATTGGACTTTGATTTTTCACAAGTGATCATGTAAGGGGATAAAAATGACAATGACACGTCGAGGCGTATTACTGGCAGCAGCGGCTTTAGTGGTCACTGGTTGTGGCTTTCATTTGCGCGGTGCCATTCAGTGGCCAAAAGAGTATCAGAAGGTTTATATGGTGGGCTATAACCCTGATGATCGTCAGACGTTTTACAGCGCAGTTGTGAAGTTTTTCCCATCTGGCGTTAAAATTGTGATGGATGAAGCTCAAGCAGATTTAATCATTCAAGTATTGTCAGAGCAGCAAACTTCACGTGCCGTGTCAGGTTTAGCGGTGGATCGCGCCACAGAAGAAGTGGTGACATTAACCATGGTGGTGCAAGCGAAAGATCACGATGGGCAAGAGATTTTGCCGCCGACCACATTAATGCGCGAACGTGACTTTAGTTATCAAGAAGCGGCGTTACTCAGTAAATCCACAGACAGTCAACGTGTCTCTTACGCCCTTCGCCAAGAGTTGGCGGGCATGTTCATGCGCCGTTTAGAAGCTGCCTTACGAGTTCAACCATGATTGCACTGATTCAACGTGTCAATCACGCAAGTGTAAAGGTTGATGGAAAAACCATCGGGGCGATTGATGCAGGTTTATTGGCATTTGTCGCCATTGAAAAACATGACACGCCACAAACGGTTGAAAAAATGGTGGAAAAAATCATCCATTACCGCATTTTTTCTGATGATGCCGGCAAAATGAATCGATCGCTGCAAGACACAGCGGGCGGATTATTATTGGTGTCGCAATTTACATTGCTGGCCAATACCGATAAAGGGCGCCGTCCATCCTTTACAGACAGCCCACCGGTTGAAATGAGCATTGCGCTGTATGAACACAGCATTATGCATGCCAAAACATTGTTACAAACGGTGGCACAAGGGGAATTTGGGGCCGATATGAAAGTATCCTTAGAAAACGATGGCCCTGTCACATTTTGGTTAGAAGTGTAGATGATAGAATCCGATAGAATATTGATCAGCGGTGAAAAACAACGCGAAGAAACCGTCATTGATCGCGCCATTCGCCCGAAGCGTTTACAAGATTACACTGGGCAAGCGGCGCTTCGCAATCAGTTAGAAATTTTTATTACGGCTGCCCGTAATCGTGGGGAAGCGCTCGATCATGTGTTGCTGTTTGGTCCACCAGGATTGGGGAAAACAACACTTGCCCACATCATTGCCCATGAGTTGGATGTGGGGTTAAAACAAACCTCAGGGCCTGTGCTTGAAAAAGCAGGGGATTTGGCGGCACTATTGACGAATTTAGAGCCGAATGATGTGCTGTTCATTGATGAAATCCACCGCTTGAGCCCGATGATTGAAGAGGTGCTCTATCCTGCACTTGAGGATTATCAGTTGGACATCATGATTGGGGAAGGGCCTGCGGCGCGCTCCATTAAGATTGATTTGCCGCCTTTTACATTGGTGGGTGCGACAACGCGTGCAGGCTTATTAACCTCGCCACTGCGTGATCGCTTTGGCATCATGTCCCGCTTGCAGTTTTATTCCAATGATGAATTGACCAACATTGTTTTGCGTTCAGCATCGCTTTTGAATGTGGAATTGATGCCAGAAGGTGCCGCTGAAATTGGTAAACGCTCCCGCGGTACGCCAAGGATTGCCAATCGTTTATTGCGCCGCGTGCGCGATGTGGCAGAGGTGCGTTCAAATGGCGTGATCGATGTGGCGATTGCTAAAGAAGCGTTAAACATGCTAGAAATTGATGCCTATGGTTTAGATGAGCACGATCGCCGTTTGTTGCAGTTGATTGTGGAAAAATTCTCAGGCGGTCCTGTGGGGTTAGATACGATTGCTTCAGCTTTAGGGGAGGATCGCGGAACGTTAGAGGATGTGATTGAGCCTTATTTGATTCAAGAAGGGTTCATTATGCGTACCCCAAAAGGTCGCGTGGCCACTGAAAAGTGTTGGCAATATTTTGGCTTAGAGATGGAAGCATGATGCAAAAAACAGGTGGATTGATCATTGGATTACAGGGTACGACCGTCACGACTCAAGAGCGTGCATGGCTCATGCATCCTTTGGTGGTGGGCGTGATTTTATTCACCCGCAATTATGAAAGCTTAGAGCAGCTCATTTTGTTGACAGCAAAAATCAAAATGATCAACCCGAAATTGATGATCTCTGTGGATCATGAAGGTGGGCGCGTTCAGCGTTTTCGTGAGGGATTCAGCCGTTTACCACCGATGGGATCATTAAAAGAGTTGTATGCACAAAATATGCATTCAGCCCTCATGCAAGCGGAGCATTATGGTTATGTGATGGCCTCAGAGCTCAAGCAAGTGGGTGTGGATTTTAGCTATGCGCCTGTGTGTGATATTGATTATGGGCACAATACAGTGATTGGCGATCGCGCTTTTCACAGTGAGCCCGATGCGGTGGCGGCCTTGGTGATGGCTTTTTATCAAGGCATTCGTCGCGCAGGTTCCATTGGCGTGGCTAAGCATTTTCCGGGGCATGGTTATGTGTCAGTGGATACCCATTTAGGGATTGGCATTGATGAGCGCTCGCTTGATGAGATCGAACGCACAGATTTATTGCCCTTCATTACATTGATTGATGCCGGAATAGAAGGCGTGATGCCTGCCCACATCATCTATACAGCGATGGATGATGCTCATACAGCGGTCACTTCACGCACATGGCTGACATATCTTCGGGAGGTGTTGCATTTTGAAGGTGCCATCATCAGCGATGATTTAGATATGAAAGGGGCAGCGCATTTAGGCAGTGCCATAGCAAAAGCTCAAGCCTGCTTTGATGCAGGCATTGACATTATTTTGTGCTGCAATGATTTTGCGGCAATTGAGGATCTTTTATCCCTCACCACAGAGCGCGTGCTTAGTGAGGATGTGCGTTTTCGCTGTGAAGTGATGCGCGCGCACTTGCAGGATTGCTCGGTAAGCGCTTGAACTGTTCAGGATTAAAGCGCGTTCCTAAATCATAGTGTAAAACGCCCTCAGGATCGCGATAAGCATAGGCATAATGATCATCATAATAGTGCCACACATAAAGTTCAGTGACGGGGAATTTTGCCTCAATTTTCAGCTTTTTCGTTAAAGTTTTATTGAGGTGAAAACAGCCCATAAATTCTAAGTCATGGGCTTTGAGTCCATCTTCATCGATCAATAAATCGCCATATTCATAGCGCATAAAGGCAGCAATGCCACGCTCTTCTGTATCTGTTAAGCCTGTGGTGCCAAACCAATCAGCCATTTCTAAGACAGAAGCCTCAGCGCGTTCATTGCGCTCAAAAACATCATCGGTGATGAAATCATCTTTGAGCACATAAAAGAATTCTGTTTTACAGTGCCCTGAATAAAAGAGTGCAGGATTTCGATTTGGCAATGGTACGGCAATCGTGTGCATACCTTGAATAAGGGTGGGATCATTTTCTTCACTGAGCCACAAAAATTGTGACACCACAATGTGCAATGCAGCATCAATGGGGTCAAAACGGCGCGAGATTTCAATGGTGGTGTGTTCAGACAATCCTTCAGGCAGCAGTTGCATGCGCTCTGGCATGGCTAAAAAATCTTGGTAAGATCGGGTTTTTAATTCATCAACCAGCGCTTCAAAGATGGCATTGTCTTTTGTATGTATTGTTTTTAACACAGCGATCGTCTCCGTTTTGGTAACAATGCTCACTAGTTTACGGAGAATTAAAAAAAATACTTTGATCTGGTGACAGTTTTTGCTTTAAAAAACATTTAACTGCATTAAAATGTAAACTTTTGTTGATGGGATTGAAAGGTATGACCTATTTTGTGGGCGCACATGTCAGCGCATCAGGTGGTGTGGATTTAGCACCGCAGCGAGCGAAAGATATTGGGGCAAACGCATTTGCCTTATTTACGAAAAACCAGCGCCAATGGAAGGCCAAGCCGCTTGAGCCAAAAGTGATTGCCAACTTTAAAAAGGAGTGCTTCAAACTCGGTTTTAAAGGCAATCAGATTTTACCCCATGACAGTTACCTCATTAACTTAGGGCATCCGGAAGAAGAGGGACTCACCAAATCCCGTGAGGCTTTTTTAGATGAGATGCAGCGCTGCGAGCAATTGGGCATTGAGTTGCTGAACTTTCATCCAGGCAGCCATTTAAATAAGATCAATATTTCTGACTGTTTAGCACGCATTGGCGAGTCCATTAACATTGCGTTGGATCAAACCAAAAATGTGGTGGCTGTGATTGAAAACACCGCAGGGCAAGGCACCAATTTAGGCTTTGAATTTGAGCAGCTTGCTGAGATCATTCACCATGTGGAAGATAAAAGTCGCGTGGGCGTATGCATCGATACTTGTCATGCCTTTGTGGCAGGGTATGATTTACGCACGTTTGAAGCGTGTGAAAAAACCTTTACCGCCTTTGATGAGATTGTTGGGAATCAATATTTGCGTGCGATGCATCTAAACGATGCGAAAACAGACTTTGAAAGCCGTGTGGATCGCCATGCGAGTTTAGGACAAGGCACCATTGGCTTAGGGGCGTTCGAATACATTATGCAGCACCCACAATTTGAAGGCATTCCTTTAATTTTAGAAACCACCAATCCTGACATTTGGGATCAAGAGATCGGTTTATTGCGCAGTTTTACACAGGAAGCATGATGGATTCATTAGCATTGATTTTGCCAGCAGATGGGCAAATGCCAGAGTTGGCCAATACATACACGGTACAAAGTGCACCATTGACGTATCCCTCTTTTGTGTGGGATGGGCAATCACTCTTTTGGCAAGATGAAGCGAAACAGAAATTAACTGTGGACTTTGCCTCTCCGAAACAGTTGTGGCGCTTTTCTAAACTCAATAAAGCGCAAGAGCCCATTTTGCGTGCATTAAAATGGAAAAATGGCGAAGGTCAAACGGTGTGGGATTTAACGGCAGGCCTTGGGCGCGATGGTGGATTGCTGGCATATTCTGGTTGTACAGTGACATTCTTTGAGCGCAATCCCACGTTGCAAATTCTGCTCTCTGAGGCGATTTTTAGCCTTCAAACAGAGATGCCAGAGATGGCTGCCCGCATTACATTAAATCCCATGAGTTCGATTGATCATTTAAAATTGGCATTGAAAGATGACGCCATGCCATTGCCAAACAGTTGCTATATGGATCCGATGTATCCGCACCGTAAAAAATCAGCATTGGTGAAATTAGATTTACGCATGGTGCGTGATTTAGTGGGCGATGATCCGGACAGTGCAGAATTACTATCACTGGCCATTGATTTACTGAAAAGCGGGCGCGGTATGCAGCGCGTGGTGGTTAAGCGACCTGCAAAATCAGAATATTTGGGCGATTTTAAACCCAGTTACAGCGTTGAAGCGCCCAATACGCGCCTTGATGTTTACGTGCCTTAAGGAGTCAACATGAAACAATTACACGGGGCGATTTTTGATGTCGATGGGTTGCTGTTTAATACAGAGCAACTTTATTGTGACATCTGCATTGAGGTGGCGCCTAAATATGGCATCACCACATATGATGAGCACTATTATCGCCGTTATTTGGGCACATCGAATCAAGATTTGTACACCATCTATCAGCAAGATTTTCCCTTTTTGAGTGTTGAGGATGTGGATCAATTCATTCGTGAAGTGCAATCGATAGCCGAAGGATATTTATTGGCTGGCGATGTGGCGATTAAGCCTGGCGCTACCGATTTATTGGCATTTTTGGCATCAAGGAACATTCCGTGCGTGATCGCTTCAAATAATTATGCCCATTTCATTGATGCGATGCTCACACACCATGGCATTCGCGAGCACTTTGGGCACATTTATGCGCTCGATCACATTGAAAATCCGAAGCCGCACCCAGAAATTGTGCATAAAGCGGTGGATTTTTTAGGGCAATCTCACAGGGATGTGGTGATGTTTGAGGATTCAACAAATGGTGCTAAAGCTGCCATTGCGGCAAATGTACCGGTGATTATGGTGCCAGATATGTTGCCGCCGCCGGATGCGCTTCGTCCCTCTTTGCTCAAAGAGTGCGAAAGCTTAAAGCATGCCTCTGACTTTATTCAGCAGCATTACCATTGGTAAGAGGATAAAAAAGCGAACAGATGTTCGCTTTTTTCTTAGGCGGTGCCAATTTCTTGAGATAAACTTTGGATTTTCACGCCGGAGCTCTCAAATAAATCATTCCATAACAATTCCCGCTCATCACGAGAGAAGAGAAACTGCTTATCAAAAGGCAGCGGCATCCAGACATTGCGTTTTAACTCTTCGTTGAATTGATCCGTGCTCCACACAGAATAGCTGTCAATGATGGAGTGAGAAATCTCAGGATACGATTCAATGATGGTGGCAAGTACATCGGCAGAGGTGGTGATGTCCACACCCGGCGCAATTTCGACAGCTTTGTGCCATTTTTGAATGTGTTCATGGAGCACAAACAGCTCTTTTAAGCGCACAGGACCGCCTGAAATGAAATTTAATTTATCCATGTCTTTAGGGTCAATGGCCAGATCATATTGGGCAGAGATTTCATCTTTTGAGAGTAAATTTTGTTGATTGATGATGACGCCTAACACAAATTGATCCGTATGTTCGAGCACGAAGATCACCGAACGATGAAACACTTCATCGTCGATGTGGGGCATGCTGATCAAAAATTGGCCGCGAAAATTAACTGACATGTCGCTGAGCTTTCCATTGATCAATGAGCACGGTCATTAAATCACGTCCGACCGGAATGCCGGTGGCGTTTTCAATTTGACGAATGCCTGTGGGGCTTGTGACGTTGATTTCGGTTAAGTAACCGCCAATCACATCTAAGCCCACAAAGGTTAAACCGCGTTTTTTAAGTTCAGGTGCAAGGCGCGCACAGAGCTCAAAGTCACGTTCAGTTAAAGCCTCAACCACCGCTGTCCCACCGACCGCTAAGTTCGCGCGAGTTTCGCCTTTAGGTGGAATGCGCACCATCGCATAAGGCACAGGTTCGCCATCAATGATGAGGATGCGTTTGTCACCATTTTTAATGGCAGGTAAATATTTTTGCATCATCACCGTGGTGGTTTGTTGGGCGGTTAAGGTTTCTAAAATCACATTTAAATTCGGATCATCTTTTTGGATTCTAAAGATTGCCGTGCCGCCCATGCCATCAAGGGGTTTGATGATGGTGTCTTCATGCTTTTCAATGAAGGCTTTTAAGAGATGATATTGACTGGTGACAAGCGTAATGGGGCACACATCCGCAAACCATGCAGTGAACAATTTTTCATTGCAATCACGAAGGGAGCGCGGATCATTACAAACAAGTGCCCCTTGTTTTTGCGCAAGCTCTAAGAGGTAAGTGACATAGATGTAATGCATGTCAAAGGGTGGATCTTTGCGCTGCACGATGATGTCTTGATCTGAAAATGTCACGATTTCAGCTTCTTTGAGCTGATACCAATCGTGTTCTGTCAAATCGATCGTAACGGCTTGAACGGTGGATTTGACCACACCTTCGTCAATGAAGATGTGGGCAGGATTCACGTAAAAGCATTCATTCACCAAATCTTGAGCAGCCATCATCATGGACAATGTGCTGTCTTTGTGAATGTTAAGGGTATGGAGCGGATCCATGACGAAGAATATGCGAGGCAAGCTCATGGCAATTTCCTAAATTGAGAATAAAATTCCGTTGCCAAATACTATGGGGCTTGCGTGAAGAAAAAACAAGGGTTATGCCCAATCTCCTAAGAGTGTATGTAAGCTACTGATGACAGAGAGGGCGGCGGTTTCTGTGCGCAAAATTCTCGGGCCAAGGGTCACAGGATGGCAATTGTCTTGTGAGGATAACCATGCAAGTTCAGCCTCACTAAACCCGCCTTCAGGGCCAATGATGATGCCAAATGCATGTTCTGTCTGATGATTTTTGATCCAATGACCGAGGGAACATTCCGCAGTGGGCGAGAGAATTAAATACGGGCGATCTAACAATAACGACTCAATGTTTTTAAGGGAGGCAAAAGGCGTCAGCATTGGGACTTTGTTCAAGCCAGATTGCTCACAAGCGCTTTCAAGAATGCCTTGCCAATGGCTGAGCTTTTTATCTTGTTTGTCGCTGTCATTGAGCTTAAAACTGCTGTGTTCACTCATAAAGGGCGTGATACGATTGACGCCCAGCTCTACTGCTTTTTGAAACACAAAGTCCATTTTATCGAACTTTGCAAAGCTTTGGATCAAATGCACATCAAATGGCGCGCTGCGATCAATGGCAATGTGGGCATGCAGCGTCACAGTGAGGGATCGCTTGCCAATGTCATGGATGATGGCAGGATATTCGCCACCTTCACCATTGAACAGCACCAGGTGATCGCCCACTTTTTTACGCATCACACGCACGATGTGATTGAATTGTGGGTCTTTAAGTTCAACGGTTGCGTGAGGTGCTAGCGGTTCTTGAGTATAAATGCGCATGAATTAATCCAAATGCTGATAACGGTCAGGTTCGCCCTCGGGGGCAGTTTTAAAGCGTTTATATGTCCACAAATATTGTTCAGGGGCTTTGCGGATCTCTGTTTCAATGGCGTGATTGAGCGCAGTGATGGAGGTCAATGTGTCTGGATCACGCAATTGATCATCAATTTTAATGAGCTCAATGGTGAACGTGCCCGTGGCTAAATCGCGTTTTGAGGCCACAATGTAGGCTGGAATGTCAAAGCGATTGGCCAGCCGAGAAACAAGTCCCATCGTATTGGTGGGCAGATTAAAAAATGGCGCGAAAATGCCTTCGCCATGGCCAGGATCTTGATCCGGTAAAATGCCAACGCTGCGCCCATTTTTCATGGCTTTCATCATGTCGCGAATGCCTTGCGTGGTGGTGGACACAAGCACTGCACCATTTTTTCCGCGCCCTTCGATGATGATGGGATCAATGTACAGGCGGCTCGGGCGATAAAGTGTCGCTAAAGGATACAAGGATGAGGCATATAAGCCACTCAATTCCCATGAGCCAAAGTGCGGCGTGATGAAAATCATCTGCGGATAACGTGCTTGATCCTCGGTAAATTCAGGCGGCACAGTGATGTTGGTCACCGATTGCAAAATCTTCTCATAGGGATTGAGCCACATAAAACTCATCTCAAAGAGGGTGGCAGAATTGTGGCGAAGCGTCTCTTTGAGTAGCGTTTGGCGTTCGGCATCTGACAATTCAGGAAAAGCCAATTGTAGATTGCGCGCGGCGATTTTACGCGTTTGATTCGGGATGTGGTAAAGCCCAAAGGCAATGAGGTCAGAGAGTCGATACAAGCTTTTGAGCGAAAAACGCGCAAAGAACCGTAGCAAAGCGGTGATCACTTTTGCACGAATGCGGCGGCGTAAAGGTATCGAATCGCTCATGATTATTGCTCAGCGTTTTGACGGGCGATGTCCGCGATGGAAAACTCCTCGTCATCATCGTCATAGGATTTTTCAGGAATGTCGATGCCTGCTTTACGCAATTGATTGTTGCGGTATTGTAAAACGGCTTCGCGCTGGAATGTGTAGTTATCGAGCGAGATTTTCTTAGAGATGTTGTCGGCTGATAATAATTCAGAGCGCGCATTGACGGCATCAACGGCTGCAAGCGCCACTTCCGTTTTAAAGTCAATGAAGTAGCCTTTTGGATTGGTGGCAAAGACATCGACCCCAAAGCCCACTTGATCACGCATGGTGCGTGGTGGCAAGAATGGCAAGAGGAAATAGTTGGTGTCTTTCCAACCATAATAGGCAAGCGTCATCCCAAAATCCGCTTGTTGATACTCTGGTAATTTAAAGGTGTGGGTCAGGTCAATGAGTCCTGCTAGCCCAAAGGTGCTGTTAAAGACAAAACGATGCATCGATTCTAGCGCGGCCACCGGTTTGCCTTGCAATAGGTTATTGACCACGTTGCGTGGTTCTGTGATGTTGTTAAAGGCGTTTGAAACCCCTTCACGCATGAGCTCTGGGGTAATCGCACGGTAACCTGTTGCCACAGGTTTTAATAAAACTTCATCCACCGTGGTGTTGAATGCATACACTTTACGGTTATAGCTTTCATAAGGGTCAGCCGGATTGCTGCCCGCACAACCTGCGAGGATCAAAGTGCCAAGAAGAAGCGTTGTTAATTTAGTCATGGGATGCTCAAAAGAAAGTTTTTAGAAATTTTTAGTATTTTAACCCAGTCCCGCGATTCATCAAATGATTCGCCGCTGCAAACAATACCACCAATAACAGGCTCAGTAAGCCTAATGTCCAACCAATGTGAATGTCAGAGATGCCAAGCATGCTGTAACGAAAACCATTGACCATGTATAAAATTGGATTGAAGTAGGAGAGCGTTTCCCAAAACGGTGGCAACAATGTCACGGAATAGAAAATGCCGCCTAAATAGGTGAGGGGCGTTAAGACAAAAGTGGGCACAATGGAGATGTCATCAAATGAGTTGGCAAACACCGCATTGATAAAGCCAGCGAGCGCAAAGACAGCAGAGGTCAGTAAAAAGACCGTGATCGTCAATGCAAAGTGCTGAATGGAGATCGGTGTGAAAAAGAGTGTGACAATCGTCACAATGATGCCCACAAAGACGCCGCGCGCAATGCCGCCTGCCACATAGCCAGAAATGATGAGCAGATTAGACACGGGCGAGACTTGTAATTCTTCCACATAATGTTGGAATTTTGCCCCAAAGAAGGAGGAGACCACATTCGCATAGCTGTTATTGATGACGGTGAGCATGATTAAGCCTGGCGCAATGTATTCAATGTAGCTAAAGCCGCCCATGTCGCCAATTTTTCCACCAATGATTTTCCCAAAAATCACAAAGTATAAAGCTGTGGTGATGGCAGGGGGCAATAAGGTTTGTGGCCAAATGCGCACAAAGCGCAAAATCTCTTTGATGAGAATGGTTTGGAAGGCAATCCAATTGACATGTTTATTCATGGCTGTCCTCATGGTTTCCCGTCAGTTTGATGAAAAGCTCCTCTAAGCGATTGGCACGGTTACGCAATGTTTCCACTTGAATGTTTTGTGCATTCAATGTGTTGAACACTTCGCTGATGGTGTGGGGCTTGGTGATTTCAGCCTCTAAGGTCATCTCATTGATGAGACGAAAGTCAATGCCCGGTGCTGCTTTGGGCGCTTCGGTTAAAGGTGCATGTAAGCTCAGCACAAAGGCTTCGGATTGAAGTTGACGCAGAAGATGATCCATCGAGCAATGCTCGATAATCTCGCCATGGCTGATGATGGCGATGTTTTTACAGAGCAATTCTGCCTCTTCTAGATAATGCGTCGTTAAAATAATTGTTGTACCGGTTGCATTGATCTCTTGAAGAAGCTCCCACGTTTGGCGGCGAATCTCAATGTCTACACCTGCTGTGGGTTCATCTAAAATCAAAAGCTTTGGCTCATGCATCAAAGCACGCGCGATCAATAAACGGCGCTTCATCCCACCGGATAAATTGCGCGCCATCACGCGGGCTTTATCAGAAAGGTTTAACAGTTTGAGATATTTTGCGGCGCGCGCTTTGGCAATTTTGCGTGGCACGCCAAAGTAACCGGCTTGATTGACAAGGATGTCCTCACACAATTCAAACTGATTGAAGTTAAACTCTTGTGGCACTAAGCCCACTAAGGATTTTGCAGCGCGCATCTCTTTTTTATGGTCATGGCCAAAAATCTCCACTTGACCACTCGATGCATCGAGTAAACCCGTAATGATGCTGATGGTGGTGGATTTACCTGCACCATTTGGGCCAAGCAAGGCGAAAAAGTCGCCTTGTGCCACGGTCAAATCGATGCCTTTTAATGCCACTTTGCCATTGTGATAGGTTTTTGCTAATCCACGAATGGCAAGGGCCGGTTGCTTTGCATTAATCTCTGTCATATCTACGATTGTTTGATTGATTAGAAGCGCGAGCAGGGCGCGCTGAGCGGCTGCTGTCGCTACGTTTTGCGCCATCAAAGCGCTTTGCATCCCCAAAGGATGGGCGTGATGAACGCTCGTTGCGTTCTGTGCGCGGTGCGCGTTCACTTCTGTCTGTTCGCGCTGAGCGATCGGTGCGTTCTCCGCGAGATTTGCGATCTCCCATTGGGCGATCGGGGGCAAATTTACGGTTGGGTTTAGCACGATACGCGCCGCGTTTATTTTCAGGGGCAACGTAGAAGTTTTCCATTCTAAATTGCATGCCTGCATCTTCTAATAAGGCTTTGGTGTCATCGATTTCTAAGTCAATGGAGTGACCGGCACGCAATGATTTTGGCAAGGTAAAACTGCCATAGCGCACGCGAATCAAGCGAGACACGGTTAAGCCTTGAGATTCCCATAAGCGGCGAACTTCACGGTTTTTACCGCCTTTTAAAATGACGTGATACCAAATGTTCGCGCCTTCACCGCCAGAGTAGAGAATGTCATCAAATTTAGAGAGGCCATCTTCAAATTCCACACCGTTTTTCATGTTTGTCACCATCTCTTCTGTTAAGGTGCCAAGCACGCGAACGGCATATTCACGCTCAATTTCGCTTGAGGGATGCATCATTTTGTTGGCCAATTCGCCATCATTGGTGAGGAGCAATAAGCCTTGTGTATTGATGTCTAAACGGCCAATGGAGATCCAGCGGCCATTTTTGATGGGTGGCAAGCTGTCAAACACTGTGCGGCGGCCATCAGGATCATTGCGCGTCGTCACTTCGCCCACAGGCTTGTTATACGCAATGATGCGGCGCACGAATGGGGAATCATCCAATTTTATCGGCTGACCATCCACAAGGATCTTCTCTGAACCATCGACGGTGGTGCCAAGGGCGGCCACTTTACCATTGACACTGATTCTGCCTTCGCGAATCCAATCCTCCATGGTGCGGCGCGAGCCTAAACCAAGATTTGCCAATACTTTTTGTAAACGTTCGCTCATAGTTCTTCCGATAAAATGTGATAGAAAAAGGTCTATATTCTACCGAAAAAACTGCCTAAAGCCTATTGCATTTATTTAATCTTCAACAAGTGGTAAGCGAATGGTGACAATTAAGCCATCGACGGCGCCATTTTCAAAGGAGATCGAGCCATTGTGATGCTTGATGATCTCGTTCGTAATCGTGAGCCCTAAGCCATAGCCGCCATCTTTTTTATTGCGGGCGCTGTCCACGCGATAAAACGGTTTGGTTAAAAATGGAATGTGCTCTTCAGGCACGCCATTGCCGTGATCTTTCACCTCAATGATGGCCTCATTGGTGGCAGGATCAAGTTTTAAAGTCACCATGATTTTAGTGTAAGGCTTGGTGTGAAAGAGGGCATTGCGAATGATGTTTTCAATCGCACGCTCTAATTTTAAGAAATCACCGCGCACCACCATGTGATTGTCAAAATCAAGGTCAAACTCGATGCCTTTATTTTGTTTTGAGAATTCAAAGGCGGCATCATCAATCAACGATTCAAGCATCGCGGTTAAATAAACCTCTTCGCCTGTATCAATCAGGGAAAGCTGATGATTTTGCAATGGGCGCAGATAGTTTAGGATCTCATCGATCAATTCATTGAGACGTGAGCCTTCATTTTCGATGCGATCAAGCAGCTCTTTATAATCGTATTTATGAAATTGGCGCTCTTTGAGTAAGTTGATGGCCAATTTTTGGCGAGCAAGGGGTGATCTGAGCTCATGGGCAATGTCTGAGATCATCTCTTGCTGTGATTTTTGTAATTTAGAGAGATTTTGCACCATGATGTTGAAGTTTTGGCACAATTCACGAATCTCAGGCGTGGCAATTTGAATGCTCTCAGGGGCAATTTGCTGCAGATTGCCTTTACCCACTTGTTGGGAAGCGCGGATCATTTCAGCCACAGGCAGTAAAAAACGGCGCGCCCAAAAGAAGGTGAAAAAGAGAATGAAGAAAAAGATCGGAATGCCACGGATCACAAAGCCTTCAAAGGAGAGGCCAAAGTAAAGCATAGAGTGGCTCGGATTTTTCACTTCAATCAGGTAGAGATTGTCATTTTGATCGGTGAAGTAAAAGAGCTGATTCTGTTTAATGGCGCTCATTTGAAACAGCTCTGTGTGGGTGGTTAAAATGTTTTTGTCAGGCGTAATCGGGCCTAAAAGGTGCAGGGAAATGTATTGATCATACTTTTTCGCCAGTGCTTCAACACGATACACAGGATTGCCATCTGTGCCATAATTGCCTGCAATCACGAGCTCAGAGAGCACAGGAATGACCTCTTGATGATAAATGGTTTTCCATTCATCATTGTATTGATCAGAGATGTAAATGTAGGCGAGCTGCACGCTCAGTACAATGATGCTGTAGACTAAAACGACAGATAGCCACGCTCTGAATAAGAAGCTTTTATAAAACTCCTTAAAGCCCGAAAATTTCTGCTTAAACACTTAACTGATAGCCTCGACCGCGAACACTTTTAATTTCCACATCGTGTTCAATGATTTTTTTACGAATGTTTGAAATGTGCACATCTAAACTGCGATTAAACGGTGGCAATTTTTTGTGCATCGCCTGCATGGAAATGGTGTCTTTTGGCACCACAGCTCCTGGATTTTCTGCCAGAACCACGAGGATTTCATACTCGATGCCTGTTAAATCAATCGGTTGCTGATTGATGTAGAAAATGCGCTTTTGTTTGTCCCAATGAATTTTTTCTTTCTCAAAACTCTCAACGCCTTGGGTGGCATTTTGCTGAGCACGGCGCAAAATGGCTTTGATGCGTGCAAGCAATTCACGGGGCTCTGGGGGTTTTGAGATGTAATCATCGGCGCCTAATTCTAAACCTAAAATGCGGTCAATGGGTTCAGATTTAGCCGTGAGCATGATCACCGGTAAGTTTGGATAGGTTTGGCGTAATTGCTTGAGCGTTTCAATGCCATCTAAATTCGGCATCATCACGTCGAGTAAGCAAACATCGAAAGATGAAGTTTGTGCAATTGCGAGAGCATCAAAGCCATCGTTGGCCACGACAACTTCTAAACCTTCACCGGATAAGTAAGTGGATAAAAGCTCAGAAAAGTCTATATCATCGTCGACGAGTAATAATTTTTTATTATTCACACTGCAATCCTATAAATCACAAAAAGGTTAAACAAAAGTATAAGCAAGGATAATATAAAGTATTTATTAACACTTCACTATACAATAATATCTAGGGGAGCTGTACCTAAATTCGCATCATGTTGATAGATTCAATCGATAAAAAACGTTTTATGATAAGCTTTGATAGATATGAAAATCCGCTCTAGTATAGTACAAAAACAGACGCAAGCCATTGTATTGACACAGTCAATGCAGAATGCTTTGAAAATTTTACAATGCTCTCAATTAGAATTGGCGCATGAGGTTGAGGCGTTTTTGACCGAAAATATGATGCTAGAACAAGATGTTAATTCAGAGGCTGAAATGGATGATGCCGCCCTTGTGCAGGGTCATCTTGGCGTAAAAAATGAGCAAAATAATTTAACAAATGACTCAAGCATGCATCACTCGGTGGAGTTAGATCAGCTCATTCCCACAGAAATGATTGATGAATGGGCAGAATATGAGGATCACCCTTTATTAGATCATACAGAACATGAAACGTTTGATCATGATGCGGCTGAACTCTCTTTAGCAGAGCATTTGTGGCAGCAATTGCAATTGCTGCCTTTATCAGAGACGGATCGTTGGCTTGGGCTTGTCTTGATCGATGCCTTAGATGACAATGGTTATTGCACAGAACCACTTGAAAATATTTTGGCAGAAGTGAATGCCGCGCGCCCAGATTTAGACATCACAGTGGCTGAGCTTAAAGTGATGCTCCATCATCTTCAGCAGTGTGATCCGCCTGGCATTGGGGCACAATCTTTAGAAGAATCCTTGATTGCGCAAATTCGTCATTTGCACCCCGCGCCGACATGGGCTGAGATGGCGATTGATGTATTGCGTTATCATTCAAAATGGTTATTGCAACATGATTTAAAGCGCATTGCCCGTACATATGCATGTACAGAAGCGGATGTGATCACCATGCTTGAGGGATTTAAGGGTTTAAATCCTTATCCGGCTGCGGCGTATCGCACCGATGCCATTGAAACGGTATTGCCAGACATCATCGTGACGCAAAAGCAAGCAGAGCTTGAGGTGACATTAAATGAGGAAGTGCTGCCAAAGCTTCGGATCAATCGGCAATATGCCCGTTTAGCACAGCAAGCGAAAATTGCCCAGCGTGATTTGTTGCGTGGTCAATTGACGGAGGCACGCTTTTTCTTAAAGAGCTTAGAGGATCGCTTTGATACGCTGCTTAAAGTGGCAAAAGCCATCGTGACGGCGCAGGCTGATTTTTTCTTACAAGGTGAGCGCGCGATGAAAGCGCTGAAAATGCAAACCATTGCAGAAGCTGTTGCGCTCAATGAATCCACCATTTCCCGCGCGGTTGCAGGTAAATACCTCATTTGTTCACGGGGCACTTATCCGTTGAGCTTCTTTTTTTCCAATCAAGTGACGGACGATGAAGCGTCCGGCGTTGCCATTCGTGCCATTTTGCAAGAGTTGATCGATGGCGAGAATAAACAAAAGCCCTTGAGTGATCAAAAGTTACAAACCCTTTTAGCCACTCGCGGGCATGAGATTTCTCGGCGCACTGTGGCAAAATATCGTGATGTGTTAGGCATCAAGAGTTCCACAGAGCGTAAACAGTTGGTGTGATTATTTTTTTTGCCCAAAGCTCATTTTTTTCTCTTCGCCTTTTAAAATGCGCTCAATGTTCGCTTTATGGCGAATGATGAGCAATACATCCATCACCACAACAGCAAGCACCACATATAAAGACGCATCAAACAACCATAAATAGAGCGGTGCAAAGATTGCGGCCGTTAAAGCGGATAAAGATGAGATGCGTGTGGATAAAAACACCACGATCCATGTGCCAAAGGCGCATAATGCCACCCATGGACTCAATGCAATGATACAACCTAACGCGGTTGCCACACCTTTGCCGCCTTTAAATTCAAAAAAGATGGGGAATAAATGCCCTAAAAATGCGGCCAATGCGCTGCATGCCATCAAGGTAGAATCGTTTGGAAATAAAATGGCCACCAAACAAACCGGGATGAAGCCTTTGAGTGCATCGCCAATCAAAGTGATGATGGCGGCTTTTTTTCCGCCAATGCGCATGACGTTGGTCGCGCCCGGATTGTTTGAGCCTGTTGTGCGTGGATCAGGCAATCCCATGACGCGGCACGTAATGATTGCGGCAGAGAGCGAACCGATTAAATAAGATAAGATGATGACAAATGGATAAGTGATCATGAGTGTGACAGAGGACATATCGAAACCTTTAATGAAATTTTGCTTATTCTAAGCGTTTTTTATCAACGTATTCAAAAAACTTCTCTACGCGCTCAATTTTCTGCGTTTTTGCCATCTCAGGCAAGCTCGCTAAAAACTGTTTACCATAGTTTTTAGTCACAAGGCGCGGATCCGCAATCACCAACAAACCATAATCTTGAGTGTCACGAATGAGGCGTCCAACGCCTTGTTTTAAGGTGATGATGGATTTGGGCAATTGATACGTCATAAAGGCATTGAGCCCTTTTTTATTGATGAGGTCAATTTTGGCCTGTTCAATCGGGTCGCCTGGGGATGCGAATGGTAATTTTTCAATGATGACGCAAGAGAGTGCTTCACCGCGCACATCGACGCCCTCCCAAAAGCTTGTGGTGCCAAGCAAAATGCCATTGCCCGATTCTCTAAATTGATCAATTAACGTAATTTTAGGGGCATCTCCTTGGATAAAAAGTGGATAACTGACCAAATTTTTCAGCAGTTTTGCCGCTTCATTAAGGGCGCGATAACTGGTGAATAATATGAACGTTCGCCCTTTAGCCGCAGTGATCACAGGCAGCATGGCATCAATAAATTTTTCAATATAAGTGGGGTGATTCGGCTCCGGTAAGGATTCAGGGTGATAAAAGAGCGCATTGTATTTGTAATTAAAAGGGCTCTTTAGGAACAATGTGTTTTGATCAGATAAGCCTAAAGGCCCACAGAAATAAGAGAATTTACCATTGACGGCTAAGGTTGCTGAGGTGAATACCCAGCCGGCTTTTAAGCCTTCGCTGTTTCTCTGGAAAATCTCCGAGATGTCCAAAGGCGTTGCGGCGATGGTTAAATGGTGAGCATAGGTTTCCAGCCACACCACAGTATTGTCATCCGGATTTTCTTGGGAGTTGATGGCGATGCGCGTCCAAGCATCATGAAAAGCTTCCGCACGCTCCACCATTTGTGCCAAAGGCTTTGAGCGGATGAGCAAAGGTTTAATGATGCCCACTAAATCGAGCAGTTGATCACTGATGTGTGCCAATTGCGTGGCAATTTTCGGATCTTGATAAAACTCAGACAATGCATAGCGGCGCGAACCTTCCGGTAAAGATTTACGCAGCCCAATCATGGATTCACGAATGGCGTCGGTTAAAGTATCGTGGGCAGAAAAGTCATTGGCCTCCACGGCGATGGTGCGGTTAAAATCTTCAAGCCAATCTAAAAAGGGTTTGGTGCCCACTTGTTCACTGAAAAAGACGCCAGCAATTTCTGCCAATTGATGGGCTTCATCGATGATGATGGTGTCCGCTTCTGGCAATAATTCCCCAAAGCCCTCTTGCTTTAAGGCAAGGTCTGCACAAAACAGGTGATGATTGATGACGATAATGTCCGCATCCATCGCTTTTTTACGGGCTTTAAACACAAAGCACTCTTCATAATCAGGGCATTCAGAATGCAGACAACTTTCGCTTGTGGAGGTGACATGGCTGATGAGCGAATGATCATTGCAATTTTCGATTTTGGTGACATCGCCAATTGGATCTTGTCCGGCATAACGCTCGATGTCATAAAAGGCTTCAAGCTGCTTTTTATTCTCAAAGCGTCCGCGTTGGCGCATCGTTTTAATGCGATATAAACACAAATAGTTGCTGCGTCCTTTTAACAGCGCAGTTTGCACAGGCACATGTTTAAAGAGTTTTTTTAGGAGGGGTAAATCTTTTTCATAGAGCTGATCTTGTAGATGCTTTGTCCCTGTGGAAACAATCACCTTTTTGCCAGACAATAGCGCAGGAATCAGATACGCAAAGGTTTTGCCTGTCCCGGTTCCGGCTTCAATGATCACCGTGTCATCTTCTTCGATGGCATGTTGTACGGCTTTGGCCATCTCAATTTGCGCCGCACGCGGAGAGTAGTGATCAAGGTTCGTGCCAAGAGGGCCGTACTCGGAAAATATTGCGTCAATATCAGTCATTCGGTTCGCTTGCAACTGTCAAATAAAGATTCATTATACGAACTTTCCCAAGAATTTCGAGCATCAATCTTTGAATCAATGACGTATAATGCCTAAATGCATAAGGATACGGATGATGAATGAATTTTTAAAAACCATTGCAGCCTTGCGTGCGCCAGATGGCTGCCCGTGGGATCGTGCTCAAACACATGAAACGTTGATTCGCTACCTCAATGAAGAGAGCGCAGAGGTGGTCGATGCCATCATTGCCAAAGATCCCGCTGCCTTAAAAGGCGAATTGGGGGATTTGTTGCTGCAAATTGCGCTGCACAGTGAAATTGCCAAAGAAGCAGGGCACTTTGATTTTAATGATGTGGTGAGCGGCATCAATGAGAAGATGATTCGCCGTCATCCGCATGTGTTTGCAGGTGTGACGTATGAAGATGAAGCCGCACAAAAGGCAGCATGGCAGGCGATTAAGCAGGCAGAAAAATTGGAGCGTGCAGAAAATGTGAGCTTTTTAGATGATGTTAAAGCATCTTTATCAGGTTTAACGGTGGCGCGTGATTTACAGGCCAAAGCAGCCAAGGTCGGTTTTGATTGGGACGATGCTGCGCCCATTTTGGCAAAAATTGAAGAAGAGCTCGATGAAGTGAAAGAGGAACTTGCTAATAACAATCCTGAGCGCTTACAAAAAGAGATTGGGGATTTACTGTTTGCTGTGGTCAATTTAGCGCGCCATGCCAGCATTGAGCCTGAAACGGCGATTGCCACCACCAATCATAAATTTAAACAGCGCTTTGCTTACATTGAGCAACATTTAGATCAACCGATGGCGGAGGCAGCCTTAGAAGAGATGGATGCTTTGTGGGAAGCATCAAAGCAGGTGCATCCATGATGACATTACAAAGCGTGACGGTTTCTATCCTCAATCAGCAGATTAAGCAGCAATTAGAAAGTGGCTTTTTTCAATGCTTAGTGACGGGGGAAGTGTCAAATGTGACGCGCGCGCAATCGGGGCACATTTATTTTAACCTCAAAGATGATGGCGGCATGATTCGTTGCGTCATTTGGCGATCACAAGCAGGCATTTTTGGGCATTTAATTGACAATGGTGCAGCCCTTGAGATTCACGGCAAAGTGACTGTGTATGTGCCGCGCGGTGAATATCAATTGGTGGCCAATCGCATCACATTAGCTGGGCAAGGAGATTTAGCGGCTGCTTATGAAGCATTAAAGATGCGTTTGTCGGCTGAAGGTTTATTTGACGCACAATATAAAAAAAGTGTGCCGCAGCATCCGAAAGCCATTGGCATTATCACTTCAGAAAATGCCGCAGCGCTGCAAGATGTATTGAAAGTTTTAAAAGAGCATCGCCGAGACATCCCTTATGTGATTTATCCAACCTTGGTGCAAGGTGATTTGGCCGCCCCAAAGATTGCCGCAGCCATTGAGCGCGCGAACCGTGAGGGGGTGTGTGATGTGTTATTGGTGGTGCGCGGCGGTGGCAGCATTGAGGATTTGTGGTGCTTTAATGAGGAAATTGTGGTGAGGGCGGCATTTGCGTCCAAGATTCCCATCATCAGCGGCGTTGGGCATGAAATTGACACCACGCTCATAGATTATGTGGCGGATCTTCGCGCACCGACGCCAACGGCGGCTGCAAAATTTGCGGCGATCTCTAAAATGGAAGTGGTTCAGCAATTAGATCATTTAGCACATCGATTAGAGCGCGTCATGGCGGGACGTGTAGCATTGGCCAATAAAGCAGTGGATACGCTACAAATGCGCTTGAATTATTTGCACCCCATGCGCCAGATCACAGAAAAACGCACAGCGCTGATGCATTTGAGTCAGCGTTTAAATGCACAGCTCATCTGGCAGCCTTTTAAAAGACACTCAGAAACATTGGCGCGATTAGATCAGCGCTTGACTAAAAGCATGGATGATTTATTTAAAGCGTATCAAGCGCGTTTACAGAAAAATGCTCGCATGCTCGATAATTTGAGTCCGCTGAAAGTGTTAGGGCGCGGTTATTCCATTACGGAAGTCAATGGGCGCGCGATTGAGGATGTCAATGCTGCATCGATGGGTGATCTTTTGGTGACGCGGCTAGCAAATGGCGAGATTCATTCAGAAGTTAAAGCGATTGTGCCAAAAAATTAAAGACAAAAAAAACCGCACTTATTCGGGGGAAGTCGTGCGGACAAGGATCATACAGTGTGAGGTTGGTGTGTTATTGTACTTTGGTGATGTAATCGACATCGATCTCAATTGAGTTCCAGTCTTTATCCACTTCACCGACAATTTCCACTAAATCTTTATCGTTGATGGTCAGGCCACGCCATTTGTCTTTGTCAATCTCGACAGTGATGCTGCCTGTATCATCGCTAAAGATGTATTTATCTTTATGAGAATGCTTAATGATTTTGCCACGTAATTTCACATAAGCATCATCGCGCAGCGTCATGGCATCTTTCACAGTGGTGATCGATTGGCTCAGGGCAGGGCCATTAAATCCGCCTTGGGTGGGCTCACCATCTGTAGGGCCAAAATATTGCGCAGAAGCAACCGATACACTCATGGCCATCAATGTCACAATTGCAATCTTCTTCATGCTTTACTCCGTATCGAAACTTAAGATTGATTCAATGGATGTACTATAGCATTGTGTTTTAAGAAGTCCTATGAGGTTTTATAAGTTTTACGCCTCGTTTACAATATTTGACATCTCAATTGACAGGGCATCTCAAAGCTTAGGCACAGTGCCGCTGAGCATACATCACGCCTATTTATGAAGAGAAGGGCGCGAAGCGATGATGAGCCACACCACATAAATCACAGGTAAAATGGCGGCGATGATCACCACGCCATCCCAGCCTAAATAACGCCAAATCGGTGCAAAGAGTGTACTGCCAATGGCAACGCCAATGTAGTACGCCACAAAATAGAGGCTAGAAGCTGTACTTTTGTACACTTGTGCATTGAGGTTAATGAGGGCTGCGGTGAGTGAATGGGCAGCAAACATGGCAAAACTTAAAATGGCCAGTCCCATGATGATGAAAGTCATAGAATCAAGCAACGTCAGCAGTGCACCTAAAGATAAGAGCAGCAGCATGCTCGATAACACCACTTTAATGGGTTGGCGCGCGGCGATAAAACTCACCATCGGTGCACTCGGAATCCCGCACAATAGTGCTAAATAAAATGAGCTGATCACAGCGGTGGAGAGTAAAAACGGTGGGCTTTCTAAATGGAAAGGCAGATACGTCCAAATGCCTGAATAACTCAGTTGAATCACCAGCCCAATTAAAAAATAGCGGCGCAGCACAGGATTTTTAAGGTGAAAAGCAAAACCTGCAAAGGTGTGTTTGAATGACCCTGAGCTTTTGCTAAAGCGCTGGGATTTAGGCAGTAAAATCAGCATCATCAATGCTGTGATTAAACTGAGCACCCCAAAGATCAAAAGGGCGGTGTGCCATGAATAATAGTGTGTCATCACACCGGTTAATACGCGCCCTAATGTGCCGCCAATGGCATTTGCGGCAATGTAGAAAGAGACAGCAAATTTTTGATCATTTTTACAAATCTCTTCATTTAAGTACGCCAAAGCAGAGGCCGGCAATGCACCTGTTGCCATGCCTTGAAAAAATCGGCAAAAGAGCACAAAGGGTAGAGAGTCTGAGCGGGCAATCAGGATCAATAAAATGGATGAAAAAAATATGGAGGCTAAAATAAAATTACGCCGACCAATGCGATCACTGAGGGCACCAAAGAGATTGAGTCCAATGATGAGCCCTAAAATGGGCAAGGAAAACGTGAGGCTGATGTAGGTGGAGGAAACCTCAAAGTCTCGCGCCAGAATGGGAAGGATCGGTTGCAGTGAGTAGAGATTGGCAAAAATAAAAATGGACGTTGCGCCTAATAGAATGGAAATCTTCCAAAATTCAGGATCTTTGATGGTGTAGCCCACAGCTTGTTCGGTATCCATATGCTCTACTTTTGAGTGATTGTTTTTTATTCAATAGTAGGGAGCATAGGACAGATTGTGGGCAAAAACAAGAAGAAACCGTACGAAAGTTGCTTCTTGCATGCAACGCTTGATTAACTGCCCGATAAACTCTCTAATTCCGACAAATAGTGATCTAAGCGCATTTGGCGTTCTTTGAGTTTTTCGGTTTTTTCACGGATTTTTTTTGCTTTGCCAGAGTGCTCCGCTTTTTTAAGCTCATCGGCAGCACTGTTAACTTTTGCTCGCTGTTTATCAATTTTTTTTGTGAGGTTTTCTTTGTAAATGGCATTGTTGAGGACAAAGTTAGGATCTTCTTGATAACTCTCTTTGCCGCAATGTTCACGCACATTTAAAATGGCACGCTTAAGATCTTCTGCGCGGTGGATGTTGCCATATTTTTCTGCATAGCGCAGCTGCAACTGTAGATTGTCTTCTTTCTTTTTACAACTCGGATGGGTTTGAGCGAACACCGGTGCATTGAGGGTGAGCATTGCACCGATGAGGCCTAACGTGGTCAAACGTTTCATGACAAACTCCTTTGAATGAGGGATGCATTCAGTATATCGTAAAGATACGTAAGTTTGTCAATGACGTTGATCAAATCGCAGTGAGTTTTGCATATGCCATCACTAAGGTTTTTTGCCCTGCGGTTCTAAAATTCACGGTGACACGTGCATGATTGCCAACGCCCTCAAAGTTCGTGATGACGCCATCGCCAAAGACCGGATGCGTCACCGTTTGCCCAAGGGCAAAACCATTCATGGCTTGATCTTGTGATGCACTTGTATGACTGCTTGAACGCGCCGTCATCGGTTTAGAGATGCTCACTTTCGCGCCTTTCATCTGCACCAATGGACTCGGAATGTCTTTAACAAAGCACGATGGGGACAATTGAATGGTTTTGCCATGAATCATGCGTGAAGCAGCTGTGGTTAAGGTCAATAAACGTTTTGCGCGCGTGATGCCCACATACGCTAAGCGGCGCTCTTCTTCTAAGCGGGCAGGATCATTCATGGAGCTTTCGCTTGGGAATAAGCCATCGTCCATACCCACTAAATAGACATGTTCAAATTCAAGCCCTTTAGAGCTGTGCAGCGTCATCAATTGGACTTTATCTTCCTGATCATCATCGCTGTTTGCTGTGGAATCAAGTGTAATGCGCCCTAAAAACTCTGATAAATAACCGTGCATGGTCAAAGGCTGAGCGGCAGGATCATTGTTATAATCCTCCACAAATTGACGGCTTGCGGAGATGAATTCATTGAGGTTTTCAATGCGATCTTCACCGCGTCCCATGGGCTCTTTTTTATAATGGGCTTCAAGTTCCGCACGATCAATCACCTCTTGAATGAATTGATCTAACGTTAAATCAGAAAGGGCATCGGCTAAATTTTCAATCAATAATTTAAAGCTCATCAACGCGTTTTGTGCACGTTTTGCGAGCAATTGGCTTTCGAGTGTATTTTGCATCGCAGTCCAGAGTGACACTTCTGTTTGCATCGCCTCTAAACGGATTTTTTCGATGGTTGCAGCGCCCACGCCTTTAGCGGGCGTTGTGATGGCGCGCTCAAAGGAGATGTCATCGTGCGGATTCACAATCAAACGTAAATAGCTGATGATGTCCTTAATCTCCATGCGATCAAAGAAGCGCAAACCGCCATAGATGCGATATGGAATGTTAGCACGCAATAAAATCTCTTCAAAAATACGTGATTGCGCATTTGAGCGATACAAAATTGCTTGCTCAGCGCGTGGCGTGCCTTTTAATGTGGCGATTTTGATTTGATCCACCACATATTGTGCCTCTTCATAGGCATCCATTGCTGCATATTGCGTGATGAGGGAATCATCTTTATTCTCTGTCCAGAGCTTTTTATCGAGGCGCTCGCTGTTTTTAGCGATTACATGGTTTGCGGCTTCTAAAATGGTGGATGTGGAGCGGTAATTTTGCTCTAAACGCACGGTGGTGCTGTTTGGGAAATCTTGATCAAAATTGAGGATGTTTTCCACACGCGCACCACGCCAGCCATAAATGGACTGATCATCATCGCCAACCACAAAGATTTGTTGATGTCCGCCGCTTAAAAGTTTTAACCATGCATATTGAATGCTGTTGGTGTCTTGGAATTCATCCACCAACACAAATTTAAAACGCTGCTGATAATGTTTGAGTAAAGCATCATTGCTTCTGAGCATCTCTAAAGTGCGCAGCAAAATCTCTGAAAAATCCACCAAGCTTGATTGGGCGCAGATGGATTGATATTGTGCATACAGATCAATCATCATATTGTGGGCAAAGTTGTGACCGCGCTCAATGTGGCTTGCCCTGCGTCCTTCATCTTTATGGTGATTGATGAAGCTCTGTAAAGTTTTTGCGGTGACGATTTTATCATCAACATTGCGTTCTTTTAATAGGCGTTTACATAAACGCAATTGATCATCGCTGTCCATGATCTGAAAGTTAGGATCAAGGTGCGCTTCTGTTGGATGTAAACGCAACAAACGGTGGCACAATGAATGGAACGTGCCGAGCCATAAACTTCTTAACGGGCGATTGAGGACGGTTTCTAAACGCGTGCGCATCTCAAGGGCGGCTTTGTTGGTGAAGGTCACAGCTAAAATGCCATGCGGCGTTGTTTGTTCTGTTTCAATGAGCCATGCAATGCGTGCCACTAACACGCGGGTTTTACCTGAACCTGCGCCTGCGAGCACACGAACAGGACCTAAAGGAGCAGTGACGGCATCATATTGAGCATTATTTAGCGATTCAAGCATAGACATAACAGAGATCTTAAGAAGTGGGGAGAAAAATAAACCAGCGCCCATGATACCATGCGATGAGAATAAATACGAAAGTGCGCTAAAAGGCGGCGCTTTGAGGCGGTTGGAATAAATAATTGCACGAATTTGAAGTGATGAAGCTTTTTTGTGTTAGAATTTCTCGGTTTTTATCATAAAAACATCACACAATTTATTTGTTTAGCTATGTTTAGGTTTAAGGAGTAAAAATGGCTATTGAACGTACTTTCTCAATCATCAAACCAGATGCTGTTAAAAAAAATGTTATCGGTAAAATTTATGACCGTTTCGAAGGCGCAGGTTTCAAAATCGTTGCGGCTAAAATGGTTCATTTGACTCGTGAAGAAGCAGAAGGCTTCTACGCTGTGCATAAAGAACGTCCTTTCTTCAATGACTTAGTAGAATTCATGATCTCAGGTCCTGTAATGATGCAAGTATTAGAAGGCGAAAATGCAATCGCTAAACATCGTGAAATCATGGGTGCAACAAACCCTAAAGAAGCAGCGCCAGGTACAATCCGTGCAGATTTCGCTGAAAGCATTGATGCAAACGCTGTTCATGGTTCTGATGCCCCTGAAACAGCTGCAGTTGAAATTGAATATTTCTTCGGCCCAAATGCTGTAGCACCTGTTAAAATCTGTGATCGTTAATTTTTAGGTAAAGTGAAACAAGTCGTGAGTAAAGAAGTGGAAAAGAATTTGTATGGTTTAACATATCCAGCAATGCTCGAGCTCTGTGAAGAGATTGGTGAAAAGCCTTATCGTGCCATGCAGATCATGAAATGGGTCTATCATAAAGGGGCAAGCTCCATTGATGATATGACGGATATTTCTAAAAAAACACGTGAGAAGTTAAAGTCACGACTTGTTTTAGAGTTGCCGAAGGTCTTGCTTGACAAGCCTTCTAACGATGGTACACATAAGTGGCTCATTCAATTAGAATCTGGCAATGCCATCGAGATGGTGTTCATTCCAGAGGATGATCGTGGGACACTGTGTGTATCTTCACAAGTTGGTTGTGCCCTTGAGTGCTCATTTTGTTCAACTGCGCGCCAAGGCTTTAACCGCAACTTAAGCACTGCTGAAATCGTCGGGCAAGTGATGCTCGCTAAACGCTTATTAGGCGAATATGAAGGCGATGTGCAGCAGAGTCAAAATCGACGTGTGACCAATGTGGTATTGATGGGAATGGGCGAGCCCCTTTTGAACTTTACCAACGTCACCCAAGCGATTGACATCATGCTCAATGATTATGGTTTTGGCTTATCTAAACGCCGTGTGACGCTCAGTACATCTGGCGTTGTGCCTGCATTGTATCGCTTAAAAGAGGTCTCTGATGTCTCTTTAGCCATCTCATTGCACGCACCTTATGACACCTTGCGTAATGAGCTTGTGCCCATTAATAAAAAATATCCGCTTGCAGAGCTTTTAGAAGCGTGTAAGGCATACATCACGGAATCTTCTGCATATCGTAAGATCACTTGGGAATATGTGATGCTTAAAGATGTCAATGACCGTGAAGAAGATGCGTTTGCCTTAGCAAAACTCATTAAAGACATTCCGGGTAAAGTGAACTTGATTCCATTTAACCCATTTCCGAACTCAGGTTATGAGTGTTCATCCATGAACCGCATCAACCGTTTTCGTGAAATTTTGCAGCGCCAAGGCGTTGTGACAACCGTTCGTAAAACCCGTGGCGAAGACATTGATGCTGCGTGTGGCCAGCTTGCTGGCCGTGTGAACGACCGAACAAAGCGCACAAAAACAACAGATTCTTGATACAATCTTTCGGGTATTGATCACTTTAGAGAATATTGAAGGGGTAGATTCATGCGTTATATCGCAGTGTTATTGCTTTCATCGACATTATTAGCGTGTACCACAACGCAGGGCACAGGACAAAGCGGTCAGCGAGTGCAAACCATCACCGCAGAAGCCTTGCCAGACAATGATCGCTTAACGTATCAAATGGGCGTTCAATACATCGAGCGCGCAGAATATACGGTGGCAGAAGAAAAATTATTAACCCTTGTGCCTAAATACCCGAATTTTACTGAGCTGTTTGTGATGCTTGGCGTGGTGCAAGAGCGCCAAGGCAAGCGCACAGATGCGTTGAATTTTTATTCAAAAGCCATTGCGACCAACCCTACCGATCGCATGGCGATTAAACACTATGCACGATTACAGTGTAATCAATATGATAAAAATGCACCGAGTCATTTAGCGCAGATTGCAGACAATGCAATGTCAGAAGTGAAAGCTGGCATGAGCAGCGGTGCGGCGGCTTGTTATTTGGTGCATAAAGATCCTGTCAATGCCAATCTCTATGCTGACAAAGCCATTGCAGCGAATCCTCATTATGGGGACAGCTATTTCTTTAAAGCGATGGCGGCTAAAGACCTTAAACGCTATCAGGAAGTGTTTCCTGCCCTTGATCGCTATCATGATGAATATGGCTATGAACCGGCAAGCGTATATTTAGGTTTAGAAGCGGCAAAACAAGCCCGCAATAAAGCTGAAACAGAGAAATATGAATCTGTCTTAGCCCGTTATCAATCATAACTGTTTGTATAGACAAGAAGAGACCTTATGGCAAAAGAAGAGTTGATGCACAAGTTCAAAGAGGCTCGTGAAGCACGCAATGTTTCATTGCAAGATGCTGCCCGCGTCCTTTCACTGCGTGTTCAAGTGCTGCAAGATTTAGAAGATGGACGTTATGAACAATTAGGTGCGATGATCTACATTAAACGCTATGTGAGAAAATATGCCGATTATTTAAAGCTTGATCGTGATGAGATCGAAGCATTGCTTGCAAAAGTTGACGATCCATTTGCCAACAATATGCACAATGAAAGTTTAATCCGCGCGCAGCTCAATGAAGAAAAGCGCATGGTTCAGCGTTCATTTTTCAAATGGTACATGTGGATTTTATTGATTTTATGTGTGATTGGCACCGCTGCCTATTTCTTATATGGTGAGAAAACAGCAGAATTATTTAACATTAAACCAACACCCGATCACATCATCAATTATCAAGAGACAGAGGCAGAGGTGCCATCTGAAACGGTGACCTCAGAGATCGAAATCCCGATTGCCACAGAAACTGTAACCGAACGTGTTGCGCCCGCCCCTAAAAAAGTTGAGGTGGAAGTGCCTGTTGCGGCGGCGGTTTCAACTGCGCCTGTTGCGGCCATTGATACGAAGTCTGCGTTGTCTGATTTTGAGCTCGATCAAATCATTAAAACCGGCAAAATTGAGTTGGCCAATCAAACAGACGCTGCATTAGATGTGACAGATCAAGCGCAAAAAGCCCCGTTACCCGAAGGTTTTTCTGCATTGTCTTTAACCCTTGGGCCTTCTGAGTGTTGGATTCAGATCAAAGATAAAAATCAAAAAGTGGTGATGAATGAAGTGCTCGCAGGTAATGCCACATATCATATTGAAGGAAAAGCGCCCTTTTTTGTACACATGGGCAATGCCAAAGCGATCGATCAAATGGTTTTAAATGGTGAGGTGGTGGATGAAAAAGTGTATCGTCCGACTGCCCGAACAACTGTGTCAAAAATTAAGTTAGAAGCTAAGGAAGAGAGTTAATCATGGGTCAGAAGATTCAATCAGTCAAAGGGATGCACGATGCATTGCCCACACAAACAGCGAAATGGCAATATATTGAGAGTTTATTGCGTCATCTATTTGCTCAGTATGGTTATCGTGAGATTCGCACACCGATCGTTGAAGAGACTCGTTTATTCACGCGTTCTTTAGGTGAAGTGACTGACATTGTGGAAAAAGAGATGTACATCTTTGCCGACAGTGATGAAAAAACCAGTTTAGCTTTGCGTCCTGAATTGACCGCTGGCATTGTACGCTCTGGCATTCAGCACGGTTTGTTTTATAACCAAGTGCAAAAAGTGTGGCAGATCGGTTCAGTGTTCCGTTATGACAAACCACAACATGGCCGTTATCGTCAATTCAATCAAGCAGATATTGAAGTCTTTGGCATTGAAACGCCGGATGCAGATGCCGAAATTTTGGCAATGATCAATCGCTTATGGCAACAATTGGGCGTGGCTGATTATGTGACCTTAGAGATCAACTCAATGGGTACAGAAGAGTGCCGTAAACGTTACCGTGATGTGATCGTCAAATACTTTGAAGACAACATCGAGTTGTTAGATGAAGACAGCCTTCGCCGTTTAAAATCGAATCCGCTTCGCATTTTAGATTCCAAAAATCCTGCGATGCAAGCATTGCTCAACAATGCGCCAAAATTATTGGATCATTTGACAGAAGATTCAGCAGAACACTTTAAAAAATTGTGTCAATATTTAGATGAATTGGGCATTCAATATGTGATCAATCACCGCATTGTGCGTGGCATGGATTACTACACGCGTACAGTGTTTGAATGGACAACAGATAAATTAGGTGCCCAAGCCACCATTTGTGGCGGTGGTCGTTATGATCGCATGGTGGAAGAGCTTGGCGGTCATAAAACACCTGCCATTGGTTTTGGTTTAGGGATGGAGCGTCTTTACTTATTGTGTGAAGAAGTGGAAGGCTTAAGCGCAACACACGCGACGGATGTAGTGGCTGTGTTGCTCGGGCAAGATGCGAAAAAAGCAGGTTTGCCTTTGATGGAAAACATTCGCTCAGCGTATCCAAATTATTTAGTGACCACAGTGCTTGGTGAAGCAGGCATGAAGTCACAAATGAAAAAAGCGGATCAAAGTGGTGCGCGTTATGCCATGATTTTGGGTGAAAATGAGCTCAGCAATGGCATCGTGATCATGAAAGATTTGCGTCAAAGTGGTGAACAAACAGAAGTGGCCATGACAGATGTGATCGATTGGTTAAAAAACATTCAAGCATAATTTTAAGGGGTCGAGATGAGTTTAAATCAACTTGAGACAGATGAGCAGCGCGCAGAAGCCCTCGTCGATTGGTTAAAAGCCAATGGCGGCTTGATCTTTTTGGCATTTGTTGTGGTGATCGGTGGCATCATTGGTTGGGATTATTACCGTGATCATCAGCGCCAACAATTGATCAAAGAGGCCGCTTATTACTATCATTTTGAACAAGCTTTGAGTGATGGCAAAATCAATGACAATGCATTCAAAGCTTTGCAGCAAGATAAAGCCACAGGATTTGTGGAATTAGCAGTGTTGCAGCAAGCGGGTTTAGCAGCGAGTCAAGATCAGTTAGATCAAGCGATTGCAAGTTTAACGGCTGAAATTGCGAACATTAAAGAGCCTGTGATGAAGGATTTATACCGTTATCGCTTAGCAAAAGCTTTGTATGCACAAGGCGACTACGAGAAAGCATTGAATGAGTTGAGCAACATTCAAACAGAGAGCTATCAAGGCTTAGTGAAAGCCTTGCAAGGTGATGTGTATGTGAAAGAAGGACGTTTAGACAATGCCAGAGCGGTCTATCAAAAAGCGTATGAACTTTTACAATCGCCCATCATTCAACGAAAAATTAATCAGCTTGGCGCAAAATCCTAACGCTGATCTTGAGCCGATAAATTGAAGGATTGACAATGAATAAATTAAAAATTTCCGCAGTATTGATGGCCAGCATCGCCATCACCGGTTGTTCAGGATTTTTTGTGGGCAAAAGTAATGCGCCGGTGCCAGCGCCCATTGATGCTTCTGTTAATGCTTCAATGGTGCGCACCGTTTGGAGCGCATCGGGCTTAGGCAATTCACAAGAAACAAGTTTGCGCTTTACATTGGCCGATGGTCAAGGCGTGATTTATGTCGCCAATGCCAATGGTTCTGTGTCTGCCATTGACAGCAGCAGTGGTCAAAAACGCTGGTCCACAAAAGTGGATACTTTATACACAGGCACAGCCACAAATGGCAATTTAGTATTTGTGGGCACGCAATCTGGTAAGTTAGTGGCATTGTCTGCACAAGATGGCAAACAAGTGTGGAGTGCTGATTTATATGGCGCTGCAAGCACCTCACCTGTGGTGGCGGACAATCGCGTGATCATCCGTACAATTGGCGGCTCTGTGGAAAGCTTTGATGCACAAACAGGTGATCAATCTTGGGCTTATATGGTACAAGTGCCAGAAATTGCACTTCGTGGTGGCGCAGCCCCCGTTGTAGTGGGCAAGCATCTATTGGTGCCAACAGATTTAGGGCTCATTGGCTATTTAAATGTGGACACAGGCGCTGTTGTCTGGGGTCAAAAAGTGGGTGAATCCCGTGGGGGTACAGCGATGGCACGCATTGTGGACATCGATGCTGAACCCGTGATTGACCAAAATATTGCTTATATTCCTGTGGCGCGCTCTGGTGTGAGTGCCGTTGCTCTGAACAATGGCCGTAAACTTTGGGCAACCAAAGCCGCAGGCGCTTATGCAGGTTTAGCGGTGGATGCATCACGACTATACGTTGCTTATGATGATGGCAATGTGGGTGCATTATCGAAGAGAACAGGGCAAGAAGAGTGGAAAAGTGAGGCGTTATATGCCCGCCACTTAACCAACCCTGTATTGATTAATGATCGCATCGTTGTGGGCGATAATGAAGGTTATGTCCATGTGTTAGATAAACACACAGGTCAGCGCCTTGGTTCGACGAAAGTGGCGAAATCTGGATTCATGCCAGATGTATTGCCGCTCAATAACGATGTGATTTTCCAGGATCATTCCGGTAACGTTTACCGTATTACGATTTAATTTATGAAAGACTTACCAATTATTGCGCTTGTAGGGCGTCCGAATGTCGGAAAATCTACGTTATACAATGCATTGACCCGTACGCGTGATGCGCTTGTGGCCGATCAGCCTGGTTTAACCCGTGACCGTCGTTACGGCATGGGGCGTGTGGGCTCTGAAGAGTCTCCGTACATTGTGCTTGATACCGGTGGTTTATCAGGTGATGACAGCAATCACATGGATAACCTCATTGCAGGCCAAGTGTGGAAAGCGGTGGAAGATGCTGATTTAATTTACTTTATTTTAGATGGTCGCAACGATGTGACGGGCTATGATGAAGAGATCGCAGCGATGATTCGTCGCACGAATAAACCTGTGGTGGTTGTGGTGAATAAATCTGAAGGCAAAGATGAAGATTTAGCCATTGCACCTTTTTATACCTTGGGCATGGGCGATCCGATTGCCATTTCAGCAGCGCACAATCGTGGCATTTTAGATTTGGTGCACTCTACCTTTGATCGTCACCCTGAGTTGGCTTATGAAGAAGAAGCTGAAAATGATGAGTTTGAAGGCGATGAAGATGAAGAAGAGGATTTAGGTCCGATTCGCTTAGCGGTTTTAGGTCGCCCGAATGCAGGTAAATCCACACTCATTAACCGTATTTTAGGTGAAGAGCGTGTGCTTGCCAGTGATGTCGCGGGTACAACGCGTGATGCCATTGAAATTCCGTTCGAGAAAGAAGGGCGTGAGTTCATCTTGATCGATACCGCGGGGATTCGTCGTCGCAGCCGCATTGATGATAAAATTGAAAAATTCAGCGTCATCAAAAGTTTAGAGGCGATGCAAAAATCGAATGTTGTGGTGTTTGTGTTTGATGCTCATGAAGGTTTATCGGATCAAGATGCGGGCTTACTTGGCAATGTGTTAGAGTCTGGCCGTGCGTTGGTGCTTGCAGTCAATAAGTGGGATCATCTGCCGGATGATGAACGCGAATGGATCAAGCAAGAGTTCACGCGTAAGTTTGCCTTCATTGACTTTACAAAGCCGATCTTCATTTCCGCTTTGCATGGTTCAAATGTGGATAAAGTATTGAAAATGGCCATTAATGCCTTTGACAATGCCATGAAGAAATTCACCACCAATGAATTGTCAAACATTCTAGAAGCTGCTGTGCACAAGCATCATCCGCCAGTGGTACAAGGTTTAGCGCCAAAATTACGTTATGCGCACCAAGGGGGTAAAAATCCGCCACGCATCGTGATTCATGGTTCGCGCATCACGCATGTGAAGCCGGATTATGTGCGTTATTTAACCAATACTTATTTATCACAATTGAAGCTAGAAGGCACGCCAGTGCGTTTAGACTTCCGTTCGGGTGACAATCCATATGCGGTGGAAAAAGCGCAAACTAAAGTGCAAGCCGATAAACAAAAGCTTGTCAATAGTAAGGGTAAGCATTTGAAACAAAAACGTAAGTAATACAATAATAAGGAACAGTCTATGTGTGGAATTGTTGGCGCAATCGCAGAGCGTAATATTTGCCCTGTGTTATTATCCGGTTTGAAGCGATTAGAGTATCGTGGATATGACTCAGCAGGGGTCGCATTGATCGATCATGATGAGCTCTTTCGTGAACGCAGTTTAGGTAAAGTGGCTGCATTAGAGGCGAAAGTGTTTGAGCATGGCATCAAAGGCTCTCTTGGCATTGCTCACACGCGCTGGGCCACACATGGCATTCCTCATGAGCGCAATGCGCACCCGCATGTCAGCGGTACGATTGCGGTGGTGCATAATGGCATCATTGAAAATTACCAAGAATTAAAAGCGACGTTGGTGAGTGCTTATCAGTTTGATTCTGAAACCGATACTGAGGTGATTGCCCATTTGATTCATCATTATCGTGCGCAAGGCATGTCGTTGTATGAATCCGTACAAGCGGCGCTTGAGCAGCTTGAGGGCGCATTTAGCATTGCGGTGGTGGATTCAACTGTGCCAGATGAACTCATTGCTGCGAAAAAAGGGACACCACTTGTGGTGGGCATTGGCATTGGTGAATACTTCATTGCCTCTGATCCTTTTGCATTGTTGCCTGTTACGAATCAATTCATCTATTTAGAAGATTTTGATTGTGTGAAATTAAAGCGTGATGCGTTGGTGATTAAAGATAAAGCAGGGCGCTTTGTGGAGCGTGCAGTTAAGCAATTGTATGCTTCTGATGATGCGGCCGATAAAGGTTTATATAAGCATTACATGCTCAAAGAGATTTATGAGCAGCCTAAAGCCCTCAGTGATACGTTGCAAAATCGTCTCAAAGTGGATTTAGCGCAATTGCTTGGTTGTGATGCTCAAATGGCTGAACAAATTGAGGCGGTGCACATTAACGCATGTGGTACAAGTTATCATGCAGGTTTGGTGGCAAAATATTGGTTTGAATCCATTGGCATTGCGTGCCATGTGGAAGTGGCGAGTGAATATCGCTATCGTCAAAGCGTGACACCGAAAAATACGCTCTTTATCTCCATTTCTCAATCAGGGGAAACATTAGATACGATTGAGGCATTAAAATTGGCGAAACAAAAGCCATTTTTAGGGTATTTAGCAATTACAAACAGTGCAGACAGCGCCATTACGCGTGAGTCTAACTGGACAATTTTAACTCATGCTGGGCGTGAAATTGGTGTGGCATCCACAAAAGCATTCACCACGCAATTGACGGTTTTATTGATGCTCGCGGATGCATTTTCTCATCACAAAGATCATGCGATGAGTGATGCTTTAACCTCATTGCCATTTTATGCAGAATCCATGCTGGCACTTGATGAAACGATTGAAAAAATCAGCGCAGAGTTTGCAGAATCCACCAGTGCTTTATTTGTGGCACGTGGAATTTTGTATCCGATTGCGATGGAAGGCGCATTGAAGTTAAAAGAGATCTCTTACATTCATGCAGAGAGCTATCCTGCCGGCGAATTAAAGCATGGTCCATTGGCGTTGGTGGACAAAAATATGCCAGTCATTGCCATTGTGACAAAAAATGCGTTGACGGATAAAATGATTGCTAACCTTGAAGAAATCAATGCTCGCAATGGTCGTTTGTATATTTTCAAAGAGCGCTCTGTGACACAAACCATCGGCTTTGGCCATGAGATTGAGTTGCCAGAAATGCCAGAAATGAGTGCACCCATTTTGGTGTCCATTGCTTTACAATTATTCTCTTATCATGTTGCCTGCATTAAGGGCACAGATGTGGATCAACCTCGTAATCTCGCTAAATCTGTGACGGTTGAGTAAGAAAATATCATTTTAATTAAACCCTGTAAGCGAGTAATAAAGTTTCATCTTAAGTAATAAAGTATCATCTTAGGTAATAAAGTATCATTCTATTGACGCAATGAATACCTCTTGCTATTGTTTATTGTAATAATGGCAAGAGGTTTTTTTATGCTCTCAAAGAATCAAGAAAAGTGGCTTAAAGAAGGTCGAGGTCAAGGTGAACTAGCTGATTATAAACCTTGGATAAAAATTTCTGATATATCTTCATCAGGCCGATCACATCGTGTTTTTGGACATAAAACAAGACGTACTCATCATTTGATGTCAGATTTAGAATTAGCAATATTTTTATTTCTCGAGTGGAATTCTAAAGTTATAGATATCCGAGAGCAATTTCCTCTTAAATTTGATGAGACTATTGAAATTGCAGAGTACATACAGGTAAAACATCCTGCAATTGGAGGCAATGTTCATGTTATGACATCAGACTTTTATGTTGTTAGCTCTGATAAAAAATTTAGTCAACTTGTTTTGCAGGCAAAATATGCAAATGAACTAAAGAAACCCCGAGTCATAGAGAAATTAGAGATAGAACGTCGATACTGGAATTCTAAAGGTATTCCATGGCAGATAGTTACTGAAAAAGATATACCGAAAGCTATTCAAAATAATATTAAATGGCTTTATCCAGAGGTGAGAGAAGACAGGTCCTTTGATGCTCAAGGTAATTTAATTTTTTACGCTAATGAACTTGCTAAATATCCAGATAAAAAATTTATTGATTTGTGTAAAACCATAGATACTGCTTACTTCCATGAGGCAGGTAAATCTCTAAAAGAGCTAAGAACTCTACTAGGGTTGAGATTTTTTACATTTGATCTTCGTATAGATTTTAGAAAATTGAAATGTAATGATATTCAAATAAGTAACTCTCATTATTGGGAGTTGATATCTGAGGAGCTTAGATATGCTGCGAATCAATGATGTTTACAATAACCAAGGTAAAAATTTTAGAATTTTAAAATACTTGTCTGAAGATACTCTAGTTTGGATAGACATCGAAAAAGCCAAAGCGCTACCAGAATTAATCTCTTTAAGAAATTTAGTTGAATTGATAGAAGATGGAAGCTGTTATTTAATAGATGATCCCTTTAGTTATTTATTATTAGAGTCTCCAAAAGAAGGTACTACTGCTCAAATTAAAAGAGATAAAAATTTTCAGCTAATACAACCTGTTATTTCAGATGCTTTGTATTATCAACCAGAGACACGATCTCGATTAATTAATAATATTGTAAGCAATGATGGGTGTACAAATCAAACACTTTACCGTCTTATCAGAATGTACTGGCAAAGAGGCCAAGTGCCTAATGCACTACTTCCAAATTATAAAAATTCTGGGGCAAAAGGTAAGAAACGTATTGCCAAAAATAAAGAGTTAGGTAGGCCTAGAGTTTATAAGAAAGGGATGACTGCTGTGATTAACGAAGATATAGAAAGGCTTTTTTCTATCATCATCAATAAATACCTATTAAACGATAAGAAGTTTCCCGTTGTTTATGCATACCGAAAATTTAAGGTAATGTATCGTTCTCTAAATTCCGAAGCTAAAGAAGAAGATTTTCCTAGCATCTGGCAATTTAAATACTTTTATAGCAAGAATTTTACTTCTGTTCAGAAACTTAAAGCTAGGTATAACAAGATTAGCTATAACAAAGATGTGAGGCAGTTAAAGTCAACAGTTAATATGCAAGTTCTCGGCCCTGGTTCACGATATGAAATTGACGCTACAATTGCAGATATTTATCTGGTATCTGATTCAGATAGACAGAGCATTGTAGGTCGTCCAGTGATTTATTTTGTTACAGATGTATTCAGTCGTATGGTAGCAGGTTTTTATATTGGATTTGAAAATCCTTCCTATGCTACAAGTATTCAGGCTTTAGAAATGGCGGTATCAGATAAACAAAGTTACTGTAGCAAATATGGCATAAACATCACAGATGATAATTGGCCATGTATAGGTTTACCTGATGCTATTCTTGCAGATCGTGGTGAGCTATTGGGACATCAAATTGAGACCTTGGAAAAGAATTTTTCAGTTCGAATAGAAAATACACCGCCTTATCGTGGTGATTTAAAACCTATTGTAGAACGATATTTTAAAACCATGCAGGCAAAGTTTAAGCCATTTGCTCCTGGAGTAGTCACGGGGGTTAAAGAGAAAAAAAAGGGTGGAAATGATTATCGTTTAGATGCTGCTTTAACAATCTCAGATTTTAAGAAAATTATTATTAATTCAATTTTAATGCATAACAATACTCATCAATTAAGTTACTACGACAGAGATAGTGATATGCCTGCTGATTTACCCTTAGTTCCTATTGAATTATGGAATTGGGGGATACAGAATCGCACAGGCAGGCTTCGTTCGGTGTCGGCGAAAGCTTTATATATTGCGTTATTACCTCGAAAGAAAGCTACATTTTCAGATTTAGGTATTAAGCTCTTTGGTAATTATTATATTTGCTCTGAAATTAGAGAGCACGGGTGGTTACATCGGAAAAATACAATTAATAGACCCAAGTCACTTGAAGTTGCGTATGATCCTTTAGATGCGGATACAATTTATATATTTTATGAGCAAAATAGTCTTAATTACTGGAAGGCTCATCTATCTGATCGCTCAAGAGAGTTTAAAGGTTGTAGTTTTTGGGAAGTGTGGCAAATACAAGAAGAACAGAAAAAAACAGCAGCTTATCAGGAACTTAAAAGTAGTTTAGCATTGGAAATGCTTGAGCAAGAAAATGAAAAAATCATTCAGGAAGCCATCAATGCCAAGCCAAGAATAGTTAAAACCAAAGCAGATCAGTTAGCAAATATTAATAATAATAGGAAGAAAGCAAAAGATGATGAGCGTAAAGATAGACGAAAAAATAAAAGTCAACAAGGGACGTTAATTAGGTTATCTACAAGGAAGGTAGATAGTGATAATAAAGTAGACTTGAGTGATGAAGATTTAGCACTTAAATTTCCTATTTATCATGATATTTTGTCTGAAGATGATTGATTAGAGAAGGTCAAGATAATGATGATTAATGCAGTTTATAAAGAAAGTTTTGGTGATTACAAGGGGAATCCATTTATCGAGGCATTACCTCATATTTTAGAGCCAGTACAGGTGGCTAAAATCCTCAAGGGTCATATTGACTTTAATCAATCTGATTGCCAAGCGTCCTCATCTGCACGAGCCCATTTGATTTCTCAGATGATGGGAAAATTTTTCCAACCTATTGACCGACATATTGATCTTGAGAAAAAATTATCAATAATGATTCGCCAAGGCTATGTGGGGCGTAATCTTAAAGATGGATCACTGAATACTCGACTTCAGAATGGTTATGAACGTTTGATGTCAGGCAAAGATGATGTTGTTTGTTTTCCTCAAGTAAATTCTACGGCTCTTAGTTTAGCATTTATAGGTTGCTCTGGTAGTGGCAAGACAACTACGCTTAACAAAATTCTATCAACTTATCCTCAGGTCATTTATCATCCTGAGTTTAATTTCACCCAAATAGTTTACCTAAGAATAGATTGTCCTCATGATGGCTCTCTTAAAAGCCTTTGCCTTCACTTTTTTAGAGCTATTGATCAAGCCTTAGATTCTAATTATGAACAGAAATATGCCTTAAAGCGTCACAGTGTAGAAACCCTACTCAATTTAATGCGCCAAATCTCTAATCATCATGCCATAGGACTTTTAGTCATAGATGAAATTCAGCATCTTAGTGTTAATAAATCTGGTGGTGCTGAAAAAATGTTAAATTTTTTTGTGACACTAGTAAATACTGTAGGTCTTCCAGTGATTATGGTGGGGACCCCCAAAGCTAGATTTATTTTTGAGGGAGATTTAAGATCAGCTCGTCGTGGTGTAGGTTTTGGCTCTATTTTCTGGGAGCAGATGGCTCAAGAACCTAATATGACTTTGCCAGATGGTAGACTATATAAATCCGAATGGAATAGTTTTACAGATAATCTATGGAAATACCAATGGTTAAAAAAAGTAGATATTACATTATCTGATGAGATCAGAGAGCGTTGGTATGAGTTATCTCAAGGTATTTTAGATGTTGTTGTTAAGCTTTTTGTTCTTGCTCAGTTAAGAGCTATTGATTCGGGGATAGAACGCATTACTGTTAAATTATTGCAAACAACTTATGATGAGGATTTGAAGCCTATTCATTCTATGATTGAGGCCTTAAAGTCTGGAAGAGCTGATAGAATCGCTCAATTTTCAGATTTGGTAGTGCCAGATATAGATAAAAAGTTATTACAACTTCAAAGTAAGTTAGGCCAAGAAAGTGCGGAGTTTGATGAGATATCAGAATATCAAGGCCATGAATTAAGTATTAGATTACATCGTATGTTAGTAGAAATGGGATTGGACTCTCGTCTTTTAATTCCCACAGTTAACAGGGCTGTTTTTGAGTTGCCTGAAGCAGGTATTGCTGATTTAATACCCATCATTTTAGACTGGCTGAAAGAAGATAAGATAGAAATTACTTCATTAAAAAGCAATGTGAAGGCAAAAGGGGGGACAAAAATCTCAAAACCTATTAAGCAGAAAGAGTGGCATACATTAGATTCTGATGACTTACGTTTTCAGTTTACTCAAAGAGAAGAAGGTGAGCCATTTTATGAGTATTTAAGAGATAATACGTCGTTAATTTTTGAGATTGACGATTGGCTACCTAAAGTAGGGTAAATATGATCAATCTTCCTATGCCGTATCCTGAAGAATTAATCTATAGTACAGTTGCAAGGTATAAAATTAGGACAGGGCTGATTAGTCCAAAGCAGCTGTTAGATGATGTTTTTGAAGATAGAGGTGTGGTTGCAACCGTTGATTTGCCTTGTCATTTATCTAAGATTCTTAGTCATTATCCTCAAAATATTTTTAACCTACATCATTTAGTACATCAGCATACTCTTTTTCTTTTGTACGCTCCATTTATTCCTGAAAATAGAAGGCAGGAGTGTTTAAAATGGATGTCTGGATATTCGCAAGGTGCAATACATTTATCTATTGGTCGCAATGCATCTAGGCTTCCTTCCTTAAAGTATATTCGTTACTGTCCCCAATGTTTTGATGAGCAGTTTAAAATACATGGTGAATGGTATTGGGCGCGTATTTGGCAGATTTCAGGAGCTAATTGCTGTATCAAACATGGCAATAAATTAGTAGATTCGTTAATCGAGTATAGACCAGCTTCTCGGCATGATTTTATTGCACCTAATACTAGAAATTGTCTAATATATAAGCAAGAGAGTGCTAGTGAATATGATCTGTTTATTACATCTAAGATAGCTGAACTATTATCTTTAGGTGTTCAAGTTTCTCCTGATTTAATGCAATGGACAGCCTTTTATCAAGGTTTAGCTCGCTCCTATGATTGTATTAAGGGTTCTCAACATATAGATCATCAGCGTATTATAGAGAAAGTAAAGAAAAGGTGGTCGTTAGAATTTTTAGAGCAAAATAACTTAAATAAGCTTGATTGTGAAACAGGCTGGCTTCGAGGTATTTTTCGAAAGCATCGTAAGTCATTTAGTTATATGGAACATATTATTGCTATTGAATCTATGTTAGAAGGTCAGGCATGGACTTTTTCAGAAATTATCGCTGAAGTAAAAAATCAGCCATTTAAACAGCTTCTATATAAAGACCAAACTAAAAATATACATAAAGTTGATATGGCAATGATTGAAGAAAATCGTAATCTTTGGTTAAAGTTGATAGAGAATAATAAGTCTTCTGTTAAAGAAGCTAGGAAAGCCCATCAAGCACTGTATGCCTGGTTGTATCGAAATGATCAGCAATGGCTTATGAAGACTAATAAAAGATATCATCAGTATTATATACCTAAAGGACTCATAGTTGACTGGGAAAAGCGAGATGTTGAGTTAGTAAAATCTTTGATTAGCCTAGATAAGCAAATTTATATGGATTTAATATTGCCTCGTAAATCCAAAAAATGGTGGATGCAACAAATTGGTGCTGTTTCTCTGATTGAGAAAAATTTGGATAAGCTACCCAAAGTATCCAAATTTTTAGGTCAATGTAGTGAAGATATTAGTGATTATCAAATAAGGCGGTTAAGTCGAGTTTTAATTGATAGCTTTTTAAACAAAGAATATCTACAGCGTTGGGAAGTGTTACGACTAGCTAGATTAAGTGATGAGAGAATTAGTCCTGAAGCCAATCAATTTTTAGCTGAGGTACATAATATTGTGAATCAACAAATTAAAAAGGTGAGTATATGAAAGTAAAAGGCTGCCCAGAAGACTCCCAAATACGGTATATTGCTAATATTTTTAAGTTTCGTGATTTAAAATCGTGGAATATTGAGCTATGTATAAGAAGTGATGGAAAAGATCAGATATTGCATACTCGGTTGTCAAATTTACCAGCTATTGCAAAGAGAAGGATTATAAATCCATCAGATGGGCAATCTCGTAAAGGAGGATATCCATTTATTTTGAAAAATATTTCTACTTCTAATTGGCGTATAGATGTTGATTCAGAGTGTATAGGCAATACCTTTGTATTTGACTATATTACATCAGACGAACCAGCTATAACCGTTCACATACCTCACATAGAGTTTGCACGAGTTTTATTTTTCCATAATACTTATCTTGCGCGAAACTGTATAGATCATGGGCTATTGAATAGAGAATTTTGGGTTCAAGATAGACAAGATGACTTAGTGTTAGTAAATGTATTGCCCATAGGAACTTTGCCTTTAAAAATTTTTGAGAATGAAGGTCAAAGGCGTTTATTAGCATGGATATTACTAGATGATAATGCTCGTTGTTCGTATGAAAGCATCGCTAGGTATTTTATACAAGATGCTAAAGACAATAAAGATAAAAAGGTATGGTATTTTCAATTTGATCCTCCGAAATTAGAAAATATTTCATTAGAGGTTAGAGGCTGGATGGATAAGAAGACTGGTAACTACCATGTTTATGAAATTATAAGTATCAGCAATATTCCATCTCACCTGCCTAAAAAAGTACACTTTTTTAGTGAGAAATTCAAAATTGGTACGGGCGGGAGGGCGAGTGGTGGATCTAGGCCAACTGGTTCATTGGATAGTACTACGATTGATGATCAACAAGAAGCAGATATCGATACTAAGTCAAAAACGATAGATATTCCAACAACCTCCTTTAGTTTTGCTAGTCCTGTCGAAACTCGAAAGGTTATCAAAAAAAGAGTGTCAAGTGCACAAGGAACAGAAAATGAAGAACATAGTGAATTTGTAGAGTTAGATGTCAGTACAGATGAAGCTACGATTGAAGGCACTGCATGTCAAGCAGACTTTTCTGGTCTAGACGATGATAGTGATATTTTAGAACTTTATATGAAAAGATTTGAAGCATTTAAACTACTCATTAAAAGACTTGCAGAACGACCTAATATTCACTGCACTGAAAAATTATATTTTTTATCTGCTGTTGGGCGTTCTCGGCTACATAGAACGATAGACGGTAATAATCGATCTGTGCTTGAGGTTAGAGTTGAGACAGGTGCTGCTCAATTTATCATCTTAGAAATAGATACGAGGGATAACTATAAGTCAGTATCAACTTTGATATTAAAGATTGATGATATCAATGTTTGGAATGAGAATATTGATGAGATATTGAAAGCTATAGTCCAGAAGTCGCTAGGATGGCCGAAAGTTAGTTGTTTAGAAAAATTCGGCACCGTTCATACTTTAAATCATCCTCAAGGCATCTTGGAGTTAACCGAGGCTAGCGAAGATTTTATTAATTGGCAAAGAAGATTATGTCAAGTTTTGAGTATTGTTTAGCAGTATGACTATAGGGCTTATACATTCTGTGATTACTTAAGATATTATATTATTGATTGTTAAAAATAAAACTTATTATTTGTGTTGATTGATTGATTGATTGATTGATTGATTGATTTAGTTATAATTATAAAAAATATTTAACTAGTAAAAGACCATTATTCTATTAAATTTTTCAATATAAATCGGAAGTATAATAAATATGTCAGTATCAGAAGTAGAGGATTCACTGTCAGATCAACCCATTGATTTGGCATTACGAGGATTGGTTTTATTGGCAGGTTTTCATGGCATTGCTGTTAATGCAGAAGATATTAGCCATCAGTATGATGTTGAAGGTAAAGGGCTCACACAATCGCAATGGTTGTTAGCGGCTAAACACCTCGAACTTAAAGCAAAATGCATTAAACAACTCAACAGTCGCTTACACTTAGCAGCGCTCCCAGCGTTAGCATGGCGAGAAGATGGTGAACACTTCATCATTGCCCGGGTAGATGATGAACAAGTATTGATTCATGATTTAAGAACAGGCAAGCCTCAGATGTTATCCCGTGAGGAGTTTGATGTTTGTTATGAAGGTCGCATCATTGTTGTGGCTTCTCGTGCCTCTATTTTAGGCGAACTCCGTAAGTTTGATTTCACATGGTTTATTCCTGCTGTCATTAAATACCGTAAAATTTTAGGTGAAGTTCTATTAATTTCTGTATTTGTACAGTTATTTGCTTTAGTGACGCCACTCTTTTTCCAAGTGGTGATGGATAAAGTATTAGTACATCGTGGTTTAACTACTTTAGATGTCATTGTCATTGGCTTAGTTGTCATTACATTGTTTGATGTGGTGTTGAATGGTTTAAGAACCTATATCTTTGCCCATACCACAAGCCGTATTGATGTTGAATTGGGTGCTCGACTATTCAGACATATGTTGGCTTTGCCCATCTCTTATTTTGAATCACGCCGTGTGGGTGAAACTGTTGCCCGTATTCGTGAGTTAGAACAGATCCGTAACTTCTTAACAGGGCAGGCCTTAACTTCTTTATTGGACTTATTGTTCTCATTCATATTCATTGCTGTGATGCTTTATTACAGCGTTTGGTTAACGATGGTGGTTTTGGCTTCATTACCTTGTTATGCAATTTGGTCTGCTTTCATCAGCCCAGTTCTTCGTGCGCGTTTACATGATAAATTCCAAAAGAGTGCTCATAACCAATCATTTTTGGTGGAATCAGTCAGTGGTGTCGGCACCATTAAAGCGATGGCAGTTGAACCACAAGCAACCACACAGTGGGATAAACAGTTAGCTGCTTATGTTCACTCAAGCTTTCGTGTTACGCGTTTAGCCACCATTGGTCAACAAGGTGTGCAACTGATTCAAAAGATTGTCTCTGTGATGACACTATGGTTAGGGGCTCAACTTGTTATTAAAGGTGAAATGACAGTGGGTCAATTGATTGCCTTTAATATGCTCGCAGGGCAAGTGGCAGCACCGATTGTAAGATTAGCTCAGCTATGGCAGGACTTTCAGCAAGTAGGTATCTCGGTTGCTCGCTTAGGGGATATTTTAAATACTCCGACAGAAAATCCTAAAAGCCAGTTGGCATTGCCACCCATTAAAGGTGACATCACTTTTGAAAATATCGTGTTCCGCTATCGTCCCGATGGCCCTGAAATTTTAAAAAATACTAACCTTACCATTCAAGCAGGTGAGATCATCGGCATCGTAGGTCGATCAGGTTCAGGTAAAAGTACATTAACCAAATTAGTCCAACGGCTTTATGTCCCTGAGCGAGGGCGAGTGCTCATTGATGGCAATGATCTATCTTTGGCTGATCCTGCATGGCTGCGCCGTCAGATTGGTGTAGTGCTGCAAGAGAACTTATTATTCAATCGATCCGTCAAAGATAATATTGCACTCTCTGATCCTGGTATGACATTAGAACGTGTGATGGCTGCTGCTAAATTGGCAGGTGCTCATGACTTTATCATGGAACTCCCAGAAGGCTATGACACCATGGTAGGCGAACATGGTTCCACACTGTCAGGTGGTCAAAGACAACGCATCGCCATTGCTCGTGCATTGATTGGCAATCCTAGAATATTAATCTTTGATGAAGCAACGAGTGCTTTAGATTATGAATCTGAACATGCCATCATGAAGAATATGAAAGATATCTGCCGTGGTCGTACAGTATTGATCATTGCCCATCGCCTATCCACAGTGCGGATGGCAACTAGAATCATTGCGATGGATAAAGGTGTCATTGTGGAAGAAGGTAAACACGATGACTTATTGAAAAAAGAGAACGGTTACTACGCCTATCTCCACCAGTTACAGAATGGCTAAGGAGATTAAACCATGGGATTATGGAAAGAAGGCTTAGGTGCCATGTTCAAACGTTACAAAGAGATTTGGAAAGCCGTTTGGAATATCAGAGAACAATTAGATCCACCAAAACGTGATGAGGATGAACGTGCATTTCTACCTGCTCAATTAGAGTTGGTGGAAACCCCTTTATCCAATGCACCTAAATGGGCTGCACGATTGATCATGCTCTTTTTTGTCATCACTCTTCTATGGGCCATCTTAGGTCATATGGAGGTTGTGGCAACTGCGCAAGGTAAAACCGTATTAAGCGGGCGCAGTAAAGCCATCAAAAGCCTAGAAGATGGTGGGATTGTTAAAATCTATGTGAAGAATGGTGATGAGGTTAAAAAAGATGACCCTTTAGTCACGTTAGATTTCTTAGGTGCGGATCAAGATTATGAAAAAGCAGAGCAATCATTAGAAGCGGCAACGCTTTTAAAATACCGCTCTGAAGCTTTGATTAAAGCACTGCAAAATCAAGAAATGCCACTCATCACAGAAGAAGCCACAGAACGCATCACAATCGATGAACTCAAACAGGCTGAGCAATTGGTACAAAACCAGTATCAGCTGTGGCAATCTCAAGATGATCGTTATGGTTCAGCCATTCGTCAGAAAGATGCAGAGTATCGTACCACCAATGCCCAAGTGGAAAAGCTCACACAAAACATTGAACTCATCGAAGAAGAGCTACAGGACTATGAAAAGCTCAGCAATAATAAGAGTAAAGGTGTCTCTAAACATCAATATAACCAAAAGAGACAAGATCATATCAATGCTAAACATGAATTGGTTTCGCAAGAGAGCCGGCTCATTGAGATCAATGAAGGGAAAATTCAGTTAGAGAAAGAGCGTCAATACACTGAATACCAACTCAAACAAGAGATATTAAACGGCTTGCGAGAAGCTCAAGAGCTGGTTCCTCAATATCTAGCAGATAGCCAACGAGCAAAGCACCGCATGGATCAAGCTCACATTAAAGCGCCAGCCAATGGCACAGTGCAACAGCTGAATATTCATACAGAAGGTGGTGTGGTTTCCCATGGTGAAGAGTTGATGGTGATTGTGCCTGAAGGTGACTTTATGGAAGTGGAAGCATTAGTGCCCAATAAAGATATTGGCTTTATTGAACATAACCAAGAGGTTGTGATCAAAGTGGAAAGCTTCCCATATACTCGATATGGCTATATTACAGGTAGAGTGAAAAGCATCAGCTTTGATGCAATCGAGCATCAAGATTATGGATTGGTGTACCAAGCGATTATTAAACTGGATAAAGACTTTTTAATGATTAATGAAAAGAAAATACCGCTCACAGCAGGCATGAATGTGACGGCTGAGATTAAGATCAGAGAACGCCGAGTAATAGATTATTTCTTGAGCCCACTTCAAACGAAGGTGGGTGAGAGTATGCGTGAATTATAGAAATAAAATTAAAACTGAAAGGAAGAATATATGTTGAAGAAAAGTTTAATAGGATTAGCAATTATCACTGTGTTAGGTGGTGGATATTTTGGATATTCGCAGTATCAAGATTATCAAAAACGTGAATATGCTCGTTTATTGCAAGAGCGTAATCAAAGTATTCGAAAAATGATAGAAGAAAATAGACAAGATGCCATTAATCGTAAATTAGAAGAAGAGGCTCGGTTAGAACGCATTGCTAAAGGCGAAGGTAAAGTTGAAAAGATTGTAACGCATTATGATACTGGTGAGAAAAAAGAGGAGTATGTACTTCTTGAAGGGAGAAAAGAAGGAAAATATATTCTCTGGTATAAAAATGGTTTAATTTCAAGTGAAGCTTCCTACAGAAATGGCTTTTTAGTGGGTGAGAGAAAAAATTATTTTGACAATTCACAACATACAATTAGTTCAATTTCTCAATATGATCGCACTGATGAAAATCGATCGTTTGGAGAGCACAATACTCAGTGGTATATCAATGGTAATAAGCGTGAAGAGTCATATAAAAACAGTCGGTTACTTGAAAAAGAGTACAGAAAATCTTGGCGTGAAGATGGGACTCTTAAATATGAAACATTTTTTGATCCAGATTTAGATTTAACTGTTGTTATTGGATATTATCCATCAGGAGAGCCCCAGTACAAGTATTTTGAAGATAGGTATCAGGCTAAGCAACAGAAGACAACTTATTGGTACAAATCGGGTAAAAAATATTTTGAAGCCAATTATAAAGATCGATTAATACAGGGGATTGCAACTTATTGGTATGAATCTGGTCGAAAATATGCCGAAATTCTCTTCGATGATTTTGGATATGCCAATGGTTGGTGTCAACAATGGGATGAAAATGGCGTGCTAATTCGTAAAGCTTTTTTGCAAAACAATAGGGAGCAACATAGTCGTGAAGCTGTTAATTATAGACCTGATGTGAAGTGCCAGAAAGTCCCTCCGCTTAAAGATTTTGATCAAATATAATTTATAAATTAAAAAAGGTAATATAAGATGAATTCATATCAAGAATTAATGCAGTTAGCCTTGGGCTCAAAAGGTGCTTTAAATGACTGGGCAAAATTAAATGGCATTTCAGAGGATGATAGAATGTTTGCCATTCTTTCTTTATCTATAGACCTTATGGGGTTGTATAAAGATATAGCTGAATTATCAGAGTTAGACATAATCAAAAAGTATAAAATGCAGCCGCATATTGCGGATTCTCTAACTATTCTCAAAGGAGCATTTGATTTTAAGAAATTATTAGATGATGTAGCACAATTAAATGTATTTTTAATTAAAGATGCAGAGAATACTAATAACTATAAATTATCTTATAGGGCACAAGGTAAACTTATACAAGTATTAACAAAGTCTGCTGAAATTATCACTAGCATGCCTGGATTGTCATCAACACCCATAATAAAAACAATTAACGTTGCAGTAACTTTACTCGGTATGTTAGCCACGCATAGACTTGATGAATATGAAGCTCAACTAAAAGAGACTGAAGTTAAATTACAACAATTTTATTTAGATCATAATCTGAGGATAGAAAAAGATCTTACTGATATTGTAAGTGATACAAATAGCCAAAAATATGTTGGAGACAATTGGTCTATCACAGAGCCATTTGCAGCTTTTGTGGTTAAATTATCTTTACTGAATAAAGAGGAGGGTAATTCGAGTGGAAAAGAAATTACTGTGGCAGAATTTGATGCTGCTAAAAAATTAAGTCAATATTTAGGATCTTTAAACGCTACAGGCCTAGATTATGCATCGTTTTTGTTTGGTATTAGTACTATTTCAAACGAACCTTTCAATATGTTGAATGCTTTATTAGAAATTTTTGGTGAAAAGAAAGTTAATGACCCACCGAAAAGGGAGCAAGCTTATTACTATAAACATAAACTAGAAAGTTTATTTAACAAAATTGCTGTGCAAGGTGGTGAATATACAATTGACACGTTGATAGTACAAGATGGAATAATTGAATTATCTGATAAACAAAAAGAATTACTAAGTTATCGATATGCCTTATTAAAAGGAAACTTTTTTATAATTACAGGTATTAATTATGATGACAAAGGAATTCATAAGGATTTAAAACTTTCAGATAATAATATTTTTAACCAGAATTTTTTTTCGGCTAGATTATCGTATTTGGATTTATTAGCAAAATATCATCTTGAAGATCAGTCAGATAACTTAATATTAAATACCACTGTTAGAAATACAGCAAATGGTTATTTTTTCGATGTTAAAAATGGAATTGAATTTTCACCATATGAGAATGCAAAGCTAGTTGCTCAATCACAAACAGGAGTTTTTCCATCAGCCTATGGAGATGAAAAACAATATATTTTTGACTTAGAAAGCATTTATGGTGACCAAGGAAAAATACTTCAAGCTCTCAAAGGAGGAGTAGGTAATACCATAAGCAGTGAGATTTATGGTGGTTATGGCAATGATATTATCCACTTTGGCTTTGATGGTAATGATCATGTTGAAGCGGGCTATGGGAATGATCAATACCATTTAAAAGGCACAAGCAAACTGTTAGATGGGTCAAATGGTATAGGACACGTTAGTTTCGATGTGCATGGAGATGATAAATACATTGTAACGGACTTTTCAGGAAAATATACTGCAACTGATTTACAAGGCAGTGATACATATGATTTTAAGTATTCTAATGCATCATTCAAAGAAGTTGAAATTACAATTATTGATGGTAAAGAAAAAGATGCCAACTCAGCTGCACCTGCGCAAAATAATAAAAGTTCTGAGGTAGAAGATGTTTATTCTTTTACAAGCTTCAATGGTTCTTTAAGCATTACAGATTACGGCTCTAGGAATGATTATTATCTTTTTGAAGGTAGTTCGTTTAATACCGTTAATACAGGTAATCAGTGGGCAGATGAAACAGAAATCACTATTGTGGACGAGGGTGGCCATGATATCTACAAGTTTAATGCTAAAGGTGGTGCAATTTACAATCTCACAGATAAAGATGGTAAGGGTGTAATTTATTACAATGGTGAGAAAATTGATACATCTAATCCCAAACATTGGAAGCCGCTCATTGTAGATGGCAATATTGTTGAGAATAATTGGGTTTATCAGGATAAATGGAATTTATATGCAGTTGAAAATACTACAAATGCTAATAGTAATGGCTCATATACATTAACAATTACTAGTTTTCAAGATGCGCAAAGATCAAAAGAAGCTGCTAAAGATGATTCTGTCGTAATTATTAATGATTTTAAAGATGGTGATTTAGGCATTAACTTAGTTACCAATAAGCTGATTATTAATGATTCTGAACATAATGATATGATTGATGGCGAAATCCCTCCTTCAAAGTTAACATGGAGAGGTTCAGGTGAATTAATGTTCTATGTTCATTTTCGCCTAAATCCTAAAAAAGGAGAGTTGGTTACATTAAAATTCAATGGATTGGAAAATGGAACAGCTCTTAATGTACAAGGAAAAGAGTTAGTAGTTAATGATAATAAAATTCAATTTTATGTAGATAATGATACGTTTGATCAACAAGCATTAGGTAGCATAGCAATTACTATTTTAAATAGCAGTGAAGTATTAGGTGATGAAGACTTAGATTTGACAATCACTGCTAGTTATGTAGATGAAAAAGATAATAAGATTGATGATACAGTACATGTAAGATTAACTACAGAAGATGATGAAGATCCTAATGATAGTACTCCTAATATTGGAGATGCAGAGCAGGTCCAATCTCCTATAATCATAGATTTAAATGGTGATGGAGTTAAAACTACTTCTAAAAACAATACATTTTATTTTGATTTAGATAGCAATACATTTGCAGAACAATCTGGTTGGGTTGATGATAATGATGGTTTGCTTGTGCTAGATCGTAACAGCAATGGTAAGATTGATAATGGCTCTGAGCTATTTGGAAATCATACTATTTTGCAAGATGGTTCAAAAGCAAAAAATGGTTTTGAAGGATTGAAAGAATTTGATGTTAATAAAAATGATAAATTAGATAATCAAGATAGTATTTGGAAAGAGTTAAAAGTTTGGCAGGATTTTAATCAAGATGGCATTGTAGATATAGGGGAATTAAAAACCTTAGATCAGATAGGCCTTAAAGAAATTAATTTAGCATATCGAAATATTAATCAGACAGATGAATCAGGTAATATCCATAAACAGACATCAACAGTAACTTGGATGGACGGTAGAGCCACAGATGTTACAGATGTCTGGTTTCAAGTTGACCCTGCTAAAACAAAATCTACTCAGGAAATTGAAATACCTGAAGAGATATTTGATTTACCAAATATATATGCATTTGGTAATGTATTAAACCTGAGACAAGCAATGGCATTAGACCATACCCTTCGTGATATGATTCAGAATTATATATCTTCTGCTAATAATCAAACTGAGGAAAATCTTTATAATCTAATATATCAATGGACTGGTTCTTCGTTAATTGATCCAAATAGCCGTGATCCTGCCAAGGTTTATGGGCATGTAATGGATGCAAGGCAATTGGTATCTTTAGAAAATTTAGTTGGAAAAGGATATATGGGAACGTGGTGTTGGGGGGAGTTGGATCCAAATCCACATGGTAGAGCCTCACCATTATTAGTTGCTGAATTTAAAAAATTTGCAGATTATGTTAATGCAAACTTATTAGCCTCTACCAGCCCATATTTTAAAAAATCTTATAATAAAAAAGAAAAGATAAGTATTTATCAATGGGATAAGCTGAATGCTCAATTATACGAGTTACATCAATCTGGTGATATGGGTACTATTAAGCAACTAGGTAAAATCGCACATGACTTAGGTATATATAGTAGTGTATATAAGGCATCATGGGAAGATAATCTTTCTTATTTGAGAGCGAATAATTTAGGATTGTTCCTGATTATTGATGATAAAAATATTGAAGGTGATAGTGGGAATAATTCACTGCGCGGAACAAATGAACGAGATACTATTCATGGTGGTGCAGGAAATGACACATTACAAGGTGGTGCAGGATCAGATTCTTATATTTTTGAAACCGGATTTGGTAGTGATAAAATCTATGATAGCAGTGGTCAAAATGATGAAATTATTTTTCGTGGTATTCAGCCAGAACATATAAATATTTCCCGAGGATTAACTAGTGTCTTTTTAACGCGGATTGATGATCTGGGTAATTTGACTAATGATGTCATTGAGATTCAAAATTATTTTGATTTTGATGGCACTCTAGCAGAAGGAGTAATAGAAAAAATAGTATTTTCTGATCCTAATCGGGTTGTTTGGACTGTAGAGGATGTCCTTCAAAAATTAGTACCAGTAGCAACAAATGGGGATGATGTTTTATATTTAGATGCTGAAGATAATAGAATTGAGGCATTAGGTGGTAATGATGTAGTTTTTGGTGGAGATGGCGATGACTATATTCATGGTGGAGATGGTGATGATGAATTATATGGGGATGGAGGAAATGATACATTAATTGGAGGTAAGGGGAATGATTTGTTAAGTGGGGGGGCTGGGAGTGATGTATATATTGTTAATGTTGGTGATGAAACAACAACAATTAAAACTCTGAATCATGAAATAAATGACCACGATACAATCGTCTTTAATGAAATCAATAGTAAAGATGTACATTACTATAACCAAGGCTCAGACCTTCTGATTCAATATACAGAAAGTGATTCTGTCATCATAAAAGATTTCTTTAAGAATGGAAAAGGTTCTAGTAATTCTGCTTGGCTAACCAATAAGGTTAAATACTTTAAATTTAAAGATAATGTTGTCCTGACTTTAGAAGAATTGGCACAGTCAAAATTAATTCAATGGGAAAGCCAAGGCAGTGATTTAACAGGGATTCACTGGAGAGGTGATATCACTGTATTGTCTAATCCTGATGTTGCTAAAGGACACACGATTGAATTATCAGGTGAAGCCAAAGATGTGCATCATGTAGCAGGTAGTGACTATGACGATAGAATTACAACAGGCACAGGCAATGACACTCTCATTGGCGGCAAAGGTAATGACCGTTTAGTGGGTGGTGCAGGTAGCGATACCTATCAATTCAGCTTGGGTGATGGTAATGACACTATCCGAACAAATAATGCCTCGGCTGATGATCATGATACGATTCGATTCTTAGATATTGATAATAAGCAGGTTACTTACCATGCTCAAGGGAAGGATTTATTAATTCAGTATAGTGAAAATGATTCAGTTAGAATCGAAGATTTTTTCCAAAATGGATATTATGCTTCAGGCGAAGCTGCTTGGTTAACCAATAAGGTTAAATACTTTGAATTTAAAGATAATGTTGTCCTGACCTTAGAAGAATTGGCACAGTCAAAATTAATTCAATGGGAAAGCCAAGGCAGTGATTTAACAGGGATTCACTGGAGAGGTGATATCACTGTATTGTCTAATCCTGATGTTGCTAAAGGACACACGATTGAATTATCAGGTGAAGCCAAAGATGTTCATCATATAACAGGTAGCATTTACGATGATCAGATCACAACAGGTGCTGGTAATGATGTGCTTATTGGTGGTAAAGGTAATGACCGTTTAGTGGGTGGTGCTGGTAGCGATACCTATAAGTTCCGTAAAGGGGATGGTAAGGATGTTATTTCAGATAGCTATAACAGTACAACCGATGTAGATGTTATTGAGTTTTTAGATGTAAGCAGTGCTGAGGCTCGACTGCATGCAGAACAATATGATTTAATCATTGAATATGGTAAAAATGATTCTATTCGTATTAATAACTTTTTCTATGCTAAGAGTGCAAATAAAGCAGATTGGTTAAGCAATAAAATTCACCAATTTAAATTCACTGACAAAATATTAGGGGTAGAAGATTTATTACAGTTACCGTTACTTGTCACAAGTAAATCTAATATTGGTTATAACTTCTATTGGGATGGTGAATTAATTGTTACAACAGATGATGTGTCTTCATCTCAAGGTAGTACAATTCAAATATCAACGAGTAAGAATCAATATATTACTGGTGCTAGTAAAAATGATACTTTAGTGGGTAACAATGGGAATGATTTACTTGTAGGTGGGCGAGGAAATGATACATTAAATGGTGGGGCTGGCAATGATACTTATCAGTTTAGTGTTGGCGATGGTAAAGATATTATTATTAGTAATAATCGATCAACTGAAGATAAAGATCAGATTCATATAACTGATGATTCACTAGAGAATATTCATTTTCAACGAAATAACTATGACCTAATATTACACTATGGTAATGAGGATCAAATAACAGTTAAGGATTATTATGCGCGTACTTGGCGTGATAGAACTGTGATACCAACAGTTACCGATTTGAAAGTTGGGAATAAAAGCATTAAGTTAAATACTTTTGAGGTTTTATCACTTAAGAGCTTGAGTAATTATAATGATTCCAATTTTTATTGGTCTGGAAATGCAGAATTACACTTAGATACTAAGTCTACAGAAAAGGCTACAGTTCACCTATATTTAACAGGCAATGCTGATATAAAAGGTGGAAAAGGTGATGAGACCCTTCATGGTAGTTACGGTGGTCATACAACTTTTACAGGTGGTGCTGGCAATGATGAGTTCTTTAGCCACAGCCTAACGGATACGTTTATATTCAATAAAGGTGATGGTGTTGATCATATTAACTTGGAAAATGATTCATTTTTAGGTGCTAGCCATAAAATAATATTTAAAGGTATTAACTCAGATGAAGTTATATTCACTCAGAAGCCTGAATATTCTTCCAATACTTTAGTCATTGAATATGGTGATAATGACAGAGTATTGATTAATAATTTTGACCGCATCAATGGAAATGCGCCATTTTCTGAATTTGTCTTTGCAGATAAAACAATATCTGGTATTGATTGGCTCCGTAACTTTTCACTGAACGGCACATCGTCGGATAATAAGCTTTTGGGGTATAACAGTATTTCGAATACCATTCATGGTAACGTTGGAAACGATACCTTATATGGCGCAGATAAGGATGACCATTTATTAGGTGGTGATGGAGATGACACTCTATATGGACAGGATGGAGATGATCTTTTAGAAGGTGGTGATGGTCACGATGTTCTTTATGGTAATGATGGTAATGACCTGTTAAAGGGAGGTGGTGGTGATGACTCTCTTTATGGTGAAGATGGTGACGATGTTCTAGAGGGTGGTGCTGGAAATGATACTTTAAATGGTGGTCGAGGCAGTGATAGATATATCTTTGGATCAAATTGGGGAAGTGATCAGATTACAGGTTGGTATCGGGAAAATTCTGAAGATGAAATTGATACTATTGTATTTACCCACTTAAATGCCGATCAATTGGTTTTTTGGCATGATGGAAATGGCCATTTAATAATTTATGAAGCATTAGACCCTAATAATCGTATAGAGATTGATGCGCAATTTGATAATTTGAATCGTAGACTACCAATTAATAGAATTGAATTTGCAGACGGTACATCTTGGGATCAAAATGACATCATTCATTATAGTGTTCAAGGAACATCACAGGATGACATTATTCATGGTTTAACTAGCGATGATATTATTCGTGCAGGTGGTGGTAATGACACAATTCATGGTATAGGTCCAAATAGTCAATTATTCGGTGAAGATGGTAACGATACCATTTCAGGTAGTGGTTATCTTGATGGTGGTGACGGAGATGATCATTTAGAAGGTACTGGTCATCTAGTAGGAGGGGCTGGAGATGATACTTTAATCGGTGATGGTCTTCTTGAGGGTGGTAAAGGTAATGACTTGCTCCAGGGCCAGGGCTTTTTAGATGGTGGGCTTGGTAATGATATTTTGCGTGCTGAAGATAAGTATCGCCATTTCTTTAATGGATTAGAAGAGAAGGAAATGCTATTAGCTGATCTTGAATTTGATAGAGAAAATACTGAATTTGAATCAGATCGAGTGACTTATCTTAAAGGTGGAAAAGGTAACGATACATTATATGGCGCATTTTCTGATGATATTTATTTATTTGAATTAGGGGATGGAAATGACACCATTATTGAACGTGCAAAAGGAGAGGCGTATAGCAATGTATTGGAATCGTTTGACATTATTCGTTTTGGAGAAAATATTTCTAAAGAGAATATTGAATTTAAGCGTTTTGGCGAGGATTTAGTAATACAGCATAGTAATCAAAACGATAGCATTACAGTTAAAGATTACTTTGTAGAATATAAAGATGGTAATGATCACCATAAAATTAACAAAATTGAATTTTTTGATGGAACCTTTGTAACTTCTGAAATGATAGAGAATAGTATTCATTACTATGCAGATCCAAATAAAAAACAGACAATTGGATACCGAGATAGAAGCGAGCATATTTACGGTCACGCAGGTGATGACCAGATTTTCTCAGGAGAGGGAAACGATGTGCTATATGGAAATGAAGGCAATGATTATCTAGATGGTGGTGAAGGTGATGATCAGCTTTTCGGAGGTAAAGGAAATGACACGCTTCGTGGTGGAAAAGGAAATGATGTTCTAGATGGTGGCGAAGGCGATGATCATTATGTTTATTATGCTGGAGATGGTCAGGATATTATAGATCATCAAGGTGGTGGTAAAGATGTTCTTTTCTTTAATGATATTCGTGAAGAGAGATTGAGTTTCCATAGAGATGGCATGAACTTGGTTATCTTAGTAGATAATGATTCCCTGCAATCTGTTACAGTCAAAGATCATTTTCTTGGCGGTGAGAAAGAGCTAAGTTTCGTACAAGCTCAAGGAGGATACTTAATCCCTGCTATTAAAATTTCTGAGATGATTAAAGCTGCTGAAAGTGGTGGTAAATTTGATAGAGTCATTGAAGGAACATCACAAGGTGAACAATTAGCAGGAGGTTCAGGTGCTGATTGGATTCAAGGTTTTGATGGTGACGATAAATTATTTGGTATGGGTGGTGATGATCGACTAGAAGGTGGAAATGGTGATGATTACTTGTCTGGTGGTAACGGTAGTGGCCAAGGGTCTGGTAATGATATTTTGCTAGGCGGTGCTGGAAACGATACATTGTATGGTGAAGATGGTGATGACTTACTAATCGGTGGAACAGGTGATGATAAATATTTATACACAGAAGGTGGTGGTGTAGATACTATTGACAATACTGGTGGCGGTAATGATGGATTATTTATGAATGGCATTGCAGCGAATCGTATTAGTTATCACCGTGATAAAGATGATCTAGTCATTCTAGTTGATAAAGATTTACAACAGCAAGTACGTGTTTTGAATCATTTTTTAGGTGGTGATTGGTTATTAAATTATATTCAACCAGGCACCGGTTATACTCTTTCAGCTGCACAAATAGCAAAACAATTAACAGTGCTTCCAACAGATCCAGGAACAGATCCAGGAACAAACCCTGGAAGTGGTGAAGGGCAGAATATTGTTGGTACCGATAAGAATGATATTTTAAGAGACACTCTCGGAGATGATTATATGATGGGAGGCCTTGGTGATGATTTGTATATTTATACAGGAGGTAAGGATATCATCGAGGAAGCAGGTGGTTATGATCGTATACGTTTTTCTAATGGTATTGTTTTCAGCCAAGTAGGTTCTGGGTTGATACAATCTGGTGATGATTTAATTTTACAAGTTGATCAGAATCCTAATAATCAGATTACAATTAAAAACTTCTTCTTGGGTGGTAATTATTTAATTGAATCTGTTGAATTTGAAACAGGTGGTAGCATTTCTGCTGAGCAAATTTTTGGAGCATTTGGTTTAACAATGCCTGAGAATACAAGCATCGAATGGATTGAAGGTACACAAGGTAATGATACATTGCGTGATACACTAGGAAATGACTACATGCGTGGTGGATTAGGAAATGACCTATACATTTATAGTGGGGGTCGAGATGTTATTGAAGAATCTGGTGGGCATGACAGATTGCGCTTTAGTAATAATATTACCTTTAATCAAGTAGGATCAGGATTGACAAAGTCAGGCGATGATCTTATTTTACGTGTAGACCAAAGTCCTGATAATCAAGTGACTATTAAGAATTTCTTTTTAGGTGGAAAATATTTAATTGAATCTATTGAGTTTGAAACAGGTGGCAGTATATCTGCAGATCAAATTTTTGGAGCATTTGGTTTAACAATACCCGTCAATAGAATGAGTTCTTCTAGGATGGCAATGCAGAATGATGCGGATTTTTCTGTGGATCAAAGTTTACATCAATTAATTAGTGCAATGGCTGCATTCGATTCAACGAATAGTTCTAATGAGGATTTCATGGTGACAACAGATCAATCACTGTCTAGACCAATGTTAACAACTTCTGCGTATTGATTTAATATATAGAATAGCCCTGTAAATATTGCAGGGCTTTTTGTTAATTCTAATTTTCAGGATGAAACTTTATTACTTATTTTCTAGTTTAATACCAATATTTTTAAGATTTAAGATGATACTTTATTATTTTATCATCGAATAAAATTTTATAAAATCAATGTGTTGTGTTAGTTTTAGGGTGAATCTTTATTACTCGGTAACAAACCCTTGTAAGCGAACAATAAAGTATCATACTGGACAATAAAGTTTGGAACTAGACAATAAAGTATCATACTGAACAATAAAGTTTGGAACTAAATTTGTTGTTCAGTTTAAAGGCACCTGTTATTCTGTTAGAAATGAGAATAATGGGTGTTTTTTTATGGCTAGTGAAAAGCAACAAGAGAAATGGATTAAAGAAGGTAGAGGCTCAGGTGAAGGTTCATTGTATAAACCGTGGATAACGGTGAGAGATATTCCTTCAAGTGGCCGTTCGCATCGAGTATATGGATATAAATCTAAACGAACTCATCATTTATTATCTGACTTAGAATTAGCCATATTTCTACTATTTGAGTGGAATGAAAGGACCTCGGATATTCGTGAGCAATTTCCTCTACGTTTAGAAGATACAAAAATAATAGCCAATGAAGCTCAAATTAAGCACCCATCTATGCAAGGTGTTGATCAGGTTATGAGTAGTGACTTTTATATTTTAACCTCCGATTATCCTCAACAACGATTTGCTATTCAGGCTAAGTATCATTCTGATCTAGATAAAACTCGTGTGATAGAAAAATTAGAGATAGAACGTCGTTATTGGCAGCAAAAAGATGTTCCGTGGAAGATTATTACCGAATTAGATATATCAAAGGTTGTTTTTCAAAATATTCAGTGGCTATATCCTCGAATAGAAGATGAGCAGTTAAAATTATTAGAAAAGATTGAATTCTACACATCGCAATTAGTGAAATACCAACATTTATCGTTGATGGATTTTACTAAAAAAATAGACACAGCATATGATTTAGAATTAGGAACATCTTTGGGGGAGTTACGATCTTTGATTGCTCAGCGATTTTTTAAATTTGATCTGAGAACATCATATAAGAAACTCAATGTGCAAGATATACATTTAGGTACGGAAGCTTTATGGGAGGATATCTACAATGTTGCGGGTTAATGATGTTTATAGTTCAGGAGATATTAGTTATAGGATACTTAAAATTTATCCTGATCAATTAGTCGTTATTCAACTACACGATGATACGGTATTTCCTAAAGTTTTAAATCGTGATGAATTTGTGGCTCAGATCGAAGATTTTGAATTGTCATTGATTGCAGATCCTTATTTTGATATTGAGTTTATTGAGCCAGAGAAAGGATCAGTCTATCAAATTAAACGAGATGAAAATTATGCTTTGATTGCTGACTTGGTACAGCATACACATTTTTATGTTCCTAAGATTAGAGCAATATTGATTAAAGATATTCAGCAAAAATTTGGTACGAGTAAACAGACTATATATAGATTACTTAGACGCTATTGGCAGGAAGGGCAAACACCTAATGCTTTGCTACCGAAATATTATAATTCTGGCGCTAAAGGGCAAAAAAGAGTTGCTAAAGATAATAAATTAGGGCGAAAAAGAGAGTTTTCTACAGGTGAAGGTGCAATTATTACTCATGAAATAGAAGAAATGTTTCATAAGGCAATTATTAAATTTATGCTGACAGAAAAAACTCACACTCAAAGATATGCTTATAGGAAATTTCAATCTCAATATCGATCACTGTATCCGAATGTAGAAGAAACTGAAATCCCAAGTTTCAGGCAGTTTCAGTATTTTTATAAAAGAGAATATGATCAAGCAACCCAAGTTAAAGCTCGTACAAGATTTATAGAATACAATAAAGATATTAAAGCATTGCGATCAACGGTTAATACAAATGTATTAGGGCCAGGTGCACGTTACGAAATAGATGCGACTATTGCTGATATTTACTTGGTATCTAATACAGATCGACATATGATTATTGGTCGGCCAACCATTTACTTTGTTATAGATGTTTTTAGCCGAATGATCACAGGTTTTTATGTTGGATTGGAAAATGCTTCATATGTTACAAGTATGCGTGCTTTATACATGGCATTTACAGATAAAATAGAATTTTGTAATCAATTTGGTATATCTATTAATTCTGAGGATTGGCCAAGTGTTGGTTTGCCTGATGCAATTTTAGCGGATAGAGGTGAATTATTAGGGCATCAGATTGAAAATTTAGAAAAAAGCTTTGCCATACGTATTGAAAATACTCCGCCCTTTAGAGGGGATTTAAAGCCTGTTGTTGAAAGTCGTTTTAAATTGATTCAGGCACAGTTTAAGCCGTTTGCCGAAGGTATCGTGCTGAGTGTTAAAGAGAGAAAAAAAGGTGGAAAAGATTCAAGATTAGATGCAACTTTAAATTTGCAAGAATTTCAGAAAATTATTTTGCTTTCTGTGCTGCAATATAATAGAACACACCATTTGACAACATATGATAGAGAGCCTGATATGCCTGTTAATTTGCCACTAGTTCCATTGGATTTATGGAACTGGGGAATACAAAATAGGACAGGAAAACTTAGGTCAGCACCAGATATATCTTTATATATCGCACTATTACCACGAAAAAAAGCAACTCTATCTGATAAAGGGATTAAGTTATTTAGATTGATTTATACCTGTGCTGAATTTTTTACTGCTGGTTGGCTGCATCGAAAAGGAAGTGTTAACAGACCTAAAGCATTAGAAGTAGCTTATGATCCTAGTGATGCGAATAAGATCTATGTCTTTTATGAGGGCAATAGTTTAAAGTTTTGGGAAGCAAAACTATCTGATCATTCTAGAGAATTCCAAGATCATAGTTTTTGGGAGGTTTGGCAGAAAACAAAAGAATTAAGTAAGACAGCCAAAGAGCAAGATCTAAGGAGCAATATTGCGAAGTCAGACTTAGAAGATGCTATAGAAGCTATTATTAAACAGGCATCTTTAGAAAAAACAAAAGATACCAGAACGATAAAGGAGAAAATCAGCAATATTAAGGCTAATCGTGAGCACTCTCAGAAAAAAGAGAGACGAGAATATAGTAATAATCTCGCTCAACAGTTTTATGAAAAAGAGAAGCCCAGTATTTCTCCTGTTAAACACAATATTATTCCCATGCCTTCGGATAAGGCTCAATCACATGATGAAACATTGGATGATTTGAAACTAAAATATCCTCATTATGATGAGCTCTCATTGTATGACGATAATGATGATAGTGAGAAGTAGGCTAGATGAAATTACCAACTAAGGCAATTATTGCTAAATATGGTGAAACTATTGGTCATTACCAAGGTAATCCATTTATAGAGGCGTTACCGCCTATTCGAGAAAAAAAGGATGTTATTAACTTATTACGTGGTCGTGTAGAGTTTAAAATTTCTGATCGACAGTTACCAGCATCTTCCAGAATTCATTTGATATCACAATTACTGAATAACTTTTTTCATCCCATTGCTAGGCATATTGACTTAGAAACAAAAATTTCTATTCTGATTCGTGAAGGGTATGTCGGTCGTAATATTTCTACTGGAGATTTAAATCAGCATATTCAAAATAGTTATGAAAGAACTATTACTAAGGATATCTCAGCTTTACGCTTTGATACAGCAAAATCCACGGCGCAAAGCTTATCATTTATAGGATGTTCAGGTAGTGGTAAAACAACAACAACTAATCGTATCTTGTCTGGATACCCACAGGTTTTATATCATCCTGAGCATAATTTTTTACAGATAGTCTATTTGAAAATTGATTGCCCACATGATGGTTCTTTAAAAAGCCTTTGTTTACATTTTTTTAGAGCGATAGATGTTGCATTGGATACCGATTACGAAGAAAAATATGCATCTAAAAGACATGGTATCGAAACGTTATTACATTTGATGAGACATATAGCTAATCTTCATGCAATAGGTTTACTACTAATAGATGAAATTCAGCATTTAAGTATTAATAAGTCAGGTGGTGCTGACAAAATGTTAAGTTTCTTTGTCACATTGGTTAATGTTGTTGGTTTACCTGTGATTATGGTGGGTACACCAAAAGCTAGATTTATTTTTGAGAATGACTTGCGATCAGCAAGAAGAGGTGCTGGGCTAGGTTCTATTCTATGGGAGCCTATGTTGAATGAGCCAGATGAAATCATAAATACTGATATTATTATTCGATCCGAGTGGAATATGTTTACGGATGCTTTATGGAAATATCAATGGTTAAATAAGGCAGATGTTACGCTATCACAAGAGATTAGAGATTGTTGGTATGAATTAAGCCAAGGTATTTTAGATATTGCCATTAAGCTATTTGTATTGGCTCAAATTAAAGCAATCTCTTCTAAAGTTGAAAGAATCACTGTTAAATTATTAAGACAAACTTATCAAGATGAATTAAAGACTATTCATCCAATTATTGAGGCATTGCGGTCAGGAGATCCAAATAGGATAGCAAGATATTCAGATTTAACTATTCCAAGCATTGATAAAAAATTGTTAGATTTGACATCTATGATTGATAAAAGTTTGGGGTACAGAGATGATATTAGTGAGTATCATGGGCATGAAACTGCAACTAGGCTTCATTGTATGTTATTGGAATTGGGGTATGATTCCGAATTATTAGTGCCATGTGTGAAACGAATTTGTGCGCAGTATCCAACTGATAACATGCAAACGTTGATGCCGATTATTATGCAAGAATTAAGTATTGCACAAAAAACAAATGATACGCCTAAACAAAAATCCATGAATAAGATATCAAAGGTAGAGACGATTAAACCAAAAGAGTGGAATACTTTACCAAGTAATGATTTACGGTTTATGTTTTCTCAGAAAGAGCATACAAATGATTTTTATCATCACTTAAAAGCTAGTAGCGATATGATCTTTGATATTGAATCATATTTGATTGAAATGGCTTAGAAGCATGCTAGGCTTTCCTTTACCTTACCAGGATGAACTTGTTTATAGCATCATTGCTCGTGCTAAAGTACGTTTAGCATTGGAAAGCCCAAAACAGCTATTAGATCTAATATTTAATAATAGGAAAGTTATTGCAACGGTTGATTTACCTTGTCATTTAAGTGTTATTTCTGATTTATATTTAGGGCAGCAATTATCAGTACTGGATCTGATATATCAACATACGTTATTCCCCATATACGCACCATTCATGCCTGAAAATAGACGACAAAAGTGTATTCAATTAATGTCTTCTGAATCTCAAGGAGTGGTGCACTTAGCGACAGGCATGAATGCCTCTCGAATCCCTATTGTAAGTTCAATACGTTATTGCCCTCAATGCATTAAGGATCAATTGGATTTGTATAAGGAAGCATACTGGAAAAGAGAATGGCAAGTAGGTGGTACTTGCTGTGTATCTCATGGCGCATTAAGAAATACTGAAATTGGTTTTCGTTCTAATCATAGACATGAGTTCGTTGCAGTGAATGATATACAATTAGAGTCATCTGAATCACGACCATTGAAGTATCAATGTGAAGTTATTGTTACTCATAAGGTTCGAGAGCTTTTAGATTTAGGTGGAAAAATTTCACCTTCTTTTGCACAATGGACACAGTTTTATCAGTTACTAGCGGCTCGGAATGATTGTTTGCGAGGTAATTACCATATTGATCACGAGAAAATCATAGAGCGGGTTCATCAAAAATGGTCATCAAAATTTTTGTTGAATTATGGTTTGAGTGATTTAGAGTCAGATACAAGCTGGCTTAAAGCTATTTTTAGAAAACATAGAAAATCTTTTAGTTACTTAGAGCATATTGTTGTGTTAGAAGCTTTTAATGATAGTAATTGGCTATTTTCCGATATATTTCAGGCTATCAGTGCAATGCCACTAGAAATGGAGAAACAAGCATCTAACAATATGTCTACAGATTATATTGATAATCATACGTTAAAGAATCGTCAGCAATGGCAGGGTTTATTGGATCAATATTCAGTGAAGTCATCAAGGCTGCTAAATGGGGCATTGTATGCATGGCTATATAGGCATGATAAAGATTGGCTGTTAGAAATTAATAAAAAATATCATGTACCCAAAGTACAAGGTAATAGAGGCATTGATTGGGCTAAACGAGATCTAGTACATACGAAAAGATTGTTAGGTCTACAAAAAAAGGTAGTACTAGATATGCAAGGCCCTCTCAGATCAAAGCAGTGGTGGTTAAATCAATTAGGATTGCATCATACTTACACAAAAAAGAAAGCAGTACTGCCTTTAATGAATTTATTTTTAGAGCGTTATCATGAAACTATCAGTGATTATCAGATTAGGAGAATTAGTAAAGTGATAGTAGGTCTGCTAGTCAATAATGAAAAACTTCCGAGATGGCAAATTTTACGTTTATCAGGTTTAAGTGATGAACGAATGACAGAAGAAACAAAAGATTTTTTAGATATGGTTTTACAGCAACAGAGTGATAAATAATGACGATGAAAGGAATACCAAGTAATTCTAAAGTTAAATCATTGGGGATGTTTAAAAGGCAAAATGGTTTAAAAAAATGGAAAATTTCTGTAGGTTTAGAGCATGATGGTCAGCTTCAGGATACTTTGTTGGATGTATCTAATTTGCCTTCATTGGTTGTGAATAGTGTTTTGAATAATGAAAGTTCTAATGTGAGGCCAAAGGGGTATCTAAAAACTTTTTGCATATCTTTAAAAGAGTTAATAAGTTGTAAAATCATAGATAATAAAACGACAAAATTTCGCTATGTAGATTCTTCTACGGGTGAAGAAATTCTAATCCCTCAAATTGAACTTGCACGAGCCTTATTTTTTCGTAATGCTTATTTGGCTCGAAATTGTGTTGACTCGGGCATTTTATCCAGAGAGTTTGATGTCGGTATTGAAGATGATAAAGGTATTGTTTTTGTATTGCCACATTGCTCATTTCCATTATCAGCGCTTAAGGATGAAGCTACTAGAAAACATTTAGCATGGGTATTAACAAATCCAATTGTTCGAAAATCATATGAAAGTATTGCTGATTATTTTGTGAGGGAAAAGGTGGCTCTTGATAATGTAACATGTTGGAACTTTCATTTTGATCCACCTGATCTGGAGAATGTCGTCATTCGGGCTGCAGGTTGGTTTAAGAAAGAAGAGAATTTTTATTTAGTTAATGAAATAGTCGGTATTTCAGGATTACCAATAGATACTTGCCATGAGGTGGATTTCAAGAGTGATAGATTTAGAACTCGACAAAAAGGATCAGGAGTCGTGAAAGAAGGCGGGGGGAGTATTGGTATAGAAGATATCGTTGTAGATGATGATCGGGAAGCTACAGAATCAGAAGATATTGTTAATATTGAAGTTCCTATGGCATTGTTGCAATTTAATGGTGAATTAGTTACGAAGAAGGTCTTAGATGAATCTAAACATGCTGGAGGGGTTATTATAGAATCTGACACAGAAAAGAAACTTGATGAAGTTGCTGTTAATACAGGAGAAGCAACCTCTAATGGCAATGCATTCAAAGGCGAATATTTAGGTGTTAATAATGACGATCAGCAATCTATATTAGGTCGATTTGAATTATTTAAATCTATGATTGCTGAGTTGAGCAAACAATGTGGCTTTGAGTACAAAGAGTATTTACATAAATTGCCAGGTGTTGGTAAGTCTAAGTGCCATAGAATGTCGGATGGACGAGCTAGGTATATGATGGAAGTACAATTTCAATTGAATGGAGCTTTCTATTCAATTTTAGAAGTAGATATCAGTGATGGCGTTAAATCAATGTCAACATTAATGGTAACGTCATATGCTCTCAATAAATGGGACAATGATCTTCCAAAAATTACCAAAAAAATTGTAGCAGGCTCATTAAGTTGGCCTAGAAAGAATCTAAATGAAGTTGGTAAACCATATTATTTGAATCATTCTATTGATTATCAAGCATATTTACAGCGTGTAATTAATACAATAGTAGAGAGAGGCTAGTTATTCATAATGTCCAAAAATAAAAGATCTTGGAAGAAAATTATTCCTGAAGTTTTTGATGAACTAAATAAAAGTACTTTAGATGAAAATGATCTTTCATTTAATTCTTTAACATCAAAGTTAGGAAAACAAATTATTCTTACTCAAAAATATTTAATTTTAATTAATGAAATGACTGAAAGTGTACTACCGAGTGATAAGGGTATATTCTCCGATAATAGAGATATATTAAAAATTATAGATAAAACGAAATTGCAACAGATCATGAAGCAGGTAGTTATAGATAATTGGGAAGAATTAAATTATATAGAAACAGAAGATGTAACAAATACAATTAAGCAAATAAAGGATACTATTCGATCTATTATTGAACAGGGATTAGAATTAGAAAGAATATTTTATTATCCAGCATCTACTTTAGGTTTTGAGAAACATAAGCCTTTAGAAATAGGTAATATTACAATAACGAGTAGAGAACATTGGATTCAAAAAGTTAATTTTCCTGCTTTCAAGCAAGAAAATCATATTTATCAATATGGTGATGAAATAAAATGGAAGCAAGATATTGAAAAACTTCTGAATAATAACGATAAAAGTTCTGATATCGGTAATATATCTAAATTTGCTGAAATTATTTACCCAATTATCAAACAGCATCGTTCAGTTATATCTATCTCTTTACCAGATATGGATACAGATTATGCACATAGGTATGGGAAAATTTTAGCACAAACAGTTTTAGATTCTATTTCATTATTATTTAATAAGGATTGTTTTCATCAACAAATACTATCTGATGAGCGCATTGAATCTGTTATGTCATACAAACTATTGGAAATAAACAATTATCTATCATTACCAGGTAAGAGTCTAAGTAATAGAGTTCCTATTATATCTGGTAAAAAAGCATTAAGTACGATTGAAAATAACGATAAATATATGAACTCATTGAAGATTGTGTTGGGCGGTGTAATGAGTCCTAATTTATCTAAACATCCAAAATTAAGTGAGAGATGGGTTACTGCTTTGCATTGGTATGCTGAAGGGTGCAGAGAGTTACATGACTATATAGCATTGCCTAAAATGGCTACAGCATTAGATATATTATTTCAAGCAGGCAGTCAAACCCCAATAACAGTCGTATTTAAAAAAATATATGGTGATTCATCAGATATAGAAAACCTTGTAAAGAGAATTTATGGTGATGGACGTTCTCAAATTTTGCATGGTTTATCGAGTGAGAAATTTAATAGGTTAGAAGAAGCAAGAAGAGAATCTACTCGTTATATTCGAGAGGTTTTGATACGGGCTTTGATGTGGCTACCAAATTATGATGGCGTTGATGACAATCATGGTTTTAGAAAGCTAGTATAAAGTATCAAATATATATCGATTAAATAATTATTAGGGTTAATAGCATGTCTTTAGAAGAAAAATTGATAAGTTGGACAAAACCGTCAAGTGACACAGAGCAAGAAAAACAAGAACGTACCGAACGGATGATTCGTGAGGCAATATCTTCTCATCGTGCTTTTGACGGTTGTAATTTAGAAATTTATGCAAAAGGATCTTATGCCAATAATACTAATGTACGCTCAGATAGTGATGTAGATATTGCTGTTGAATGTACTGAAGTATTTTATTGGGAAAAAGCTGAAGAAATACCTCCTCCAATAGGAGCCCCATATACTGGAGTTTGGACGCCAGATAAATTACGGGAAGAACTTGTTTTTGCTATGGAGGCTGAATTTGGTGAACAGGTTGATCCAACTGGAAGTACTGCAATACAAATAAACTCCAGTTCAGCAAGAGTAGATGCTGATGTCGTTCCTTGTTTTACTTATCGTTATTATATGGAAACAGGATTTAGAGAAGGGACAGCAATTTTTAAGAAAGATGGAAGCAGTTTGGTTAATTATCCTAAAAAACAATTAGAAAATGGAAGGATCAAAAATAATCGAACAAATCATTCTTATAAAAAAGGTGCTCGACTATTAAAGCGCATTGAAAATGAAATGGCAGAAAAAGGTCTGTTTCGTGAATTACCGTCATATTTTATGGAGTGTTTGGCTTATAACTGCCCCGATGAGGTATTTATGCATGAAACATGGACTGAATGTCTTAAAGCAATGCTTCGCCATATTTTTAAAGAATTGCAGGATGATGAACCAGTGTTGAATCGTTGGGTAGAAGTAAATGAATACTCTGATTTGTTCCATGCTGATCAAGAGTGGAGTAGAAAAGATGGAAGAGAATTTGCAAAGATTGCTTGGAATTACTTGGGATTAAAAAATGCGAAATATAAATTTTAAATATTTTATCCAAATATTTCTTGGATTTTCTGGGATAGTTTGTTTATTAATTTATTATATTGGTGGATTGGATTTTTCAAAATGGCAGGATTATTTTAGTGTTTTTTCAAAAGTAGTAACCATTGATTTAATTGCAGTCATGATCTTTATGAAATGGGGATGGAAGTATAAATATTTTAAAGGATGGTTAGTGCTTTTTCCTGATTTGAGTGGGAGTTGGACAGGCCATATCCAATCCGAATGGATAGATACTAAAACGGGAGAGAAAATTCCAAAAATTCCAATAATGCTTACAATTAGTCAGTCTTTTATTCATATTAGTTGCATAATGCGTACAGGTGAAATGGAAAGTTCTTCTTATTCTGAGAACTTTCTTATTGATACTGACCGCCAAATTAAGCGTCTAACATATTTTTATAGTAGCAAGACACGTAGTAGTGTGGAGAGTAAAAGCATTCCCCATGATGGGACTGTGGTATTGAATATCGTTGAAAAGCCAGATAGAAAGTTAGTAGGTAGGTATTGGACTGATCGATTAACTAAAGGTGAAATTGTTCTTAAATTCTATTCAAAAGATATACTTGAAGAACTTCCTGATGATTTTGATAGGCATCCTAATGAAAAAATATAATGTATATAAATACTAGTAAATGTTTTTATGAAGAGAAAGGTAAAACTGCATGGCAAGAAAAACTATTCACCTGTTTATGTGGGGATTCCAGCACTATTTTTGCAGTCGATTAAAGTCTTTTACTGAAGAAACTTTAGCTCAAATAGGATTTGAATGTGAGGCTGAAGTAATTTTAGTTGGGGTTAAAAGGAAAGGTAGCAAATCATATCATCCTGTATGCATTGAGCCAGAATTTCAAAAATGGGGATTAGATATATTTGAAGGGATAATTCAAAAAATCGATGAAGATTATAAAAATGATCCTAATCATCAAGTATTCTATAGTAATGATGAAATTGCAATGCGAGAAAAGCCCGAAAAGATAATGCGGTATTGTGTTACTTCTGCGATATCTGAAGCGTTGAAGGAATATGACAATAAGAATAATACACAATCTTTCTGTGGCACAGCATACCCTGTGGATGATTACTACGTTGTTCCTGTAATACAGATAGAAACTGAATTGCTTGATAGATCAGGACTTGTAGATATTGAAATATATAACCATTATGTGGGAGAAAAGCAGAGCTGCCAAACATCGCTTATAAAAACATGTATTACAGAGTTGTTAGAACAAGCAACAATAGAATTGTCTAAGCCAAATCCAGGTAAAGATTTCTTGGATGCTTTTAGTAAAACAGATCATGTGATCCCTTTCGCTGCAAAATACTTGTTAACAAGCTTATATCGTTCTATACACGCAAATGCCATTCAAAATGGTAAGCATGAATATATGGGGCGAGAGTCATTATTTGATGATTTAAATAAGATATCTTCTTTTTCATATGAGGGTCAGCCGATTGAAGGAAAAATAATTATCTTTAACCCAGAAGATGATTCTGTACATTTTTATTTGAAATTTGAGCATCAGGTTTCTGTTCGTAACTATCGATGGATAAGAAAGTTGTTACATATGACAACAAAAGATATTTCATTGATCTCTGATGGTAACAAAATTTATGGGTTAGGTTGTCTAAATGTTAATAATCCTAATGCCATAAATGCTACGTTTTTCATTGAGTTTTTAGATCATTATGATTGGTGTTTATATTATCAGAATCGAGGAATTATACGTAGTGTCTATGAGAAACCTATGGTTCCTAAAACTATAATTGAGCAGAAATTATTTATAGACAATTTTGTTAGAATTTTTCCAAATTCTACTTATGAGAACCAGCAACATATATGGGATTTAGTTAATTATGCTTTATGTGATCTTTCAGGATGCATGCTGGTCATTGTAGATGATGCTGAAAATGAGTCACAACGATTAGCAAAGCAAAGCACCCCCATCGAACCAATATTATTAACAAAAGAACTCTTAACTAGGGTTAGGCGTATAGATGGAAGTATTTTATTGGATTATACAGGTATGTGTTATGCAATAGGCGTAATACTAGATGGGGATGTAAACTTAAAGTGTTCTCCAGCTCGAGGTTCAAGATACAATTCTGCGATGCGTTATGTGTATGGCAAAGTAAAAAGGCAGATAGGAAGGTTAGCAGTTATTATCTCTGATGATAAATCAGTTGAGGTAGAGCCTTTATTAAGGCCTAAAGTATCAGAAAGGGAATTGGATGCATATATCACTCAACTAGAAGGTGCAGATGCTGATAATTATTGGGAGTTTAAAAATTGGTTAGATAAACATAGATTTTATATAAATGAAAACAGATGTGAAAGAATAAATAAAGCTTTAAAAAGAATAGATGAATTACCATATGAAGACTGCAGTATAAGGTTTATTGAAACAAATTTTATCCCCGATCCAGAGATGGATGATGAATATTTTAAGTAGAGGTATTTATGTTTTCTGAGTTTTTTGAAGTAGATGTTAAAGATAGAATTGCAGGAAATTATCTAAAGAATCGATTTGAGGAATTTTTATCTCAAAAACAACCTATAAAAATTTATTCAAAAAAAGAATTGAAACGGTTAGATTCTGAAAAGTCTGTATTCATATTTAATTCACAAGTTATAGGTGTTGCAACAAAACATTTTAGAAAAACAAATAAAGTGTTTTTTGGGCAATGTGGGGATAGGGCAATAGAATTAATCCAGGAAGTCAGAACAAAGCATAAAGTATTGAAATTATTATCTAAGAGAAAGGATGTTATTAATAACTTGGAAGCTTGGATTAAATTAAATGATGAATTATTAGATCTTGCTAGTAAAACTACTCTATTGTCAGAATGGGAAATACATTATTCGTAGCATACTTAATATAGATAACAAAATTTTTATCAAAGTTGGACAAGAGTAATAGAATTAATATGGAACAATTAAATATAGATATTTTTCAAGACAAAAATGAAGCAGTTTGCAGATTATATTGGGAATTAGAAACAGAAGAACGATTTAAATATAAAGTGTCAGAAATTGCTAACATGATGGGTATAAAACCTATTCAAATTTCTAGTCTTATGAAAGAATCGTGTGTTGTATATTCCAATACAGTTTACTGTATTGAATGTGAACAACCATATGAGTTATCTAATAGAACAGATTATAGTTCACATCATCGTTATCGAAATGCATGGAAGTGTGCAGCTTGTATACAAGATGAGCAGGATAATATTTTAAATATTCGGCAAAAACAAATTGATGATCTTATCGAACGTACCCAAACAGGGTCTATTGACATAAGTGACTTATCTCTTAAACAATGTGCTTATCTATTAGCCCTAATTAGACATAGTTCTGATGAGATGTTGGTGAAATTTCATGCTATCTCCAAGAATAAAGCTGAGCAATTAATGCCACATCCAAATTTACCAGGGGATCTCATTCGTTTTTTATATAAGTCAGATGTGATTTCTCTCAGTGATGATAGTCCTCAAAATGCTTTCCATTTTACAGGAGATGAGCTTACTACTTTTTCATTGATTGACTCTGTGTGGCAAATAGAGCTAGAAGAAGGAGTAAGTTTAGGGTATTTTCTAAAACAAATAGAAAATTTATTGCTTGATTCTGAATTTATTGATGCATATAAAGAGGATTTTTATGAGCTGCTCATTGAAATTAGTTTGATGGAATGTATAGCATTTTTAGAATACAACTTAGATGAGCATAACTTACCATTTAATCCAGGAGAGAAAACAAAAGCTATTTTTATTCAGCTTTTAGGTGTCTATTCTGTTGCTCAAATATACACTTTTATTTGGCGTGCTTGTAAGGATGCAGCTGCATACTATATGAAAGGTGGAATTTCTAAACAACAAGCAGCTAATTCGGTTGTTGGTAATATACAAAGACAATATGAGCGAGCTATAGCAAATGACTGGAATATAGGACCATTTAAGCGTAATTACAATTTGCCACAATCTATTTTAAGCCAAGTGGTATTTAATTTTATGTTACGCACTGATGATGGCGGGTTTAATCAAAAAATTAGTACATTTATTACAAAATAATAATGTTTATATTACGACTATTTATTAATATTGAAATACCTAAGGCGTTGTTGTAGATGAAGAGTGAATTGACTACAAAGAAGGTCTTAACTGATTTTAAGCATACTACAGGTACTATTATCTAATCTGAGACAGAAAAGTATAATCCTAATGAATAGAATGAAATTATTCAATAGTTTATAAAAATACTGTGACAAATTCATCTTTGCTGACCTAGAATACATCATTTAGCATATTATAAGTAAAGGATTTTTAAAGTGTGTACAGAATTAGTAATAGGCAATGTTATAGGTAGACTTAATCAACATATTAAAAGTTTTGATGAACAGCTAACTATAAATTATGCAAGAAAAGCAGGAGAAGCTTTTTGTAAAATATTATTGTTAAATAATGGTGGTGAATTTGGAAAGGAAAAGATTATTAGTAATAGTAAGTTTAATGTTTTAATAGAATCTTTAACGACTAAAAACTTATCTATACCTGATAATCATTTAAAACGTATTAAAATTGAGTTGAATATTATCCAACAATTAGGAAATATAGACTCACATGACAATGAAGAAGTTATAACGAATGAGGATCAACAAAAAGTTTCTCAAGCAATTAATAGTTTATTGAAGTTGATTTTTGATTCAAAAGATAAGATTTATATTGATGAGGTAATTCCTGATGAAATATATAGGAGACTATATGAATCAGTGATAGAAGATGAAAATTGGCGATGTGAAAAAATTTTATCGATAGTTTATCCAAATAGAGTAATTTTTAAAAAAGAAATCAGTAAAGGATTTGAATTTTATGCTTTGGAAGAAGCTGATACTAGGAAAATAGGAATATTATTTCTTGGTAGAAATATTAGTTTTAAAAGAGTTTTTGAGAAAATTTTTACATTACAAGAGTTGAGTGGTTTAACTAGTTTGACTCTTTTGTTTCCTAGAGAGATAAGCGAGGCTACTGGTAAAGCAGTAAAAAATAGAAAAGAAAATATAAAAAAAATATCAGAAGAAGTTTTAGGTAAAATTTCAACATTGAATTTAACATACGACTTTATTGAAGATTATATTTGGGAACGTTGTTTATCGCATGCAGCTAAAGAAATTATAGATGTACCTTCAGAACCATATTTTATTGATCAAAAATTACAATCAGATGAAGTAAGCATATTAGGTTTAGATTTTATCAACGAGCTAATTACTAATAAACCCAATCAAATTAAATCTAAAAAACCAATCTATATAATTTTTGGTGATGGAGGAGCAGGGAAAACTACATTCTGTGATCAAGCAATGCAGTTGATTAATGAGCAACAAAAACAGGGTGTAAAGAAGAAGATTATTTTAATTTCTTCATTTGATATTCCTGAAAATATATTAAATGAAAATTATATTGTGAATTCTATTGAAGGTTTATATAACTTAGTATCTGATGATGGTAGTATCGATCAAAATAGTTTGAACTTAAATATAAGTTCAGGAAATATATTAGTAATTATTGATGGTTTGGATGAAATTCAATCAAAGTTAAAAGAGCAGTTTAGATTAGATGAATTTATACATTCTGTCCAAACATTGAATGATACATATAAAAACTGTTCTGTTATTATTACTTCACGAGTGATAATAAATAAATCTTTGATAGATCAAGATATTCATATTTTTAATATTTATGGTTTTGATGAAGACTTAATAGATAAATATCTAGATAAAAGATTTAAAGCGAAGGAAAATGTTGCTAAATTAAAAAGTATGGCAAAAGAATATATTTCAGAGTTACAAAATGATTCTCAAATTACTCCTTTAATTTTAAGGTTAGTATGTGATTTAGTCGAAGAAGGACGAAAAACTTCATATACGGATGGTGCGGTTAAATATTTTATTTTACATAATGCATTGGATCAGATTATTTATCAACTAATGGAAAGAGAAATTGGTAAACAATCACTAGGTATTGAAAGTTGTGAGCAATATTTTGAAATTTTGAAAGATATTATATTTCAATATAATGGTAACGTGAATGAAGAGCAATTATTTGAGTTAGTTGAATTAACCTTAGCTGGCACTGGTATTGAATGTAATAAAGATGTTGCTAGAAATTACCATACATCAAACTTATTGAATAATACAGGCAGAGAATTTCATATTAAATATGATTCTTTAGAGTTTTGGATTAAATCTAGATATTTATCTTATTTAATCAATCATCGTGATACAGAAAATGATGAACAGATTATGCGTGAATTTGTACGTAGCTGCTATAGAGGTGGGGCTTTAGTCGAAGAAATTAAAAAAAGCTTATCTAATGAAAGTCAATATGCTAGAAATATTATTCAGAATCTTAGTAAGAATATTACGCAGAATAGGGAAGAACTAAATAATCGTAAGATTATCTCAGCATTATTATATTTAACAATTCAAGAAACAAATAATAGAATTGATATGACAAATCAAATTCTGAAGTTATATGATGTAAATGAAGGTAGTATTCTTGATAATTTTTCTATATTTGGGGAGTTTTTTCCTTTAGACTTTTCATTATTTAAAGTTAAGAATGGTTATTTCGATGGTTATAATAGTCTCTCTAAAAGTAATATACCAATCGATGAAACTATTTTTTATAATAGTACCTTCTGCAATTTTGATACGAAAATATTTGGGAAACAACAATTGTTAAAAAATCACTTTGATAGTGATTGTATATTAAATGAATTTAGAGCATTATTAGATCTTTCAGATTTTCATGATAGTAAAAATAAAGAAAATGTTATTTTAGATTTGAAGAAAATTTTCAAAGTGGGCTTTAAAAATAGTAGCTTTTTATGGAAATCTGAAGGCGTATATAAGCAACAATGCGCTAGTTTAAAGGGAAACTATAAACTTTCTTATATAATTAATATGTTAAGTATTAAAGGAATATTGATAAAAGAGTCATCTAAGTTCGATTCAGCGGATGGCTACCAAGTATGTAAAGATTATGCTAAAGAAGTTAAGGATTTTTTAACTCAGAACTTGAAGGGTGATAACTTATCTTTGATTATTGATGAATTATCCAATGTTTAAATTTGAAGTTTAAATATATTTATTCCTTTATTTAGCTTGACTAGAACAAACTGTAGCATACGTGTATTAAATGTCTCGTAAATGCATGTGAACTTTATTTCAGTATGGTACTTTATTGTCTGTATTTTTGATCAGTTAGAAAATGACGAAATTGAGTATGAAACTTTATTGTTTGGGTGTTAGGTAATAATCATATAGTTAGGTGATTATTAGTTCCAAACTATATTGTTCGTTTACAAACCCTTGTAAGCGAGTAATAAAGTTTGGAACTAGACAATAAAGTATCATACTGAACAATAAAGTTTGGAACTAAAATGGTTGTTCGGTTTAAAAGCACCTGTTATTCTGTTGAAAATTAGAATAATGGGTGTTTTTTTATGGCTAGTGAAAAGCAACAAGAGAAATGGGTTAAAGAAGGTAGAGGATCAGGTGAAGGTTCATTGTATAAACCGTGGATAACGGTGAGAGATATTCCTTCGAGTGGTCGTTCGCATCGAGTATATGGATATAAATCTAGACGGACTCATCACTCTTTTATGGGCCATCTTAGGTCATATGGAAGTTGTGGCAACTGCACAAGAGAAAACAGTATTAAGTGGGCGCAGTAAAGCCATCAAAAGCCTAGAGGATGGTGGCATTGTTAAAATCTATGTGAAAAATGGTGATGAAGTTAAAAAAGATGACCCTTTAGTCACTTTGGATTTTTTAGGTGCTGATCAAGATTATGAAAAAGCAGAGCAATCTTTAGAAGCAGCAACATTGTTAAAATACCGCTCTGAAGCATTGATTAAAGCACTCCAAAATCAAGAGATGCCACTCATCACAGAAGAAGCCACAGAACGCATCACACTAGATGAACTCAAACAGGCTGAACAACTGGTGCAAAACCAGTATCAGCTATGGCAATCCCAAGATGATCGTTATGGTTCAGCCATTCGTCAAAAGGATGCAGAGTATCGCACCACCAATGCCCAAGTGGAAAAGCTCACACAAAACATCGAGCTCATCGAAGAAGAGCTACAGGACTATGAAAAGCTCAGCAATAATAAGAGTAAAGGTGTCTCTAAACATCAATATAACCAAAAGAGACAAGATCATATCAATGCTAAACATGAGTTAGCCTCTCAAGAGAGCCGACTCATTGAAATCAATGAAGGTAAAATACAGTTAGAGAAAGAGCGACAATATACTGAATATCAGCTCAAACAAGAAACATTAAACGGCTTACGAGAAGCCCAAGAACTGATTCCTCAATATACAGCTGATAGCCAACGAGCCAAACACCGTATGGATCAAGCACACATTAAAGCGCCAGCCAATGGCACTGTGCAACAGCTGAATATCCATACAGAAGGCGGTGTTGTTTCCCATGGTGAAGAGTTAATGGTGATTGTGCCTGAAGGTGACTTTATGGAGGTGGAAGCATTGGTGCCGAATAAAGACATTGGCTTTATTGAACATAACCAAGAGGTTGTTATCAAGGTGGAAAGCTTTCCATACACGAGATATGGCTACATTACAGGAAGAGTGAAAAGCATTAGCTTTGATGCAATCGAGCATCAAGATTATGGATTGGTGTATCAAGCAATCATTAAATTAGATAAAGATTTTTTAATGATTAATGAAAAGAAAATACCGCTGACAGCGGGCATGAATGTGACGGCTGAGATTAAGATCAGAGAGCGTCGAGTGATAGATTATTTCTTAAGTCCACTACAAACGAAGGTGCAAGAGAGTATGAGGGAGTTGTAAATGAATAAGAAAAATAACATTAGTTATATTATTTTAGCGATTATCGTATTTGCTTTTGGAGCTTATTTTGTTAATAAGTTTTTATCTCCAAAACCTCAAGAAATTGATGAAAGTCAAGTACTCAAATGGAAACCGCCTAAATTAAAGTTTGCGGATGATAGCTTGGTGCGAAAATATGGAGTTTATATAGAAACTTACGAGAGTTCTATAAGCACACAAGAAGAAGTTAATGCCAGAAAAGATAAGTTTAGAGAAGAAGAGTTAGATCGTATTATTCCTAAGTCAGGAGGCGTATTTACTGTTGAAACAGTGGAGTTGCCAAAGAAAGGTTTTACCAAATTTATCGAAAGATACGAAGATAGAATATGGTCAATACAATATTTAAGTCACCAAGAAAATCATTACAGTATAGATGGTAGAAATTTCTTTCTTTATTGCCGAGGAGATGATGGTTTTTGTACAAGTAGTTTTTGGGATTCAGTACATGGATTATCAGTAATGTATGACTTTTGGATAAATCTAAATAGATTAGAGAATGAGTTAGAAAATATAGTAAAAATTCAAAGAGAAATAGAGATAAGTATTAAAAAATATTATGAAGAAAATCCACAATTAATAATTAAAGGAGAAAATAATGAGTAAGCCCAATAACACTGGCTATATTATTTTAGCGATTATCGTATTTATTTTTGGGGTTTATTTTTTTGATAAACTTTTATCTCCAAAATCACAAAAGCTAGATACAAGCCAAGTTCTTGAATGGAAACCGCCTAAATTAAAGTTTGCGGATGATAGTATGGTTAAAATAAAAAAAGTTGGTGTGCAACTTAGTTTTAGCCCTACACGAACACAGAAAGAAGTTGATGAAAGAAGAGATAAGTTTAGAGAAGAAGAGTTAGATCGTATTATTCCTAAAACACGAGGGCATACAATAGTAGAACAAATAGAACTATCTGAACAAGGTTTTACTAAATATGTTGTGAGATGGGATGACAAAAAACTTCAATCAATAAAATATTTAAGTCATAAAGAAGAATATAGATTAATTGATGGTAGAGATTTCTTTATTTCTTGTCGAGATGATGGTTTATGTACTAGTAGTTTTTGGGATTCAGCACATGGTGTGTCAATTAGGTATGTTTTTGGATCAGATTTAGAAAAATTAGATGAAGAACTAGAATTTCTTGTCAGAATTCCTAAAGAGATAGAAGAAAGTATTAAAAAGTATTATTCAGAATAAGCGATAGTAAATTATTAATGGAGAAAAAATAATGAGTGAATATCAAATTAAATTAACTCAAGCAGAGCGAGATACAATACAAAAACTATATGATGGAAAAGCACAAGGAAATCCACCTAATTGGAGCCATGCTTATACTGCAATTGCCGAACTACTAGAAAAGAAGCTAGATCTAGATAATATCTATACAGGTAATGGAGAGTTAAGAAAAGGAGAGGATCATCCTGTAGTTGTGTGGTTTAGAGGGGCGGCACAAGCAAATAATCCTGATAGTACGAGTGTTTATTCTGTAATGATTCGTGAATACAGTGAACAACAGATGGCATTAAGAGGCATCAGTTATTCTGATGCATTAATGCAACAAGCCTCTAATAAAGTGGCCGAAAATGCTATGAATGATATTTTAGATAGAGAACTTGATCAAGATGGTTTTTATTCTTTTCCTACGATTGAAGATATTTCTCTACAAGATGCTATCGGTGTCGGGCAGGTATTATTTTCAGGATTAGAAAATGGTGATACTGCTAAATCTGATGGCGAAAATGCATATGCTTCTATGAATGCAGGTTGGTCTGGTACGATGTTATTTACGTCATTAGGTAGCGATCAAACTTGGCGTTTATTTACAGCAGGAGACTATTTAGGAGATAATGATGAATATGGAGATCGCATTAATAAAGTCTCATTTAACCGAATGGATGATCTTAAAAATGTACTATTTGCTTATTTTTCTATGAAAAAAGCCATTTCAGCTACAATTTTAGATAAAGATGGGAATTTTCTTTCTGGGAGCTGGGATCAATTTAAGACAGATGCAGGAATTGGTAAGGATACTTACGATATTTCATCAGTTGGTGAACTCTGGGATTTAGTTTGGGTTAATTTTAGAGGGGATTACCGTACAGGAAATATTGAAAAAAAAGTTGTAATAGATGAAAAAGGGATTAAGCGAGCAGAATACCAATTGATAGATGGCCATATTGGTGGTCCATATCGTTTATGGAGAGAAGATGGTACAAAAAAAGAAGAAGGCTCTTTACTAACAGCAGAAAAATATAGTAATGGCCAATTCAAAAAAACACGATATTTTAGTGAAAAGCATGAATATGATGAAAAAAATACTTTGAGAACTATCATTGCTTATAGCAACGATGGGAGTCGGTTATGGGATCAGACGTTTTATTCAAATGGTTCAAAAAAAAGCATGTTCATTCATGATTACCCTAGTAGCCAATCAGGAGAAGATTTTGCTTGGTACGAAAATGGGCAGGCTATGTTTAAAAAACATAAACAGACTAGTTCAGCTAATCATGGATGGGCTGAGTATTGGCATAGTAATGGTGAGAAAAGATGTGAAGGAATGTACGATTCAGATGGATTGTGGGCAAATGATAGGGTGGGGATTTGGAAAGTTTGGGATGAAGTTGGGGATTTGATTGCAGAAGGTTATTTCTCCGATAATAAAATAGATATAAACAAACCTCATTTAGGAACAGAAGAAATGATTAAAGAGTGTTCCAATTTAAATATATTAATAAAACAGGATAATTAAGGATTGAGCTATGCTGAAAGCGCAATAAAAAAACCGATGATACATGAGCATCATCGGTAATATTGGTTGATTAAAAATTGTTGTTAGAATCGAGCTTCAAACGAAATCATAAAGTTACGTTTAGGCGCTGTGAAACGATTTAAGCCTTTACCTTTTGGATCCACGAGATTCGTTGTACCATAAGTAGGAATGTCTCGTAAACTGTCCCATGTGGTGTAACTGCGATTAAAGAGGTTGAACACACCAAAGTTGATGGTCATGTCTTTATCAATGTTCACTTGCCCTGTTAAATCCACTACGAAATAAGATGGGCTTAACCAAGGCCACTCTTTTTCCTCAACACCGCGCCATGAATATTGTGTTTCTTTGGTGTCTTTACCCTTTTTCGCGGCGCTGTAACGACCGGTTAAGGCGAGGTTCCAGCGATCAGAAGGTGCTTGATATTCAATGCCTACCAATGCGCTCCAAGGTTGAATGGATTTGAGTGGATCACCATCTTGATTTTTACCGCGACTGTATTGTGCTTTAGCGTTAAAGTTCCAGCTGTCCGATAATCCCAATAATTCACCATTGATTGAGCCATTGATTTCAATGCCCTTGATTTTTGCGCGGGCAATGTTCACAAACTGGATTTGATTCACGAAGAAGTATTCGCCACCACTCCATCGGTTGTATGGATCATAATAGGGATTCGGTGCTCGACCCTCTGAAACACGCTCATCAATAAAGTTACGATAGCGGCTTTCGAAGATGCCAATGCCAAATTGGCTGTAATCATTTTGGAATTGGTAGGTGATCTCTTGATTGAGGGCTGTTTCAGGTTTCAGTTGTGGATTTGGCATAAAGTGATTGGCGCCGCCTTTACCGAATTCAAAAAAGAGTTCTTCAATTTTAGGGGCTCTAAAGCCTGTGCTGATTTTATAGCCGATTTGATGCTCTGGCGTAAAGTTATAGGTTGCGCCGATTGACCAAGATGGGCGCGAGAAATGTTTTTTACTGTCGTCAAAACTGATGGGGAATTGGTTGCTGCCATCTAATTTTGGGCTGTATGTGTATTGATCATAACGGGCACCTAGGGACAAATGTAATTCAGGGGTGACTTGAATTTCATCTTGCAAAGAGAGTGCGAGCACTTTTGAGCTGACGGGCGTCATGATGCTGTATTTTGACGGATGTACGCTGTCTGTGAAATATAAAACATCATAGTTTTGATTTTTAAGGTGCCCTTTACGGAACTCTAACTTGCCTTGGAAGGTATGCTCGATGCCACCGAGGTTGATGGCTTGTGTAAAGAGTTGTGCTTTTAGTAATTTTTGACGCTGTTCAAACTCACGAAAATAGCGTTGATCCACTTTAAAATCGCGTTGATTCACATTATAAGTGTGCGCTTGCATTTTGATTTTCTGATCAGCGGCGATGATGTTAATGGTGTCTAACCATGTGGAATCGGTGGCAAAGTAGTCATACTCTAAGCCATAGCGGCGATAAGGTGCAGTATCTGAAGCAAAGCGGTGCGTATTCCAGCTATCAAATGTTTTTTCTTCAGTAAATTGACGATGCGCACGATCTTCATAAAAAGCGGTGATGCGGTTTGACTCATTGAGCTCATAGCCAAATTTTGTCAGCCATGATGTGGTGCGAAATTTTGAAGGATCCGGGCGGCCACGTGTCCAGCCATACACATCATCCCCTCGGCCATTATTTTTCGTTTCATGGCCGCGGCGCTGCGTTAATTGTGCAAAACCAAAAAAGCCATTGACTTTAAAGCCTGCCCCTAACACATAGCGCCACTCTTTATTTTTAGAGGAGTACGCCCCTTTAGTGTAGAGTCCAAGCTTTTCACCCGGTTTGACAAAATCATCCACAGTTTTGGTTTTAAAGTAAACAGAGCCACCGACGGCGCCACTGCCATCACTGACAGAGTTTGCGCCTTTATTGACAGTCACTGAACTGATGTTTTCAAACTCTGTATTGTTCATGCTGCCATTAAAATAACCATAGCCTTTATAAATAGAGGGCATGAAGGTTTCAGCTTGAGGTAAACCATCGACAATGACGGCCACGCGATCTTTATCCACGCCGCGAATGGCATAACCATTGCTGCCAGCACGGCCACTTTCAGTGACGCCCACACTCAATTCATTGCGAAAGAGATCACGCTCATCTTGCACCATATTTTTGGTGATGTCTGCAGCCGTTTGTGTGGATTTAAAGACGGCTTGTGGTTTGACTTCACCAATGACCACAACTTTATCAAGGTTGATGGCATTGGTATCTTCCTCATCAGAGGATGGCTGAGCAAATGTAAAATGGGGGAGCAGCAATGAAGACATTGCTAAAGCAGTGGTCACAGGATATTTAGGGTGCATGTAAATTGGGTCCAAATGTCAATGGGAATCATTATCGTATGCAAATGTATCATGATAGTATTTGATTATCAATCTCATTGTTGATCACAATCATCATAATTTTTATACAGTTATCAATCGGTTCTCATTAAAAGGGCGCTATAATGGCAGTGTATTTGTGCAAAACACAGGAAGAATGTCAGTGAAAAAAATTGGATGGAGCGTCGGACTCTTGCTCTTATCTTCGGTCTTTGCCGATGAAGTGGCTCTGAAAAACGGCGATCGTTTATCAGGACAAATCACATATCTAGAAGGGCCGTATCTTTTTTTAAAAACAGATTACGCCGGGACAGTGAAGATTGATCAATCGCAAGTGGTCAGTTTTACAACAACAAATGCCGTCAATGTGAAGCGTGATCTCTTCTCTTCTGAAATTGTGGGGCACGGCGCTGAGTTTAAGATTGTCAAAAAAGAGGGCAAGCGTGCACAGCGATTGCTGTTGGTGGATACTGATGACGGCGTTGTGCAAATGCCAATGAGTGAGCAAATTTCACTCGCGAAAATCAATGAGAAGATGCCTAAACGCCAAGATTTGAAAGTGACGGGCAATGTCACTTTTGGTGCCTATATTGACCGCGACAGTACAAAAACAGCGCGTTACAATTGGGCCAATACCATTAAAATTGAGCACGGATTGTGGCGGCATACATTGAATGGCGCGTTTTATCGAAAAACAGAGAGTGATCGCACTAAGAGCTATTATTATAATTTAGGTTATTCAGTGGATCGTTTTTTCTCGCCTCATTTTTTCTGGCAAAGCGCGATGAGTTATCAGCATGATTGGATAGAAGAGATTCGTGAAAATACCATGGTGGGTACAGGTCCTGGTTGGCAGCTTTGGAACAATGAGCGCTCAGCCTTTTCAGTGGCAACGCTCTTAAATTATCAGGTGCTTGAGTATCGAAATGGTGATCATCGTGAAAACCCACAAGCTTCATTAAAATGGGATTATCGACAAGCCTTGATGAATCAATCCATTAAATTCAGCACAACTGGTGAGGTGGGTCGAAGCTTTAATCAAGCGGTGACGCTCGATTTAAATTTAGGGGCGACGCTTTCCTATCAATTAACGGATGCCATTTCCGTCAATACAGGCGTGAGCTATGAAAAGATTCGCTCAAAAGATGGTGAATCGAGAAATCGCAGCGTCCATTTTGGATTGGGGTATCATTGGTGATTTTTATGGATAAGGAGTGTTTCGATGCGATGGTTTCATGAGGATCAGCTGCACACAGAACTCACACAAGCCGGTTTATCAATTGAGCTGTATGAGCCATTGCTCACCATTCAATCATTGACGGTGGGGTTAGAGGCTTTAAAGGATGACTTTAGCGTCAATTTACTTTTTTTAGGTGAAAAGGGTGATGCATTCAGTCGTCAAGTGGTCTTGCAATTATCAGGCATTGCAGTCATTTGGGCAGAAAGTTTGTGTGATCAAACGGCGCATTTTTGGTGTGATTATTTAAACTGTGGCACGCAATCTTTAGGGCGCAAATTATTCAGTGGCGAAAATGTGATTGAGCGATCAGCCTTCAGCTATCAAATCTTTGAGCCGCATGAGTTGCCAAGTGCTTTGCGTGATCATTGCCAAATGTCATTGACAACTGTCGTAGCGCGCCGTTCTACGTTTTATATGAATCAAGAAAGTTTAACCTTAACTGAGTATTATCTGCCCACATTGCAGCAGTTTGCATCAAAATCTTAAGAGATGTGAATAGGAGATGAAACCTTTGTGTAAATCACTATAATGGCGAGATCTCCCTAAAAAAGTCTTCAAAGAATAAAGATTATGACTCACGAATTAATGATTGTGTTAGGGCTGCTGTTTGCAGCCGTGATTGCATTTATGATCAACAAGCCACGCATGGATGTGGTGGCGGTGTGCGCGCTGCTTGCATTGCCTGTAACGGGCAGCGTGACGCTCGATCAAGCTTTAGCTGGCTTCAGTGACACAAGCGTCATCATTGTGGCGGTGTTTTTCATCATTGGGGATGGGCTTGTGCGTACAGGCGTTGCCTTTCGCGTGGGTGACTGGCTGATTCGCCAATCTAAAAACAGTGAAACTCGGCTCATTGTTTTGTTGATGCTGTCGGTGGCGATTTTAGGCTCAGTGATGAGTTCAACAGGGATTGTGGCAATCTTCATTCCGATTGTGCTCAGCATTGCCGCAAAAATGAAGGCAGATGTCCGCCGATTGATGATGCCGCTCAGCTTTGCAGGGCTCATCAGTGGCATGATGACGTTGGTGGCAACGCCACCTAACTTGGTGGTGTCTGGGCAATTGCAACTGTCTGGTCACGAAGGCTTTGAGTTTTTCTCATTCACACCGATTGGCTTAATGGTGCTCATCGTTGGCGTTGTGTATATGTTGTTTGCCCGCCGTTTGCTTGGAAAAAAAGCCGATGAAGCTACTAAAAAATCTCGTAAATCCCGCGTGGACATTGACTATTTAGTGAGTGAATATCAACTCAAAGGGCGCAATCACCGCGCGAGCGTTGGGAAAGATTCACCTTTAGTGGGGCGAAGATTGTCAGACATGCACCTACGGGAAAAGCATGGGGCGAATATCATTGCTGTTGAACGCCGTTTGAGCCGCTTTAAAAATGTGGTGCTCGATGCTGTGCCGGATCGGATCATTCAAGAGAATGACATTTTGCTCTTTGACTTTTTCTATCCTGAAAAGATCAATCAATTTTGTTTAGAGTTTCATTTGATGTCTTTGCCGCTATTGAGCAGCTACTTCAATGAGCATGCGCGCGAAATTGGCATGGTGGAAGTGACGATTCATCCGGACTCACAACTCATTGATAAAACCATTTTAGAAAATGCCTTTCGCACCAATTACAATCTCAACGTGATCGGGCTGCGTCGCCAAGGCAAAATTGTGGAAAATGAGCTGTTAGATGAGCGCTTAAAGCAGGGCGATACATTGTTGGTCATCGGGATGTGGAAAGCGATTCGTCAATTACAATCCTTAAAAGATGATTTTGTGGTGCTCACCATTCCGGCAGAAGTGGATGAAGTGGCGCCGGCCATGGAAAAAGCGCCGTATGCCGTTGTGGCGCTGTTGATCACAGTGGGATTGATGATTTCCGGTATTTTTCCAACGGTGCTTGTGGCGATTTTTGGGGCGCTATTGATGGGCGTATTTGGTTGCATTACGATGGACAGTGCTTATAAATCCATCCATTGGCAAAGCATTATCCTGATTGTAGGGATGTTTCCTTTTGCGATTGCCCTACAAAATACGGGTGGTGTGGATTTAGCGGTTAAATTTTTATTAGAGATCAGCGGGGATGCGAGTCCACGGATTTTATTGATGATTCTCTTTGGTGTCACGGCGCTCACCGGGCTCTTTATTTCCAATACCGCCACAGCGGTTTTATTGGCACCGATCGCCATCCAAACCGCCTCTGTACTTGGCTTATCACCTTATCCATTTGCCATGATAGTGGCGATTGCTTCATCGGCCGCTTTCATTACGCCGGTGTCATCGCCTGTTAATACTTTGGTGATTGCGCCCGGTAATTACAGCTTTGGGGACTTTGTGAAGGTGGGATTACCCTTTGCGATGATTGTGATGTTGATTGCTGTGCTTTTCGTTCCGCTCCTCTTTCCGTTATCATTGAGTCCTGTCTCACCTTAATGAGGAACGTTGATGAACAATTTTATGTATGCAAATCCCACTGAGATCATTTTTGGTCAGGGGATGATTGAAAAACTCAAAGATGTGGTGCCAAAGGCGGCACGCGTGCTCATGATTTATGGCGGTGGGAGCATTTTACGTAATGGCGTCTATGATCAAGTCAAGGCGGCATTGAGTGAACACACCGTGATTGAATTTGCGGGCATTGAGCCGAACCCACATTATGAAACGTGTTTACAAGCAGTGACATGCATTCGTGAGCAGAAGATCGATTTTCTGCTCGCGGTGGGTGGTGGCTCTGTGTTAGATGCCACGAAATTCATTGCTGCTGCGGCCAGTTATACAGGGGATGATCCTTGGCAAATTTTGCTTGATGGTGGCAGCAGCATCACACAGGCCTTGCCATTTGGTGCAGTGATGACATTGCCCGCGACAGGTTCAGAGATGAATGATGGTGGCGTCATCACCCGTGCCGCAACGCAGGAAAAATTATCATTCACAAGTCCTCACACGTTTCCTGCATTTTCTGTGCTGGATCCTTTGACCACATATACATTGCCAACGCGTCAATTGGCCAATGGATTGGTGGATGCATTCATTCATGTGATGGAGCAATATTTAACGGATCAACATCAAGCCTTGGTACAAGATTATATGGCAGAAGCGGTGGTGAAGGTATTGATTGAAACCTCAGAGGCCATCATTCATCAAGCACCGGAATACAATTCGCGCGCCAATTTTATGTGGGCGGCCACCTGGGCGCTCAATGGTTGGATTGGAGTGGGCGTGCCCAATGACTGGGCAACGCATGCCATTGGGCATGAATTGACGGCATTGTATGGTTTAGATCATGCCCAAACCTTAGCCATTGTGTTGCCAGGTATAATGGTGATGGAAAAAGCGCACAAAGCCCGTAAGATCATGCAGCTTGGGCGCAATGTGTTTGGCATTGATGCCATCGATGATGATGCACTCATCACACAGACGATTGCGGCAGTTGAGGCATGGTTCCACAGCGTTGGCATGAAAACGCGCTTGAGTGATTATCAATTAGATGCCACAGCCATCGATGCCATTTGTGCCCGTTTTGCCGAGCGTGGTTGGCAGCTTGGAGAGCATCAATCGATTGATGCCAAACGCGTGCGTGAGATTTTAACGCTTCGCCTATAAAAGTAAAAGCCCTGTCAATGCAGGGCTTTTTTATGATGACAAGATGCATCAGATGTCTTCATTGCGCCATGCGCGCCCGAGTCGATCCGCCGTTAAAAGCGCGGCATAGACATCTTCCACTTTCACTTCAAAAGGCATGTTATAAATGGTTTCACCCTTTGCACAGCTTAACTCAGCGGCTGCATGCAATAATTCATGATAATTTGGCGCATCCGCCGTTAAACCAAGTTCTGCTAAGGTGACAGGTAAACCCACTTGTGTACAAAAATCGAGCACTTCTTCAATCTCTTCCATCGGGCTATTTTCCAGCACCAATTGCACCAATGTACCAAAGGCGACTTTTTCACCATGATAACGATCATGACACGCTTCAATCACCGTTAAACCATTGTGAATGGCATGAGCGGCGGCTAAACCTGCGCTTTCAAAGCCTAAACCACTGAGGAGCGTATTGGCTTCGACAATGTTTTCCACCGCTTTGGTGCTGACTTTATTTTCCACCGCCAATTTTGCTTTAAAACCTTCTTCAAGCAGTGTTTCATAACACAATGTGGCCAGTGACATCGCGGCTAATGAGGTCAATCCGCCGGCCATAGTGGTCTTTTGTGCCTCTGAGCAGCTTCTGGCCTCAAAATAAGTGGCGAGCGCATCGCCCATGCCTGCCACAAAAAGGCGAACCGGTGCATTGGCAATGATGCGCGTATCCATCAAGACAACATCAGGATTTTTAGGGTAGAGCAGATAGCTTTCAAACTCGCCATTGTCTGTATAGATGACAGAGAGCGCGCTTGTCGGCGCATCGGTTGAGGCGATCGTTGGCGCGATGATGATGGGCGCGTGACCATAATGAGCCACAGCTTTTGCAGCATCTAGGGTTTTACCGCCACCGATGCCAACGACAATATCTGCACCGCTCTGTTTAAAGGCATCGCTTAAGCGATCGATCTCTTTTGCAGAACATTCGCCCTGAAAAATCGCTTCACTGTAAGGGATGTTTTGAGTTTGACAACTTTTTTCCACAATCTCTTTGACGAGGCTAAAGACAAATTCATCGGCGATCACGAAAGCCTTTTTGCCAAGGGGTGCGATGTAATCAGCAATTTTAGCAAGTGCATCGGGACCTTGAACATATTTACCGGGGGATTGTAATACTTTTAGCATACGAAGCTCCTTATGTTTATGTTGTTGTATCGATGTGAATCGTGTTGCAACTTTGTTGTGACTTCAATTTCAGTATAACAGATCTGTGTGACAAATTTGAGTTCGAGGAATGATGGTTTAATTTTGCTAGCCGATCGGTTATATTGAGATCATTTTGTTCAATCTGGAGTGAATCACGTGAATCTACTAACAAAAAGAGTGATGCTTGCAACGATGGTTGCCGCCTCTGTGAATTTAGCGAGTGCTTGGCAATTAGAGGTGTCCGCAGGGCACACCGGGCAAAGTGAAAATACATTTCGCATTGGCGCAAGATCGCCTTGGGAAGGGAAATATTTTGACACATCTGTGGGTTATTTATCAGGCTATTGGGATGTGGCGTACACTTATTGGGAAAAAGGCAAATATGGCAAAGATGTGAGCTCGATCTCTTTAAGTCCCGTGTTAACCTATAACTTTTATACGGGGAGCGGCATGGAACCCTTTATTGAATTGGGTGTCGGAATTGCGGCGTTTTCAAAAACCAAAGTGGGTGATCAAAATCTAGGCAGCAGTGTGAATTTTGAGGATCGCATTGGAATAGGGGCAACCATTGGCGCACACACTTTTGGTGCACGCGCCATCCACTATTCAAATGCGGGCTTGAAAAGGCCCAATGAAGGCATTGAGAGCTATGCGCTCTATTATGCTTATGAGTTTTAACCATCCGTGGAGGATTGAGAGATGAAATACGCAAACCCAATCATTGTATTTGTCGATGTACAAGAGAAACTCACACAAGTGATGCACAATCAAGATGAACTTGTGCCACAACTTGAAAAATTACTCAAAGGTGCACAAATCTTGGATGTGCCTGTTTTATGGTTAGAGCAATATCCTCAAGGCTTAGGGGAAACGGTGGGCTCTTTAAAAGAGATTTTAGTGGAAGGTGGGTATTCACCCATCATTAAAAATTGTTTCAGTGCGATGGGTTCAGCTGAGTTTCGCCGTGCGTTGGCAGAATCAGGGGCAGATCATGTGTTGCTTGCAGGCATTGAATCCCATGTGTGCGTCTTTCAAACCGCGCGTGATTTATTGTTAGAAGAGAATGATGTGACGGTAGATGTGGTGGTCGATTGTGTCTCTTCACGCACAAAAGAGAACAAAGAGATTGGCATTGATCGCATGGTCGGTTATGGCGCTGGGGTCACATCATTAGAATCTTTGTTGTTTGAATTGTTAGAAACGGCAGAACATCCGAAATTTAAAGAGATCAGCCGTTTAATTAAGTAAGTAAAGGCATCGGTTGCTGCATGAAGGGTGGTGCTTCATGCGGCGATTGACTGAAAAATTGTTTTAAATCATTTTTATTGAAGTTGTGCTTTTAAAAGGTGGAATCATCCCCATAATATGAGTTATCACATAGCAATAATGATCTTTTGGAGTGAATGAATGAGCGAATTGAATTATCAAGATGGCATGGTTGTGGAAAATCGAGATCATGCCATTTTTATTGAAGCAAATTTTAAAACAGAGGATATGGATGCCATCAAAGATGCCATCGCTGAGTTTATGGCGCGCATTCGCTCATACAAAACCCGTTATGGTCACATGGGCATTGCCTCTGTGATGGCATTTGGCCAACAAGCATGGAAAAAATTATCCGGCAATGATGACAGTGCCCCTGAATTATTTGATCTTACAGATAAAGCCCATGGCATGGTCGCCGGTACGCAGCGCGATCTCTTTGTGCATTTAGTGTCAAACGAACATAAAATGAATTTCACACTTGCCCAAGAGTTTGTCCGCATTTTTAAAGATGTGGTGACGATTGAGGAAGAGGTGCATGGTTTTCGTTGGTTAGATGCGCGTGATTTAGGCGGTTTTGTCGATGGCACAGAAAATCCTAAAGGCATACAGGATCGCGTCGATGTTGCAGTGATCAACGATGGTATCGATGTAGGTGGCAGCTACGTGATTGCTCAGCGTTGGGAGCATCATTTAGAGCAGTTTCACCACTTAGATTTAGCCACACAAGAGGGCACCTTTGGGCGCACAAAACAAGATGACATCGAAATGGGTGATGATGAAAAGCCTGTCGGTGCACATACAGAGCGCGTGGTGATTGAAGAAGATGGTGAGGAGCTTGAAATCGTACGTCAAAGCTTGCCCTATGGTCAAGCAAGCGGCAAACATGGTTTGTATTTTGTGGGTTATTGCGCGCATTTGACGGCGATTGATGCGATGCTCACCAATATGTGTGGTGAAAAAGATGAGCATTTTGATCGCATGTTCTGTTACACCCATGCGGTGACCGGCAGTTATCTCTATGCACCTTCGGTGGATCAATTAGATGCCTTAGGGGATGATTAAACATTGTACGAATCGGATTTATCCCTTCTCATTTCTCAGAATCTGTATTAATGTGAAGGGTAAGTAACAGCTACACAGTCACAACAAAACGTTTCAACGTCGATTATAAAAGGAGTAGTTATGAACATTAACATTACTGGTGATGGTTTAGAATTAACCGCTGCAATCCAAGAACATGTCAAAGAACGTTTAAGCAAAATCGAGCGCCATCGTGATCAAATCACTCAAGTGGACGTGGTGTTATCTGTGGAAAACAAACGCCAAAAAGCTGAAATCAGCATGAATGTTCCCCATGCGGCAGACATTAATGCAGAAGCCACAACCGATGATCTCTATGTATCGATTGATGAAGCCGTCAATAAGCTTGAAAAGCAATATCTGAAAATGAAAGATAAAGCGATGACGCTTCAACGTCAACGTCAAGAACACGAGAAAGAAGTACGCGAAACTGACGAAGAATAATTGCACATTCTCTTAAAACCTTAAAAATGGTACTCTGTTTTTAAGGTTTTTTTATGCGTGTTAATTTTTAGGAATCATGAACAAAATCATCATCAGCTGTGGGCTATTGATGCTCACAGCCTTAGGCATTCTTTGGCAAAGTCAGCACATGACCCATTTGATTGACCGAAAGGCACCCCGTCTTTGGGCAAAATCTCATCAACGCATTGAGGGGGCAGCGCGCACGTTAATCAGTGAGGATGCGCTATGCTTTAGTCAGGATGAGTTTGCCAAAATCTTCTCGGTGAATAAAGATTCAGCGCAGTTGGCGCAATTTTGCGACAATTTGATTGAAAATCACCAAGATGGGTATAAAATTTCCGGCACTTGTCAAAATGTCTCCGCACGCTTTTTTGTGAAGATCACACTGAAAGATCACAGGCAGCAAAAAGTGTGGCAGCGGACGATTTTTGACAAAGATCATGCTGTATTGCAGCAAGAAACAATTACATTTAAAGAGCGAGGCGCTTGTCATGTTTCCGATTGAGGGATCAGCTAAACATTTAGTGGTGGGGTTTGGGATTACAGGATTGTCCTTAGTCAAAGCCTTAAAAGAACTTGGGGCAACCCACATCTACGCGATGGACTCAAGAGATGCGCCGCCGAATCACTCAGAAATTGCTGCATTAGGGGCAGATTGTCATATCGGTGGTTTTTGTGAGACTTGGCTCAATGATTGTGATTATTTATGGTTAAGTCCAGGCGTACCTTTAGCCACGCCTGAATTGCAAAGTTGCTTAGCGCGTTTGCCCAAAGATCACATCGGCGGAGACATTGAGCTGTTTGCGCGCTTGACACAAGGGCAAACCATTGTCGGCATTACAGGGACAAATGGTAAAAGTACAGTGACAACATTGGTGGCGGACATTTTAGAGAAAGATGATCGCGCTGTATTTGTGGGTGGCAATCTTGGTGAACCTGCGCTGAATTTGTGGTTAGCGGCAAAGGCTCAGGGCATTTGCGATCCTTTATATGTACTAGAGCTGTCAAGCTTTCAATTAGAAACCACAGAGCATTTAGATGTGACAGTGGCGGCGATTTTGAACTTAGCGCCCGATCATTTAGATCGTTATCGTGATTTTGACCATTATGCACATTCTAAATTTAAATTATTGCACATGGCTAAACAATCGGTGGTGAATGTAGATGATGCCTATTTAATGGATTATGTGGCTCATCAATCCTTGAGCACAACAACATTTAGCCTTAAAAATGATGCCGCCACTTGGCACATGCAATGGCAAAATAATCTGCCTGCAGCCATTACCAATGGTGATATCAATATTCATCTTACGGACATCAGTTTAGGTGGATTGCATAATTATGCGAACGTCATGGCGGCGTGTGCGATCACGCAATTATTAGGTGTGAAAGAAGCGGCGCTGCGTGATGCCATTTTGCATTATCAAGCATTGCCCCATCGTTGTGCTTTAGTGGCGGTGATGGATGGCGTGCGTTATTACAATGACTCAAAAGCCACCAATTTACCCTCAACGGTTGCAGCCATTGAAGGATTTTTAGAGCCAAAATGGCTCATTTTAGGTGGTGTGACAAAAGATCAAGATTTTTCAGAATTACAAACATTGCTAGATGATGACAATATGCTTGGCGTGTATTTAATTGGGGAAGATGTTGCCACCATCACACCGCACATTCCTGTCACGTGCGAGTCTGTTTATAGTCGTGATTTACAAAGTGCTGTCACAGCCATTGCAAAACGTGCCAAAGCAGGCGAAGTGGTGTTGTTTTCACCGGCCTGTGCAAGTTTTGATCAGTTCAAAAGTTTTAATGACCGTGGTGAGCATTTTGAGCGCTACGTTCATGCCTTAGTGAAGGAGCCTTATGTTTAAAGAAGCCCTGCGTGTGCCAAAACGTGTGTATGTGGATCCGTGGCTCATCAGTGCGGTGACTGTTTTATTGGTGATCGGTATTTTAATGGTGACTTCCGCCTCATCCTACACCACAGAACGCTATGAAGTGATCTGGTATCACTACACCCGCCAGCAAGCGATTTTCATTGTGGGGGGCATCTTTTTAGGTTGGGTGGCGTTTCGCATGCGTTTGACTTTCTGGCGCAACATGCATTTTGTGGCAGGCTTTGCGGCTGCATTGCTCTTAGCTTTGGTGCTGATTCCTGGCATCGGGCGCGAGATCAATGGTTCGATGCGGTGGATTCCGATCGGCCCCATTAACTTTCAGCCCTCAGAGATGGCAAAACTTCTAATTTTTATCTATGTGGCAGCGTTTTTAGATGCCCATTATCAAAAACTGCGTAAAAAGTGGGTGCACTTAGGTTCCATTTTATTGGTGCTTGGCTTTTATGGCGTGTTACTGCTCCTTGAGCCAGACTTTGGTTCAACAGTGGTGATGCTTGGCGTTGGTCTAAGCATGGTGTTCATTGCCGGGGTTTCGATGCGAAATTTCTTGGTGGTGATCATTGTCACCGTTGGCGGCATGTTGTTCGTGTTGTTCAGCGCTTCATATCGTGTGGCGCGTTTGAAAACCTTCTTAAATCCATGGGATGATAAATATGGCGAAGGCTTTCAGCTCATCAACTCCTTAATGGCCATTGGCCGCGGTGAATGGATGGGCGTGGGCATTGGTGAGGGTGTACAAAAATTGGGCTATCTGCCAGAGTCCCACACGGACTTTATTTTTGCAGTCTATGCAGAAGAGACTGGATTATTGGGCGTGGTGATTTTGATCGCCATTTTTACCATGCTATTGTCCCGAGCATTCATCATTGGTAAGCGCGCTGAGTTTTGCAATATGCGCTTTGGTGCCTATTTAAGTTATGGCATCGGCATGTGGATTGTGGGACAGGCCTTTATTAATCTAGCTGTGGCAATGGGGCGCTTACCCACAAAAGGTTTGACATTGCCTTTATTGAGCTATGGTGGCTCTAGCATTGTGACCTTATTGATTGCCATTGGCATTTTGTGCCGCATTGATGTGGATTCGCAGCGCGAGTTGATTAAACGAACACAAGTAAAGGTGGAGAAAGATGAAGCAAACAGCGAAGCAGGTTGATGTGGTCATCATGGCAGGTGGGACAGGTGGACACATCTTCCCGGGGCTTGCAGTGGCTGAAAAATTGCGTGCACAAGGTTACAGCGTGGCTTGGCTTGGTGCCCATGGTTTAGAGACAACTTTAGTGCCAAAGCACAACATCGAGCTCTATTCTTTGAGCATCAAAGGTTTGCGCGGCAATGGTTTAAAAGGTTGGTTGATGTTGCCCTTTAAAATGCTCAAAGCAGTCAGGGAAGCTAAAGCCATTTTAAAAATGCTCTCCCCGAAATGCGTGATTGGCTTTGGGGGCTTTGCATCAGGGCCCGGGGGATTGGCCGCCAATGCTTTAAAAATTCCGCTCATGATTCATGAGCAAAATGCAGTGCCAGGCATGACCAATCGCTATTTGGCTAAAATGAGCCAACATGTGATGACAGGTTTTCCATTGCCTCAATGGGCCAATAGTCAATATGTGGGCAATCCCGTGCGTGAAGCATTGTTTCAATTGCCGAATATTCAAACGCGCTTTGCGGGTCATGATGCCAATGAGTTGCGTGTTTTGGTGGTGGGCGGCTCTCAGGGTTCACGTTTTTTAAACACCATTGTGCCGACTGTGATTGCAGGTTCAAAACGTAACATTGCAGTGTGGCATCAAACGGGGCAAAAACTTTTTGATGAAGCCAATGCCAGTTGGGCGACAACGGGTGTGACGCCATTTCGCATCGCCCCATTCATTGAGGATATGGGGGAAGCGTATGCGTGGGCAGACATCATCATTTGTCGAGCAGGCGCATTGACTTTAGCAGAATTGACAGCCGTTGGGCTTGGCAGCATTTTGATTCCGCTGCCCACAGCGGTGGATGATCATCAGCGTAAAAATGCAGCGTTTTTAGTTCAGAGTGATGCAGCATATTGCATTGATGAAAAAACTTTTGATGCACAACAGATGATTACGATTTTGGATGGCATAACACTTGAACGCGCCCAAGAAATGGCGGAAAATGCACATAAAAATGCGAAACCCAAGGCAGTGGAAGAAATTGCCGAGGCAATTGAGCGTACTTTCTAGTCCTCAATTTATTTAAAAAGGATGTTATTTTGACACAGACAATGCACTACAAACGCGCAGGCAACATGCGCCGAATCAATCGTATTCATTTCATCGGTATCGGTGGCACAGGGATGTGTGGGATTGCCGAGGTGTGTTTGAATCTTGGTTATGAGGTGACAGGTTCAGACATTAATTTATCCACCACCGTTGAGCACTTGATTGCTTTAGGTGCCTTGGTGAAGATTGGCCATGATGCCAGTCATGTGGTGGGCGCTGATGTTGTGGTGGTTTCAACGGCTGTGCACAATGACAATCCTGAAGTGGTGGCGGCAAAAGATTTTGGCATTCCCATCATTGCGCGCGCTCAAATGCTTGGCGAATTGATGCGCTTTCATTATGGCATTGCAGTGGCGGGTACACATGGTAAAACCACCACCACAAGCTTATTGGCATCGATTTTAGAAGAAGCGGGGCTTGATCCGACATTTGTGGTGGGTGGTCGCTTCAATAAATCCAATAATTTATCGAGCTCACAATTAGGCTTAGGGGAATACTTTGTGGCAGAGGCGGATGAATCTGATGCCTCTTTCCTTTATTTGCGCCCAATGGCCGCGATTGTGACAAACATCGATAAAGATCACATGTCCACATATGATGGTGATTTTAATACCTTAAAACAGACATTTGTGAACTTTTTGCATCATTTACCTTTTTATGGTTTAGTGGTGATGTGTGTGGATAATGCGGGCGTGCGTGAGATCATTCCTGCTTTGCAGCGCCCGGTGATCACTTATGGTGAATCAGAAGATGCTGATTTCCAATTATTGGAATATCGCTCGAATAAAATGAGCACGGAGTTTTTGGTGAAAACGCCCTTTGGTGTGAGCGAATTTACGGTGGCATTGCCGGGTAAACACAGTGCCTTAAACAGCATTGCAGCCATTGCCATTGCCACCGATTTAGGGGTGAGTGCCCCTGCGATTCGTCGTGGTTTGATGAAGTTTAAAGGTGTTGGTCGCCGTTTTCAATTCCATCCGGATGTGCCATTAAAAACTGGTGGCAATGTCTCAGTGATGGAAGATTATGGCCATCACCCAACGGAAATTCAGAGCGTGATGAATGCATTGACAGAAGCGTATCCTAAAAAACGTGTGGTATTGGCATTTCAACCCCACCGTTATTCGCGCACAGAAGAGTTGTTTGATGAATTTGTGACGGTATTAAAAAATTATCCGGACATGATTTTAACGGACATTTACCCCGCCGGTGAGCAGCCTAAAGATGGCGTGAGCATTGATAAATTGATTGCGGCGATTGAAGCTGCTGCTGGGCATAAAGTGAATTTTGCACCAACATTACAAGACATTCGAACGGTCTATCAAGGCATGGCAAAAGAAGATGATCTCATCGTGATGATGGGCGCAGGCAGTATTGGCGGCATTGCAGCGAATTTTTATAAGGGAGGCGCACTCTAATGACAATCGATGTCAATCAATTTGGTAAAGTGGCGGTGTTGTTAGGAGGAGAATCCTCTGAGCGCCAAGTCTCTTTGTGGTCAGGTGAAGCGGTATTGGCAGCATTAAAGCGCCAAGGCGTGGATGCATATGGCGTCGATCCAAGTGAAGTGAACATTGCAGCCTATTTGCCTGAACATGGTTTTGATCGCGTGATGAACAGCTTACATGGCGGTGCGGGTGAAGATGGCACCATTCAAGCGGTGTTGGATTATTTAAACATTCCTTATACCGGCAGCGGCACATTAGGCTGCGCGGTGGGTATGGATAAAGTGTTTACCAAAGCCATTTGGCAGGCCAAAGGTTTGCCGGTGTTACAAACCTTTGAAATGAACAATGAAGCGGATGTGGCGCGCGTTGCAGAGTTGGGGATTTTCCCGCTGGCAGTGAAGCCAAGCGCAGATGGTTCAAGCGTTGGTGTGAGTAAAGTTGAGCGTGCTGAAGATCTTTTAGCCGCTTGGCATAATGCAAAAGGTAAAAGTGGTTTAGTGTTTGCAGAGCCTTGGATCATTGGCGAAGGCGAATACACCTGTGGCATTTTAAACGATCAAGCCTTGCCATTGATTCGCATGGAAACAGATTTAACTTTTTATGACTTTGATGCGAAATATTTGCGTGATGATACGCGCTACTTTTGTCCTTGTGGGTTAGATGAAGCTAAAGAGCAAGAGATTCGTGCATTGTGTGAACAAGCGTTCCATGCAGTGGGTGGCAAAGGTTGGGGCAGAGTGGATCTTGTGTTAGATGCACAAGGCTTACCTTGGCTGTTAGAGGTGAACATGTCACCTGGAATGACGGGGCACTCATTGGTACCTATGGCGGCAAATGCTGTGGGCATGGATTATGATGCGCTTTGCATCGAAATTTTAAAGACAACTTTATAATTGATGAAGCACGCCAAACCTGTCGGTGCGCAGCGCATCCATCAGCCTAATGATACATGGACATGGGCGAGAAAGAAGCGCGGTGCACATTACAAAAAGCCATTTCAATGGGGGGAGATGTTTAAAGCCCTCGGTCGACACCTGCGTTTTGCCATTGTGGTCTTAACGGTGATCGTGGTGTGTACATCGCCCATTTGGGGGTGGATGTATTTGTCTGTCAATAATCTGTTCCCTGTGAAAAATGTGATGTTTCACACCATCAATGGTACAGAGCATTATGTGTCGGGCGATCATAAACAGCGCATCATCAATGAGTTGATGGGACAAAACTTGGTCAGTTATGATTTAACGCAGCAGCGCGATCAATTAAACGCGCATCCTTGGATTAAATCAGCACATGTGGTGCGTCATTGGCCTGAATCCATTGAGTTATTGATTGAAGAGCGCCGCCCTGTTGCGATGTGGAATGATCTTTATTTGATTGAAGCCGATGGTGAGATTTTTGAGCCTGATTTGATGCCGAATGTCAATTGGATCAACCTTGTGGGGCCTGAAGCACATCGTATGAAAATGCTCGATGGCATGCAAAAAATCACGCAAGCGATGCGCACCATTGGTGTGAAAGTGGATAAAATTATTCTCGATTATCGAGGTGCTTGGACCATTATTCTGGAAAATAATGTAGAATTGTATTTAGGTTCAAGTTTATTTGAAGAAAGGTTAAGAAAATTTATTTTGCATTATCCTTCTTCGATTCGAGCAAAAATGGACAGCATCATGGCGATCGATTTTCGATATGATCATGGATATGCATTGAAATGGAAACAGTAAAGTGATGGCAGATAATAAACAAGTTGTGAATGAAGAAACGCCAAGCTTAGTGGTTGGTTTAGACATTGGGACCAGCAAAGTGTTGGCAGTGGTGGCGGAAGTGAATGATCATCATGTGATCATTCGTGGATTGAGCCGCCAAAAAACATATGGCGTCAATGCTGGTGAAATCTCAGACATTGAGCAAGTGGCTGCGGCTGTGAAAAATGCGATCACAGATTTAGAGCAACAGAGCGAATGTAGAATTTATTCGCTCTCGGCGTCGTTGTCTGGCAAACACATTGAGTGTTATGAAACCGGTGGCATGGTGCCGATCAATCGTAAAGAAGTGACGTATAAAGATAAGCAAGAGGTATTGAACACAGCTTATGACATGGCGTTGCCTCAGGGCTCTGAAATCATCAACATGATTCCCCAAGAGTATGAGATTGATAAGCAAAAAGGCATCACCAATCCCATTGGCATGGCGGGCATTCGCTTAGCGGTTAAAGCGCTAGCAATCGCTGCGGCGAGCAATGCATTAGACAATACACGTAAATGTATCCGTCGCTGCAATTTTGATGTGGATCATTTTGTGTTTCAAGGGTTAGCCTCTTCAATTGCGGTATTAACGGAAGATGAAAAGCGCTTAGGTGTCTGTTTAGTGGACATTGGCAGTGGCACTTTAGATTTAGCCATTTACATCAATGGTCAATTAAAAGATGTGGTGAGCATTCCATTTGGTGGTGACTTTGTCACTATGGACATTGCCCGCGTGATGCATATGAGTACGGATCTTGCAGAAAGCTTTAAGGTCAAATATGGTTCAGCGAGCGTTGATCGCGTGCCTCATGGTGAGATGGTGAGCATGCCAGTGCATCAAGGTGTAAAAACCGTCTCGCGTGCTGATTTAGCTGCCATCATCGAGCCACGCTATGATGATTTCTTTGGGCTCATTCGTCAAACCCTCAAAAGCAACTATTATGATCACATGTTAGGGGCAGGGCTTGTATTTACAGGGGGCGCTGCTAATATTGATGGTTTCGTGGATGCTGCGATCAGCTATTTTGACCAACCGGTGCGTGTTGGGTATGTGAAAAATGTGCAGCTTGATCCAAAACTGCGTGAAAAAAATATCAATATTAGTGATCCAGAGTATGCAAATGTGATAGGATTGCTAAGAACGCAGCAAGAATATTTGATACATCATCGTGGACTGATTGAAGAGGCACCGAAGTTGACCTTCCTTCAAAAAGTCAAAAAGGGGCTAAAGCAATATTTTTAATATTTAAGAATATTTTGCTATAATGGCGTGAATTTTATTTTTTATGGGGTTTTATAGATGCCAGTTTTTGAATTACACCAAGACTTTGAAGACCAAAAACCAATTATAAAAATTATTGGCGTTGGTGGCGCTGGTGGCAACGCTGTAACTCATATGGTTGATTCAGGTTTAAAAGGTGTTCACTTTTTATCCGCTAATACTGACTCGCAAGCACTTAAAAAAACCAAAGCAGAAATCATGATTCAATTAGGATCATCATTGACCAAAGGTTTAGGTGCTGGTGCAAACCCTGAGATCGGTCGTCAAGCCGCTCTAGAAGATAAAGAGCGCATCAAAGAAGCATTAGATGGTGCGAACATGGTTTTTGTGGCAGCCGGCATGGGCGGTGGTACCGGAACAGGTGCTGCGCCAGTGATTGCTGAGATTGCCCGTGAAATGGGGATTTTAACCGTTGCTGTGGTGTCAAGACCCTTTAGCTTTGAAGGCAAAAAGCGTGAAAAAGCGGCCAATGATGGCTTAAAAGTTTTGGCCGATCATGTGGATTCTTTGATCACCATTCCAAACGAACGTTTATTGACAGTGTTAGGTAAAACCGCCAGTTTAGTTGAGGCATTTGCCGCAGCAAATAACGTGTTGTACAACGCTGTTCAAGGCATCTCTGAGAGCATCATTAAGCCCGGTTTAATCAACCTTGACTTCAATGACGTGAAAACAGTGATGAGCCAACAAGGTATGGCGATGATGGGCGTGGGCTCAGCATCTGGCGACAATCGTGCGCGTGAAGCGACGCAAGAAGCCATTGCCTCTCCGTTGTTAGACAACATTAACTTAGCGGGTGCTAAGGGTATTTTAGTGAACATTACAGGTGGCATGGGTCTCTCCATTGGTGAATACAATGAAGTGGGTCAGATGATCAGTGAATATGCATCTGATGATGCAACGGTGATCATTGGTACAGCCATTGAAGAAGAGTTAGGTGATGAATTACGTGTCACCATCATTGCGACTGGTTTAGATGCACCAAAAGACACCACAACAGCACCAACCACACGTCGCCGCGTTGCGACGACTGTGGAAGAGCAGGAAGAAGAGCATCCTGCGGAGCGTCGCGGTTCTAAGCAGGACAAATTGTTTGGTGAAATCTTAGATATTCCCGCCTTTTTGAGAAAGCAATCAAATTAATGATTAAGCAAAGAACGTTAAAACAGACCATCTCAACCGTTGGCATCGGTTTACACTCAGGGAAGAAAGTTTCCCTGACGTTGCATCCTATGCCCGTTGATTTTGGCATTCAATTTAAACGCAGTGACATGCCAAACAGCACACCTTTTAAAGTGTCGGCTGAAGGCGTGATCGAGACCATGCTTGCCACAAAAATTGCAAGTGGTCCGGACTCAAAAGAGACGGTGTCTACGGTTGAACACTTGATGGCAGCCCTTGCTGCTTTCGGGATTGACAACGTGTTGATTGAAGTGAGCGCTGCGGAAGTGCCCATCATGGATGGCAGCTCTGCACCGTTTGTTTACTTGTTACAATCAGCGGGCACCGTTGATCAAGAGGCGCCGAAGCGTTTCATTAAAATTAAGAAAACAGTGAGCGTCAAAGAAGATGATAAAGTGGCAACATTAGAGCCATACAATGGCTTTGCCTTAGACTTTACCATCAACTTTAATCATCCTGTTTTAAATCGCACGGGCGATCATGTTGCGTGTGATTTTTCAGCAAAAGTTTTCATCGAAGAGTTTTCACGTGCGCGAACCTTTGGTTTCATGCGTGACTTTGAAAAGATGCGCGAATACAACTTAGGTTTAGGTGGCAGTTTAGACAACGCCATTGTGGTGGATGACTACCGCATTTTAAACGAAGGTGGTTTGCGTTATCCAGATGAATTTGTGCGTCATAAATTGTTGGATGCGGTTGGTGACTTATATCAATTAGGTTATCCGATTTTAGGTAAATTTGTGGGCTATAAAGCAGGACATCGATTGAACAATCTCTTGATTCGTGAGTTGATGAGCCAGCCGGATGCGTATGAATGGGTGACATGCGAAGAAGAAGAGTTCTCCATTTTTGCACAATTTACATTGCCAACATTTGTACACGCTTAAATATTTTCTTTTTCTAACTTTTGTAGTAGAATGAGATGTTATTTTTGTGCTTCTCTATGTATCGTGTCTCTATATTTTAAAAGAAGTACTGTGTTATTTAATTATTGATATTTTTAGGATTTTTATTTTATGGTTACAATTCGTTTAGCACGTGGTGGATCTAAGAAGCGCCCTTTCTATCAAGTCGTTGCTGCAGACAGCAGAAACGTTGCAACAGGTCGTTATATTGAGCGTTTAGGTTTCTTTAACCCTATCGCTTCAGGTCAAGAAGAACGTGTACGCATTGATATGGATCGTTTAAACTATTGGAAAGGTGTGGGTGCACAACCAACTGATCGTGTTAAACAATTAATTAATGAGTTAAACAAAAAAGCTCAATAATTAGTTTTGAATAATAGAAATACCTCATTCGCTCGAGTGAGGTTTTTTTTTGAAGGCGATTTATATGGACAATCACGATAAAATTATTGTGGGTAAAATTAACGGTTTTTACGGCCTAAAAGGTTTTGTGAAAGTATTTTCTGAAACGCGCCCAAGAGATGCCATCTTTGACTATGATCATCTATATGTCTTCAGAAACAATGAGTGGCAAACATTGGTGGTGGAAAAAGCCCAATATGCAGGCAAAAGCTTGGTGATTAAGTTTGAAGGCTTCATTGATCGCACAGCGATTGAGCCTTATTACGGTTTACAGCTTTTCATTGAGCGCGATCAGTTAGAAGATCTCAAAGAGGGTGAATTTTACTGGGCAGATTTATTGGGCATTACAGTTAAAAATACTGAAGGCCATATCTTTGGTGAAGTGTCTGAGTTTTTAGAAACGGGCGCAAATGATGTGATGATCGTGAAAAAAGGTGGTGCAACCACATTGATTCCTTTCACGCGTGGTCATGCCATTTTAGATGTGGACTTGGAAAATCGTGTCATTTTAGTGGATTGGGATGAAGATGATCTTTGATGTCATCACGCTTTTTCCTGAATTGATTGAGGGTTACTGCGAACTTGGTGTTGTCGGACGCGCTCATCAAAAGGGCAGCATTGAAACCCGTTGTTGGAATCCTCGTCAATACACCACAGACATTCATCATACTGTGGATGATCGCCCATATGGCGGTGGTCCTGGCATGGTGATGAAGTATCAGCCTTTAAAAGATGCTTTTGATGAGATTAAAGCAACCCGTCAAGCGCGTGGTTTTCGCATTTATCTCTCGCCGCGCGGTCGATTGTTGGATCAACAACTCGTGCAAACGCTCTCTGAGCAATCACACATTGTCTTATTGTGTGGCCGTTATGAAGGGGTTGATGAGCGCATCATTGACAGTGAAATTGATCTTGAATTATCGATTGGGGATTATGTGTTGTCTGGCGGTGAGCTTGCAGCTAATGTGGTGATTGATTCAGTGGCGCGTCTGTTGCCAGATGTGTTATCGAATCATGAATCCTTTGAGCAAGATTCGTTCAGCAATGGATTATTAGATTGCCCGCACTATACGCGCCCAGAAGAGATCAACGGCATGCGTGTGCCCGATGTGTTGCTCTCAGGCAATCACAAAAACATTGCCAAATGGCGCACTGAGCGATCAATTGCAGACACTCAAGAACGCCGCCCGGATTTGTGGGAAAAATTAAATCTCCACACGAAGTAGATCGTGAGCTAAATGGCTGTTTGGAAAAATTGAGCGGCATTCATCAATCAGTTGCTGCTGCAATGCTTGATTATAATAACGTGAGCTGATGTGGGTCATATAAAGTTTACCCACATTTGCTGTATGTGCCGTTGTGGCAGTTTGTACAGTGGTTGAATGGGCACGCTGTAAGGCGAGTTCTTCAAACTCTGCGGCGTATGTGGTTTCATGCACCATAAAATCAGCACCTTTGGCAATGGTGATGGCATTATCGCAAGGATAAGTGTCCCCAAAGATCACGACGGTTTTCCCATCACGATGGAGATGATGTTCCTCAATTCGATAGGCAAAGGATTGCACACGATGTTGCAATTCAATGGCTGTAACAGTAATGGTATCATCTTCAAACACAGTGAATGGTTGACTTGGATCGCTGTTTGGCGTTAATTCCACAATCTCAAAGGGAAAGAGCATAAAGGATTCAGAAATCTCAATCACGGTTTCGAGTATTTTACGAATGCCTTTTGGGCCATAGAGCGTCAATGGCTTTTGGCAGCCAGACATCGAGCGGCTCGTTAAAAAACCAAATAGCCCAAAAATATGATCACCATGCAAATGGGTGATGAAAATTTTAGAGATTTTGGGCAACGTGATGCCAGGCAATTGAACATTATTTTTAGATTCTTGTTGCTGTAAGCGTTGGATTTGATGGCCTGTGGCTTCGCCGCAATCAAATAGCCACATCTCATGACGTTCTTGGGTTAAATCTAAAACCATGCTGGTGACATTGCGTTGTAAAGATGGACGGCCAGCGCCGGTGCCTAAGAATGTGAGATTCATGCGAGTGCCCTGAGTTGACGGATTTTGGCATTATAGCAGAATTTAAAATCTCAGGTTTGATTGAGGTGCTGCCCATAGATTGCTATAGTATGCGACTTTTAATGATACAAATGGCATAAAAGATGGCGAAAAAACCACAAAAAACCGTGACCCCACAAGATTTATCTCGCTTGTGGACACAATTTCAACGACGTCCCTTACAAACGATCGCAATGATTGTCTTTGCATTGATCGCTTCATTCTTTGGTGGCAAAACCATCATTGAAAAGAGTGATAAGGGTGACTCGCGTGACGTACAAACGTTTGCAAAAGCCAAAACAAAATTGATCAAATTGTACAAAGACAATCCAAATATTAAAGAATTTTATTGTGGTTGTGATTTCACCTATGAAGAGCGTAAATCGAGTTTAGATTTTAAAAAATGTGGTTATCAAGTGCGCAATCAAAGCAACATTGCGCGTGCTAACCGCATTGAGTGGGAGCATGTCATGCCCGCTCATAACTTTGGTAAAAATTTGCAATGTTGGCAAGAAGGTGGCCGTAAAAATTGCCAAGATTATGCCAAATTTAATGTGATGGAAGGGGATATGCACAACTTGCAGCCAGCCATTGGGGAAGTGAATGGGGATCGTTCAAATTTCCGTTACAGTGAGTTTACCAAGCGTTTTGGTCAGTATGGTAAATGCCATTTTGCTGTGGATCCTAAAAAGCGCCAAGTGCAGCCACGCAATGAGATCAAAGGCGTGATTGCCCGCACTTATTTATACATGGAAGCGCGTTATGGCATCAAAGTGGCTGAGCAAGAGAAAAAGCTCATGAATGAATGGAATCGCACGTATCCTGTAGATGCTTGGGAGTGCCGCCGCAATGAGATCATCGCTAAAATGCAAGGCAATGATAATCCATTCATCACCTCACAATGTAAAAAGTAAAGCAATGTCAGTTTTTTAAGATTCAACAAAGGCGCTGTATGGCGCTTTTTGTTGATTTACCGATGTATTTTGTCAAACTTAGACAGAGATGTTCTATAATATAAAAGTTAAATTGCGTAAAGTGCGAGGTTTTCTGAATGTGGGCACTTTGATTTAAAGCAATTTTTTATAAATTATATGATGGTTGAGCACTATATTATGAGATTTTTCAGTACCATAACGGAACGATCACTTTAGGTTCGATCATAGAATTGACAGTCATTTATAACAAATTAGGGTATCGAGAGTCATCCATGAAACAGCAAACATTATTGATAAAAATGTTACTCGCCTTAGCCCCCGTTGCCATCGGGTCGCTAGCCTTTTCTGAAGAAAAAAAAGAATTTGTGCCATCGACGGAGCCTGTGTTTAATACCGCCCAAGCGAAGCCGAATATTCATATGGTGCTTGATGATTCAGGATCAATGAAATCACGAGATATTTTAGATCGCCCAGGTGGTCGGTATATATTGCGAACTAAAGCATTAGACGATGCTGTACAAAGTTTATTATATAAATATCGTGACAAAGCATATTTGGGCATTACTTTAATCTATCAATATCGTAATGAATCTGGATTGATTCAACTGCCTTTAGATGATTATTCAAAAATGAGTGAATATGATTTTAAATGGGATGTGATTGACAGAATTTCAAGATTATTAGAACGCTCTCCGGGCAATACACCCATTCGTCCTGCAGTTTACGATACATTGAAAATGTTTCGAGGCATGCCAGTGTCTGCGCGTGGTGGGATGAACGCGAATGGTACCATTCAATATGAGTCTTATCGAACTAGATATTATGAGGGCAGACAATTAGAAACACCATTAAGATATCGTTGTCAGCAAAATCATATGATTGTGATGACAGATGGACAACCCTATGGTGATACCTCTGTGGGCATTGCTGAGGTAGATAGGCATTTATTCGGTCGTTATGTCAATTCTTTAAATTCCAATACAGATGTGATCAGTAATGGTGTGATTTTAAGCAGCTCAGTTGAACTGGGTAGATTTGGTTCGACATTGGGTCATATTGCCGCCAATACAGATTTACGTGATGCATTTAAACCAAAACTATTGGGTTTAGATCCATGGCGTAGAGAAGTTTGGGGCATTAAAGAAAAGGATGATGCAGGTAAAGATTGGCATGATGAATTTTCAACCAAAATGCCCATTACAGTGCACAGTGTGAGTTTGTACATTAAACCCACAGCAGATGTTTATACTGAATTAACCAGTGCCAGTAAAGGGATGAATTTAGGGTTTGAAAAAAATAAGGGAACGGCTCAAGATCTTTTATTGGCCTTTGATACGATTTTCTCTGCCATTATCAAAAGTACCAGTAGTACGAAAGCCATGAATGATAAGGCGAATGCTGATATTTTGTTTGGCACACCGAAAAAAGGTGATTTGTCATCCATGGGTGCGATTCGTTATGATACCACTTACAACTTTAGACAGCAGTTTGGTACCATTCGTGCCATGGTGCCTTATATCAGTGACTGGACTGAAGATGCTTCAGGTAAAAAAATCCCTCAAGTGGATGCGGCAGGTAAGCCAAAACAGGCAACTTTAGAGTTATGGAATACAGATCAAACGGTTAAAAGTAATCAGGGCCGATACGTTACATTAGGCGGACTTTTGAGCGATGATCGATCCATTCGTGCCATGAATGAAATTTATAAAAAGGCATATCCTGATTCAGGCAACAATTATGACAGAACATATGTGACATGGTTGACAGATCATGAGGTGACAACACATGCACACAATTTACGTGGGCGTTTAACGCCCATTGGTAGTGTGACAAACTCAGACATTAAATTGGCCAATAAAGATGAATTATATATTGACATTACGCCTAAAAAAATGGGTGGTGAGCTAAGAGAAGGTTTGGTTAAGTGGTTGATGTTTAAAGCAAAAAATCAACCTGTGAATCACTTGGTTGTGGGTGATAATAATGGTTTTATTAATTTTATCAATGCGGAAAGAGGGCTGGCTAGAGGTTATCGTGCAGGTGAACGCAACACGGCATATTTTCCAAAAATGTTGGCCAGTCGAATCGATGACATTGCCAAAGTGAATCGATCGGCAACGTTGGTGATGGAAGGACGAACCAATTTTGTGGATGCCAAAGTGGGTGCAAATCAATATGCAACCATTGGTTTAACATCTATGGGCAGTGGTGGTAAAGGCTTGGTGGGTTACAGTATCTTTGAAGGTACAACCAATAATGGTCAATTATTTACTTCGACATCTACTCAAATTAAACCATTGTTTGAAATCATTAACGAAGGGCCTAAAGAGTTTAGAACCAAAGGTTTTGAAAACTTAGGCTACACTTATTCGGGTTTTGAGTTTTTTAATCGGACGAATCCTTTAAATGGCGTCAAAGTCGGCCAAGCCGTTGCTGTCTTTGGTAATGGTTTTGGTGCACAAAAATCGAGCATCTATTTCATTGATGCTTATACAGGCGAAAAGATCCGTGAAATTGTTCTCAATCCACAAGGTGGTGGTGCATCAACGCCATCGATGTTGGTGCATGCTGAAGGTGCGGGTCAAATGGTGGATCGCATTTATGTGGGCGATTACTCAGGCACACTTTATCGAGTTGATTTTAATGGTAAAGGATTAAAAGATAGTGATGTCACAGTCACCGCTTTATTTAAAGCACCGGAAAAAGGTTTTGGACAATCCGCCATTTCCATTAAGCCATTATTATTGAAAAATGACATTACGGGCAAAGTGACGGTTTATTTCGGTACGGGTATGGCTGCGAGTAAAGAGCTTGACCGTGGTGAAAAATCTTTGGTTGAACATAGTATTTATGCAGTGGTTGACTCGAATCAAACCAGCGCTGCTTCCACGGCAAAAGCAAGTGCGATGAGCTCTAGTGCTGCATCAGTGTTAGCCCCTGTTTTAACCCAAAAAGATTTGAGCCCAGGCAAGGTTGAATATGCTAATAAAGCAAATGTCAACTATACAGATACAGACACACATAAATTAGAGATTAAAGCACCTGTTAATGTTTCTAACAAAGATGGTTGGTATTTACGTTTGATTGCTGATGGTGACAAAAGTGGTGAACGTGTCATTCAAGAACCGAAGTATGATGCGCGTCATAAAGCGATTACCTTTTCAACATGGGGCGTGCATGAGCGTGAAGGTGGTAAACCGATTGACGGTTTAGATGATCCATGCTTATCAGATGCAGCATTTGGTAAATCATTGGCGATTGATGTGAAAACGGGTGGCGCATCCAATAAAATTGGTTTAAGTAACAAGGGTAAAACGAATAACGCACCGGGTGGTTTAACTGGTGATGAGTTATATGCAGCGCCAGAAGGAAACAGTGTGACTAACATTGATGATCTTAAAAAAATTGATGCTAAGGCCGCAGAGGAATTAATTGTGGCAGTGGGTGAAGAGAACAGTACGCATGCAACGGACCCTGAAGGTTATGCCGCTTATTGTGAAGGTGATTTAACAGGTGGTTTAGAGTGCGATTTATATGATCGCAGTTTGTTAAATCAGAAAGTCTTAGATCCTAAACGCATTGGCATTCAGAAAATCTTTAGTTTCTAATGATTGACGGCTGAAGACAAAAATCCCTTGCCATGGCAAGGGATTTTTTTATGTGTTCATGAAGAGAGAATTAAAAATTGGGTGCGCCAATTTCAGCAAATGCTTCAGCGGTCAGGTTGCGCGGTTGATCATCACAAATGACGATGTTGTCCTCATCACGAATGCCGCCATAGCTCATCATCGGGTTGATGCGCTCAAGGTTTAAATGCGGTGCGATCTCAGGATTTTCTAACGCTTGAGTGATCAAGGTGTCATTGAAATAGATGCCAGGCTCAATGGTGAGCACCATATTATTTTGCAGCGATTGCGTCAGACGCAGGGTTTTAAAGGTTTCATTGCTCTCTTTTAAGGATTTGGCGATGCTTGGCGTATCATGCGTGTTTAAGCCCAATAAATGCCCGATGCCATGTGGGAAGAAGACGCGCACAATGCCTTTATCCACAGCATCTGCAAGCTCGATGTTCACAATGAATTGATGCTCAATCAACAGTTCACCGATGAGCTTTAAGGCATAACGATGAATGTCCATATAGGAAACACCCGCTTTGCACTCATCAATCAATGCGAGTTTAATGGCGCGCATGTGTTTAAGGAGCGTGATGAAAAAAGGATCAGCATCTTCCCCCGGATGGGTTCGGGTAATATCTGCAATGTAACCGTCATACACAGCGCCCGCATCGATTAAAAAACTGTTTAAAACAGCAGGTGGTGTTTGATCTAAATCTTGATAATGTAAAATGCTGCCATGATCATTGTAAGCAATGATGTTGCCGTACGGCAATTCAGATTCACGCAGCCCAGTCACATCTAAATAATCTAAATTCATCTGAAATTCGCTGATGTATTCACTGAGTGATTCGCGCACCGCCACATGAGCAGAAGCCGCGCGGATCGAGGCAAGCTTCATGCATTCAATTTCAAATTCAGTTTTAATGAGGCGCCAACTGTCGATGGCCATTTTTTGTGTTTGTGTGGCGATGTTGTGGGCAAATTCATCGGGTACATCAGGGCCGAGCCAAATGGTTTTTTGTGTTTGTGTGGCGTTGTTTAAGGCGGCGAATAAGCCTTCTAATGACTCATGAGGTTCAAGGGTGAAGGCGTCCGACCATGGATCAAAACTCTCTTTGACTTTGAGCCAAAAATCTTTTGGGCGGTGGCTGTAAAGCGTGCGTGCATCTTTTGTAATCACTAAATATTGATGTGTGCCAATGTTTTCGGGAATCCAATGGCGTAAACTTGCGGGCATTTTATGGGGAATCTCAATGTCATCGTCATAATAAAAATGTGGCATGCCCGCGGTTAGGATTAAAGCATCTAATTGTTCTGAGGCTAAAAAATCTGCCGCTTTTGCGTGAAGTGTGTTTAAGTGATCTTGATAAAGGGACATAATGTTTTCCTTGTGATGACTTTATGATTGAATGTGTCACCACAAATGATAATGCACGCGCCGCAAATAACCAACCATGAAAGCACGATGGATGGGAATCTTTGTCGGTGGTTGCAAACCCCGGGGGGCTTTGTGATAAAATGCATTGATTTTGAGTGTACATGCAGTTAATTGTTAAAGTTTAAGGAGCTTTCATGGCAGGTCATAGTAAATGGGCAAATATCCAACATCGTAAAGGCGCACAGGATGCGAAACGCGGTAAAATTTTTACGCGTTTGATCCGCGAAATCACCATCGCTACGCGCATGGCAGGCAATGGTGATCCTGCGAGCAATCCGCGTTTACGTTTAGCGATGGATAAAGCGTTGTCTAACAACATGTCCAAAGATACGATGGAGCGTGCCATCAAGCGTGGTTTAGGCGGTGATTCTGACAGCGCGCAAGAAGAGATTCGTTATGAAGGTTATGGTCCTGGCGGTGTGGCTGTGATGGTGGATTGTGTGACAGATAACCGTAACCGTACCGCAGGTGAAGTGCGCCATGCCTTTACAAAATGCGGTGGTAATTTAGGCGTGTCTGGCTCTGTTGCCTTCCAATTTACAGAAACAGGCGTATTGTCTTATCCTGAAGGTGCCGATGAAGATGCCATTACAGATGCAGCGATTGAGGCAGGTGCTGATGATATCGTTGTCAATGATGATACTTCCATTGATGTGTTAACCACGCCACAAAATTATGCAACGGTTTATAATTTTATGGTGGAAAAAGGGTTAGAGCCTGAAGAGTCAGAAGTGACAATGCGCGCAGCAAATAATGTGGCGTTATCATTAGATGATGCTAAGCAAATGATCAAAATGTTGGACATGTTAGAAAATTTAGATGACACACAAAACGTGTACTCTAATGCGGACATCTCTAGCGAGATTTTGAGTCAATTGTGATTATTTTAGGCATTGACCCAGGCAGTCGCATCACTGGTTATGGCGTGATTGAATGGGTCAATCATAAAGCTAAATACATCGACAGTGGTTGCATTCGCATGGATGTGAAGGCAACCACCGGCAATCGTTTAAAGACGATTTTTGAAGGGCTTGATCAATTGATCGGGCTCTATCAGCCGGATGTCTTATCGATTGAACAGGTCTTTGTTCATAAAAACCCTCAATCTGCCATTAAGTTAGGGCAAGCACGCGGTGTTGTGATGTGTGCGGCGGCTTTAGCGAATATTGAGATTCATGAATACACACCCACGCGCATTAAACAAACGGTGGTGGGCAATGGCCATGCCACAAAAGAGCAGGTGCAGCACATGGTGGAACATCTATTAAAATTAAGTCGAAAACCGCAAGCAGATGCCGCCGATGCATTGGCCATCGCCTTGACACATGGTTTTCATGGACCAGTTTTGGGAGTGAAATAAAAAATGATTGCACGCTTAAAGGGATTGATTTGGGAAAAAATGCCACCGAACATTGTGATTTTAGATGTCGGCGGCATTGGTTATGAGATTGAAGTGCCTGTGTCCACATTCTCAATGTTGCCAAAAGCTGGCGAGAGCACCACATTAGAGATTCAAAACATTGTGCGTGAAGATGCCAGTTTGCTTTATGGCTTTTATACGCAGGCAGAAAAAGAGGCATTTCGCTTATTGATTAAAGTCTCTGGCATTGGACCAAAGAGCGCGATTGTGATTCTCTCTGGCTTATCGGTCAGTGAATTGTATGAAGTGATCTCAAGTGAAGATGTTGCGCGCTTAACGCGTGTGCCAGGCATTGGCAAAAAGACAGCAGAACGCCTCATTGTAGAATTAAAAGATAAGATTAAAGGATTATCGTTGGGTATCGATCTCTTTAATGGACAAACACCCATGGCTGATCCGACCACAGATGCCGTATTGGCTTTGGCTACATTAGGCTATAAACAGAGCGATGCTGAGAAGATGATTAAAAAGATCGCGCAACCTGCAATGGCGGTGGATGAGCTCATCAAGCTTGCCTTGCAATCCTCTATGAAAAAATAAATGTGCTACTGATAAGGACCCTTATGAAAACAATTTCAAAATTTTTGCTATTGTTCCCTTTGTTTTTTGCGCCGGTGTTGGCAGAAGAGAAAAGTGATCAACCCACTGAATCGACCCCTGTGCAAAAACCTGAGGTGGTCAAACATGTTTATGGACACGATGAACAGGTGGTTTTGCCACAGCTCAACAATATTCAATTGCACGCGAAATTAGACACGGGTGCAAAAACGGCCTCTTTGAGTGCAAAAGAGATCAAGATTTTCACTAAAAATAAAGAGAAGTGGGTGCGCTTTCAACTGGAAAAAAACAATAAAACTTATGAGTTTCCCATCAAGCGCATGAGCCGCATTAAGAATCGTGAAGGTGAGCGCATGCATGAGGGGGTGCCAACATCATCAGAGCGTCCTGTGATTGAGTTAGAGATCTGTCTTGGCAATCAGCGCAAGAAGATGGAAGTCAATTTACAAGATCGCTCACGCTTTCAATACCCGATATTGATTGGTAAAGTAGGATTGATCAAATTAAAAGCTGTGGTGGATCCCGCTTTATCTGAAACCACACAACCGAATTGTCAACAATAGAAAGAGCAGATATGAAATCACTAACGTTGCATCTTAAAATATTAATCACTTTGTTATTGGTGATTGGCTTTGGCTCCATTGCTTATCAAGCATGGGTGCTTAAAATCCCATTGACAGAAGATTCCCGTGGGTCTGTTTGGACGATTGATACGAAAATCAATTTCAATGTCCGCGGCTCAAAACCTGTGAAAGTGAAATTGTTCATCCCTTCTAAAGAAAATGGTTTAAGCACCGTGATTTTAGAAGATGACAATATCCTTGCCCGTAATTATGGCGTGGCCCGTGAGATTGATCCTTTAGGCAATCAGCAATTGATCCTCTCATCACGCAGAGCCACCGGTGATCAAACCTTGTATTACCGCTTATTGGTGTCAGAAGAGGCCGGCAATGTGGAGCGTTACATTGGCCCTAAGGGCTTAGTGTATCGTGAACCGATCCCGTTAGAAGGCGCACAAAAAGTGGCCGCTGATTCTTTAATTGCTAGCATTCGTGAATTGTCATCGGACACGGCAACTTTTGTCTCTGAAGCCATTCAAACGTTGAATGATCGTCGCAATGATTATGCCAAAACATTGTTAGAAGGTGATTACTCCATTGAGAATCGCGGGAAAATGTTGGAAGTGTTATTGTCCCAAGCGCGTATCCCGATTCAATTTGTGCACACGTTAAAACTCAGCATTGGCTCGAATCAAAAGCCACAAATGTTTGTGCGCAGCTACATTGAGAAATCTCAAGATGAGAAAAAACTCGGTGAATGGATCTATTTTGATCTCAATTCTGGGCAACGCGGCTTAACGAATGACCGCCTCATTTGGTGGGTGGGCAATGATCCGTTATTGACGGTGTCAAATGACATCAAGGCAAATATTAATTTCAGCTTAGATGATAGAGAATTGACCTCAAAAGGCATCATCTCCAATAAAGTGAACAATGCAGAGGCCAGCAGCTTTTTAACGTATTCACTGTATAGCTTGCCGATTCAAATCCAAGAAACCTATTTGACCATGATTGTGATCCCATTTGGTGTTTTGGCCATTTTGATCTTCCGCAATATTGTGGGTGTCCAAACTTTAGGAACCTTTACTCCGGTGTTGATTGCATTGGCATTTCGTGAAACAGGGCTGGTGTTTGGGATCTTCTTATTCAGCGTCATTGTGGCCATTGGCCTTGCGATACGATCCTATCTTGAGCATTTAAAACTACAAATGTTGCCAAGATTGTCAATCGTTTTAACATGCGTGGTGATTTTAATTGCCATCTTAAGTTTAGTGAGTCACAAGCTTGGGTTAGATCAAGGTTTATCTGTGACATTGTTCCCGATGGTCATTTTAACCATGACCATTGAGCGTTTATCCGTCACATGGGAAGAGCGCGGCGGTGCATTTGCCTTTAAAGTGGCGCTTGGCACATTCTTCACAGGTTCGATTGCCTTTTATGTGATGAACTTAAATGAGCTCAGCTACTTTGCCTTCACATTCCCAGGCATTTTATTGATCCTCATTGCCTTTATGTTGGCGATGGGTCGTTATCGTGGTTACCGTTTAACGGAATTGGTGCGCTTTAAAGCACTGGTGAAGGAAGGTTAATATGTTTGGTTATATTCAAACATGGAAGGATTTGAAAAAACGCGGCATCATGGGGATCAATCAGCGTAATGGCGATTACATCCTTAAATACAATGATCGCCGTTATTATCCCTTAGTGGATGATAAAATCCTGACCAAAGCACGGGCAATAGAGGAGGGCATCAGTGTGCCGGAGCTCTATGGCATCATTGAAACGGAAAGCGAGATCACGCGTAATCTGCGTAAGATTTTAAAAGATCGCCAAGATTTCGTCATCAAGCCTGCCCAAGGGGCGGGCGGTGATGGCATTTTGGTGGTGGCTGATCGCTTTGATGAAAATCGCTTTAAAACCATCTCAGGTAAACTCATCACCATGACGGAAATTGAGTATCAAATCTCCAATATATTGACGGGCTTGTACTCATTAGGTGGCATGCGTGATCGGGCGATGATTGAGTATCGTGTGACGCCTGATCCTGTCTTTAAATCCATCAGTTTTGAAGGTGTGCCGGACATTCGCATCATTGTACTTAAAGGTTATCCTGTGATGGCAATGCTGCGTTTACCCACCCGTCAATCGAGCGGTAAAGCGAACCTTCACCAAGGGGCGATTGGGGCAGGCATCAATTTACGCACGGGTAAAACTTTACGTGGGACATGGCTCAATGACAAAATTGAACGCCATCCTGACACCAATAACAGTATTTTTGATCTGCAAATTCCCCATTGGGAGGATTTCATTTCATTGGCAAGTCGCTGTTATGAGCTCTCTAACCTTGGCTACATTGGGGTGGATATGGTGCTTGATCAAGAAAAAGGTCCGATGATTCTTGAGCTCAATGCGCGTCCAGGTTTAAACATTCAGATCGCCAATGACTCAGGCTTAGCCGCGCGCAATCAAACTGTGGAAGCGCGTTTAGCGATGCTCAAAGCCAAAGATTTACCAGAAGAGGACTTTGCAGCGCGCATTGCCTTTTCTCAAGAGCATTTTGGATTTTAAGATGAGTCATCAAATATATCAGGTGGGCGGGGCTGTGCGTGATGAACTCCTTGGCAAGCCAGTGAAGGATCGTGATTGGGTGGTGGTCGGTGCAACGGCAGAGGATCTCGTGGCACAAGGCTATCAACAAGTGGGCAAGGATTTTCCGGTCTTTTTGCACCCAAAAACGAAAGAAGAGTACGCACTTGCCCGCACTGAACGCAAGCAAGGTCATGGTTATGGGGGCTTTGCTGTTTTTGCCACGCCAGATGTGACGCTTGAAGAGGATTTATTGCGCCGTGATTTGACCATCAATGCGATGGCAAAAGATGATGCGGGCAATTTATATGATCCTTATGGCGGGCATGATGATCTCAATGCTCGGATTTTACGCCATGTGAGTCCTGCTTTTGAAGAAGATCCTTTACGCGTGTTGCGCTTGGCGCGTTTTTATGCACGTTTTTATGAGGATGGTTTTACAATTGCGAGCGAAACTGCGCACTTGGTTCACAAAATGGTGGAGAGCGGTGAGCTTGATCATTTAGTGGCAGAGCGCATTTGGCTCGAAACTCACAAGGCATTGAGTGACGTGAATGCGGCACACTATTTTAAAGCGCTCTATGATTTAGGTGCATTAAAAGTTGTGTTTCCTGCGTTGCAACCCTATTTTCAACCCTATTTTGATGAGCATAAAACTGCTGTGGAGGCAATGTTTGCTGCGCTTCGCATGAGCATTGAAGCAGAGCAGGGCATGCACATTCGTGTGGCGCTTTTATTATCGATCTTTAAAACAATGGCAGAGGTGAAGCAATTTGCAGCGCGCTATCGTTTATCGGCGCAGGAAAAGGCAGCGGCAGAGAAATTACATACGTGGAAAGATTGGCCAACGCGTGATTTATCGGTGGCGCAAACCTGGTTAGATCTATTGCTCGGTTTAGATGCCTTCCGTAAGCCAGATCAATTGCATGATTATTTAGCAAGCATGGCAATTTTTTCTGAATTACATGGTGATCAATCTGCATTCAATGAATGGTCAAAGCAATTATTATCCATATATGATGCATTGAGTCAGGTGGATGTTAAACCATTGATTGAGAATGTATTGCCAAAAGAAATTCCACAGAAAATTGCGGCACATCGTTTAGAAATGATCGATAAAATGATTAAATTTTAAACACATGTTTGACACGATTTAAATTTAGCTATATAGTGGCGTCCTCTTTTAGAGAACAAGATTAACGGGGCATAGCGCAGTCTGGTAGCGCAACTGGTTTGGGACCAGTGGGTCGGGGGTTCGAATCCCTCTGCCCCGACCAATTTTAAGAGTAAGCTTGGACCTGAGCGCTCGTAGCTCATCCGGATAGAGCATCGGCCTTCTAAGCCGAGGGTAGCAGGTTCGAGTCCTGCCGAGCGCGCCATTCTCGATTACTCTGGCAACAAACAATGGTGGACGTAGCTCAGTTGGTAGAGCCCTGGATTGTGATTCCAGTTGTCGCGGGTTCGATCCCCGTCGTTCACCCCACTATTCATAACCCTTCGAGAGCTCGAAGGGTTATATCGATTTCGGGGCATAGCGCAGTCTGGTAGCGCAACTGGTTTGGGACCAGTGGGTCGGGGGTTCGAATCCCTCTGCCCCGACCATCTTTTAAATCCTTAATGTATATTTTAACCACTTAAACTTTATGGTTTTGAGTGGTATTCTGTTATCCATTATTTGTGGACAGAGAAGACATTATGGCCAATTCGATTGCATCCGACCGATCTAAAGCAGTATTGCCGTGGATTTTAGGGGTCACCATCTTTATGCAGATGTTAGAGACCACCATTTTAAATACCGCGTTGCCCACGATGGCCAAAGATCTTGGCGAATCGCCCTTACAGATGCAATCCACCATCATCAGTTATGCACTCACATTGGCGATTTGTACGCCATTAAGTGGCATCATCTCCGATAAATTTGGCACAAAGTATACCTTCATCATTTCCTTATTTGTGTTTACATTAGGCTCGCTCTTTTGTGCATTGTCCATGAACTTAACGCAGCTTAATCTTGCGCGTGTCCTGCAAGGCGTTGGCGGGGCACTTTCGATTCCGGTGGCGCGCTTATCGATTTTTAAAACCTATCCTAAGTCAGATATTTTACGCATCATGAATTATGCGATTACGCCTGCATTGATTGGCCCGATGCTCGGCCCGATTTTAGGTGGATATTTGGTGCAATATCTCTCCTGGCACTGGGTGTTTTTGATCAATTTACCAATTGGCTTGATCTGTTTGAGCCTTGCGATCTTCTTCATGCCTGATTATAAAGCGGACAATGTGAAGATGGATTATGTGGGGTATGTACTGTTTGCTGCTTCCATCTCATTGTTGATTTTGGGCTTGCAGTTCATCAGCCGTCAAAACAATGAAGTGTTTTCCATGATGCTGCTTTGTTTAGGTTTGTTGTTATTGGTGAGCTATTGGATTTATGCCTATTACAGCACTTCGCCCTTATACTCTGTGGAACTGTTTAAGATTCGCACTTTTGTGGTGGGGATTTTTGGTGGGATTCTAGCGCGCCTTGGCATTGCCTCCATTCCATTTGTGGTGCCATTATTGTTGCAAGTGGGGATGGGTTATACGCCCGAACTGTCAGGCTGGATGCTGGTGCCATTGGCTTTGGCAAACCTCATCAATAAACCCATGGTGACCACCATCATGCGTTGGTATGGGTATAAAACGGTGCTGATCATCAATACATTATTGATCAGTATTTTGATCATGGTGATGGGCTTTGTGGCACCGCATGTGCATGCTGCGGTATTGATTGGCTTGTTGTTTGCATTGGGCTTTTGTAACTCCATTCAATTTAGTGCGATGAATACGCTCACCATTGCGGATCTAACGGATGATAATGTCAGCAGTGGCAATAGCCTGATGCTGGTGGTGCAGCAAGCGTCTTTAACGCTCGCGATTGCATTTGCAGCCATCTTTATGAATATCTTTGCCCATGTGCCGATGGCCTATTTTGATCACAAAACCGAGCCCTTTCAAGCCACGATGATCATCATGGGGCTTTTTACATTGTTTTCCACGTTAGTGTTTGTGATTTTAAAAGGCACTGATGGGGATAATATGGCCAATCGCACCTTCAAGCGCTGAATGCTGACCATAAAAAAGCACCCATTCGGTGCTTTTTTTAATGGGTCAAATTAAGATGCCCAGCCGCGAGCTTGTACAGCTTCTTTCACGCGTGTAATGGCGATGGTGTATGCCGCATCACGCAGATTGATCTCTTTTTCTTTTGCAACGTTATAAACATTCTCAAAGGCATTGTTCATAAAGGTTTGCAATTTAGAGAGCACCTCTTCTTTATCCCAATAGAAGTTAGTATTGCCTTGCACTTGCTCAAAGTAGCTGCATGTGACGCCACCTGCATTGCATAAAAAGTCAGGAATGATGGTGACACCGCGTTCAAATAGAGCTGCATCGGCCTCATAGGCAGTGGGGCCATTGGCGCCTTCACAAATGATTTGAACATTGTTGGACATTTTTGCCATGGATTCTAAAGTGATCTGATTTTCAAGGGCAGCAGGAATGAGGATCTCTACATCTTGTTCAATCCATGCTTCGCCAGGTAAAATCTCAATGCCTAGGGCTTTAGCTTTCTCGATGTCTAAGCTGCCAAAAGCATCTTTAATTTCAAAAAGTTTTGCCACATTTAAGCCATTTAAATCACGGAAAGTGTAGCTTTTTTGATCTTTCTGATTCCAACAAGAGACCGCCACAACTTTTCCGCCTAATTGACTGTATAACTCTGCGGCATATTGTGCAACATTGCCAAAGCCTTGAATGCTTGCGCGTGTGTTTTGAATGTCGAGTCCTTTTTTAGCGAGCAGGGCGAGCAGGTGATACACAACGCCATAGCCTGTGGCTTCTGTGCGGCCTTGTGATCCGCCTAAATTCACAGGTTTACCGGTGATCATGCCAGGGAAGTGACCTTGATTGATGGTTTCAAATTCATCGAGCATCCACACCATGTGTTGACCATTGGTCATCACATCTGGGGCAGGGACATCTGTATTTGGGCCAAAGAGCGTATGAATTTGGCGCACATAACCGCGACAAATGCGCTCTTGTTCGGCTAAAGATAGTGTTTGTGGATCACAAATCACACCGCCTTTACCACCACCTAATGGCAAGCCAACAACGGCACATTTCCATGTCATCCACATCGATAAAGCGCGCACTGTATCAACGCTTTCATGCGGATGGAAGCGGATGCCGCCTTTCGCAGGGCCTAAAGCCTCATTGTGCTTCATGCGAAAACCTTTGAACACGCGCGTTGAACCATCGTCCATTTTAATCGGGATGGAAAAGTGAATCTCTTTCATCGGTGAGCGAAGAAGATCTTTCATACCTTCTTCAAGATGTAACGAAGTCGCCACATGATCAAATTGTTTTTGAGCATGCGTGAAAGGATTATATGCGTCGTGTTCCATTGAGTGTTCCCCTACTGTGGTTATAATTTTGTCTACCTTTCGATTCTATTATCAATTTATTTTTAATTGCAAGCCATAAGGTAAAATTTTTTCATGCGCAGTTTATTGTATAATCCCCGATCATTCACTAGAACTCAGTAAAATTATGATGTCATTATCGAAAGTATTTAATCTCAAGGCTTTTTTGTATCATTTTTTATTCAGCATTGTCTTAATCGGTGGGCTTGCGTTGTTCATCGTGCACCTTTGGTATCCTGGCATTTGGGCCACGGAAATCGGTGGCTATCAATTGGTTTGGATGATTGTGATGGTGGATCTGTGTGTGGGACCGCTATGTGTGGGCTTTGCATATAAGCCCCATAAGTCCCGCAAAGAGAAAATATTAGACATCTCTGTGATCACATTGTGTCAGCTGGCATTTTTTGCATGGGGTGCTTGGACAATCTCCATTTCGCGCCCAGTCTTCATTGCTTTTGATGCAGATCGCTTTGAATTGGTGGTGGATCAAGAGGTGAGTGCAGAGAATCTAGCAAACACAGCGCCGTTTGATCGTCTGCCTTTGTTTGAAGGACTCAAAATGGCTGTGGTGGATGTTGAACAAACCGTGCCTGATCAAGAGGCGCGCATTCAAGTCAACAATGATGCACTCTTTGGGCTAGACATTTCAAAGCAGCCAAAATATTACGTGCCGTATGAGGATAACATTGATCGGGTGTTAAAAATGGCCAAAGGATATGAGGACTTTGCAAAAAACGGTGAAGCGACACAAGCGGCGGCGGATTTTATGGCCAAGCACGCCATCGAAAAAGCCGAGTTTATGTGGTTGCCGATTCGTTATTTTTCTCCTGAAAAACAGTCGCCACTCTTCATGACGGCGGTGATTGATCCAAAAACGGCGCAAATCATCGACTACATCGTGATCGATCCTTATGAGATTAACGAATAAAACAATGGATTTTATTTTAGCGCGCACCTTGATGATCCGCTTTGTTGTGTGCTTTAATCAATCTCGTTCTTTCACATTGATCAGTTTGGAATGGAAAATATCATGCAATTTATTAGTACCCGAGGAAAAAGCGAGCCGCAGGCGTTTTCGGATGTTGTTTTAGAGGGATTGGCCAAAGATGGTGGTTTAGCCATGCCAGAGACAGTGCCAACCGTAGATACCAAGACTTTACAAGCATGGCAATCGCTCAGTTATCCTGAACTTGCCTTTAATGTGATGTCCCGCTTCATTACGGACATTCCGGCTGATGATTTAAAAGGCATTGTGGAAAGAGCATACACCGCCGAAAAATTTGGTATTGAGGAGGTTGTCAGCCTCTCTAAGCTCAATGAAGATTATGTGGTCGGTTTATCTAATGGCCCAACCTTTGCCTTTAAAGATATGGCCATGCAGTTTTTAGGTGAATTGTTTCCATATTTACTGGAAAAACGTGATCAACAATTGAACATTGTGGGAGCAACATCCGGCGATACAGGCTCAAGCGCCATTCATGCCATGCGTGGCAAACCACGCATCAATGTGTTCATGCTCAGCCCATTTGGCCGCATGAGTGATTTCCAAACGGCACAAATGTATTCAGTGCAAGATGAGAACGTCTTTAACATTGCTGTGGAAGGCGTCTTTGATGATTGCCAAGATTTGGTCAAAGCCCTGAATAACGATGCGGAATTTAAAGCGGCAAACCATTTAGGTGCAGTCAATTCCATTAACTGGGCGCGCATTTTAGCGCAAATCGTTTACTACTTTAAAGCTTATTTAGCGGCGGCAAAAGAGATTGGCGAGCCCATGGATTTTGTCATTCCATCGGGTAACTTTGGCAATATTTTTGCGGGCATTTATGCGCGTGCAATGGGTTTACCGATTCGTAAACTCATCTTGGCCACCAATGAAAATAATGTGCTTGATGAATTCTTTAAAACAGGCATTTATCGCCCGCGTGCTTCTAAAGATGTGCATTTGACCTCAAGCCCATCAATGGACATTGCCAAGGCGAGTAACTTTGAACGCTTCATCTATTTATTGCTTGGGGCGGATCGCACGCGTCAATTGTGGGAACAAATTGAAACGCAAGGTTATTTTGATTTGACTAAAGACCCCATTTGGGCAGAGCGTGCAAACTGGAACATTGAGTCAGGTCAGAGTTTGCATGACAATCGTGTGGAAACCATCCGTAAGGTGTATGATGACTTCAATGTGGTGGTGGATCCCCACACCGCAGATGGTATTTTTGTGGCCGCACAATACAAGGATGCAGGCATCCCACAAATGTATTTAGAGACCGCTCAGCCGATTAAATTCGCACAAACTGTTGAGCAAGCCTTAGGTTTTGTGCCAGAGCGTCCTGCTGACTATGCACAGATTGAAGCATTGCCACAGCGCTTTGAAAAGTTGCCGGTCGATGCACAGTTATTGAAACAATATGTTGTTACGCAATTAAGCTAAAAAGGATTGGACCAAATGTACTCATTAGCTAAAGAAAAGATTAAGATCGTTTTATTTGAAGGCATTCACCCCTCTGCTGTGGAATGTTTGCATAAATCGGGTTACACCAATGTGGTGACCTATGCAAAAGCCCTTGAAGGTGCTGAATTGATCGAAGCCTTGAAAGATGCGCACATCATCGGGATTCGTTCACGCACACGCATCACCAAAGAAGTGCTCGATCAAGCCCCTAAATTGATGGCCATTGGTTGCTTCTGTATTGGTACGAATCAAGTGGATCTCGAAGAGACCTTAGCGCGTGCCATTCCTGTGTTTAATGCGCCGTATTCCAATACACGTTCGGTGGCTGAATTGGTGATTGCAGAGATGATCATGCTCATGCGTGGCATTCCTGAGAAAAACTATGTGTGCCATGAAGGTGGTTGGTTAAAATCTGCCAATGGTTCGCATGAAGTGCGTGGTAAGACACTTGGCATCATCGGTTATGGTCACATCGGGACACAAGTGAGCATCCTTGCTGAAAGCTTTGGCATGAACGTTGTGTATTATGATACAGAAACAAAATTGGCACTTGGTAACTCTGAGCCATTAGATTTGAAGCGTTTGTTAGAGGTTTCTGACATCGTCACGCTTCATGTGCCAGAAGATGCCTCTACGAAAAACTTAATGAGCCGTGAAAACCTCAACCGTATGAAAAAAGGTGCCGTGTTATTGAATGCATCACGCGGTACAGTGGTGGATTTACAAGCATTGGCAGATTTGATTGAGTCTAAACATTTAGCGGGCGCGGCGATTGACGTTTTCCCTGTTGAGCCAAAATCAAACCAAGATGAGTTCATCACGCCACTTCGTAACTTCCGCAACGTGATTTTAACGCCACACATTGGTGGTTCAACCATGGAAGCGCAAGAAAATATCGCCGTAGAAGTTGCCGTTAAATTGGTGAAATACTCAGATAATGGTTCAACCATTACAGCGGTGAACTTCCCTGAAGTGTCATTGCCTGTGAACCCTGACAGCCACCGAATTTTACACATTCACCATAATGTGCCGGGCATTTTGCGCACCATGAACAACTTAGTGTCTAACTATGACATGAACATTGATGCGCAGTACCTGCAAACAAGTGGTGACATCGGTTATGTGGTGTTAGATGTTAAATCCACGGAACAAGATGCTGAAGCATTGTATAAAGAGATGCAACATGTTGATGGCACAATCCGTTGCCGTTTGTTGTTCTAATTTGATTGAAAAGTAAGAGGGAAGAATCGTGTCATTGCGTGATCAACTTTTAAAAGTCGGCGTTGTCAGTGAAGAACGCGCTAAAAAAGTCGACCAAGAGAGAAAAAAGGCGAAGCATCAAGCGCATCGCAACAAGGATGTAAAAGCTCAGCTTGAGGCGGAGACAAAGGCTCAAAAGGATGCGGTTCTTGCCCGCGAGGCTCAAGAGAAAGCAAAGTCAGCACAAGCGAATCAAGCGGTGCAAGCAAAACAGCAGCGTAAAGCGTTGCGTGTTGAAGCGCGCCGCATCATTGATGAGAAACGCGTCAATGTTGACAGTGCAACCGATCGCTTTAACTTTAGCCCCGATGGAAAAAAGATCCGTTACGTTAATGTGACCGCCGAACAGCGTAAGCAGCTTGGCAATGGCAATTTAGCCATTTGTCGCAATGATCGTGACGGATTTGATATTCCTTTGATTCCAAAGGAAAATGCTGAGCGTTTATTGGAAATCGAAAAATTGATGGAAGAGCGTTGGGTATATTTATTGGTGGATCCAACAGAAGAAGTGGATAACGCTGATGAGTGGGCTGCATGGGATGCTTACGAGGCGGAACTGGCCAAAGAAAAATAAATAAGCCATTGGATTACGGTGGGGAATGATGGAAAATTTGTAACATTATTTTCCCATTTGTATTAGAATAATCGATATTTTGAATATCAATGACAGAAAAAAAGTGTAGGAGAATTATTGTGCTGTCTTATAATCGTCTATTATTAGCACTCGGTACCTTAGGACTCACCATGGCATTATCAAATGCACAAAACGTGGTGGGCAATGCAGATGATGCAAAAAAAATTGTAGAAACGCAGTGTGCCGCGTGTCATGGGGTTTATGGTGAAGGTGTTGCCTCATTACCACATCAAGCTAAATTAGCAGGTCAGCACGAAAATTATCTTCGTGTTCAATTGCATGCATTAAAAGAATCAAAAGATGCCACAGGTTCTCGTTTTGAAATGACCATGAGCCCGCAAGCGAGCATGTTGTCTGATCAAGACATTGCCAACATCTCTGCTTACTACAGCAAACAACCGATGTTGTTTTATCATTTAGATGAAGATTTCAGCGCAAAACGCACACAAGCGGCGACTGATTTAGAAAAGGCCAAAAATGATTTAGCGGCTTTAGAAGCGAAAGAAGCTGAATTAAAAGCCTTAGTGAAAGCCGATGCAAACAATGCAGATGCGGCAAAAGAGTTAAAAGCCATGTCCCGTGATTTACGTGGCGCGAAAAGTGCTGTGCGTAAAGCAGAAGGCGCGAATGATGAAATCGCAGCAGCTGAAGCAAAAGCAAAAGCCTTGATGGTGCGCGGTGAGCAAATCTATTTTGGTGGCGACATGAACAAACGCATTCCTGCGTGTGCAGCGTGTCATAGCCCATCAGGTACGGGTAATGGCCCTGCGGCTTATCCTGCATTGATCGGTCAAAACTATGAGTATTTAACCAATCAATTGCACAACTTCAAAACGTATAAACGCAGCAACGATCCTGCGGGCATGATGCGTGACATTGCAGAGCGCATGAGTGAAGATGAGATCGAAGCAGTGGCCACGTACATTAAGTATATGCAACCAAAATAAGTCAATCCTTTAATCAAGAGAGAGTGAAGCTATGTCTTTAAGATCAATGTCACAAAAACTCTTAGGCACCACATTATTGGTGGGCTCTATGTTGTTTGCCGGTGCACAATCGGTTAAATTGCCAGAAAAAGCACAATTGGTGAAAACGTCTAATCCTGAACAAGTGGAAGTGGTGGAAGTCTTTTCTTACACTTGTGGTCACTGTTATCAGTTAGAAGCGCCGGTAGCAAACTGGTTAAAAACAAAGCCTGAAGATGTGAATTTCGTTCGCATTCATATGCCAGGGGAAGGCGTTTGGGGTCAATTGTCCCGCACGTTTTTCACGTTAGAGGCGATGGGTGAATTGGAAAAAGCCCACCCTGTGATGTATCAAGCATTGATGGTGGATCGCATGCGTGACTTTGAGCCTGAGAACATTGCAGCTTATTTACAGAAAAATGCAGGCATTGATGAAGCGACCTTCTTAAAGACATGGAATTCATTTCCTGTCACAGCGAGTTATAACCGCGCGTTAGACTTAGTACAAAATCAATATCAGCAAGATTACACGCCATTTTTCATCATTGATGGTGAATATTTAGTGAACGGTGAAACCTCTAAAGCAACTTCTTATGAAGGCATTGTGGAAGCGGTGGATCAAGTGTCTAAATCTTTACTCAAAGAAAAACAAGCCAAAGCGCCTGAACAGGCTGCAACAGCACAGTAATCCATGCTGCCTCATTGACCAGCAAAGGGCTTTCATTGAATAGCCCTTTTTTATTGAAATTGGAAATAGATATGATATTTACGCCGCAGATTGACCCTGTGATTTTTTCCATCGGACCGGTAGCGGTGCGTTGGTACTCTTTGATGTACATTGTGGCATTGCTCATTGCCATTGGCCTTGGCAATTATCGTGCGAAAAAGCCGGGCTCGACTTGGACAAAAGAGAATGTGGGCGATGCTGCCTTTTACTTATTCATTGGTGCTGTGCTAGGTGGGCGCGTGGGTTATGCCATTTTTTATGGTTGGGAACAGGTGTTGCAAAATCCGCTCTTTATTTTAGGTTGGAATGGACACACGATTGAATGGAGCGGCATGAGCTTCCATGGTGGATTGCTAGGCACATTGGTGGCGGCACTTTTGGTGCGCAAAAAGATTCAAAAAAGCTTTTGGCAAATCACTGATTTCTTTGCGCCACTTTTACCATTAGGGCTCTTTTTCGGGCGCATTGGCAATTTTATCAATGGCGAGCTTTGGGGCAAATATACGGATCAAACGTGGGGCGTGCTCTTTGAACATGCACCTGTGGTCAATGGTTTGGTGTATCGTCATCCTTCGCAACTGTATGAGGCGATCACCGAAGGCTTATTGCTCTTCATTGCGCTTTGGTGGTACACAAACAAGCCACGACCACGCTGCGCCGCATCGGGCTTGTTCTTAGCAGGTTACGGCATGGCACGTTTTATTGTAGAATTCTTCCGCGAGCCGGATGCACATTTAGGTTATCGACTCGGAACCGATTGGCTCACCACAGGGATGATCCTTTGCATTCCGATGATCGTTGCCGGATTAGGCTTAATGATTTACGCATATCGCAACAACAAAGGGCAATAGATGCAAACATATTTAGATTTACTGGCAAAGGTTAAAAATGAAGGCGCCTTCAAAGAGGACAGAACAGGCACAGGCACCTACTCCATCTTTGGGCATCAAATGCGTTTTGATTTACAACAAGGTTTTCCTTTATTGACCACCAAAAAATTGCACTTAAAATCGATCATTTATGAATTGTTATGGTTTTTAAAAGGTGATACGAACATTCAGTATTTGACGGACAATGGCGTGCGCATTTGGAATGAATGGGCAGATGACAATGGGGATTTAGGTCCTGTGTATGGTCATCAATGGCGCAGCTGGCCAACGCAAGATGGTCAAACCATTGATCAGATTACAGAGGTGGTGAATCAGATTAAAACCAATCCTGATTCCCGTCGCCTTATTGTGAGTGCGTGGAATGTGGGTGAAGTGCCCAACATGGCATTGCCGCCTTGCCATTTATTGTTCCAATTTTATGTGGCCAATGGCAAATTGTCGTGCCAATTGTATCAGCGTTCTGCGGATCTATTTTTGGGCGTGCCGTTTAACATTGCCAGCTATGCGATTTTAACTCACATGATGGCGCAAGTGTGCGATTTAGATGTGGGTGATTTTGTGTGGACGGGCGGGGATTGCCATTTATATGCCAATCACATTGAGCAGGCTGAATTGCAATTGACGCGCGAGCCATTGCCATTGCCACAGCTTAAAATCAATCCATTGAAGAAAGACATTTTCAGCTTTGAGTTTGAGGATTTTGAGTTGGTGAATTATGAATCTCACCCTCACATCAAAGCCGCAGTTGCTGTGTAATGATGGATAAAGTCTATATTTATACTGATGGTGCATGCAGCGGTAACCCAGGCAAAGGCGGTTGGGGCTGCATTTTAAAGTATCGTGGTCATGAGAAGGAATTGTCTGGTTATTGTGCAGACACCACGAATAATCGCATGGAACTGACGGCAGCCATTAAAGGTTTACAAGCGCTAAAAAAGCCATGCCATGTGGCATTGATCACCGATTCTCGTTATGTGCAGCAAGGCATTAATGAGTGGGTCAATGGCTGGATTGCACGTGATTGGAAAACAGCGAGTCAGCAGCCTGTGAAAAATGTGGATCTCTGGCAGCAATTGGTGATCGAGCGTGATCGCCATCTTTCCATTGATTGGCAATGGGTGAAAGGTCATGCGGGGCATCCTGAAAATGAGCGTGCCGATACGTTGGCCACCGATGCAGTGAAAAATGAACGAGGGTTAAGCGATGAGTAGACAAATTGTGCTCGATACAGAAACCACAGGTATGGATCCGGCAACGGGTGATCGCATTGTGGAGATTGGTTGTGTGGAAATGGTCGATCGCATGCTGACGGGCAATCACTTTCATGTATACATCAATCCTGAGCGTGACATGCCGGTGGAAGCCTTTAAAGTGCATGGTTTGAGCGAAGAGTTTTTGAGTGATAAACCTGTCTTTGCAAGCATTGCACAAGATTTTGTGGATTATATCGATGGCGCAGAACTCATCATTCATAACGCTGCGTTTGACATGAAGTTCTTAGATCATGAGCTTAAATTGCTCAAGATGCAGACTTTGAGTGCACAATGCGGCGTGATTGACAGTTTAAAAATGGCACGCGATATGTATCCAGGGCAGCGCAACAGCTTAGATGCATTGTGCCGCCGTTTAGGGATTGATAACTCTAAGCGTACGTTGCATGGCGCGTTGTTAGACTCCGAAATCCTTGCCCAAGTCTTTTTAGCCATGACGGGCGGGCAAGATTCGCTCTTTGGCGGAGAAGGTGATGATAATCATGCAACGGTTTCGCTCGATCCATCTTTATTGAATGCAGCAGAGATGATGCCAGAAGCGACGCGCGTCATCTACGCAACGGCAGAAGAGATTGCCGCGCACGATGCTTTTTTTGCAAAGCTGAAAAAATAGTCATAAAAAAAGCCAGTTTCCACTGGCTTTTTTAACATTGGGCATTAAATGCGGCGAATTTTTGCGCCTAACCCAGTTAATTTACGTTCAATGCCATCATAACCACGATCTAAGTGGTAGATTTGATCCATGGTTGTGGTGCCATCTGCCACTAATCCCGCTAAAATGAGGGCAGCGGATGCGCGTAAATCGGTGGCGGAAACTTCAGCGCCGGATAAACGATCAACACCCGTCACAATCGCCATGTGATCTTCAATGCGAATGTTCGCACCCATGCGGCTCAATTCATTGGCATGCATGAAACGATTCTCAAAAATGGTTTCAATGATGGTGGATTTACCTTCCGCAATGGTGGCCAATGCCATGAACTGCGCTTGCATATCGGTGGCAAACTTTGGATAAGGTTGCGTTTTGATGTCAATGGCTTGCAGTTTTGAAGCTTTTGGGAAGACGCGAATGGCGCGTTCCATCACTTCAACGCCGCAGCCTGTTTGCAATAGGGCTTCAATGGTGGCTTCTTGATGAATTGGCGTGCAATCATTGACGATGATGTCACCAAATGTCATGGCGCCCGCCACTAAATAAGTGCCCACTTCAATGCGATCTGGCATGATGGTGTGTTCACCACCGGTTAATTGCATGACGCCATCAATCACAAGGCGGCTGGTGCCCACACCTTCAATTTGTGCGCCCAATGTGATGAGCATTTCGCATAAATCCACCACTTCAGGCTCTTGTGCGCAGTTGTCTAAGACTGTGCGGCCATCGGCTAAGACGGCAGCCATGATGATGTTTTCTGCACCCGTCACCGTGATCATGTCAAATGTGAAATGGTTACCCGTCAATTTTGCATGATTCGGTGTTGAGGCAAATACATAACCATTTTTCAGCTCAATGTTTGCACCTAAAGCTTCTAACCCTTTTAAGTGCTGATCCACAGGTCGGCTACCAATGGCGCAGCCGCCCGGTAAAGAGACTTCTGCTTCACCAAATTTACTGACCAATGGACCGAGGACTAAAATGGACGCACGCATTAATTTCACCAAATTGTGGCTCGCACGAATTTTGGTGATGCTGCGTGGGTCAATCACAACGGTATTGCCGTTGATTTCAACTTTTGCACCCAAATCTTTTAAAAGATCTGTGAGCACAATCACATCTTGTAATTTAGGCACATTGTGTAATGTGACGGGTTCTGAGGCTAAAATGGTGGCGGCTAAAATGGGCAAAACGGCGTTTTTTGCGCCGCTTGCCACCACTTCACCGGTCAGAGGGCCGTTGCCCTCAATGATGAGTTTAGGAACATGGCCATTAGAGTGCATGAACGCGCTCCCAATCTGTTGGCGTATAGGTGTGTACAGACAGTGCGTGGATTTCATCCGTTTGCATTGCATCGCCTAAGGTTTCATACACCAATTTATGTTGCTTTAATTTACCAAGGCCTTCAAATGCGGCACTCACAACGATGGCATCAAAATGACGGCCATCATCACCAGAGACGAGAATATAATCACATTTTAAACCGGCTTCGATTCTTTTTTGTACTTCTTCTTTAGTCATCATAATTACTGTCTCCTCAAATTAAATGGAAAGGGTAGAGAGAATGTTGTGCAATGCTTCGCGAGGATCTGCTGCACGGGTGATCGGTCTGCCAATCACTAAATAATCGGCACCGGCTGCCACAGCTTTTTGTGGCGTCATGATGCGCACTTGATCATCTGTTTTGACTGTATCATCTAAACGAATGCCAGGGCAAACCGTGTGTAAATTTGGTTGTAATGATTTGATCATGCTCGCTTCATTTGCAGAAGAAACGACACCATCTAATCCGCATTCCGCCACTAAGTTCGCTAAACGTGTGACGATCTCATCTTTATTGCCAAGTAAGCCAATCTCATTGGCCATTTCATCACTCATGCTCGTGAGCAATGTCACTGCGATCAATAAAGGTGGAGTGGAGTAACCACTTAAAATTTCTTTGGCATCACACATCATTTTGCGACCGCCAAGGGCATGCACATCCACCATCCAAACGCCCAATTCAGCCGCCACTTTCACGGCGCTCGCCACTGTGTTTGGAATGTCATGGAATTTTAAATCTAAAAATACATCAAAGCCACGTTTTTGCATGGCTTCTACAATGCTTGGGCCTGCCATGGTAAAGAGCTCTTTGCCAACTTTTAAACGGCATAAAGCAGGATCAAGTGCATCCATTAAGTTCAATGCAGCTTGCGTATGATCAACATCGATGGCAACGATGATGGGTGATGTTGTTTGCATAGAGTCCTCTGTAACTATTTTTGAAGCGCTATAATATCAGAAACCGGCGCAGCTGTATTCCATGATTGGCAGCTTGGGCAGTGCCATTGTAGCGTTTTACTGATGAAGCCACACTTCTCACAACGAAACTGCGCATAGTAGTCAATCACATGATGAAACGTTTCATGATAGAGGGTGAATGTGGCTTGATGTTCGCCATCTTGTAAACTGTTGAGGCGATTGAGCAGGGTGATGCCTTGTAGATTTTTCGTGTGTGTCAATTGCTCAGTCAGATAATCGATCGCCGTTTTAAGAGAATCGGTGAGCACACATAGATGCGTTTTCCACAGTTTTAAATAAAAATAATGGGGATAACGTTCGATCATCTCATCTAGCCATGGTACAAAACGCTGCGGCTCTACATTCATCATCGCGCGATACATGATCGGTACAATGATGGGCGTCAGTGAAGGTTGCTGCTCAGATAATAGAGTGAGCGCATCGATCACTTTATGAAATTCTTGATGGGTGAGTGCGATGTACGCATTGATTAAACTTGCGCGGGCTAAGTTTTCATCCACAGACAAGGCGCGCGCTGACCAAAAAAGGGCTTGCTCTAAATCATGATCCGTTAAAGCTTGCTCGGCAATTTCACAATAAAGGTGGGCAACTTCTGTGGTGTAACGCGTTTTATAATCATTGATGCGCTCATACATGCTTGCCGCTTGTAGCCAGTCATTTTGCTGTTTATAAAGGGCGGCAAGCTTAAGGGCAGCCTCATCATGATACGGTGTTGAGAGTAGCTCTCTGAGCGTGCGTTCACTTCGATCAAAAATCCCTGCGTGCACATAATCTTCAGACAGCGAGATCAGCACTTCAGCACGCTTAGCATCATTGATGTCTAAGGAATGGAGTAAATGTTCATGCATCTCGATCGCTTTATCCACCTCCCCGCGGCGACGATACGCATCGCCAAGGGTTAAGGTAAAGTGGATGCCTTCATCTTCCACATTTAAGGGAATCGCGGAGTCAGGCGTAGATACCGGCGTTTTGACCTTCTCTTTATCAAGGTAATAACGCAGGTTTAAATATTGATGGAGCTTACGTTTACGCGAACTGTCAAGTTTAGCCGCATACCAACCAATGATTAAACCGAGCGGTAACAGGATCCAGATGTATTCAAACATAAATTAGAGGGCTTTCTCTTCTTGTAGTTTTTTGAGGGATTTTTTCGCAGCTTTCAATTCACGGCGCTGACGGAAAGACTCACCAAAACTGCCAAGGCTTAAGAGTAAAGAGACAATGATGCCACACACCGCGCCCGACAAGAAGATGATGCTGATGACCGCTGGCAAGGTTAAGACGGCATCTCCAATTAAATAATCAAAGTGCACTTCGATGCCGCGGTTTAAATAGAGCACGAAGAAAATTAAGGTTAGAAAGACCAAAAAGACAACAAAGTTGATCCATTTAATAATCTTTTTCATTTATGATTCCTATGTTTGGCATGAAAATAGCGATGGTTAGGATTATACCGAAGTTATACAACTTTTGTGTGCTGTGCGTGTGAAAAAAATGACAGCTGTGATATTATTCAGTATAGTAGTTAACGAATGAACTTCATAATGTTGGAGATGGCTTGATGGTTGATCAGCCCATAAGTTCTCCGTAATTGGTATAAGTTTTTACATATTGCATCCGACGATCAGGCTTTTCAGCTGCGGATGTCCTCAAGGAATTGTTATATAAAGTTTACGATGAGTAAAAAAGTTAATATTAGCTTGTGTGACGCATTAAGCGATCATATTCAGCAGGCCGTGGATCTTTATCCTGAGTTAGAACCGTTACATTTTACCTCTGTGCTCAATAAAGATGTCTTACAGTTGTTGCGAAATGATCACAAAGCATTGGCAGATCATCGCCGAATGATCGTGGTGACAAATTCAGTCTCTGAGTGTTTTGACGTGGCCATTTTGTTGGCGAACATTTTAGGGCAAGAGAGTGTTGCGGCCGTTTATCCACATACAGTGGCAGATCATGTGTTTGCAACGCCTGTGATTGTCGCGCCAATGATGGCGTTTCAAATCGGTGAACGTCTCACTGAAGAGGTGTTACAAGCCTCTCATTTTGTGATGACCATTACCCCAGAAGGCATGAATGACATGGCGGCGATTTTAGAGCCTTGTGTGACGCAGTTATTGGCGGATTGTAAAATTTTGCCATTGATGAGTGTTGCATTGTCTGATTCTGTACAAACCTCAAAAGAAGCGGCGCCCATTGTGTTGGAAGTTGAACCGATGGTGGACGATGCGCCTGAAATTGTGGTCAAAGCACAAAGTGATGACAAAGCCATGCCAGAGATTAAAGTCTTCGTTGAGCCTGAGCCAGAAGCGGTGCGCCATGAGATAGATGCCAGCGCAGCAGAGGCAGGGCACCACATTGTGCTGGTGGACCGCAATTATAAACGCGCCTATTTACGCAATGTGTTAAAAGGCAGCGATGAAAAAACATTGGTGATCACACGCACGCGCCACAATGCCCATCGTTTAGAAGAGTATCTCTATCAAGGGAAGGTGCGCTCACGCATTTTGCACGCGAATTTATCAGAAGAAGCGAAAGAGAAAGTCATTGAGCAATTGCAATCGGGTGAATTAAAAGTGTTGTTGTTGCCAGAATCTGTGGCGCAAACGACAGATTTAAGTGACATTGGCAAAGTGATCTTCTTTGATCTACCGGATGTGGGCATTGAATTTAAAGCACGTGTTGAAACATTGGGTGAAAAATTCAATGTGCCAAACACCATTTCGATTGTGACCAATGATGAAACACCTTGGATTGATGCGATGGAAAGCGAATTGAAATGGACATTGCCCATTGTGCAAGCAGCGCCACCTCAACGTTCTCACAATATTTTGCGCTTGAAAGATCGCAACAATAAAGAAAAACCTGAGAAAACAGAAAAACGTGGTCGCGGGCTGCGTAAGCTTGGCGGTAAAAATACGCAGAAAAAACGCAATACACCCTTTGGTCAGCGTCCGATGAAACCTGCGGAACATGACGCGCCTTATGAAGCGCAGCCACAAGACATTTCCCATCACAATGAAGATCCATTTAACAGCAATCATGGCAATTCCATTGTGAATGAAAATCGCAATCCTTTTGCCTTCGATTCATTTGAGGCGAGCGTTGCGCGCCAAAATAAAAAACGCGTCAAGCAGCTCTTTAGTCGTCGTGAAGCGCCTGCGCGCGATGTGCAAGATGACTTTAATTCGCCAAAACCTGTGAAAAAGAGTGTAAAAGTTGTGCATCGTAAAAAACGTGTGTTTGACATCGATGGGAATCAATAAATCATAAATTAATCATCTCGATTGATTAAATAAATGATCGATAAAACAAAGGGCTAGCGCGATAAACAGCGGTGGCCTTTTTTATTGTTTAAAAAATGTCCGCCATTCATATTGCTTTTTTCTCAGTTTAATATATAAGGCTTTTATAAATTTATGAAAGGGAGGTTTTACATATGAAAACTGATTTTGAAGATGACAACGATTTAATGGATGAAGATTCTGTTGAAGAGGAAGAGATTCCTGAGGTTAAGGTTTCTCAGTCGCAAGCTTGGCGTGACATTGAAGCGAAGCGTGAAGAGCGTGCGCTCTTAAGACAACTTGAAAAAGAGTATGATTTAGATGGTTTAGAAGATTGGGATGACTAATCTCTTGAAAATCACAGATCGATCCTCATTATGAACAGACTATTCACTAAGTTTAGAAGGAAAAAACATATGAGTAATGCTGAAAAAGAGAAAGAGATGGCACAAGCAGAAGATGCAGCGGTGGAAACATCGATGGATGAAGCGTGCGTAGAAGCCCTTGCCGATGACACCGATTTAACGGATGAAGTGGTAAAGTTAACGCAAGAGAAAGATGCTCTTTTTCAACGCTTATTGGCCTCAGAAGCGGACATGCAAAACTTGCGCCGCCGCACTGAGATCGATTTAGCGAATGCCCATAAGTTCGCCTTAGAGAAATTCGTTAAAGAATTGTTGCCATGTATTGATGCATTAGAATTTGAAATCAATGCACTTGAAAAGCAAGAGAACTTATCTGAAGAGCTTGTGAAATTTAAAGAGGGCTCTGAGCTGACGTATCGCATGTTGCTCAATGCAGTGGAAAAATTTGGTGTCAAACAAGTGCGCCCGATGGGTGAGATGTTGAACCCTGAGTTCCACCAAGCGATCACCATGATTCCAAACACGGGCAAACCGAGTAATGAAATTGTGGATGTGGTGCAAACAGGTTATACATTGAACGATCGTTTGGTGCGTGCCGCTCAGGTAGTGGTTGCGCAATAAAACGCACGCTTGATTTGTCTAAATGTAAAATGATCTATATTATCTAAAGGGTAATATGGATCATTTTTATTGAGAGGGACATATGAAATTTTTACATACAATGGTGCGCGTTTCGGATCTTGAAAAGTCGTTAGATTTTTATTGTAATGTGCTTGGATTGATCGAGACACGCAGAAAAGAATACCCTCAGTGGGAATGTACATTGGTTTATTTGGCGTGCCCAAATGATCCAACAGGTGCGGAAGTTGAGTTAACCTACAATTGGAATTCAGATGAAACGTATGGCATTGGCCGTGCATTTGGTCATTTAGCGTTTGAAGTGGATAACATTTATGAGATTTGCCAGCGTGTGTTAGATGCAGGCATTGAATTGAATGTGCCACCGCGTGATGGTTGGATGGCATTTTTACGTTCACCGGATGACATTTCAATTGAGTTGTTGCAAAAAGGTGACAAGCTCGAACCGCAAGAGCCATGGATTAATATGGAAAATAAAGGTTGGTGGTAGTGATGCAAAAATTCCCGATGACAGTGGAAGGCGCAGAAGCGCTAAAAGCAGAAATTCATGAACTCAAAAGCGTGCAAAGACCTGCGATCATCGCAGCGATTGCAGAGGCAAGAGAGCATGGCGATTTAAAAGAAAATGCTGAATATCACGCAGCGCGTGAACAGCAAGGTTTTGTAGAGGCGCGTTTAGCAGATTATGAAGCGCGTTTATCAAACGCACAGATCATTGATGTTAAAGCCATTGAGCCCACCGGCAAAGTGATCTTTGGCACCACCATCACATTGTTGAATTTAGACAGTGATGATGAAGTGACATATAGAATTGTCGGTGAGCATGAAGCGAATGTAAAAAAAGGGTTGTTGTCTGTTACTTCTCCCATTGCAAGAGCATTAATTGGTAAAGAAGAGGGTGAAGAAGTTCGCATTGAGACACCAGGCGGTGTACAATTGTATGAAATTCTAACAGTTGAGCATCTCTAATAATGAATGTAAAACATTCGGCAGCAGCATTGAAGCCACTGACTTACCATCCGGTGGGTAAGTGGCTGATTATTTCCCTGCTTTTTGCAGGTGTTTTCTTTTTTCATCAATTCTTTGCACCCGGTTTAGCGGCCATCATCATTGCAGTGGTGACATGGCCTGTGTATCGAGAATTGCTCCGCATGACGGGCGGCCGCTCCATCTCTTCGGCCACCATTGCCATCATCATCATTACACTTTTGATTGTTCTGCCAGTGTTTTGGCTTGGGCACTATTTGTTGTTTGAATTTCATGGTTTAAGCAATTGGTTGGTGCAGCTCAATCGTTATGGCAGTGCTACGCCTGAATGGATTAAAAATTTACCCTTAGTTGGGCATCAGCTCAATGAGTTGTGGCTTGAGTACTTAGGGAAAGAAAATGGGCTCAATGAGCTATTGCAGCTTGCTGGGCTTCAGCGTGTGACAAGTTTTGCCAACTATATATTGTCATTAGGTAAGCAGTTTGCGAGCATTGGCTTTCATCTATTGTTCATTTTGATTATTTTGTTCTTCTTATATAAAGATGGCAAAAAACTGCAAAGCAATCTAGCGAAAGTTGGACACATCATGTTTTTAGATCGCTGGGAGCGCATCTCTGGCGTTGTGCCCATTATGATTCGTTCAACCGTGACAGGCATGGTGATCATTGCCATTGGTGAAGGGATTGTCTTTGGCTTGGTGTATTGGATGGTGGGCATTCCATCATCCACTGCTTTAACCCTTGGCATCATGACGGGTATTTTTGCTTTGATTCCAGGTGGTGCGCCACTGTCAATGACGATGGTGTCTCTCTATTTAGTGGGCAGTGGATTGGTGACGCAAGGCATCATTCTCTTTTCATGGGGGACATGCCAGCTCTTTATTGTGGATAAAACCATTCGTCCGCGTTTAGTGGGCGGGCCTGCTAAATTACCATTTTTACCCACATTTTTTGGATTAGTGGGTGGTTTACAAACCATGGGCTTATTAGGCTTATTCATTGGTCCTGTATTAATGGCGCTCTTATTAGTGATTTGGCGTGAGTGGGTACATGATGAAGAGCACGTTAAAATGGAAGAAAAGATTGTGGGATTGCGTAAAGGTACTCAGAAGAAAACAACATTGCGCCGTTTTATGCAAAGAAAACGACCGAATGCTTAAAAGATTGCATGATATGTGCACACAACCCGCCAGAATTGGCGGGTTTTTTTGTATGGATGGTCGTTGTTTTTAGGATAGGGCAGTGCTGTGGCACGTTGCGATGCAATTAATTTCAATTATTTTTATGCTTTATCTCATTGTTAAATATAGTTTTTGTGAAATACTTTTAAATTAATTGAAAAAGGGTGTTGACACCTCTCTGAATTTATCTATAATGAGCACCTCTTCTGAACGAGGCGCTGCTGAAAAGCGGTGAGTTTGAAGGGTTTTGAGAGGTTGAGATAGTTGTTTAAGTCTCCCTCGCTGAAAAAAACTTTTCAAATTAGGTGTTGACAAATGATTTAGATCATGTAAAATAGCCTGCTCTTCACGAGGTTGAGTCACTTGACTCCCTCGAGTTCTTTAACAGATTAATCTTAAGTGGTTTGTGTGGGAGCTTGTATTGAAGTGATTACAGAAATACAAGTTTCGAACCAAATCAATTCCAGCGTATATTTTAT
>NZ_NEFL01000003.1:0-341422 GCF_002252325.1 Wohlfahrtiimonas chitiniclastica
CTGGAGACAATAGCGCTATGGAACCACCTGATCCCATTCCGAACTCAGAAGTGAAACGTAGCTGCGCCGATGATAGTGTGGGGCCTCCCCATGTGAAAGTAGGTCATCTCCAGGGCCTAACATGAATAGCCCTCTTCAAGCGAAGAGGGCTTTTTCATTTGTCTGAAAAAAAATAGCATCATCATATGTATCTATTTGAAGTACGCAAGATTAGATTACCTTGAAGTTAATAAATAGCAGGCGATAACTCGCTCGGCTATACTATAATAATTAAATCAAACGATTAAATATAACTTTAGGAAAATACTATGCAGAAAATGACGCGTACATTATTAGGTTTAGGTGCACTGTTTATTGCCCTTGTTGTGGTGCTTTATTTAGTGGCCCATCAACAAAAAGAGTTTGTGCTTCAAGGTGAAGTTGAGGCAAATCGTGTGGATATTTCAGTGCGTGTGCAAGGCCGTGCGAAAGAGGTTTTTTATGATCTTGGGGATAATGTTAAAGAAGGCGATACGCTTGTCATTTTAGAAAATCCTGCAATGATTGCCCAGCAAATTACAGCCGAAGCACAATATAATGTGGCCAAAGCGAATCGTGATGTGGCATACAGTACGCGCCCTGAACAAATTGAAATCCAAAAAGCATTGTTAGCTTCTGCAGAAGATGGCGTGACGTTGGCTAAACAGAGTTTTGATCGTGTGCAAAAAGCGATTCAAAAGGGCGGGGTTTCTCAACAAGTGTTTGATGAGGCAAAAACCTCTTATGAAGTGGCATTGAAAGATAAATTGGCGGCTGAAGCGAGTTTACAATTGGCAGAAAATGGCGCGAGCATTGAAACCAAGCATTTAGCTGATGCGCAAGTTGCCCAAGCAAAAGCTGCATTGAACCAAGTCAATACAGATGTGGATACTTTAATTGTTAAAGCCACTGCCAATGGTCAAGTGACGGCTAAAGTTGCAGAAGTGGGTCAGTTATATAATCCAGGCACGCCACTGTATTCATTGATTGATTTAACGGATATGTGGGTGACGTTTAACATTCGTGAAGATTTTTTACGTGCTGCGAAAATTGGTGATGTGTTTGAAGTGGAAATTCCTGCCCTTAAAGAAACTGTGGAAGTGAAAATCACAGCACTCAATGCCTTGGGGCAATATGCCAACTGGCGCGCAACGAAAGCAACTGGTGAATTTGACCTACGCACCTTTGAAGTGCGTGCGAAACCCATTAAAAATATTGAGGCATTGCGTCCTGGTATGAGTGTGATTGCGAAGTGGAACACACGCAAAGCTCAATAGGGCGGATATTATGAAAACTCCAATCACTAAAACACAGGCTCAAAATAGCTTTTTCTTTGGCTTTTGGCGCGAATGGAAGATCATTGGTCGCTCAAAGCCCCTGTTTGCCTCTGTGTTTCTTTATCCGCTGATTGTTATTTTTGGCATGATGTACATGTTCAATGCCGAGGTCATTAATCGGGTGCCCATTACGGTGGTGGATCTTGACAATACATCAACCTCACGCAGTCTCATTCAACATGTGTCCGCATCTCCATCGATTTCGGTTGCGATGCGCAATGACAATTTAAGCGATGCAAAAACGGCACTTCTTAAAGGTGATATTTTTGGGATTTTGTTGATCCCGAATGATTTTGAAAAACGCATGCTCGGCAACCTTCAGCCAGAGATTACGGGCTTTTCGAATCTGCAATATATGGCACTTGGCAATGTGTTAAAAGTGGGTTTTACGCAAGCTTTTGGTTCAAGTTTAATGACGATGCAGGCTGAGCGCTTGACCACGCAAGGGGTGACAGCTCAATTGGCGATGAAGGAATTGTCGCCGGTTGCAGCAGATTTGCACCCTGTGTTTAATCCAACGCTCAACTATGTTTATACATTGGTCAATGGTATTGTGCCCACGATTTTACAAATCATTGTGATGCTCTCCATTGCTTATACCACGGTGCAAGATAAATATGGGCAGCTTGGCGTGCTGGGTATTTTGCGCATGAATAACAACAGTGTCTTTCAATTTGTGGTCAATAAAATTGCGCCGTATACGTTGGTCTTTTTGATGTCGCTCTTTACGTTAGACATTGGGCTGATGTTCTTTTTTGAACTGCCGCTACGGGGTTCATTATTGTGGGAGATGTTGGCATCATTCACCTTCATCACCAGTGCATCATTGTGCGCGATTGTGCTGACGTTATGGCTGCCACAGCGTTCATTAAACTATGGCTCGGTGAGTATTTTTGCATCCCCAGCCTTCGGGTTTACGGGACTCTTTTATCCTCGTATGTCGATGGATCTCTTTGCCCAAATTTGGGGCGCGATTTTACCGATCACTTGGTACATTGAGGCGCGTTTAGATCAAACTTTACGAGATGCAGGATTGCTCACCTCTTTAAAATCCATCATTGCGATGATGCTCATTGGCATTGTGGCCTATGGTTTGATTGTGCTGCGCGTTGCATTATTGAAAAAAGCGGAGGCAAAACATGCTTAAGTTGATATTTGCTGTCATGATCAATGAGCTCAAGCGGTTGCTGCGCGTTAAAGAGGTCTCCTCTGTTTTGATCATTGGCTTGGTGACTTACTTTTTCTTCTATCCATTGCCTTACAACAACGAAGAGGTGCGCGATGTGCCGATTGCTGTGATGGATCAGAACAAAACCACCATGAGCCGTGAATTATTGCGCATGCTAGATGCCACTGATTCATTGAAAATTGTGGATCATGTGGAGAATTTAGGCGAAGCAAAAGAGCTCCTCAAACAACGTAAAATCTATGGCATTGTGGTGATTCCCTTTGAATTTGAGCAAAATATTCTCAAAGGGCGCCGTGATGCTGTGGTGTTTTATGGGGATGCCAGCTACGTGATGATTTACAATGGTGCGGCAAATGCGGTCTCTTCTGTGGTGATGGCAACGAATAAAAAGATTCTCGTGGATAAGCAAATTGCCATGGGTGTTGATCCTGCCATTGCCCAAGGCAACAGTGCGCCTTTTAATCCTGTGACGGTGGATTTATTTAACCCACAATCAGGTTATGCCACATACATCATTCCGCCGGCGTATGTATTGATTTTGAATCAAAGCATGTGGATTGGCATTATGTTGGCGTGCATTTTGAGCCGCCGTTCTAAATTTGATTTGGCGTTTGTCAGCACACCGCAGCGCTCGACGGCACAATTGGCATTTGCAGCGCTGGCCGGCCGCTATTTAGCGTATCTATTTTACGCTTATTTTGGTTATTGGATCTTTATGCTCTTTGCGCCATATTGGTATCAATTGCCACGTTTGAGCGACATTTTCTCACTGGCGATTTTTGGCATGTTTTTCTTAAGTGCCATCATTTTCTTAGCGCTTGCGATGTCGAGCATTTTTAAGAAAATGGACAATGTATTTCTATTGATGCTGCCATTTAGTATGATTTTCTTCTTCTTTTCAGGGATTTCATGGCCACAATATTTAATGCCAGATCTCTTTTTAGGCATTGCGCGCATCTTGCCCTCAACATCTGCAATTGAAGGCTTAGTGCACATGAATCAGATGGGCGCATCTTTACAAGAAGTGGAATTTCAGCTCATGAACTTAGCCATTTTGATTGTGATTTATGGCTTATTGGCATATGGCGTCTTTTATCGCTATGTGTTGAAATTAAAAGCACAGCCATCGGCATAAGATTGTTAAAATTAAGAAAATATTGCGCTCTTGGTGGATCATCAAGAGCGTTTTTTATTTTTTCAGGTATAATATTTGCCCTTTGGCTATAAGCCGTGATCCCCTGTAAGGATGAGACACATGACACAAAGACAAGTTGAATTATTAGCGCCTGCGGGCACCTTTGAAAACCTACGTTACGCCTTTGCCTATGGTGCAGATGCTGTGTACGCAGGTTTGCCACGTTATAGTTTACGTGTGCGCAACAATGACTTTAAAAACGAAGAACGCATGAAAATGGGGATCGATTATGCCCATGAACATGGTAAAAAATTGTTTGTGGCATTAAATACCATGCCCCATGGCGCAAAGCTCAAAACATTCGTGGATGATTTAGCCCCCATCATTGATTTAGGTCCTGATGCGTTGATCATGGCGGATCCAGGTTTAATCATGATGGTGCGTGAACGCTGGCCTGACATGGACATTCACTTGTCTGTACAATCAAATGCTGTGAACAGCGCAACAGTGAAATTCTGGCAAAAACAGGGTTTAACGCGCGTGATTTTATCTCGTGAACTCTCTTTAAATGAGATTCATGAAATCCGCCAAGAATGCCCAGACATGGAATTAGAAGTGTTTGTGCATGGCGCATTGTGTATTGCGTACTCTGGCCGCTGCTTATTGTCGGGTTACTTTAACCATCGTGATGCCAACCAAGGCACCTGCACGAATGCTTGTCGCTGGAATTATGGTTTAACGGATGCAAAAGAGACACCTGAAGGTGAACTCATTCCAAAAAATGCAGATTTGGTGAACATTTACACCTCCGCCAGTGGCCATGTGCAACCAAAAACGGATGATCCAATGAAATATCTTCAAGATGAATTGAACCGCTCTGCGTTTGATGCGCCAGAAGGTTACAATCCTCATCCAGAAGCGGATCGCTCTTATCTCATTCAAGAGAACAATCAGCGTAAAGGCGAATGGATGGAGATCAGCGAAGATGAAAATGGCACATACATTATGAACTCCCGTGATTTACGTGCGATTCATCATGTACAGCGTTTGATTGAAATTGGCGTGGATTCTTTGAAAATCGAAGGGCGCACAAAATCTCATTATTATGTGGCACGTACTGCACAGTTGTATCGTCAAGCCATTAATGATGCGATTGCTGGCCGTGAATTTAACCCAGAATTGTATGGCAAATTAGATGGCTTAGCGAACCGTGGTTATACCGAAGGTTTCTTACAACGTCACATGCCGCACGCTTACCAAAACTACTTAACCGGCAACAGTATTCACTCGCGTCAGCAATATGTGGCAGAAGTGAAATCCTATGATCCTGAAACAGGCATTGCGGTGTTAGAAGCGAAGAACAAATTTGGTACAGGCGATCGCGTTGAGATCATCAATCAACATGGCAACCGTGAAGTGGTGATCGGTGAGATGAAAAATGATAAAGGCGAAGTGATCGAAGTGGCCAAAGGTTCTGGTTACATTGTGCATGTGAACATTGGCCCTGTGGATGACATGACGATGATTGCCCGTTATCTTTATGAATAATCCATCCGATTGATGCAATAGAGATGCAAAAACCTTGGTGAAAACCAAGGTTTTTTTATGTGCGACGCAATAATGTATCTAATTTGTAGCTTAAGTGTTGCATGCAACATATCACTGTGCTATAAATTATTGAAGAGAAAGCATGGGCGGTTAAATGACTTATTTATGAATCCATGAAAACTGACTCAAAAGATCAGGATCTAACCAATCATCTCTCTTTTTCGCTTCTTGTGTGATTAACATATTAGCGGTGTTGATAATGTGACGTTTCATCGCCCGTTCTGCGGCATCGGCATCTTGATTTAAGATCGCTTGATGAATCTCTTCATGGTCAGCTAATGCTTCCATACAAGTTCGAGAATGAGGAATGGTGCTAGGGCCAGTCAAAAGAACAGAGTTGCGAGTATTTTCAATAATCATTAAAGCACGATCAATGTGCGCAGCTTCTAATAAGGCAGAGTGATAATCCTTATCTGCTTTCAATGTCTCTTTGGCATCATCTTTTTGAGCAGCAGCGGCAAAATTATCATACGCGGCGATGATCTTTTTAAGATCTTCATCTGTGCGTGATAACGCAGCTTTACGAATGAGGGGAACTTCAAGCATCAAACGGATCTGGAATGATTCAATGAGCTCTTGAAGGGAGGTTGGCAAAATGCGAATCCCACGATTGCGTTCAACGCGCACAAGGCCAATGGCGGCCAATTGTTGTGCAGCTTCACGCACAGGGGTTCGAGAAGCGCCAATCCATTCTCCAATTTCTGTTGCTGAATACAGTTTTCCGGGCTCAAGAACGCCATTGAGAATGGCGTCACGAAGAAGATCAAATGCTTGGTCAGAAAGATTCTCTATTTTTTTTAGTTTTTTCATGTTGTATAACGCATAGTAAAAAGGAGATTGATGTGTCTGTTGTCAAGTATACAGTAATTGGGGGGGGAATTAATGGATTGGCCGTTGCAAGACAATTATTGCTCGATCATCCGGATGCCAAAGTGACACTGTTTGAAAAAGAAGCGAGCGTAGCTCAGCATCAAACCAGCCATAATTCCGGTGTGGTACACGCAGGATTATACTATGCAAAGGGCAGTTTGAAGGCAAGATTATGCCGCCGCGGTGTGCATTTAATTCGCGAATACTGCAAAACACACAATTTACCTTACGATGAGTGCGGCAAAGTTGTGGTTGCCCTCAATGCTGTCGAAGAAGAGCGTTTACAGCGTTTATACAAAATTGCGTTAGACAACGAAGTGCCCGATGTGCGCATGCTTTATGGGGATGAAATTAAAGAAGTTGAGCCAAACTGTATTGGCGTTGCGGCGCTGCATTCCCCAACCACCGCCATTGTGAGTTATGAAGCCATCGCTAAAAAAATCGCCGAAGAGATTGAATCTTTAGGGGGCACCATTCATTTAAGCTCAGAAGTGGAAGCCCTTAAAAATGAAGCTGGCGGCATTCGCGTCATTTTAAAAGGCGGTAAAGTTTATGATGACACCTTTGATTATGCAGTGAGCTGCTCAGGTCTACAATCAGATCGCTTAGCGATCAATTCAGGTGATGAAGCCTCACCTAAAATCGTGCCATTTTTTGGGCAATACTTTGTGCTAGATGATGAATTTACCCATGATGTGAAAGGGTTAATTTATCCTGTGCCAGATCCGAAATATCCATTCTTAGGGGTGCATTTTACTAAACGCATCGATGGCAAAATGACCATTGGCCCGAATGCCTTTTTATCCTTTGGCCGTGAAAATTACACCGGTAAAAACTTCAATGCGAAAGACATTTTTGATTATTTAACTTATCCAGGTTTCTGGAAATTCTCCCTTCGCAATTTACCTGCGGCGGTGCGTGAGTCAAAAACGGTGCTCAGCAAACAAAGCTTCATTGATGAAGCCACAAAATATGTGCCATCTCTTTCTAAAATGACTGTACAGCCTGCAACGCGTGGCATTCGTGCCCAAGCCATGAATAAAGATGGCAGCTTAGTGGATGACTTTGTGGTGCGTAAAGAGGGTAACATTACGCACATTCGCAATGCGCCTTCACCGGGTGCAACGTCATCAATGGCGATTGCTGAATACATCGTCCGTGAAGTGATGCCACAGCCACAAGCTTAACTGATTTGATAGCATTAAGGTTACACAAGAATCCATAGTCGTCGTGTTGCTGAATGCAGGATTGGCACAATACAATCCTCATTCAGCTTTTTTTTGTGCGTATTTTTTTATCCCCCTCATCAATCAAACATGCATAAAAAAAGAGCGGCTTTGCCGCTCTTTGAATCATGTCATCAATTATAGCTGACCGATGGAGAGATATTTTGTTTCCAAATAAGGCTCAATCCCTTCAATGCCGCCTTCACGACCAAGGCCGCTCTCTTTAAAGCCGCCAAATGGCACTTGTGCCAATGTGGGTAAGCCATCGTTCCAGCCTACAATACCGAAATCTAAATGATCTTGTAGATAGATGCCGCGTTTGTAGTTGTCAGTAAAGAAGTAAGCCGCTAAACCAAAAGGCGTACCATTGGCGATCTTAATGGCTTCATCAAGATCATTGTAAGCAATGATGGGCGCAACAGGGCCAAAGGTTTCTTCAGACATGATGTCCATATCAAGCGTAACATTGCCAAGGACGGTTGGCGTGACAAAGTATGTGCCTTTTGCCTCATCGGCTAAACCTTCACCGCCCGCGAGGATGGTGGCGCCTTTTGCTTTGGCATCGTTGATCTGTTCGATCACTTTGTCATAGCCCTTTTTATTGATGAGCGGACCAACATCCGTTGTTTCATCCATACCGTTGCCCACTTTAAGGGCTTTGGCGGCAGCTGTGAATTTCTCAGTAAATTCATCAATCACTGCTTCATGCACGATGAAACGGTTGGCACAAATACAGGTTTGCCCTGCATTACGGAATTTAGAGGCAATCGCTTGGGTGATCACAAAATCGATGTCCGCATCTTCACACACGATGAAAGGTGCATGGCCCCCTAATTCCATTGACATGTGTTTCACTGTCGCGGCGCTTTCACTGATGAGGCGTTTGCCCACAGGCGTTGAACCTGTGAATGTGATTTTGCGCACATATTCACTGGCGGTAAACACAGGACCCACCGCAGAACCTGTGCCAATCACACACTGCACCACATCTTGTGGGAAGCCTGCTTCATGGGCCAGTTCCACCAAGCGGATCATGGTTAATGGCGTGTCTTCAGCAGGCTTTACGATGAACGTACAGCCTGCCGCGAGCGCTGGACCTGCTTTACGTGTCATCATGGCTGCAGGGAAGTTCCAAGGCGTAATGGCTGCCACTTGGCCAATCGCTTGGCGCGTCACCAATAAGCGCTTATTGGTGGTGGAGGCTGGAATGGTGCGGCCATAAATGCGTTTAGCCTCTTCTGCATACCAAGTTAAGTAGCTCACCGCATTGACCAACTCACCAATCGATTCACGTAAGGGCTTACCATTTTCTTCAGTCATGATTTTTGCCACGTCTTCCTTATTGGCTAAAATCAATTCTGCCCAACGATTTAAAAGTGCCGCGCGCTCATACACAGACGTGCTTTTCCATGTTTGAAATGCCGCATGCCCTGCTTTTAATTTTGCTTCAATGTCTGATGTTGTATCCATTGGCAAGGTGGCCAATAGATCACCCGTTGCTGGGTTAAAAACTTTTAATTCACTCATGAATCCCGATCCTTTTATTGATTGGCAGCTTTTAAAGCATCGCTTAAAATCGCTAAACCTTTCGTTAATTCTTCATCTGTAATGGTCAAAGGTGCTAAGAAACGCACAACGTTGCTGTTGATGCCCGCAGAAATCAACAATAAACCGTTGCTGTTGGCATAATCTGTGATGGCAGAAGTTCTTGCTGCATCTGGTTCACGTGTTGTAGGATCTTTCACGATTTCAGCCGCAACCATTGCACCTAAGCGGCGAATGTCACCGATGAATGGATATTGTTTTTGCTGTTCTGTTAAATATGCTTCTAATTTTGCTCCCATGATTTCAGCTTTTTCGTTGAGGTTTTCTTCTTCCACAACATCCATCACAGCAAGCGCTGCCGCACATGCCAATGGGCTGCCTGAGAATGTACCGCCTAATTCACCTGGGCTTGGCGCATTGACAATTTCTGCACGGCCAACCACCGCACTTAAAGGCACGCCAGCGGCTAAGGATTTTGATGTGGTCATCAAATCAGGCACGATGCCAAAATGTTCCATGGCAAAAAGTTTACCGGTACGAGAGAAACCTGCTTGGATTTCATCGGCCACAAATACGATGCCATATTTTTGACAGAAGTTATACACGTGCTCAACAAAGCGTTGTGGTGGAACAATGAAGCCACCTTCACCTTGAACCGGTTCCATCACTAAACAAGCAATGGTTTCTGGCGCTGCGGTTGCTTTAAAGAACTCATCAAAACGGCCAATGGTGTAATCGATGTATTCATCTTCTGTCATGTGTGCAGGGCGCTGATAAGCATATGGATACGGCGCTTGATAGATGTCAGAGGCAAAAGGACCAAAACCCACTTTATAAGGTTTAACTTTACTCGTCATGCCCATCGTTAAGTTTGTGCGGCCATGGAATGCACGGTAGAAAGAGACAACGCCCGGACGACCTGTGAATTTACGCGCGATTTTAACGGCATTTTCAACAGCTTCTGCCCCTGTGTTGAATAAGATGGCTTTTTTCTCATGATCACCATCAGTGATTTCACACAAACGCTTACACACTTGTAAATAGCTTTCATACATGATGACGTTAAAGCCAGGATGTGTGAAGTTATCTAATTGTGCTTTGATGGCTGCAACCACTTTCGGGTGGCTATGACCCACGTTCATCACACCAATGGCGCCTGCAAAATCGATGAACTCTTCACCTTTCTCTGTGGTGATTGTTGCGTTCACAGCTTTTGTTGCAATGTTTAAGTTACCGTTACCTACGCCACGCGCCACATATTTTTGACGCATTGCTTGAAGTTGTTCAGTAGTGTATGACATGTCAATTCCTCTTTTCAGTGACTATTATTTTGATGATTCGTAATACGTTTGTATTATCGCCGTTTGCCCATCGCTCATTTAAATTTGGCGATGGGCGTTTAAAATTATTTTGTTTCTAAGCTAGCATTGTTTAACTCAAATGTCTTCACTGGGCTTTTGCTTTTGTGCATGAACAAGAAGTAAGCACCGATGAAGTACCAGCCAAACACTAAGCTCCATTCAATTGGGAAGCTCAATTCTGCTGGCATGCCTGGTAAATAGAGTGATAAGAAGCCGATGCTGAACAATACTGCCAACCAACCAATGGTTTTTGGCCATTTCACAGCATATGGGCGCTCTAAATCTGGCTCAATTTTGCGAAGTTGTAAGAATGCTAACGTCACAATGAGATAACCCAATACAACGCCGATGCTGCCTGCGTTCACTAACCAGTTCAATGCTTGGCGACCCAATAATGGTGCCAAAAATGCCAATGCCGTTAAGAAAATGATCGCGTTTGCGGGCGTGTGATATTTTGGATGTAATTTTGCAAACCATGCAGGCAACATGCCACGAAGCGCCATTGCATACATAATGCGGCTGCCACCAATCACGAATGCGTTCCAGCTTGTGATGATCCCTGCAATACCGCCAACGACCAATACTTGACCCAATACTTTGCTGTTAAATAAGTTGGTCATCGCATCAGCAGTTGCCAATTTTGAGGTCAATAATTCTGAATGTGGCAAACCAATTGATACGCCATAGATGATCAATACATAAAAGAGAAGGGCAGATAAAATGGAGATCACCAACATTTTACCGATGGATTTTGTGGCTTTTACTTCAGATGCGATTTGTGGAATCACGTCAAAGCCAACAAACATAAAGGGCACCATGATGAGCACTTGCATCATGCCATCAAAACCACCGCTGAAATAAGGTTTTAAGTTTTCGCTGTCGCCGTAGTAGCCTGCGCCAAAGATCAATAAAATGCCAACGCTCACAATGGCAATCGTGAACACTGTTTGGAAAATGGTGGCAGAACGAATGCCGCGATAGTTCAATGCACCCAAGAAAAGTGCGCCCACTGAACCAATCAATGCCCAGGTTAAGTAAACATCAGAGCCTGCAATGTTCCATAAATGCACTTGGTGTTTAAGGGGAGAGATGTAGTCAATCACCGTTGGCAATGCAACGGCTTCAAACGCGATTACAGACATGTAACCAAACAATACAGACCAACCTGCTAAGAAGGCTAATGGTGTGTTATAAGCGCGTTGAACGAAGGCAACGCCGCCGCCTGTTTCTGGAATGGCAGTGGCCAATTCAGCATAGGTTAAGCCGATGAGGATGATCAATAAGCCGCCGCCTGCGAAGGCGATTGTTGCCCCTAGGAAACCTGCGGTTGCCACCCATTCGCCGGAGAGAATCACCCAGCCCCAGCCAAGCATCGCCCCCATTGCTAAAAACAGCACATCCATCGATGATATCTTTTTATTCATAATTCCTCCTATACGGTTTGTAGTCATTGGCAAATTCATTGCGGTGTTTGCTACAAAGTGGTGATTAGGTTGTTCTGTGTTATATGAAGCCATTTCTATGAATGGCTAACATGTTGCATGCAACATAGCTCACCATATTTATACATAAGTAAAATGAATTTGCAACAAATTGACTACTTTATTGTGCGTAATTTTTGGGAGGAAAGGCCATTTTTCGGGCATAGATGCGGCATAAAATTTTATGGCATGTATGATTTTTGTAATTTTTCCGGGCATAAAAAAACCTTGGTCAAGTGACCAAGGCTTTGTCGTTGAAATGGTTAGGGGTGCATTACATCATGCCCATGCCGCCCATACCACCCATGCCGCCCATGTCAGGCATTGCAGGTTCTGCTTTAGGAATTTCAGCAACCATGCATTCAGTGGTGATGATTAAAGAAGAAACAGATGCAGCGTGTTGCAAGGCTGAACGTGTCACTTTAGTTGGATCTAAGATACCCATTTCAACCATGTCACCATATTCACCAGTGGCAGCGTTGTAACCAAATGCGCCTTGGCCTTCACGCACTGCGTTCAATACAACGTCAGCAGGTTCGCCAGCATTTGTTACGATTTGACGTAATGGCTCTTCCATTGCGCGTAATGCCACACGGATACCTGCTTCTTGTTCTGCGTTGTCACCTTTCAAATCTTTGATGGATGCCAATACGCGAACTAAAGCCACACCACCGCCAGGGACAACGCCTTCTTCAACGGCTGCGCGTGTTGCGTGCAATGCATCTTCTACGCGTGCTTTTTTCTCTTTCATTTCAACTTCAGTGGCTGCACCAACTTTGATCACAGCAACACCGCCAGCGAGTTTTGCAACGCGCTCTTGTAATTTTTCACGATCATAATCTGACGTTGCTTCGTCCATTTGGATGCGAATTTGATCAACGCGTGCTTTGATCGCATCAACAGCGCCAGCGCCATCGATGATGGTTGTGTCTTCTTTAGAAACCACAACGCGTTTTGCACTGCCTAAATCTTCTAAAGATGCTTTTTCAAGTGACATGCCGATTTCTTCAGAAATCACAGTACCACCTGTTAAGATTGCGATGTCTTGTAACATTGCTTTACGACGATCACCAAAGCCAGGCGCTTTAACCGCTGCAACTTTTACGATGCCGCGCATATTGTTGATCACCAATGTTGCCAATGCTTCGCCTTCAACATCTTCAGCCACGATCAATAAAGGACGACCCGTTTTAGCCACAGCTTCTAATACGCCCAACATTTCACGGATGTTAGAGATTTTTTTATCACACAACAAAATTAATGGGTTGTCTAATTCAGCCGCCATTGATTGTTGGTTGTTGATGAAGTAAGGCGATAAGTAACCACGGTCAAACTGCATACCATCAACCGTTGTTAAGTCGTTTTCTAAACCTGAACCTTCTTCAACAGTGATCACGCCTTCTTTGCCCACTTTTGCCATCGCGTCTGCGATGATGCGGCCGATGTCTTCATCAGAGTTTGCAGAGATTGTGCCCACTTGTGCGATGGATTTGTCATCAGAACAAGGTTTAGAGATGTTTTTGAGTTCAGCCACAGCTGCTGCAACGGCTTTATCAATACCACGTTTGATGTCCATAGGGTTCATGCCGGCAGAAACAGCTTTCATGCCTTCGCGAACGATGGCTTGAGCCAATACAGTTGCCGTTGTTGTACCGTCACCTGCGATGTCAGAAGTTTTAGAAGAAACTTCTTTCACCATTTGTGCGCCCATGTTTTCGAATTTGTCTTCTAAGATGATCTCTTTAGCCACAGACACACCATCTTTAGTGATGGTTGGCGCGCCAAAGCTTTTTTCTAAAACAACGTTACGACCTTTAGGACCTAATGTCACTTTCACAGCGTTTGCTAATGTGTTAACGCCTTTTACCATGCGTGAACGTGCATCATCGCCAAAACGTACTTCTTTTGCTGACATACTTAAATACCTCTAAAAGTTAAAATTCTGAATATTAATGAAGGGTGATTGATTATGCTTCAATCACAGCCATGATTTCGTCTTCGCGCATTACGATGAAATCTTCATCACCGAATTTGACTTCAGAACCGGAATATTTACCGAATAAGACTTCGTCGCCAACTTTAACATCAACCGCTTTCACTTGGCCGTTGTCTAAAGTTTTGCCTGTACCGACAGCAATCACTTTACCGCGAGAAGGTTTTTCAGTGGCAGAACCAGGTAATACGATACCGCCCGCAGATGTTGTCTCTTCTTCAACACGTTTGATGATTACGCGATCGTGTAATGGACGTAATTTCATAATGATTCCCTCTAAAAAATAAATTAACAATACGATTTCGATTCGCAAAGATGCAATATCTCAGAAAATGAATCGCACTAAAATCTTTGCAGCTTCAACTATGGGGATCGAGAATGTCATTTCAAGAGCCCGTGATGAATTTTTACACAAAAAAGTGCGATGCATCATAATTTATTGAATTTCTTTTACTTTCAGCAATCTCAATGCATTGAGTACCACTAAAAATGTGGTGCCCACATCGGCAATGACCGCCATCCACATTTCTGCTAAGCCAAAGAGGGCTAGAAGGAAGAAAAAGAGTTTGACCACAATGGCAAAGGTGATGTTCTGACGAATGATGCCGATGGTACGCTCAGAGATGTGAAAGAAATTGGGCACTTTCATTAAATCATCATCCATGATGGCAACATCGGCCGTTTCAATCGCGGTATCACTGCCCATGCCGCCCATGGCAAAGCCAATGTCTGCTTTAGCAAGTGCAGGGGCATCATTGATGCCATCGCCAATCATGGCAATTGCCCCGTGATTTTTCTGAAAATCATCAATGAAGGCGAGTTTATCTTCTGGCAATTGCTCACCGCGCGCTGCATCTAAATGGAGGGCAGCCGCCACATTTTTGACGGTGCGTTCACGATCCCCCGATAATATGGTTAAAGAGAGCCCGAGGCGATGCAGGGCATCAATCGCTTTACGAGTGGTGGGTTTAATGGCATCTTCTAGCACAAAGATTGCCAAGAGTTTGGCATCATCGGCTAAAAAGAGCAGGGAGCCTGTGTGATCATTTAAGCGTGCTAAATGTGTATCGGCACCGCTGACATCAATGTGATATGCATGCATCAATTTAAGATTGCCAAGATAGTAATGTGCGCCCTCAATGCTTGCACAAGTGCCTTGGCCTAAAATGGCGGTGAACGCATGAAGGGTCAGCGGTGCATTCAATGCAGATTGATAGTGTGCAGCCACTGCTTTTGACATCGGATGATCAGAGCGCGCCGCTAAATGCGCTGCAATGCTTGGAATGTGTGTGGAATGAACCAAGGTGATCACCTCTGTCACCGTCGGTTGTCCTTCTGTGAGCGTGCCTGTTTTATCTAAGGCTAAACCTTTAATGTGGCGTGCAGTCTCTAAATAGCTGCCACCTTTAATCAGAATCCCTTGGCGTGCAGCGGTCGTTAATCCACTGACAATGGCAACAGGTGTGGAGATCACAAGGGCACACGGACAAGCAATGATGAGCATCACCAATGCATTATAAATGCTTTGAATGACAGGTACGCCAAAGAGCGGCGAGATCAGCGCCACTAAAATGGCAATCGCAAACACAATGGGCGTATAAATGGCTGCAAATTGATCCACAAAACGCTCCACAGGTGCACGCTGACTTTGAGCTTCTTCAATGGTGCGGGCAATTTTGCTCAATGTAGAATTGTCTGAAGTCGTGGTGGTGAAAAACTCAATTTCGCGTTCAAAGTTGATGCTGCCAGCATAAACAGCATCGCCCACGGTTTTATCAATCGGTAAGCTTTCCCCTGTGATGGGTGACTCATCAATGCTTGAGCTGCCTTTTGTGATGGTGCCATCTAACGGAATGCGTGCACCCGGCATCACGCGGATGGTGCTGCCTTTAGCAATGGTTTCAACAGGGCGCATGCTGGCTGTACCATGATCTAGCACCAGGGCTTCATCAGGCGTTAGGCTCATTAAGCCAGCGATGGCATTGCGTGCACGGTCTAAAGAACGCGCTTCTAACATTTCAGAGAGATTAAAGAGCACCATCACCATGGCGGCTTCAGGTAATTCGCCAATGAGGACAGCGCCCGTCACCGCTACGCTCATGAGTGCATTGATGTTGAGTTTACGATTTTTAAGGGAGATCCAACCTTTGATGTAGGTCTCTTTGCCACATAAAACAATGGCAAGGATCGCAAAGAAGCCAACGATGATGAAATGCACATCAAATAAACTCAAAATCTCAGCAGCCGCGGCTGATAACGCTGCGATGATGAATGATCCCGTGAAAGCTTTTTTAGGTGGCGTTGGCGCACTTGCTGCCATCTCAGAGATGGCTTCCATGCCAAGCTCTGCAATGGCATCGATGATGTATTGCGTGGTTGTGTTGTGCACCACCGTCAATTTACGCTGAATGAGGTTAAAGGAGAGTTGATCAATCAGTGGATCATTGGCAAAGTGACGGCGAATGAGCCCTTCTTCAGTGGGGCAATCCATCGCTTCAATGATAAAAACATCACGATGATGTCCTTTAGGGATGTCCGTAATCGGCGTTTCTTTCGGTGCTGAATCATGGCTGCATGAACAGGTGCTGCAAGATTCTAAATGGTGTGCGCTCATAAAAACCCCTTTGAATGAAAATCATATGGATATGCTATAGTAAACACCTTAAAGCTACTATAAGGTCAAGCCCTAGGAGGTGAAGATGAAGATCGGGCAACTGTCTGAATTAACAGGTGTATCCACAGAAACCATCCGCTATTATGAGAAACAGAAATTATTGCCCATGCCAACGCGCCTTGCCAATAATTATCGCTCGTATGATCAATCCCATGTTGAGCGTTTAACATTTATTAAAAATTGTCGCGCCTTTGACATGACGCATGAAGAGATTCATCAAATTTTAGATGAGGTCAATGCGCCATCAACATCCGATTGCCGCCCCATTAATCACATCATTCAGCAGCATTTATTGCATTTAGAGGCGCGCATTGAGGAGTTGATGGATCTTAAAGACCGTTTGACGGCGATTGAGCAGCGTTGCCGGCGTGTCCATACGGCGGATCAATGCACCATCATTGAGGACATTTCTAAACTCGATGCCATGCCAACACGCACCACGCACGTGGGTTAAGGCAGATAAAAAAAGGAGCCGAAGCTCCTTCCTTAATTCTTTAGATGAGTTAGTGATAAAAGCGACCACGTTGGCGGAGCAACTCACGATTTAACTCAGGGTGTTTTTCAAAAGGTGCACGGCCATGGAGCCAGAACTCATTGTTCAACACCACTAAACTGCCCACTGGCAATGCCAATTCGATCACGTGTTTGTCACTTTCCATGGATTGCGACAGCGCTTTTAAGAATTTAGCCTCTTCAATGCTTTCAGGATACGCAAACTGATCAATGAAGCAGATGCATGGGCGATTGTTTTTCAAGAAGAACAATTGACGATGGACGATTTCTTGCACATTTTTGCTCGGTGGCGCGATGTATTGGAATTTATGTTGGCCTAAAGAGTTTGCGCTGAATTTTTCTAACTCTTCCCAATCATCTAAGTGCAATAAACGACTTTCGCCGCCTTTGGCATTCTCTTCCACCATTTTCATCATGAGCAACCAATCTGTGGCTTCGCTCACGAATGTACCATCGGTGTGAAGTGTGAATAAGCGATACGCTTGGCGTAAGTAAGAGTCGCTGCTGTCGGTGTCTTTAACTGTAAAGCGCGCATAGTATTTGCCCGTCATGGAGTCAAAGTTAGAGATGCCCACTAAATGCGCGATGGCGGTGGAGAAAATTACATATTCATCAGTGCATTTAGACACGCCTTCTAAGCCAATTGTAAAACCACCGGTTGCTCGATCATTAACGATGTCACGTAAAATGTTGCCAAAGTTGTGCCCTGCGATCTCTTCTAAATATGCGGCGATCACTTGGCGCTCATATGGCGTGTATTCTAAATGCTGAATATTGATGCCTTCATCTTTGATTTTCTGTAAAAACTGCTCGATCACAGCTTTAGATAAAGTAATGTTTAAGATGCGTTTAGATTGAGCATTTTCTTCAATGGAAAATTGATCATTTTTTTGAATGAATTGTGACATGGTATCCTCCAGGATCAAGCTTTGAGTGGTAATAAAAATTTTTCAAAAAAAAACCAGCAACACCCTCTACACTCTAAAATAAAGCGCAAAAAGCATTACTGGTGTCATCTGTTCTCTTACGTCATCATGGGGGATGATCTCAAACAGATGGGCAGTTCATTAACGTGACTCATGAGAAAGAAAGGGGATCAATCATGTAGGTTGATTGTAGGCTCTCTTTTCTGGTTGAGTTTTGTAGAATGTAGCATGCAACTTTTAGAAAGGCAACTTTTTTATCATCCTTTGTGCATCGAATGATATTGATGATCTAAATCCCTTAATGCGGCGATTAAAGCGCTTGTGGCCTTACCTTTATAACTTTGATGAACCGCGTCAATCAGCCCTTCAATGCCATCATTGAGGCTGTAGCCTCTGAGTAATTGGCGAATGAAATTTTTCCCCAATTCTGTAATCAATGTGCAATCTGCCGCTAAAATGACGCCATATTTTGGCTCAATTTCAGCCGTGATGGTCATTGATTCAAACATATGTTTTGCCGCCATGCCTTGAGGCAAACGTGCATAACCTGCAATAAAAACTGTTTTTGTGACACCCATATTCTCTCCATACGCGATGATGCAAGCCTGCATCTTGCTTATCAAAAGCCATTCTACCAATATTGTCAAGCGCCTGACTGTCGTCACAGTGTCACAATGGATGATTAAGATGAGCAACAAAAAAGCTATTTTTAGTGGAGAGAGCATGAAAATTGTGACACGCGTTGTCCTCACCTTGATCTTCATCAGCGCAGCAGTGATGGGGCTCATCTATTTTTATTTAAACACTCAGAAAGTGGATGTGCGGGCGAGCGCTAAAATCATTGATGAGGTCAATGGCATTGTGCATGAATCTTCTCGTTGGGATGTTGCCATTTTGCAGATGAATGCTGGCATGTTGCTAGAGGATGCGGCGATGACAGCGCCAGAAGATGCCATCACAACTTTGATCGCACGCTTAAGTCATGAGCCGATCATACATACATCATTAGCTGCATTGGCGAAAACCATTGATGAGAAGCGCGAATGGGTGATGCAATTTCAGGCAGAGATTCCCGTGCTTGAAAGCGCTTTGCAAGCGTTGCCTAAATTGTATGAGCAGATTTTAGCGAATGATGACATTGTCGCCTCTGAATTTGATGAACTCTTTTTGAGATTGTTTACAACTGTAGTCAAATATAATCTCAACAGCTCAGACACATCAAAAAATGCCATTCGTGCTCAAATGCGAGTGATTGAAACTTTGCTTGTGACTACGGATTTACCTTTTACCACGCAAGATATTTTGTATGATTTTCTCGGGCAAGTGGGCATTGTGATGGAAACGCGCCCAGACATTGATCATATTTTGCAGTCGATTGCCGCGCTGCCGGTGGTTCAGGATGCTGATGTTATTAAAGCAGATATTCGCCATTCAGTCAGTGAAGCATTGGCAGCACAGGCGCGCCATCAAACAGAGTTGATGATTTATGCTGCGGGATTGCTTGGTATTTTGACGCTGCTGGCCATTCGTTTATTCATTAACTATGTGCGGTTAGAACAGCGCGTTGCTGAGCGCACGGCAGATTTGCAAAAAGCGCTGCATGATTTACAAGAATCAGAAATGATTTTGGTGCAAACCGAGAAAATGAGCGCCCTTGGGCAGATGGTTGCCGGCGTAGTGCATGAGGTCAATACGCCCTTGGCTTATACGAAAAACGCATTGGAATTAACGGCGAATCATTTTACGGCATTTAATTTACCGCGCCTTGTGGGATTGGCGGAATCAGTGATTGCATTGGTCAATCAACCGAAAGCATTAGACCTTGCAAATCGTAAAGCGCACATTGTGTATGAAGTCAAAGCCATCACGACAAATTTACAAGTGGAAGGCGTGGATGATGTGCCTTTAAGCGAAGTGATAGCAGAGATTCAAGCCCTCATTGAGGATGGTTTAACAGGCATCGAGCAGATCAGTGGTTTAATTCACAATTTGCGTAATTTTAGCCGCTTAGATCGTGGGCACATTGCGCGCCAATCGTTAAAAGATGCAGTGGATAGCACCTTAATGCTCCTGAAATATGAGCTTAAAAATAAGCGCGTGGTGGTGACGATTGAGGAAGATTGCATCGTTGAGTGCATGCCATCACAAATCAATCAGGTGCTGCTGAACATCATTGGCAATGCCAATCAAGCCACAGATGCAGAAGGCGTAATAGAAATCACAGTGGCACGAGCTGATGAGCACTTTGCCAAAATCACCATCGCAGACAATGGCTCGGGCATTGAGGAAAGCGCCTTACAACAAATTTTCAATCCCTTTTTCACCACGAAAAAAGTGGGGCAAGGCACCGGCCTTGGCCTATCCATCAGTCATAAAATCATCAAAGAGCATGGCGGCACGATTGAAGTCACGTCCATTGTGGGTGAAGGCACAATATTTACGCTGTTATTGCCATTTTTGATTGAGTTGCAATCTTAAGGAGTCTGTATGTTAAAGTCTAAAATGACGGTGTTGTGTGTGGATGATGAAGTCTTGATTTTAAATGCGCTCAAAGCATTGCTGCGCCTTCGATATCATGTGATCACCACGACTGATCCCTTTGAAGCCATCGAGATTTTAAAAACCACTAAAGTTGCCGTCATCATCAGCGATCAACGGATGCCGGAGATGCTTGGCACTGAGTTATTGAGCCAAGCCAAAATATTATCGCCCCGTACCACGCGTATTTTATTGACAGGCTTTTCTGACCTCAGCGCCATCATCAGCACGGTGAATGACAGCGAAGTGTACCGATTTTTAACCAAGCCGTGGAGCAATCAAGAAGTGCTAGAGATTGTGGCCGATGCCGTCAATGTTTCTAAGGCCATTGCCGCAGCGCCAGTTAAAGTGCCCGAAAAAACTTATGCACAACCGCAAACACCTGCCTATGTCATTTATAAGAGCAGCGCGGCAGGTTTGCGAGAGTTGGACATTCATGCAGAATTGCCTGAACACACGCATGCCTTAGTCGCCCACAGCAACGAGGAAGTCATCGCATTATTGCAGCAATATCCTGTGACATTGATCATTGTCTATTTTCAATTGGCCAATGAAGCGGACATTGAGCTGTTGAAATATCTCAAGCGAGAATTGCCAGAATTGTTGAGCATTGGGCTTGTGAAACATGCGGATTATCAGGACATCATTATGCTCATTAATGAAGCTAAATTGTATCGTTATGTGATGATGCCATCGCGCCCGCGGCAGATTGCTTTTTTTGTCAAGTCCGCCATTGAGATGTTTGAGCAATTTAAAGCATCGCCAAGTTTATTGACGCAGCAGCAAGTGATGAGCAAAACGCCCATTAAATCATCATTGCTTGGGCTTCTAAGTGGCGTGAAGCGCTTTTTTACCAAATGATTCATTGCACTGTATAATAAAGCCTCAATTGTAGGAGGCGGTATGTTAAAAACAGTGAGTCTATGGTCGATTTTAACGGCATCTTTAGTGGTGCCAAGCTTGGCAAATGAAGCTTTTGTGGTGAGGTATTTCAATGATCTGACATCATTGCAGGCGGATTTTGAACAGACGGTGACGCAACAAAAAAATAAAGAGATCTCCGATGGTATTTTGCAAATTCGTAAAAAAAATGGCCGCGATGCCACGGCAGGTTTTTATTTTAATTACACATCGCCTTTTGAACAAAAGATCATCAGCAATGGGCAAAAGCTTTGGCATTATGATGTGGATTTAGAGCAAGTGGTGATTAAAAACTTGGCCATTTTTGAGCAAGATTCCCCAATGTTCATGATCTTTAATGATCAACCGTTAAATGCACAATTTGCCATTAAAACCCTTAAAAATGAGCAAAAATACCGCCTAACGCCTAAGAAAAAAGGTGATGTTGAATTCATCGAAATTGAATTTAAGCGCGGCAATATCAGCAATGTGTATGCAAAACAAGCCAACGGTACATTGAGTTTGACGCTCTCTGATGTGGTGATCAATCAAACCATCAATCCGAATGTGTTCACATTAAAGGTGCCAAAAGGCGTGGATGTGATCGATGAGACAAAATGATCTTTTCAGTGCACAAGGTGATGATTTTGCGCCTTTAGCCGATCGCTTACGTCCGCAATCTTTAGAAGATGTGGTGGGGCAGCGCCATTTGATTGGGAAAGATAAACCGCTGACTTTAGCCCTCAATGCCACAAAACCCCATTCCATGATCTTTTGGGGGCCGCCCGGCGTTGGCAAAACCACATTGGCGCGCTTATTGGCGCATGCTTATGATTGCCAATTCATTGCATTATCTGCGGTGTTTTCAGGCGTCAAAGAGATTCGGGAAGCCATCGAAACGGCGAAAAATTATCAGTTGCAAGGCAAACAAACGATTTTATTCATCGATGAGATTCATCGCTTTAATAAAAGTCAGCAGGATGCCTTATTGCCTTACATTGAATCTGGTTTGGTGGTGTTTGTGGGGGCAACCACAGAAAACCCCTCCTTTGAGATCAATCGTGCCTTATTATCACGCGCCACGGTTTATCCCTTAAAACCGATCGATGCAGAGGCATTAACTTTACTCGTTGAGCGCGTATTAACGCAGCATTATCCACACATTCAATTGGCAGAAGATGCTGCGGTGCAGCTTGTCACCTATGCAGATGGAGATGCACGCCGTTTACTCAATCGTTTAGAGCAGGTGCTCAATATCGCCGAATCAGAAGGCGTTCATCAGGTGACGACAGCGTTTTTGGGTAAAGTGCTCACCGTACAGCCAAAAGCTATGGATAAAGGCGGCGATCAGTTTTATGATTTGATTTCAGCGCTCCATAAATCGGTGCGTGGCTCTGATCCGGATGCCGCATTGTATTGGTTCATGCGCATGTTAGAAGGTGGCGCAGATCCTCGTTATTTAGCGCGCAGGATTGTGCGCATCGCTTGGGAAGACATCGGCATTGCCGATCCACGGGCGATGCAAATTGCCAATGATGCAGCCACAACATATGAGCGCTTAGGTTCGCCAGAAGGGGAGCTCGCCCTTGGCACGGCGCTTGTGTATTTAGCCTGTGCCGCTAAGTCAAATGCTGCTTACAATGCCTTTAATCAAGCGCGCGCCTTTGTGCGTCAAGATCAATCCCGTGAAGTGCCGCTGCATTTACGCAATGCACCCACACAATTGATGGCGGATATGGATTATGGCAAAGCGTATCGTTATGCGCACAATGAGCCTTATGCCTATGCAGCGGGGGAGAAATATTTCCCAGATGATCTACCAGATCAACAATGGTATCAACCCACAGATCGCGGCTTAGAGCGAAAAATCCAAGAGAAATTGGCATTTTTAGCAGAGCTTGATCAATCCGCACGGACTGAATAAACTAAATTTGCCAATTCAATGGGCATTCTCTATACTTTCTCCATTCCACTAGAGGTGCTGTTGTGAACAGCTGAGATTGAAGTAAACTTCGGGACTCTTATGACCTGATCTAGTTAATACTAGCGGAGGCAAGTGATTTGGGCACAGCACAACTCCGCAATGGAGAAATATGTTTCAAATTCATGCTGTGACAGCGAATCAAGCGCAATCCATTGAGCAATTAAGCGAGCACATTGTGGCGCTCTTGCCCTATGTGGATTATGTACAGATTCGTGAAAAATCTCGATCCCCCAAAGCGATTGTCGCTTTGATCGATCGGATTGCTCAGCATGCGTCAACGCATCAACTCATCCTCAATGATCGCACAGACATTGCTTTGGCAATGGGCATCGAACGCGTGCATTTAACAGAATCTAGCTTACCGTTAGCGGTGTTAAAAAATGCATTTCCGTCGGTGCAATTTGGGCGATCCTTTCACAATGGCGCGCAAATTCGTGCGCAATTGCCTGAGTATGCGTATGGATACATTGGACACATTTTTCAAACGCGCTTAAAAACAGATCCGCCCCTTGGCTTAGCAGGCTTAACCGCCATCGCAAAAGAAAAGCGGGCAGGCACATTGATCGCCATTGGCGGCATTGATGAGGCAAACATTGCAAGCATCGCACCGATTGTGGATGGCGTTGCTGTGATGTCAGGATTGTTTGAGCGTTCCATTGCACAAAGCATTGCCCATGCAAAATCCCTCAAATTGTTGGCAGAGCAGGCCATTATTGACGCAAGGAGAACCTGTGGAAATTAGTGTGAATGGTGAAGTGATGACAGTGCCCGCGGACGTGACAACAGTGGCTACGTTGATCGATCGATTGGACATTGCACATCGTAAATATTTTATTATAGAAAAAAATCGCGAAGTGGTGATGAAAGAGGACTATGCCACAGAACCCGTCCGCGCGAATGACTGCTTTGAGATTGTCCATTTTGTTGGTGGAGGCTAACGATGACATTAAAAATTGGGGATTTTGAATTCCAATCACGCCTATTTTTAGGCACAGGGAAATATCGCACATTTGAAGAACAAAAAGGTGCAGTTGAAGCGAGTGACACAGAAGTCTTAACCTTTGCGGTGCGCCGCATGGATATTTTTGATGCCAATCAGCCCAATTTATTGGAGCAATTGGATTTAACCAAATATAAATTATTGCCAAATACGGCAGGTGCAAGCACCGCAGAAGAGGCAGTGCGCACCGCTAAATTGGCAAAAGCCTCTGGCTTATGCGACATGATTAAAGTTGAGATCATCGGTTGCCCAAAAACATTGTTGCCTGATCCTGTGGAAACCCTCAAAGCCACAGAAATGTTGTTAGAAGAGGGCATGACGGTGTTGGTGTATACATCGGATGATGTGGTGCTTGCCCGTAAACTTCAGGAACTGGGTTGCCATGCCATCATGCCGGGTGCATCCCCCATTGGCACAGGTTTAGGCATTGTGAACCCATATAATTTAAGTTACATCATTGAGGATGCCAAAGTGCCCGTGATTGTGGATGCAGGCTTAGGCTCACCGCGTGATGTGGCAATGGCGATGGAATTGGGCGCAGATGGTGTATTACTCAACAGCGCCGTTGCTTATGCCCAAGATCCGATTAAAATGAGCCGCGCGATGAGCATGGCATGTGTGGCAGGTCGCTTAGGTTTTGAAGCAAAACGCATGCCGAAAAAACTCACCGCGACAGCGAGTAGCCCATTGACAGGATTGATCGGCTAATGAGCATTGATCCCCGATATCACCGCCTTGCACGCTTTGCGCGCATTCAAACAGCGGGCGTTGAGCGCCTCAATCAAGCAACGGTTGTCATCATCGGTTGCGGTGCTTTAGGTGCGCAGCATGCTGAAACATTAACGCGAAGCGGCATCGGGCATGTGATATTGGTGGATCGCGACTTTGTCGAATTGAGCAATTTGCAGCGTCAAACCCTCTTTACAGAGGCGGACGCTGCAGCTGCTTTACCGAAAGTGGTGGCATTAAAACAGCATTTGACGGCCATTAACCACACAACACGCATCACCACGCATTTGGTGGATGTGTCGAGCGACAATATTGTTGATCTGATTAAAGGCGCGGATTTGGTGCTTGATGGCACGGACAATTTGGCGCTTCGCATGATCATCAATGATGCGTGTTATCAGCAAAACATTCCGTGGATTTTTGGTTCAGCACTCGAAAGCTATGGCATGAGCCACAATTTTAATGTGCCTCATCGACAGGATTTACCATGCCTTCGCTGCATTTTAGGCGCGATTCCTTTAGAAAGTGGCGATACATGTAGCTCTGTGGGCGTCATTCAGCCGATTTTACAATTGATTTCCAGCATTCAAACCACAGAAGCCATTAAATTCTTTGTCGAGCCTAGCGCCATGCGTGAAACTTTATGGACGATGGATCTATGGTCATCACATTCTCAAGCAATTAATCTTACAAAATTCAAACAAAAACAGTGCCCAACCTGTGGTGAAAACCCAACCTATCCAGCTTTAATGCATGTTCAACGTGAGGCGCAGCGCTTGTGTGGTGATGGCTCTGTGATGATCCGTGAAATGCAGCCCTTAGATTTAGCTGCCCTAGAAAAAATATTAATCAAGCAGGGCATTGCTCATCGATTTAACGAGTATTTTTTAAACATCGAAGGGGACAATCGCATCATTCTTTTTAAGGATGGGCGCGCAATTGTCTATGGTACGCATGATGTGGATGAAGCTTTAGCGCGATATCAAAATCTCATCAATTTAATCTAGTCATTGATTGATTTCATCAACCCTTTACAAGCTGAGTGTATCTGTTATGGTGATGCCTAATCAGGCAGCATTTGGCCCTTTTTTGAGGCGGATCATTCGATGAGTGATCCCATTTGTCAGAGAGGGCTGAGCCATGATATGAATAATTCTATCATCAAAAAAAGAAGGGATGACTATGAAGAATACTCAGCTAGCCCCCATAAAACCGATACCAGCTCTGGTTGCGGTTGCTTTAACATTAATCATTTGGTTCATCATTCCAACGCCTGAAGGCGTCAGTGAGAATGCATGGCAATTGTTGGCGCTCTTTGTGGGGACGATTGCAGCCATCATTGGCAAAGCATTGCCCATTGGTGCGATCTCCATCATCTCCATCAGTTTGGTGGCGATTACAGGTGTCACCAATCCCGGCAACCCCAAAGCTGCGCTTGGCGATGCGTTAAGCGGCTTTTCTAATGAGCTGATCTGGTTGATCGGGATCTCCATCATGATCTCTATGAGCTTAACGAAAACGGGCTTAGGTGCACGCATTGGTTACTTCTTAATTTCGTTATTTGGTAAGCGCACCGTGGGGATTGCGTATGCCCTTGCGTTTGCAGAGACGATTTTAGCACCAGTGACACCAAGTAATACAGCGCGAGGCGGTGGCATTATTCACCCCATCATGCGCTCGATTGCCACAAGCTTTGGCTCAAAGCCTGAGCGTGGTTCTACTGAAAAAATTGGGCGTTATTTAGCACTTGTGAACTATAACACCAACCCGATTACATCCGCGATGTTCATCACGGCAACGGCGCCAAACCCCTTAATTGTGGCGTTGATTTATGAAGGCACTGATCCTAGTTTTCATTTAACGTGGGGCATGTGGGCGGTGGCTGCATTTGTACCGGGCATTATTTCCCTTTTGGTGATGCCGTGGGTGGTGTATCTCATCTGTCCGCCAGAAATTAAGAAAACGCCTGATGCGCCAAACTTTGCGAAAGAACAATTGAAAGAGTTGGGGCCATTATCATTGCCTGAAAAAATTACGTTGGGCGTGTTTGGTCTTTTACTTTTCATGTGGGCAGGCGTGCCAGCCATGATCTTTGGGGCAGCATTTACCATCAGCCCAACAACTGCGGCATTCATCGGCTTATCCATTTTATTGATCACGGGCGTATTAGAGTGGAATGAAGTGCTCGGCAATAAAGGTGCATGGGATACGGTTGTGTGGTTCTCTGCTTTGGTGATGATGGCAGGCTTCTTAGGTAAATTGGGCTTAGTCTCGTGGTTAGCGGTGACGGTTGGTAATGGCATTGATGACTTTGGCTTTAACTGGATTCTTGGCATGCTGATTTTAGTGTTGGTGTATGTTTACTCACACTACTTCTTTGCGAGCACAACCGCGCACATCACTGCGATGTTTGCAGCTTTCTTAGCAGCAGGGATTGCCCTTGGCGCGCCACAAATGTTATTGGCATTAACTTTGGCATTCTCATCATCTTTAATGATGTCTTTAACTCACTATGGTACAGGCACCGCACCCATCATTTATGGTTCAGGTTATACAACCTTGGGCGAATGGTGGAAAGTGGGCTTTGCCACCAGTGTGGTGAACTTAGCGATTTGGTTCTACATTGGTGGGCTTTGGTGGAAAATGTTGGGTTATTGGTAATCGAGCGAATCAAAAAGCAGCCTCTGGGCTGCTTTTTTATGCATGATTGTTAAGGGCTTTCATCTTACGCCATAAGGTGGTGCGGCTGATGCCAAGGTAATTGGCCACGGCCTGTTTATCGCCTTTAAAGTATTTTAATAAGGCGGCAAGATCCGGCTCTTCGCTGATTAAGGGTGGATCTGTGAGAATACTTGGCTCATCATAATGAATGTGGCGCTCATCTGAGAGATCAAGAATCATGCGATTGTTCGGCACTTGATTGGGGTTGGCTTTTAGGTAGAGGGCAATGCGCTCGGTGATGTTGCGCAGCTCGCGGATATTGCCCGGCCAATGATAATTGAGGAGCGCTTCGTCACACTTTGGCAATGCGGCCAAATATTCATGACGAATGGGTAAATTCAACGAAGTGAGCGCCTGTTTTAATAGAGTTTCTGCCAATAAAATGATGTCGCGCCCACGTTTACGAAGGGGTGGATTGAAGATTCTGAGCACACTTAAACGATAAAAGAGATCTAGCCTAAATTTCCCTGCTTTAACCCATTCATCGAGCTTAGCGTGCGTGGCGGCGATGATTTTGACATCCACAGGAATCGGGTGATAACCGCCGACGCGCACAATGCTCTTTTCTTCCAATACGCGCAACAGGCGATTTTGTAGCGATAATGGCATTTCTCCAATTTCATCTAAAAAGAGTGTGCCATTGTTGGCCACTTCAAATACACCGGCTTTTCCACCGCGAAGTGAGCCCGTAAAAGCGCCTTCCTCATAACCAAAGAGCTCGGACTCTAAAAGGGATTCAGGAATGGCGCTACAGTTAATCGCCACAAAGGGGCGCTTTTGCTGCCCAGTTTTATGCTGAAAGTGCGCGGTATATTCATGGTGAATGGCATGGGCAATGAGCTCTTTACCTGTGCCGCTTTCACCTTGAATGAGGGTGGGGGCTTTGGTTTTTGAGTAGAGCAAAACCGCTGCGCGCACGCGCTCAATCTCGGGAGAAAATCCTTTGATGTCTCCCACATGATATTTGGCATCTAACGATAATTTCGTTTCATTGAGTCTGTTTTTGCGTAGATGAATCGACTGCTTGGCAATTTTGATGGCATGGCGAAAGGCTTCGCGGATGGTTTCTGTGGAATAGAGAAAAACGGAGGGAATGCCAGCGGCATTTGCCATTTCCGTGATTAAGCCTGCGCCCACAATGACGCCAATGCCTTTGCGTTTAAGCTCATTGATGGCAGCTTTGGCATCATCGCGTGTGATGTAGATGCGCTCTTCGATCAGGATATTAAACGCTTGTTTGAATTTTTCTAACGCAGGTAAGGGTTTACGATAATTGATGATGCCAATCTTTGGGCTGATTTCTCGCGCTGTCGCTAGGGCATGCATCACATCAAATCCACTTTCGCGCACATTGATGACGGGAATCGATAGGCGATCTTTTAAATAAGCGCCATTAGAACCTGCGGAAATAATGGCATCACAGTGATGCTCTTTTGTAGCGGATCTGATGTATTGTACAGCTTCTTCAAAGCTTTGTTTTATTGGGGTTATTTCAGCAATTTCAGAAAATTCATTGCTCATTTCTTGGAAAGTTTCATACAAATGTGTGATGGAAACCGTCCAAATAATCGGTTTTTCAGTGGTGGTTTTGGTAGGCATGGTCATTTGTTCCAATATTGTTTCATTTTATTCATTTGTTGCATAGAAATGATAAAAATGCAACATTTTGAAATGCATGAATTATTTTCATGACCTCAGTTTTTAAAATTTAACCTTAGCATAAACAGATAGATAGGAAAAATAATTACAAAAAGACTACAAAAAATAAAAGTTGGCACGCTAATTGCTCTATCACTGATAGCGGTTGCATCAATACAGTTATCAAATAAAGGAGTGAAGTATGGCAGTCAATTCTCAAGGCAAACGTTTTAAAGAGGCGTTAGCGGTGGAATCACCATTACAGTTGGTGGGCGTGATCAATGCGAATCATGCACTATTGGCACAGCAATCTGGCTTTAAAAGCATTTATTTATCCGGTGGCGGCGTATCGGCGGGTTCACTGGGCGTACCGGATTTAGGGATTGCCACTTTGCACGATTTTTTAGTGGACATCGAGCGCATCACAAATGTGTGTGATCTCCCTTTAATTGCAGACGCTGACAGCGGTCTTGGCACCACAGCATTAAACATTGCGCGTACAGTCAAATCGTTCATTAAAGCAGGTGCCGCCGGTCTTCATTTAGAAGATCAAGTGACCGCAAAACGCTGTGGCCATCGTCCGAATAAAGAGATCGTCTCAACTTCGGAAATGGTTGATCGCATCAAAGCTGCAGTTGATGCAAAGACTGATCCTGATTTTGTGATCATCGCAAGAACCGATGCATTAGCGGTGGAAGGTTTAGAGAATACTTTAGAGCGCGCCCATGCCTACATTGAAGCTGGGGCCGATGTGCTCTTTCCAGAGGCGGTGACTGAGTTGTCAATGTACAAGCAATTTGTGGATAAAACCCGCGTACCGGTGCTTGCGAACTTAACGGAATTCGGTAAAACGCCACTGTTTACATTAGATGAATTACGCAGTGTAGAGGTTGCGATTGCTCTTTATCCATTGTCGGCATTTCGTGCCATGAATAAAGCTGCATTGAACGTCTATCAAACACTTCGTGAGAAGGGCACGCAACAAAGCGTGGTGGACACCATGCAAACGCGTGAAGAGTTATATCAGAGCATTAATTATTACCAATATGAAGATTATTTAGATTCGTTGTTCTCATCGCAGAAAAAATAAAGAGCGCGATGTTCAATCTTAGGAGGAGAATATCATGAGTAAAGTATTAGAGGTTATTGCACCAAGTTTTAGGCCCAAAAAATCCGTTGCCTTATCTGGCATGATCGCCGGTTCCACAGGATTGTGCACCGTCGGCATCAACGGCAATGAATTGCATTACCGCGGATATGACATTTTGGATTTAGCCGAACATTGTGAGTTTGAAGAGGTCGCTTATCTTCTCATTCATGGTAAGTTACCCACACAAAATGAACTCAATTTATATAAAAAGAAATTGAAGGCATTGCGTGGTTTACCAAAGGCTGTGCAAAAAGCCTTAGAAACTTTACCTGCCTCCTCCCATCCGATGGATGTATTAAGAACGGGCGTCTCTTTGATGGGCTGCATTTTGCCAGAGAAGGATAATCAAGATTGCGCTGCGGCGAAAGACATTGCCGATCGCTTAATGGCGTCGCTCGGTTCAATGTTGGTGTATTGGTATCACTATAGCCACAATGGTGTGCGCATTGAGCTTGAAACAGATGAAGATTCATTAGGTGGCCATTTCTTGTATTTATTGCATGGTCACAAGCCTTCGCCTGAACATGTCAAAGCGATGCACATCTCATTGATTTTATATGCAGAGCATGAGTTCAATGCATCGACCTTCACAAGCCGCGTGATCGCAGGGACGGGATCGGATATGTATTCTGCGATCTCTGGCGCCATCGGTGCTTTACGTGGGCCAAAACATGGTGGGGCGAATGAAGTTTCTTTTGAAATTCAGCAGCGCTATGACTCACCCGATGAAGCAGAAGCTGACATCGCTGCCCGCGTCGCACGCAAAGAGATCATCATTGGCTTTGGTCATCCTGTGTACACGATTGCAGATCCTCGCAACATCGTGATCAAAAAAGTGGCGCATGATTTATCGATGGAAGCAGGTTCTATGAAGATGTTCAACATTGCTGAACGTTTAGAAGAGTTCATGCAGCGTGAGAAAAATATGTTCCCGAACTTAGACTGGTTCTCTGCGGTGTCTTATCACATGATGGGCGTGCCAACGGCGATGTTTACGCCATTGTTTGCCATTGCGCGTTCTGCAGGCTGGGCAGCACACATCATTGAGCAACGCAAAGATAACAAAATTATTCGTCCATCTGCCCATTACAACGGCCCTGAGCCGATGGAGTTTGTATTCATTAACGAGCGTTAAGGGCATGCAAACATTCATTCACACAAAATTTAGAAAATAGGGAAGTACAATGCAAAAATTTGATCAAGTTTTAGTGGACATCGTCGATTACGTCACCAATTATGAAATTCAATCGCCCTTGGCGTATCAAACGGCTCATTACTGTTTGTTAGATACTTTAGGCTGTGGATTAGAGGCATTAGATTATCCGGCATGTACAAAATTGATGGGGCCCATTGTTCCAGGCACTGTGGTGCCAAATGGTGCAAAAGTACCGGGCACACAATTTCAGTTAGATCCTGTGCAAGCGGCGTTTAACATTGGCGCCATGATCCGCTGGCTCGATTTTAATGACACATGGTTAGCGGCAGAATGGGGTCATCCTTCTGATAACTTAGGCGGTATTTTAGCAGTGGCCGATTGGCTCTCTCGCGTAGCAATTGCCAATGGTAAAGCGCCTTTAACCATGAAAGCAGTCTTAACGGGCATGATCAAAGCACACGAAATTCAAGGCTGCATTGCCCTTGAAAACTCCTTTAACAAAGTGGGCTTAGATCACGTGATTTTAGTGAAAGTGGCATCCACCGCAGTGGTTGCACAAATGCTGGATTTAACCCGTGAAGAGATTTTAAATGCAGTGTCCTTAGCATGGGTTGATGGGCAATCCTTAAGAACATATCGCCATGCGCCAAATACAGGTTCTCGTAAATCATGGGCAGCCGGTGACGCAACATCTCGCGCCGTTCGCTTAGCATTGATGGCGAAAAAAGGCGAAATGGGTTATCCCTCTGTATTGACGGCGAAAACTTGGGGCTTTTATGATGTCTCGTTTAAAGGTCAAGCATTCAAATTCCAGCGCCCTTATGGCAGCTATGTGATGGAAAATGTGCTCTTTAAGATCTCATTCCCAGCGGAATTCCACTCACAAACGGCTGTAGAAGCTGCGATGACCTTAAAAGGCACATTAGATGCCATGGGCAAAACCTATGAGGACATCGAGAAAATCACCATTCGCACACATGAAGCATGCATTCGCATCATTGATAAGAAAGGTCCATTGAATAACCCAGCGGATCGTGATCACTGCATTCAATACATGGTGGCAGTGCCATTGATTTATGGTCGCTTAACGGCTGCGGATTATGAAGACATAATTGCGAAAAATCCTGCCATTGATGCTTTACGTGACAAAATGGAATGTGTGGAAGATCCGCAATTTACCGCAGATTACCATGATCCTGAAAAGCGCTCGATCGCCAATGCTTTGACCGTTACTTTCAAAGATGGCACGGTGTTAGATGAAGTGGTGGTGGAATACCCCATTGGCCACAAGCGCCGCAGAACCGATGGCATTCCATTGCTCATCGAAAAATTCAAAGTGAATTTAGCGCGCCGCTTCCCTGAGAAACAACAAAACACCATTCTTGATGCATCGCTTGATTTAGATAAAATCTTAGAGATTCCTGTCAATGAATATGTGGATCTTTATGTAATCTAATCTCTCCATAACAATAAATTTGATTCCAGTCCTTTGCCCGCGCTATGCGGGCTTTTTTTCTGTAAAATGGCGGGATAATTTCATAACAGAAGGATAAACCATGATCACAGAAACATTATTAATGAAATATGCTGTGGGGGGCGGGATCATTTGCGTGGGCTTAGTGGCCTATTTGATCAGTGCATTTTGTGGCCGCCGCTTTAAAGACAGTAAAAAAGGGATCATCTCTCGTTTATTACAATCGGCAATTTTATGCGGCGTGGTGCTGATCATCTCTCAATATGTGCAATTTGCGCTCGTGGATTTTAAATTACATTTCATTTCGGCAGCGACTGTACAGTTGATCGCTGTTTTTTGGCTGGTGTTGATCATCACCAATCGTTTATTTAAAGTGATGAACCGCTTAGAAAAAGCCCAAGTGCGTAAACATGGTGATCCAACTTCTGCCCGTATCATTAATCGCGTGTTAAAAATCATCATTTTCGGCATCATCGTGTTGATGTTTGGTGAGCATTTTGGCTTAAGTTTATCAGGCTTATTGGCATTTGGTGGGATCGGTGGGATCGCCATTGGTATGGCGGGTAAAGACATTTTAAGTAACTTCTTTTCCGGCATCATGCTCTATTTTGATCGTCCCTTTAATATTGGTGATTGGGTGAGCTCGCCGGATCGTCAGATCGAAGGCACCGTGGTGGAAGTGGGTTGGCGCATCACTAAAATCATGACGTTTGATCACCGTCCTTTGTATGTCCCAAATGCTGTATTTTCCGCCATCAGTGTGGAAAACCCTGGGCGCATGACCAATCGACGCATCAAAACTGAGCTTGGTTTGCGTTATGATGATGCCGATAAGGTGGGCGACATTGTCAATGACATTCGCACCATGTTGCAGCAGCATCCTAAAATTGATGCCACACAAACATTATTGGTGTATTTCAATGAGTTTGCGGACTCTTCGTTAAACATCATGATTTATTGCTTTACTAAAACCACTGTATGGGCGGAGTGGTTAGAAGCGCAGCAAGAAGTCTATTTAGAGATGATCAGCATCGTGCATAAACATGGTGCAGATTTTGCCTTCCCAACACAAACGTTGTACATGCAAAAATCTGCATAAATTTGATGACTGTATTTTTAATCCTGCCTTCTGGCGGGATTTTTTATGGTTCAATTGTTTTATGTATTAAACAATTTTTAATAAGATATTATCTTGAATTTTATATATTAAATGTTAGAGTATTTTTCCAAGCGATTTTGCTTATCTTTTATGCATTTTGGAGGAGATCATGTTGGAGTGGATGAAGCGAAAAGGGGTGCTATGGTCTGCGCGCACTTATTTCGTGGATGCCTTGAGTTATATGGCGCTGGGTCTGTTTTCATCGTTGTTGATTGGGCTCATCATTAAAACGATTGGCACGCAGCTTGGCATTGACTTATTTGTAGAGCTTGGCACTTTTGCGATGGATGGTAAAGTTGTGGGTGCGGCGATTGGCGTTGCGGTGGCCTATGCACTTAAAGCGCCACCATTATTGTTGTTCAGTGCCATTTTTGTGGGGGCAATGGGCAATCAAGTGGGCGGTGTGGCGGGCAGCTATTTTGCAGTTTTGGTGACCGTTGAGTTCGTTAAACTTCTTTATCAAACCACTAAACTGGATATCTTAGTGGTGCCGTTTAGCATGATTTTGATGGGCTATGGCAGTGCACAATTGATCGGCTTACCCATTCAAGAATTGATGAGTTATTTAGGCGACACCATCAATTGGGCAACGATGCAGCATCCACTCATCATGTCCATGATTGTGGCCACCATTATGGGGCTTGCGCTCACGGCGCCCATTTCAAGTGCTGCACTCTCATTTATGCTTGGGTTAGAAGGCGTTGCTGCTGGTGCTGCAGTGATTGGTTGCTCTGCACAAATGGTGGGCTTTGCTGCCATCAGTTATCGGGAAAATGGTTTTTCGGGGGCGGTTGCGCAAGGTATTGGCACCTCGATGTTGCAAATTGGCAACATTGTGAAAAACCCATGGATTTTAGTACCGCCAACGCTTGCAGGGCTCATTTGTGCGCCGATTGCCATTGTGGGCTTTGAGATGCTGAACAACAAAGCAGGCGCGGGCATGGGCACCAGCGGCTTTGTGGGGCAATTCATGGCATTTGAAACCATGGGATTTTCTGTACACACCGCAAGTTTAGTGTTGGTGTTTCACATCATTTTGCCTGTTGTATTGAGCCTTGGCATCGCGATGTTGATGCGTCAAAAAGGACTCATCAACACAGGGGATTTAACCCTTACTTTGCGTTAATTGTTTAGACAGCCATTGGCCAATTTGTTGAATTTCAGCTTCTGAAGCTTCATGGCGCATCGGGTAGGTGTGCCATGCGGCATTGACGCCAAGATTTTCCAGTCCATCTTTGGCCGCTTTCCCATATTCAATCGGAACCACAGGATCGAGCGTGCCATGCAGATGAATGCTCGGAATATTTTTCTGAATCTCGGTTAAGGGTTGATCAGAACTTGTGGGGAAGTAGGTGGACAGTGCTAAAACGCCGCCAAGGGGTAAATTCTCATGCACATAAGCTGTGTGTAAAACGACAGCACCTCCTTGGGAAAATCCTGCCAAAAAGATGCGATCCATGGCAATGCCTTGATTGACTGCTTCATCAATCAGTGCACGAATTGTACGTGCAGCTGCATCGAGCTCTTCAACTTTGACGGTGCGTGGATGCGTTAAATCAATCAAGTCATACCAAGCGGGCATGACATAGCCGTCGTTGAGTGTCACCGGTAAATCCGGTGCTTGGGGCAAAATGTAACGGGTTGAAGGTGTATAACGATCTTGCAAATAATGGGCAACCGGTGCAAAGTCCTGTTGAGAGGCGCCAAGACCGTGGAGCCAGATCACTGCTGAGTCAGCAGTGATGGGCGAATCAATGATTAATGGGGCTTTTGCCATGGTGAATGCTCCTAGAGGAATCATACAAAAAAAGAGGATGATGCGGCGATAGAATCTCATGGCATCAGACCATTAGTCTACACGCATGCTCATTTGTGTGAAGACGATGTTCATGCGGCGAATGTTTTCTGCGGTGGGTTCTGCGCCATATTGTGTGCGCCATGAATTCACAATGCTAGGGAGGGATAATAAATACTGCACGCGACCTGAAAAAGGCAATGCCATTGAGCCGTGCGCTTGTTCTGAGGTTAATTTGATGTTAAAGGCTTCGAAGAGTTCAACGAGGATGTTCATCATTTCAGTGTATTTATGGTTCACATTTTCACCTTGATGGTTGATGGCAGTTGTGCTGCTAAGAGTGTGTTGCATTGAGGCTTCCTGAGTAATCTCGCATAGATGATAGAGAGTGTTGATAATAAGATCAAAGGGTTGAATTGACCGTCAACGGTTATAATGATAGTACAAAAATGAAAAAGTGGCGATTTTTTATCAAAAAATGATAGTGCGTGCGAAATGTGCCGCATCATTATATGATGCAGAATCACCATAAAAATTAGGAGGATTCTATGTTTGCTGAATACATTTTCCCACCCCACAGCGTGGTGGCTTTACCCATTAAAAAATATCAATTAACGATGCCCATTCATCGCATTTTTTGTGTGGGGCGCAATTATCTTGCCCATGCCAATGAGATGGGCAGCTCTGTGGATAAAGCGACACAAGAGCCCTTTTATTTTCTAAAGCATCCAAGCCATTATGCGCCAAGCGGCAGCACGATTCCTTATCCATCGCGCACACAGAATTTTCATCATGAGATGGAACTTGCCGTCATCATCGGGAAAGAGGGCGCGAACATTCCTGTCGAAGAGGCAAAACATTATATTTTTGGTTATGCATGTGCGCTAGATATGACGCGCCGTGATCTACAAGCACAAATGAAAGAGCGCCGCCTCTCTTGGGACATTGCCAAGGATTTTGAAAATGGCGCCATTATCTCAGAAGTGGTGCCAATTGCTGAGTGCGGTGAATTGACAAGCGGCAAGATTGAGTTGTCCGTCAATGGTGAGGTGAAGCAATCTTCTGATTTAGCACAAATGATCTGGTCAGTGGATGAGATCATTGCCCATTTATCCACGCTTTATACGTTAATGCCGGGCGATGTTATTATGACTGGCACGCCAGAAGGTGTGGGCGCTGTGGTGGCTGGAGATGAATTGACAGGGCACATTGATGGCATTGGCGACATTACGCTGAAAATTGCGGAATGATATTTGAGTGATGAGTAAAAAGGCAGAACATTTGTTCTGCCTTTTCTTTTGATGAGGGTGAGATTAATCTGCCGAATGCATCGCGCGTAGATACTCTTCTTCATTGAGGCAGCCTTTTTTCGTCACGGCAAAACGATCAAAGTTTAAAATGCCCATGTCTTTTGCCTCAGCACGATCTAAACAGCCATCGCCGTTTTTATCTGCTTGCGCAAAAGTGTCGATTTGAAAATTTGGCTCCACTGTTCTGTACTGTACATCAATCACTTCTGTGCCGTCTTTGGTGTCTTTGACGGTAAAAATGGTTTCCACAGATTGGGCGTGCGCAATTGCAGATGCCATCAATAAGGTTAAGCTCAATAGGATGGTTTTTTTCATTCAATGCCTCCTTAAAATTTTCTAATGGATCTTTAATGTAAACGATTTTTGGGTGTAAACCAAGATGGGCATGATCACAAGCTTTGCCGAACCATCTATTTAGTTTTTGTCATATCACTTTCCATACTCACGCCTTCGTTATACATATCCCCTTAATCAATAAGTTTTTAATCAAAAAGAAAAGCTTTTAAATCCTCTTCATTCTTCAAAATTTTGTGTTCTTTGACGCCATGCGCTCTCGCAAGATTAATACTGCTCTCCACTAAATTGATATTACTGCGTAAATCAAATGCGATTTTTCTTAAATCTTTAATATGATCAAACTCTGCCGTTATCTTATTAACCAGTGCATGATATTTTTGATCAATATCTGACAGAAACACCTGCATTGATTCCTCCATCTGTTTTGCTAATTTCGGATCTTCCCCTAACAAGATGTTACAAACCAATTTTCCTGCCAGAGAGCCAATCACTGCACCCACAACAGGGATAGGCATTAAAGTTTGTCCCATTAATGCTGCTAGTCCAACACCTGCACTATCAGCACATAAATAGATTGCATTCATCTGAAACTCAGCAAAAGTAAGATGACCATGATGTAAATCTTGTACTAAAGAACTGACACCTTTCACAGCTGTAACAAAAGCACCTGCAATGGGCGCAGATAAACCAACACAATTGGTTAAAGCATAAACAGCAGATCCAGTAATCCCAGCGGCGATGGCTGTTTGTCCTGTATTTAAGCCAATCTCTTGCCAATCTTCAGCGGATAACTCACCTTTAAAAATATTCTTTCCATCTTTATATTTGAGATATAAAGATGTGCCTAGCGCGAGTGCACCGCCTACAGCTGCGGCCACACCTGCTGCTTTTAAGCCTTCACTTAAACTCGCTGAATGGTTCTCATGTATCTTTTGTTTGAGCTCTTCATTTTGTTGTTTAAGTTCTTGCTCATGTCGATCTAATGTTTGTGTGACAGTGCCTTGTTGAACTTCAGCATATTTAGAAATGCCAGGTTGCACAACATCAGTAAAAGATCGCCCACTTTGAGTCTCGATCTCACTAATTTTATGGTGAATTGCGTTGATTGTTTTTTGGCTCAATCCCTCAACATTTTCACCGTGATAAATTTTAAGAATGGTTTCAAAATGGTCTTTAGGTATGTGATAAAAACTTCCATCTCGACCAAAATGACTATATTTATTCATATGCTCAAGCACATGATTTAAGTTATTGTTTAAACCATTAATGAATTTTGATTGTACAGCGATGTCATTGATTAAATAATCTTCTGGTGCCGTTCTTCCAACACCCTCAAAAGTTGCACTAAAATCTCTATTGTGAAGCGCATCTTGCGCCCTTCTAATGCCAACTTCAACTTGTTCTGCGATTTCGCCATGTTTTGTTGCAGGACTGCCTAGAATTTTTGATGGATCACCAATAAAATCACGAACCTTATCAACTTCACTGATGGCCTTGATATAAGATGTATCTTGCAGATTCAATTGAGAGATTTCATCTTGTATCCGTGTCACATTAAAATTATGAACGATCGCACTGCTGATTTGGTCTTGGATGGATGTTGTTTTCATGCTTTAGCCTTAATCATCGCATTTTGACCTATAGTTCTACTTTCTTTTTTAATAACATGGCTAAGCTTTCAACATGATTTTTAATTGCGATCATCAGGTTTTTCTGTTGATGATTAAATTGCTCATAATCTAAAGTATTTAATGATGTATCTAAAACATCCATGAAATTTTTAATACCAATAATATGCGCTTGAGTTTCATCGCTCAAATGGGATATTTCTTTTAATGCAGCAGAAAATTGTCTATTTAACACTTCAATTTCTTGACGTTTTTCATCTGCTTCTCGTGCAATTTTCGCATTTTTACTACGCGCAAATAATCCACTACCCACTAATGCAAGACCACCAATCGTCCAGCCTAGTGGGCCTGACAATGCTAATAATGCACTACCGCCAGCCATACCGCTACCACCCGCTGCGAGAGCGCCACCACCTAGCCAAGCCAATGCTGCATTCGTCGCAGCGGCACCACTCAAAGCTGAGATTGCTGTGCCCGTAGATGCTGTCCCAAAGGTTGTGGCGATCGCCATTGCTGCTGTGGGTGCAAATGCTGCGATGCCGGCACCTGCTGCGATGCCAGCGCCTGCTGTGCCGCCTGCTTGTAGATCTATTTTGCGAGCATTATCTTGTATTTCATTCAAGACATTGTTGAAAACTTTATATTCTGTTTTATAGATTGAAAAGGTTTTATCAAATTCTTTGGGTTTATTGGCAATCGCACTGAACAAACCTTCTGCACGTTTAATGATAGAATTGGCCTTTTCTTTACGTAGATCCATCAAAACAGTCGATGCATCACGCACCTCTTGCCCAAGCTTTTCATATTGTTGTTTTGCATTTTTAAAATTAGCAATTGCTTGTTTTTTTAGATCGCCATTTAACATAGAATCATCCTTATTATGCGTTATTAAAATTTTTTCGAAGTATAGCTTTTATTCTTAGGATGTATCAAGGCTTATCCCTATTTTACCACAACAGAAGTCAATGAATGCTTAGGTTAAGATTGGCATGAGCAGATTGAGCAATTGATCAACATTTTCTTTTGTATTAAATCGCCCAAAACAGATGCGCACGGCGCTTTTTAAATGTGCTTCACTGAGATTCATGGCCTTGAGCACATATGAGTCTTGAATCACGCCCGAATTACAGGCAGAACCTGTGGAAATGGCAACGTGAGGCTGTAGTTTTTGCACCAACATATTGTTGTCATGCCCAATCAATGAAATGTTTAGATTGCCCGGATGGCGCTCAGTCATTGAGCCATTGATTGTATAATCAATATGATGCTGATCTAATTGCTGTAAAAAATCATGCCTCAATTCGCGTAAATGCTGGGCTTCTTCTAATTGTACTTGATGCATTTTTGTGACGGCTAAACTCATGGCATGGGCTAAAAAGGGTGAAATGGTACCAGAGCGATAGGGCGCTTGCTGTAATCCGCCATGAATGATGGGCAGCGGTTTAATGGTGCACATTGAATCCACAATCAATGCACCCACGCCAATGGGTGCATAAATTTTATGTCCTGATAGGCTCAGTAAATCAATGTTTGCTGCGATCATATCAATGGATTCATAACCCGCTTGTGCACCATCGACATGGAAAATAATGCCGTATTGTTTACACAGTTTGCCAATTTCTTGAATCGGTTGCACGGTGCCGACTTCATTATTGACTGCCATGACAGAGACTAACAGCACATCATCTGAAAGATGTGCGACAAGTGCTTCCATATCAATGATGCCATCGGTACTGACAGGAATCGAAATGAGTGTGTATCCCATTGAGTCACAAGCAAATTTAGCAGCATTTAACACACATTTATGCTCAATGCTTGAGACGATGATTTTTTTACGCGGATCATTTGCAAGGTGTGCCGCTTGCGCCACGCCAATGATCGCTTGATTGTTCGCCTCACTTGCCCCTGATGTAATGACAACATCATCCGGCAATGCATTATAAAAGTGTGCAATATTTTCCAGAGCATCTTCATACATTGCGTGCGCCTTCCAACCAAAGGCATGATTCGATGAGGGATTGCCCATCGATTCATCCATTAAAATATCGGTGATTGCCTTTGCAATGTCAGGATCACAGGGCGTTGTCGCATTATTATCGAGATAGATCATAAGTTATGAAAATGTTATATTTAAAGTGAAATGAGCAAGATTGTCGGTACAATTACCATTTTACGTGCTAGAATCAGCAAGACTATAATCCTGGAACACTGTTCCAAAGATCAAAATTTATTTTAACATACGCTGAGTTGAATCATACATTATGCTGACAAAACCTCAACAAGATATGAAACGCCCGATCTTTTCAGGGCATGAAACATTCCCGCTTCGCTACGGATGGTTAAAAAAAAGTTATAATGCCGTTCTGCATGCAACGATGCAAGGGTTTGATGCGAAAGATGTATTTTCAAACGAAGCGGCGATTTCTGAGTTTGGCGTGGGTAAAAACATGGTGAGCTCAATGCGTCATTGGTGCAACATGACGGGCATTTTAGAAGAGAATCAATTGACAGATTTTGCGCATGCAGTCTTTGCAGATGAGGGCTTTGATCCGTGGATGGAGCATCCGATGACCTTATGGATTTTGCATTATCATTTGAGCTCAAATCCGCAATTGGTGACATATTATTGGTATTTCAACATCAATAACAATTTGAATTTAGACAGAAAAACCTTTCACAATGAAGTGATGGAGTATTGCTTAAAAGAGGGTTTAAAACCGCCATCACCCACCACTTTAAAACGTGACATCGAGTGTTTGATCCGTTTGTATATGTTTAAAACAACACAAAACAATGATGATGCCATTGAGTCGCCATTAACTGAATTAGAGTTGATCACGCCTTTGCATAAGCAAGGCTATTTTGCGGCCAATCGTGGGGCAAAGCCTACGTTGCCAACGCCTCTATTTTGGGAAGCAGTGTTTAGATTTTGGGCAAGCGTTGCTGAATCACAAAAAACATTATCCCTTGGCATGCTTGCTTATCAAGCATTGAGCCCGGGGCGCTTATTTTTATTGGATGAAAACAGCTTAATCGAGCGCATTTATGATTCTGTGGCATCTTTTAAAGGGCAAGTGGAGTGGTCAGAAACCGCAGGTCTTAAGCAATTAGAATTAAAAGGACAAACCACGCTTGAAGCATTGATTCAAATGTGTGAAGCACAAGTACAGGATGTTTATCGTCATGAAATTTAAAGAACGTGTCACCCTCAATGAGAATTTCAAAAAATCCACCAACCTTGTGCTTGACCATGGCAATGTCGGATTCTTAAAAGATTATATTTTATCGATCTCCAATCAAAATAATTTAGCGCAGATCATTGCCAGTGCAAAAGGCACACAAGCAGCATTTACATTTACAGGACCTTATGGCTCAGGTAAATCGAGTTTTGCCCTCTTTTTAAGTAATTTATTGGTGCCCTCTGAATCCTTAGAAGGGCATCGCATTTGTTTGGATAAAATTGAGGATGCAGCACTTAAAAATGATGCCTTTTTATCCAAGAAAAAATCACGCACATTGATTTCAATTGTCGCAGCGCCTGTATCGCCTTTAGAGTTGCTCGGGCAAGCCTTGGCCTGTGAAGTAAAGAGCGAAACCATTTTAAAAACCATCGAAACAAAGATGGCACAGAAAGATGGCTTGGTCATCATCATTGATGAAATGGGTAAATTGCTGGAAAAAACCGCACAAACCCACATGAGTGACATTTATATATTGCAGCAAATTGCAGAGCTTGCCAATAACAGCGAAGGGCGCTTGATTTTCATCGGGATTTTGCATCAAAGCTTTGCAGAATATGCGGTGGGGCTCAATAAAACGGCGCAAGATGAGTGGTATAAAATTCATGGTCGCTTTACCGATTTAGTGATCGACACATCAAATGAAGAGAAGCTGGATTTAATTGGGCGCACCATTGTCTCGAAGGATAAGCCCACCAAAGCCGATGCCTTGATTGATGCAAGCATTAAAGTCATCTGTAAAAATCGCCGCGTTGATCCGCAAAATTATGAGATTTTATTAAAACAGTGCTGGCCTTTAAATCCGATTGTGGCACTGTTGCTTGGGCCTTTGTCTTTAAAACATTTCGGGCAAAATCAGCGCAGTATTTTCTCCTTTTTAAATTCAAGTGAGCCCGCGAGTTTTCAAAACTTCTTAGAAGAGACCGATTATGATGCAAAAACGCGTTATTCAATTGATCGCTTCTGGGATTATGTGAAGAGTAACTTTGATTTCATTTTGTCCCGTTCACAAGATGCGCGCCGCTGGATTTTAGCACAAGAAGTGCTTGATAAATTGTACGCACAATCGACGGTCAAAGAGATCGATGTGGCAATGGCGGCAACCCTTTTAAAGCTCATCAGTTTATTGGAGATTTTTAAAGGCAATACAGGTTTAGAGGCAAGCTGCGAATTATTGTATGCACTTTTTGAGGCAAAGCCACAAGCAATCGAGCAGACGCTCAATGCATTGTGTGACATGTCATTGATCCGTGAAGCCCATAATAAATCGGGCTTTGTGTTGTTTGATGGCAGTGACTTTGACATCGACAGTGAATTAGACAATGCCTTGCAACAAGTGGTGGATGTGGATTATGTGCGCTTAAATGCCATTGCATCCTTTCAGCCGATTGTGGCAAAACGCAATTATCACAGAACGGGCACCATTCGCTGGATGAGCATCTCTATCATGCCTTATAAAGTGTGGAAAGATGAAGGCATTGATGCCATTGCCCCTTTTAATAACAGTTTGTTTGGAACGTTTTTAATTCTCGTGCCAAGCGATGTGACGGAATATGAAGCTGCGCAGGTAGCATTGAAACGGCGTGAGGATTATTCACATCAAAAACCTGTGGTGCTCGGTGTGACGGATCAATACGCCGAGATTAATGGCTTAGCTCGTGAGTTATTGGCATTAGAATGGTTAGAGAAAAATACCGCGAGTTTAATGGGTGATCGCATTGCGCGCCATGAGATTGATAATCGTAAAAGCCATGTGAGCCATGCCATCAATCAATTGATCAATCAAGCGAAGCAAGATTTATCATGGTTCTTAGATGAGGAAAAAGGTCAGCTCAACGCTGTGCAATTTAACCAGTTGTGTTCACGTTTAGCCGATCGTGTGTTTGAAAAATGCCCTGTTTTAAAAACAGAGATGCTCAATAACAATAAACCTTCTGCAAATGCCAATGGCGCTGTTAATGCATTGCTGCGCCGCATGATCAGTGGGCGCGGGGAAGCGCGCTTGGGCATTGATGAGAATTTTTATCCACCTGAGCGTGGTTTGTTTAAGATTTTGCATGAAGATACGGGAATGTATGCGCAAAACGCGCAGGGACAATATCTTTTTGTCCTCCCAACGCGTGAAGATTCTGGCTTGCCCACGCTTTGGCGCGACACCGATGCATTTTTGCAGCAACAGCGTGATAAATGTTCATTAAAAGCGTTGTATCAATTTTGGAGCAGTGCGCCGTATGGCTTGAAAAAAGGGCTGCATTCTGTGCTCTTTTTAACGTATCTATTGTCTAAAGAGGGCAACATTGCCGCATATTTACAAGGCATGTATTTGCCAGAAATTACAGATATCTTTGTGGATTATTTGATCAAAGAGTCGAGCGAAATCGAGATTAAATACATCGAGATGAGCACTGAGCGCACAGAATATGTTGCGGCATTGCATCAAACGCTTGGGCAATCTTTTAAAGCATTTAAATATGCAAAACCCAATATTTTGGACATTTCCCGAAAATTGGTGTCATTCATCCATAATCTGAATCCTTGGGTGATGCGCACAAAAACATTGAGCCATAAAACTGCGCGTTTTCGTGACACATTAAAAGTCGCCAGTGATCCGAATCAGTTGATTTTTGAAGATATGGTGCGATTGTTTAACATTCCGGTGGATCGTTTACAGCCTGAGGATTTACAAGGTGTGATTGATGCATTGACTGAATTAGATCAAGCATATACGCAAATGATCGAAACCCTTGGGCGCGTATTGTTCAGTGCCCTTCAGATCAATCCATTGAATGTGGATTTAGATGCGCTCCATAAACGCGCGGAGATTGTCAATCATGGCAGCGGCGATTTTAGAATTGATGCGCTCGCCTCACGTTTACAGACGTTAGATCCAAGTGATGATAAAGACATCGCAGGCATTGCAAGTTTAGCGGCGAATAAACCGATTCATGATTGGATTGATTTAGATGTGGAACGCGCTAAGATTGAGATTGGCGCTTTGTGTGATGGCTTTAAAAAAGCAGAATTATATGCCCATTTAAAAGGGCAGAAGAGTAATCGTAAATCGTTTGTGTTGCTCTCTTCTGTGAATGGTCAAGATGTGCAGCAAAATCTTGATGCCTCATTGCCAGAGCATGAAGTTCAAGCCATCGATCGCTTAAAACAAGAGCTGCAAGCAAAAGTGATGGAAATGGATGTCAGCAATTCCGCATTATTAAAAATTGCGTTGATTGAGCTTGGCATAGAATTAACCGATGAATCATTAGGATCGTAATGATGGAAAAAGTAAAACACGTATTGGGGATTTCAGGCGGAAAGGACAGTGCCGCGCTTGCGGTATACATGCGTGACAATTATCCTGAGGTTGAGATTGATTATTTCTTTACAGACACTGGTAAAGAGTTGCCAGAAGTGTATGAATACTTAAGTAAATTAGAAGGTTATTTAGGTAAACCCATTTTGCGCATCAATCCTGATCGTGATTTTGACTTTTGGCTCATGCAGCACAATGATTATTTACCATCGCCTCAAGCGCGATGGTGCACCATTAAAATGAAACTCAAGCCTTTTGAAGATTGGGTCAAACCATTTTTAGAAGAGGGTTATACCGTTTATTCATATGTGGCGATCCGCAGTGATGAGGATTATCGCGAAGGCTATCAATCAAACAATGATCAGCTCATCATTAAATTACCATTTCGTGAAGATGGTATTGATAAGCAAGATGTGATCAATATCCTTGAGTATTCCGGGCTTGGCATGCCTGAGTATTATCAATGGCGCTCGCGCAGTGGTTGTACGTTTTGTTTTTTCCAAAGAAAGATTGAGTGGGTGGGTTTATTAGAACGCCACCCTGAAGCTTTTGAGGAGGCCAAAGCCTATGAGAAACAGGCTTTAGAGCATCAATCACCGTTTACATGGTCTGAACGTGAATCGCTCGAGGAATTATCGCAACCTGAGCGCATTGCCCAGATCAAAGCGGATTATGAAAAACGCCTAGAGCGGGCAAAGGCACGACGCATTGCCAATCCGCTCCAAGATAATGAAGTCATCGATTTAGATGAGCTTTATGGCAAATCTAAGGTTTGCTTGGCGTGTCATAAGTAATGATTATGCGTGAACAATCTGCTTGAAGTAACGAATTAATGCTTCTTTGCGTCGTGTGAAGAATTCTAAAGGTGTCATTTCTTTGTTTTGTACAGCGCTGACTAAGATTTGTAACTCATCGATCAAAAAGTGCTTTGTTAATCCTGAGGCTTCATAAAATTTAAAGGATTGCTCTAATGGACAATCAGATTTTTTGATGTTCTCTTTTTTAGGCAATGGCATCATATTGCCAAGACCATTGATGAATGCATCGCGCTCATCATGTTCAAAAACAAAAACACTGCTGTCACCAGATTTACGTGCCACCAAATGATCTAATTCCATGCCTTTGATGGCACTTGAATTGATGGTCATGATGACGGGGGTTTGAGTCAATTGGTCATCAACGTAGTTAAAACGCAATAATTTGGCAAAGAGGGTCTTAATTTTAAAGGATGAATCTTTGTCATAATTCCAATGATGTAGCCAATCGTTAAAACTCTCGTCGAGTTGTTTTTGTTGAGAAGATTCATGAATTCTTAACGTTTTGCCATGTGCTGAATGTAAATGATGTTCTGCAATGATTTGTTTGGCGAGCTCTCTTGGTAAACTTGCATTGGCCGCCATCATTGAGGTGGTCCATAATGCTTTAGCTTGTATTTGCACATCATCCATCAACTTTTTCAGATAATTTAAATGTTCTGTGGAGGCTTGAGGATAGTAACGCTTGATGTCGTCAGTGGTCACACCAGTTTTGAGCATGAGCTGCGAAATGGGGCGAATATATTCAGGATTGAGTTGAGTGACCACCAAATTCATCGATTTGAGATAAAAATTAATCAATCCACTGATGACGCCATCTTGTTTTTGAGCATTGAGGAAATAGATGGCTTTTTTAAAATCACTGGCATCTGGCATATATTCCACTAACAATGATTCATTTTCTCTTTTCTGTAAGGGTAAAGAGAGATTGATTAACAGATCAAAACAGATTTGAAACACATTAAAATCGCGCTGGATATCTTCAAAGGTATAATGCGCTTGCTTTGACAAATACGCCTCTAGGAATGTGCGGTATTTTTCATTTTTATTGTTGGTGGCATCTTCATTGCCTGTTAAAAACACGGTGCTGAAATATGTGACCAATTTTTTATATTGCACGCCCATTTTCGGATGATTGAAAATGACATCGCCCCATTGTTTATCTAAAGCTTGAATTTTTTGGTCGACTTCTTGTTCTGTGAGAAATGAAATCTTCTGAGCTGGGTGGGCTTCTGCTTGTTCTTTGAGGGCTTGGTTACTGAGGACAAATTTTTTGAAGAATTGATTTTTGATTAAATCTAAATCATCAAGTTCGAGCGCTCTGTCATTCATGACCTCAAAAAGGGTGTAAGCATCATCCGTCGCACCGGTTTGAATGACACAGACTTTCACCTCATCAAGCAATTGTGTTAGGGTTTGATGCAAGTTGTGCATATAGGTATAAAACACACCCTCTTGTGACACAATGGATTTTAATGTTGTGATGATGGCTTTCATGGACGTTGCATAGACTTTTTCATTGTCTGAGAGATAGATCTCATCAATGATCTCCTCTTTAAGCGTCATGGTGTTACCGCTAAAAATGAGATACAGGCTCGATAATACTTTGGCAAGACTGTCATTAAAACTGGCGCGATCATAATGCAAATTTAAGGAATCGGGTGTGATTTTTTGACTCAGCATGTCCGATACAGCTTTTTTATAGCACTCTTCTGTCGGATACTCCTCAATAGTATATTGAGGAATCCATAAAAGATTATAATATTCACGCATTTGATTAAAGTGATCATCTGTTTCGTGCAATTCGTCCATTTTATCATCGTCGGATAATAATTTAATGTGCTCAGTGGCCGCCTTAAAGTGTGCAAGAATGGTCGAATCACGAAAAATAAAGTGTACAGAGCGATTTAAAGCATCACTATAGCTTAAGATTTTACCGCAACGCTTTCGTTCAATTTCTGACAAAATCAAATTGCGCAGTAACGAGAAGTTAATGAAATTGGCTAAAAAAAGTGTGGTGATTCGTTGCTGCCCATCAATCAATGAATGGATGCCGGAGTCTCCTTCAGCAACGGTCACCACAGCACCTGCAAAATACTCTTTATTCTCAGACTCTTTTGTTGTGCTGCGATTGTCATGCCAGTCTTCGATGAGTCTAGACACACGATCAGCATCCCATTTATATGGGCGCTGATAATGTGGGATCTTGAGTGAAAAAAATTTTTCCGGTGTCGGTTCAGTGACCAATGTCCCAACGGTATAAAAATTTCTTAAAATGGCACCTTTTAAATCCATACTATATTCCTTCTTGTGAATTTATCGAATATTGTCTTCGATAGTATCTAATACATTAAATAGAGGTTTACCTTCATCCATATCATTGAGAATTTGTAGGACATAAGGAATCCCTGCATTAGCTAAATCACTGACAGCTGTAAACATATCTCGCGGCTCATTCAAAGCTTCTATATCTAGATGTTTTGATAAATACCACATTTGGATATGAATAATATGATGATCGGTCAATATACTCGCAGCTATAATGTTAGACATATCAGCTCCAGAAATATGCTCAGGTTGTAATTTCTCTTTAACAGCATATAAGAATGCAAAATACCATAAGTCTACTTGGCGATTAAATGGTACATACTCTTCATTTTTAGCATCAGTATTGTTTTGTTTGCAGAATTTCTTAATTTCATCTGAATATTTTTTAGGAACAGTAATTTGGTAAGTACTAAAAGGGTTATGAATTGCCATTATCTGACTCCTTCTTGATATTCATTTCTTTCACAAGTATCACAATAATCTTTATGACCACAGTCGCATCTTAAAATTCGAGCATCTACAGTGTTGGGTTTATGCTTTAACATACGTGGATAATGGGCAGGGTTGGTCAATGTATAAGTACAATCTGCATATTGATCAATAATTCTCTCTACACCATTAATTTCATCATGCGTTAGAAATAGAATGATCTGATTACCTTCACGAATCATCTGATTCAGTACAGATTGTTTAACATAACCAGACATCATTCCTAATGGTGTGTCAATAACATTAGGCGCTTCGACTTCAGATACCTTGGTTAGTGCTAAGATAAATGCCAATGTAATTGCACGCCTTGAAGCACCATTAAGATCTTGATCCGGGTTTAGCAATTTACCGCTATTGCCATAAACTAAAATGTCATAATTAGCACTAAGCTCTGCTTTGGTAATGGAGGCAAAATCATTAGCATCTGGCGCTGACCCTATCATTTCAATAAATATTCTGTTCATTTCATTACTAACTTTATGAATTTCATCAGTCTTTAATTTATTCAGAATTTTTTTGAATCCAACTTTTAGCGCTTTTGCTAAATAAGCTTTTTGCACACCCTTATCATTGATATTGTGTTTTTTAGAAATCTTTTCTTTATCTTCATTAAGTTCTTTGAGCTTAATATTAGCTTCTTCCATTTGTGCTTGTTTTCGATGTATTTTAGCGAGTACATTCCCCAGTTCTTGATCATATTTTTTAAGTTTAATTCTATAACCTTCTAGGGCATCATCTTGAATATTATTAATTGATTCTTGGATATCTTTAAGTTTTTGATGTTTATCTCTAAGCATTCTATCAAAGTTGAGATAAGCACTCATTTGTTGTTCATAATGGGTCATCCATTTTTTTTTACTTTCAAAAGGTTCATAATTTTTTGCATCAAAATGCAACTCTGTTGCTAAAGCAATCTTGTGATCCGCATCTGCACTATCCTTAATTGTAGATTGTATATGTTGAATATTCTGTTGTCCTTCGGTTGTATTAGGAGATAAACTTGATCCACAGAAGCAAATGTTTTTTGTTAAAAGTTCTTCTAAGATTGGAATACTCAATTTAGGTAATTGTTTTTTATCTTTTAACGAATTAAGGAAATTTTTTGCAATGGAAAATTGTTCTGATAAAAAGATAGATGACACATCTTTATCTTGAACTAGGTCGCGTAAAGACTTTAAAATTTGTTTTTGGCTTGCTTCTAAGCGAGTTAAATCTTGTTCATGACTATTTTTTTCTCTAATCAGAGCTTGTTTATCACCTTGTTTTAAAATTTCCTCAATACGCTCATTGGCCTGCCTTTTATTATCAGATAAATTATGCTTTTCTGGCTCTAACTCTTGTAGTTCTTTTTGCAAATCATCAATAGTCTCTTGTTGAAATTCCATTTTCTTATTAAGAGCAATTAATTCTGCTGCGTAATCCTTGTCATCTATTTCAGATTCAAATTTTTTTTCTACATTATCTAGATGTCTAATAGATGATTCTAACTCTTCTAATGCAAGGAGTGATTTAATGGCATCACTCACACGACGTCTTTTAATATAATCTTGCGTGCCTGACTCAATAAATGATAAGGCACGGTCACCATCTGTAAAGTAGATATCTTTTAAGCTTAATGGTAGCAATGAATTAATTAAAAGTTTGGCATTCGAAGCAGATAAATCTTTTGCTCCATTTGCTGTAATTTCAAAAATGGTGATATTTTCGAAAGGACGTTCTTCTCTTCTTTGAGTTAAAGATCGAATCAACCGATAATGAGCTGTCAGTTGGTTCTCTAACGATGGACCATAAAATTCAATTTCAACCACGGTTGTAATTTCTTTTGGATTTTGAGCAGTGATATCTGCTGGAAAAACAATAAAATCACTGTATTTTTTAGAAGGTAAAGCTTCTTCACCCCACAGCCCCCACATTAATGCATATTCACAGGTAGTTTTGCCCGATTCATTAGCCGCGCGAATAACTGTCAGTGGTTTATTAGAATTTGTTGAAAAATCTAAGATAATATCTTTTAATAATCTAAAATTATTTATTTTTGCTCTGATTAATTTCATTTTTATAATTCTCTAATTATTTCGAAACTATGAATTCGTTAGCTCTAATTGATAACTTGCTCCTGATTTCATCAATTCTTTGTTTGTCAGATCCACCCTCATATCCTGATTCAATCGCATAAACATCTTTTGCTAAGCGAATTAAGAGTTCCTCATTATCTTTGGAAGATGAAAATTCATCTAAAATCATTTGATGGATTTTCTTTGTTGAAATAGACACGTCTTTATCCCTTTAATCATTATTAATGTTCAATCATATTTAATATGTTTGTTAATGTACTTAAGCTACCATATCTTTCAGTGCCATTATTCGCATGTTGTATAAAAAACTGTAATCTCTTAGCCTCAGACTTGAGTAAATTTAAAAAATCTTCATCTAAAACATCATCATTCATGGTGGGCAAAACTATAAAATCATGAACTTCTGCATATTCTTTCCCAGGCGCTTTTCTCAGCACTCGTCCTAAGCGTTGTGCCCACTGTTTTTCAGTAGTGTTATTGGCCAGAATATATGCTGTTTTTGTCTGTGGCACATTAAATCCTTCATCTAATACTCGTTTAGATGTTAGAACTTGTAATATTCCAGAATTATAATTTTCAATTAGTTGATTTAATAAGTTTATATCTGTCGTTTCTTCTCCTGTGATTTGGTGATAATTAATGTGATATTGGTTCAGCAGTTGATTCACTTGTTTAAGTTGTTCAGGATTTTTATCACTACAAAAAATAAGGGTATATGATAAATGCTCATGTTCTTTATATAAGCAACTTTTCAGCTTTAAAATTTTATTTTCTGCTGTTTCAATAATACGTCGTCGTTGTATACAATAATTTGACCATAGTTTAAATTCATCGCTACTCTGATCCATCGTGGCTGCATATGATAATTTTTTAATTTTTTCTGTAATTTCTGAAAATGCCTCTGTTTCATCTATTGTCAGATATAGAGGATGAGTATAATAATTATATGGCACAAGACAATTACCAATAGCCTTTTCTAAAGGAAAATCATAAACCACAGGGCCAAAATATTGGAATAAAAAATCTGTGCCATCTGTATCATATTGTCTAACAGGCGTGGCAGATAATCCTAATTTGTAGGTAAAAAATGTTGGGGATTGTTCTATAAAGCCAATGCTACCTAAATTGTGTACCTCATCGGCAATCAGCATTATTTGTATGTGCTGAGATAAGCTTTCTAAAGCCTGCATGAGATCTGATTTTAGTGCATCATGTGAAATAATGATGACTTCTACTTTTGATGTATGAAAGCGCAGCCGTTTACCAGCATCTTTGATGGCTATAATTTTGTGTTGTTTTGTAGTGTAATGATTAAGATTAATGGCAGTGACATTAAATAATGCAACTTCTTTGGTCCACTGTTCCATCAGTGCCTTAGTTGGAACAGCGATGACTAAAAATAAAGAGGATAGAGTTTCACTGAGTAACGTTGCTGCAGTTAATGCTGTCAATGTTTTACCGCCTCCCGTTGCAATTGATAATATACCTATGTGATTGTTGGAAAACCAAGCATCAATGGCTTCTCCTTGATGTTTATAATCCCCATTTCTATAATCAAGCCAAGTCGGGAGCTTCAATTGAGCAATCTTGTAATTACTGATGGTATCAGCGAGCTCATAAAAATATTCCATAGATGGTGTGTGCATTTCTTCATTTTTGAGCGTGTTAGCTAATGTTTGCATAATCTTATGTTTAGATTGCGTACTAATTTTTTCATGATATTCATTTAATAAAAATTCAATCGTTGCAGGTGTTAATTGCCCACAGATGATGCCATCAAATTGATTATGCCAGATGTTCTCAAAATCATGAGCAATGCGCTCACAAATCATGGCTTCAGCAATGCTATGACCAGAGTTTTCTGAGACAAGATATTCAAAATTTTTAGATAAACCACTGCCTGTATGATTCCCAGAGCCATGCAAAACAATCGTATTATCATCTTTTTGTTTAAGTATCCAACATTTGACGTGAAATAAGCCTGTTTTTGGTACAGCAATTCGAAGCTCTAATAGATGATGTTTAATTAAATAGGCTAGGGCTGTTAAAGTATGATTTTTAAGTGTATTTTCTGTGATTTTAAAGCCATCAAATAAATAGTCTAAGCTGGCATGATTTTCATAGAGTGATTGTAGTGTTAATAAATCTTCTTTAGATAAATGTGGGCTAATGATTATCCGCATTTTATGAGTTGATTCCCAATTAAGATAATGTATGAGTGATTTTGCTAATATTTTAAAGGATGTGCTGTCAAAATATCCCATCATACAATCGTATGAAACTGCATTTTCAAGTGCAGGCATAAATAACTGCTCATCAATGTCTTCTGTGAAAGGATTGCTAATGATTCTAGATGTTTGCATAGATATTGTCATGATGAGTTGTAAGAATTATTTTTAGTTTAAATGCATTTTAAGATCAATTATATTCATTTCTCTTTCAAATATGAAGAGAAGATAGTTTTTATTATTGGGTACATCTCCAATAATACAGTGATTTGATCATCTTGACATATATAATACAAAGTTAAAGGTAGGATTTCTTATAAATTTTTTTATTATATTAGTAGAAAAATATTGTATGATATTTGACACCTAATTATTATGAATATTATAAATTATTTTACAATTGATAAGGTTATATGGCATATGAACCATAAAAATTTAAGAAATACCTTAATTGGTGCAGGCTCATTAGAAAATATACAAAGATATGGTGAGGGTGGTGCTGAGTTTCTAAAAGCGCTGCGTGGCATTGATTATGAAACAGGGAAAATTTTTGACCGCAGCTTAAAGAAAATTAGTGAAGGTAAGTTAAATCCTAATTATGTTGAGCAGAATATTAAACAACAAGCTGGTTTTTCTGCTGAAGTAGCTTCAGTTGCACGTAAAAATTCCAAGGCCATCATTGATGGAGATACTAAAAGATATATACGAAGTGAAGATTATACCGGCTATGGTAAAAATCATAATGCGGTGGATATTTTAGAGATTGATGGACCCATTATCAAAACAGAATCACAACAAAAATTTGTCACAGACACTGATGCTTTATTAAAAAAGATAGCTAAAGGTGATACTTCAGGTGGAAAAAATGATTTATCTCGTTATATGGCTGTTGATAAATTAGATGTGCCAACAGAACAAGTTGAATTAATGAAACAAACTTGTCGAGATGAATCTAAAAAATTGGCTGAGCAAGCACAACGTGCACAAAAAGATGGAAATGCTGAGTTATCAAAAAAATTACAAAAACAATCAGATAATTATAAGCAATTGGAAGAAAAGATTAGCGATTCGGGTTTAACTACTGAAGAAGCAATCGCATATCGCAAGAATCCTGAATTAATGATTGCGAAAGATATTTTAAATACAAGTCATCAAGCAGGTATTGCTGGGGCTCAGTTAGGTGCTGCAATTGGAGGAGGTGTTTCGATTATCACGAATATTTTTGCAATTGCATCAGGTGATAAGGAGTTAGGTGATGCAGCTGCTGATATTGCAAAAGATACTTTGGTCTCAGCAGGTGTAGGTTATGGTACGAGCTTTACAGGTGCAGCCATGAAAACTTATATGCAGCAATCGGCGAATACAAGTATGCGAACATTATCTAAAACAGGTTTGCCAGCCATGGTTGTATCCACTTGTTTAGCAATGAAAAGCTCGATTATAAAGTTTGCTAAAGGTGAAATTTCTAGTACAGGGCTCTTGCAAGAAATGACAGTGACATCATCTGGATTAATGTCTTCATCAATGTTCACAATAGCGGGTCAAATCGCAATACCTATTCCCGTATTAGGAGGACTGATCGGCGGTTTAATTGGTTATACATTGACAAATACGTTTTATCAGAGTTTTTTCTCAGTATTAAATGATGCCAAATTAGCGAAAGAGAGGCGTCAAATAGTAGAAATGCAATGCGAAGCATCTATTGCGATTGCTAATCAATATAAAGCTGCGATTGATGAATTGTTTGAACATAAAATTAAACAATTAGATCAATCTAGTAAGCGAGTATTTTATATTTTAGATTCAGTGAATGTAACACCTGATGAATTTTGTGAGCAACTGAACCAGTTTGCTGAGTTATTAGGTAAGAAGTTAACGATTAATAATATGGCAGAGTTAGAAGAAGTGATGCTTTCAGATGATAAGTTGATTATTTAGTTATAGGGATAATGAAAATGTTTACAGTTGAATTAGAAGAAGAGCAGGTCAGTTTTATTTTGAGCATATGTATGTATGCTCAATGGCCTTTAGTAATGGAGAGTACTCTTGGTGTTATTGATTCGCGAGAATTTGATGAAACACAAATGGAAGCATTATTCAAAGATAGAGTAAACGCAATATTGAGTGGTCAAATAGAGCTAGATGTAACACCATTTGATTTAGATGATGATTTTGATGTTTCAATAAAAGAATATATAAAAACTCAAGAAGGTAAAAAACTGGTATTTGAGTATGCCATTGATAATGATTTGGATTTAGCATTATTAGATGATGAGTTATATGTTCAGGCAATTTTTGCTTCACCTAAGGCTAGGGAGGAAGTTTGGTTATCAAGTATTCAGAAAACCATTAAAAGATATGTGGATCAGGATACTTCAGACTTAAAATTACGAAAAGCTATTTTATTCGCATTGTTAAATTTAGAGAATTTACTTGAAGATAATAGTATGAAACACTTAATTAAGTATGCAGTTCGTGAATATCAAAGACAAGTGAATATAGATGAAGAGTACTTAGAAGAGTTATCGAATTTATCGAAAAAGTACATAAAGCTTAGAAGTGAAATATTAGAAGTTATTACAGAATAAAGGGGAAATCAAAATGGCAATTCCAATAATTATTGGTGTAGCGGCAGCAGCAATTGGAGCCTATAAGGGCGGAAAGGCAATTTCAGATAATAGTAAAGCAAAAGAACTGAATGAAAGTGCAGAGCGTATTGCAAAAAATGCAGAGAGAATGGTAGAGCGTTCTCGTGAAAATTGCGAAACAGCTTTAACGGATTTAGGACAAGCGAAAGTTGATGTACTGGATAAAAATGTTCAAAATTTCTTAGAAGTTTTTAATCAAATTAAAAATGTAGATTTTGAACATGATGGTGATTTTGGTAATTTGCATTTGAATGGTTTTGATCAGTCATCTTTAGCTGCTTTACAAGCACAAGCATCTTTTATTGCAACATCAGGTTTAGGTGCTGCAGGTGGTGCAGTTTCAGGGGCTTTAGTTGCATATGGCGCTTATAGTGGCACTATGATGTTTGCAGCGGCAAGTACAGGCACAGCAATTAGTACATTGAGTGGTGCGGCTGCAACAAATGCAACATTGGCATGGTTAGGCGGTGGATCATTAGCAGCAGGCGGTGGTGGAATTGCTGCAGGTACTTTGGCACTAGGCGCATTGGCGGCTGGTCCAGCGATTTTGGTTGCTGGTTGGTACATGGGTTCTAAAGCGAGTAAAAATTTAGATGATGCTCATAGTAATAAAGCGGAAGCTAGACGATTTGAAGCGGATATGGAAAAAGCAGCATCATTAACCAATGGTATTACAGATATTGCTAATAAACTAGCAGAAGTGATTTCTAATTTAAGAAAATTTTCTCGTCGTAATGTGAATAAATTACAGGATATTATCGATTCTACGGGAAATGATTTTAGGCAATATAGTGATGATGAAAGAATGATTGTCATGAAAAATTTGAAGATTATGCAGCTCATTAAAGTCGCGATCGATACGCCAATTTTAGGTGAAGATGGATCATTATTAGGCGATGCTGAATCTAATATTTTAAGTATTGGGCAACAAATTGAATCAATCCATTAATCATTCAATGCACTTTCCATGTACTTCGTGTGGAAAGTGCTGTCGTTTAGTAGGAAATAGCTCATTAACTGATTTCTTAAATCGAGGAGATGGCATTTGTCAGTATTTAGATGAATCTACAAATTTATGTACGATTTATGAAAACCGTCCTTTGGTATGTAATATTAAAGAATATTATTTATTGAATTTGCAAGAAGAATTTTCATGGCAAGAATTTGTGAAGCTAAACCTAGCAGTTTGTGAAAAGCTATAAAGCACCCATAGGGTGCTTTTTTATTGTTATTTATGAGACATAAATAGATGTGATCAAAAACTACGCACTTTTCTGAACAGTTTTCTGAACAATTGAACCTACAGACGCAAAAAAGCCCGCTGTTTAGCGGGCTCTAGAGCTTTTATTTGGTACCGAAGGAGAGTTTATAGGCTGTATTTCAGATAACTCTACAATATCAAATCCATTGATATGGCTATATTTAGAGTAATTTAGGATATAGCCAAATAAGGATTAGTTGGGACTGTTTTTGAACACAATGAAAATTTATGCAATACAGCTTTTAAAGTTAATTAACTCGGATATATTTGATGTATCAGGATTATAAACCCATTCTTTATCAAAAAGTGTTTGTAGCGTTTTATTTAAAAATTCAGGGCCAATAACTAATGAATAAAAATGATTTTTAGCATGACGCTGTAGTTCAATTCTGTTGAGAATATCTTTGGGTAAACTTGCCATGACAAAATCAGATATCATTAATAAATCAGCTTTTTTATAGTCATTGGTTTTCATTATCTCTAGAGCATGTTGTAATGCAGGAACAGCATCTGTGCCACCATGAAATGACATTTTTAAAAATTGAATTAATTTTGATAGAGAAGTGTTGTTTGATAAATCAATAACATCAATATGAGTAGAAAAATTAATTAAGTAGCAAGGCCGCGATTTTTCTTTAGCTTTCATTGCCATATATAACGTCATAGCTTTGGCAATGGTTTCTGGTATTCCACTCATTGATCCGCTTGTATCTATACAGATGATCATTGGACCTTGTTCTTCTTCCAAAATAGTTTGCTCTTTAATGCTCTCTTTCTGATCTTCGATTAATTGAAGACCTTGCATGTCAAAACACATTAATCTATTTTCAATTAATTTAAGATCAAATAGTATGGATAGTTCAGGATCAGATAATAAGCCTTTTTCCGTAGGTAAAATATGTTCCAATTCTTGCCCAAGCCGAATACCAACTATTTCTTCTCTTGAATTTATATCAGGTAAATATTTTTGATATGTTGTTTCATAGATAACTTGCTCTATTTTTTCAGATTGTTCTAGCTGTTGCATTCTTCCCATTAGTTCGCAAATTTTTTGAACTTCTTTATCCTCTGCTAAATATGTCGCCCAATTTTGGATTGCTTGAATGTCTTTTTCAGATAAGTTTCCATCACTAAAATCTAAGAACATACCTGGATCTAAACCTAAATTAGCTATTTGCTGAAATAACTTTTGTAATAGCTCTAATTGTTTTTGTAACTCTTGTAAAAACCTCTCTTTTATTACTTGAATAAGTTTTAATGCCCAAACACTATAAAGTTGGTCTAGATTTTTTTGCCATTCTTGAATCAGTAAAGAGCTTACAGTTGAAAGCTTTTTATTTTTTTGTTTATTACTTTGTTGAACATCTTGAATTTTCTCATCCCAAAATTTAGCATTTAATGGGATTTTCCAAGACTTACAGAAAGATAAAAAATTTACTTTGGCATCTTCTAAATGCTTTAAATTTAGATCATTAGATGGAATTTTTTTAAAGTTTTGGAGTTGTTCTTGTGAATCTATGATGGGGTTTTCGGAATTAAGTGTATGTTTTAATTCAAAAGCCCACCGATCTAATTTCTCTTCAGAATAAGATCGAATAGAATCATAAGATTGAAGTTGTTTAAATTGAGAAAAAATAGCATCATTCATTGCTATTTTTTCTTGTGGAATATCAAATATCTCTATTGGCATAATGCTTCCAAACGTTCACAATCAGCAATACGTAAGTCAATTTGTTCACTCTGTTTTAAAATAGCGTTTAAAGCTAAATTAATATCATTCTGCGTAATGAATGGAGAAATTAATTGTTCTTGATAGTGCTCTCTTTTCTGCTCTAATACATGTTTGGTAGTAATCAATTTTTGCTTCATTTCATCAAGAGCATCTTTTAGTGATTTAATTAATCGTATATTTATATCTGATTTTCTATCACCTTTATAAAACTCTGGTTTTGGGATAAACGTAAAATCGCGATAGCTAGAACCATAACCATAATTGTCATCATATTTAATCGTGCAAGAACCTTGTCCATCAAATTTATATGAAATTTGGGATATTGTATTACCACTGAGATCACATGGTCGTAATCGGTCAGTTGATTTCATATCTATGAACGGAATATATATGGTGATACTTTTACTGTAACTAGAGTTGCGAGGATGTTCAAAATTACAATTAATTTCAAAGTATTGCTTTTGATTGATTAATTTAGTTTTCCAAATATCTTTGGAATAAAACAATTCTTTATGAATTTCTTTATCTAATAGTTCTTTTTCTCGATCTAAGTCGGCAAGATTAATATCAGTATCAAAACCAACATCAATAATTGCTTGTTCTATGATGTTAATAACATCATCTTTATTATCTTCTGTTGTCCAAATGCAATGTTTCAAGAGTGCGATATCACTGTGATTAGTTTCTGTTCTATCATTAAAGAAAGCGGAAGCTTTCATTAATAATGCAGCACGTTGCCATCTGCGGTCAGATACATATATTTCTAAATCATCTGATTGTTCTGCAAGCTCATTTCTAATGATATGTACTACATCTAAAGTTTCTTTCGATAATTCTATTTGATGAAAATAAGTTCGCCAAGTTTCCCACTCATCCTTTGTGATTAATAATTCTTCAGGTATTTGTGGTTTAGGAGACGAAGGTTTTGAATTTAATAATTTATCAAAATTATTAGTTGCCTGAATTGGTTCTACTAACATTCTTATGATGAATCTATCATACAATGCATCTAATCCTTGATTTTCTTGAGGTATTTCATTGGATGCAGCAATCAATGCTTTCATTGGAGATTCTTCAATAGTATCTCCATTTTTAAAAATATGTTCATTAATTAGTGTTAATAATGTATTTAAAATAGCAGGGCTAGACTTCCAAATTTCATCTAAGAAAGCAAATTCAGCTGTAGGTAAGTATTGTTCTGTTTTACGAGTATAGGTATCTTCTTTTAATGCTTTGATAGATACAGGCCCAAAAACCTCGTCAGGCGTACTGAATCTATTCATTAAATATTCAAAATATGTAGGATTAACAAATGCACTAGCAAGTCGTCTAGAAATTAAGCTTTTAGCTGTTCCTGGTGGGCCTAATAGAAAAGTATTTTGTCCTGATAGTGCGCCTAATAAGGCAACTGCAATAATCTCTTCTCGTTCATACATATCAGCAGTAATATGGTTGATTAGATTTGTAATTCTATTTTGTATCTCAGACATTTTATTAGCCCATAAACTATATTTAAAAATTTTATGAGAGCATAGCATATGGGTTAGGATTATCACAAACAGTTTAAAATATGTTGCACTTCATATTGGAATCTAAGCAATAAATCATTCATGCCTTGTTCTATAAACACCCTCTAAATTCTTCGATACTTATTTTTAGTTATACTTAAATACACAAAAACCCAGTCAAAGACTGGGTTTTCATATCCGTGGTACCGAAGGAGAGTTTGTGGGCTGTATTTCAGATAACTCTACAATATCAAATCCATTGATATGGCTATATTTAAAGTAATTTAGAATATAACCATATAAGGATTGATTGGTACTATTTTTGAACCTATACAACTTAAAGTTGTCTATTTTCCCCCTCTAACTTCTAACAATACTGCAACGGTTCTTGAAATCTCTTCTTTTAAATCAGAAATGTTACTAGATATATCTTGAATTAGACGATTATGTCCTTGTTCACATAATGTTGCAATGCGGACATGCAAAATATTATTGATATCAAATTCTGGGATATATACGTTTTTAATTAGATGCGCAGATATTTGTGTACTAACCATTTTGGATTCAATATAAGTTGATATCTGTTGAGAACTCAAATACCCGCATACAAAAAAAGCCTCCATCGCACTATTGCAAGGAATTATCATTAACTTTTCTTGTGGTATACATGCCTTAATAGAACCATCTGGCAATTCTGCAGGTGTAATAACGGCACAAGTATAGTTAGTATGAATATAACGCCAAGCAACTTTATACTCTGCAAACGTATATTCTCCAATCCTAAGAATATTATAAAATCCTTTAGCCGAAAAAACTCTATCCATTGCAGTTAAACCTTTTCTTTCAACTAGAAACTGTCGCGCTGAATCAAAATAATTATAAGTATATGGATATGTTTCCTTCATCACTGACAACTCTATAGGTTCCATTTTAGATTCTGGAGTATGCGGTATAATAATAGCTCTACATGGCTGATAATCAACATGCCACTCTTGTAGATCTCTCCCTCTAATAAAAGGATAAACTAGAGACTTCTCTAAAGTCATTTCTTTTTGAGGAAAAGCCCTCTTAGCTCGTTCGACAACATTCTTAGTTATATATCGTTCATCATCATAACTCAGTATCTCTTGGTAATACACAGCATTGGCTCCTCCTGTAAAAACACCAGCCCTTGCTTGATATGCTGGAATCCCCTGCACTATATCTATATCATTATTTTCTTTTGGCAAAATACTCCATGTACTACTTACATCATCAATAATACTAGGCTTTGCTAAATATTTAGATACAGCAATGGAAATTTCTTGTGTACTATCTTTTACTTTTATTTTGTGTTTCTCATAATCAATGGGAAATTTAGTACTCCTTCCTTTATTTAAAGTCAAAAATATTGTTTTAGTAGTAACTCCATCAAAAATCTTTGACTTATCAAAATCCTTAATATTTAAAACCTTAAGTGAAATATCATTATTTTGTAAATAAAATCTACGAAAACCTTTGGAATTAGAATACGATTGCAATAAACTTTGTGGTAGAAAGAAGCCTAACTTCCCATTATTTTTTAAATAATAATCCATTACAGTATATGTAATTAGTGATGCTATATTTTCCTTACTGAAGGCTATTTTAGTTTTATTATTTGAGAATAATCCCAATAAAGGCCAAATAAATTCAATACGCGCTTTATATTCTTTGTTTAGAAATTCCCAATTAATCCATGGTGGATTACCTAAAATATAATCAATTTTATTTATATACATATTAGAGTATGTTGTTTGAATATATTCTTTATACAATGAGTAAACATGACTACTAGAACGGAATAGATTAGATAAAAAATCATAAATCAACATACTCTGCTGCGTATTTTTGACTTCGGCAATGCTTGATAAAGCTATATCTTTCTCAATTGCTTCAAATAAAATATTATTTACCAAAACATTCTCAATATCTGAAATATCCATTAAAAATACATTTTCAGCAATAGATATTGGTATATCGCATTTTAACAAATTTTGTACTTGTTTATGATAATAAAACTCATTAATACAATCAGCAAAATATACCATCAACTCTTTGGTTAACACCTTCTTTTTCTGGTCTATAAAGTATAAAAGCCATTCCTTAATAATGCGTGTTGTTAATACACTTAAAGGGTTTTTATCAAAACATAAAACATTGCCTTTAATAAAATTAAAAATACAATCATTACTAGCGTTATCATTACTCTGTTTAATATATTTGAATATGGCAATCAAAAAAGATCCTGCGCCACAATTTGGCTCCAATATTTTTTTATTGAGCGACAAACCATCACTAAAGTAATCTTTTAATACATATTCCGCAGCCCAAGTTGGGGTAAAAAATGCCCCCGTTCTATGACGCAAGGTTTTAGGAAAAATTATTTCATACAGATCTTTAAAAAAATATTGAATTGATGTGGTATCTATAGAATTACCTAAATACTCTCGTTGAATAATTTTAAGAAAGTCATCATTCTTCAAAACCCATGAAAAAATACCTAATAGGTTTTCATTATTATTACCAGGCCTATTTTGACATGCAATATATGCATACAAACTTTCTAAACAAAAAACTAATACATAAATATCGTCATCTGAAGACAATTCTAAATTGTATTCAATACTTAGTTCTAATGGTGAGAATTTTCCTTTAGATATATCCCCATTCAAACTAATCCATAGCTTTTGCCAAGCAGTATATTCTATTAATAAAGACGGCTCTGTGTATGTGTTTTTAAAAAATAAAAATAAAGACCTAACTGCGGAATATCGAAAATCACACATACACTATTTTTCCTTGAAATTGATAATCTCGCATTATGGGCTATTTAGAGTTGAATTTGAAGAGGCTGCTCTAAAAACGTGACTCATAGTCCGTAGACTTATTGTCTGCAAAATATTTTCATATTGGATCGATACACAGCTATAAGAATTAATATGAAACAAGATATACAATCTATTTTTGGCCGTAGAATCAAACAAATACGTGAGTCTCAGAATCTATCTCAAGAAAAGCTTGCTGAACTCTCTGACTTAGATCGAACATACATAAGTTCTATTGAAAGAGGCAAACGCAATATCTCATTAAACGGTATATACGCTTTATCAAAAGCACTCAATGTATCTCTATCAGAAATATTTCAAAATATGGAGATACCAAATGAATAATATTGATCAATTAGAGCAAGAATTTTGGTATCACGTCTCAACACAAGAAGATTTACCTCTAGCAGCTCTAAAAACTAAAGATCCACAACAAAATAAAATTGATGAAATATGTCAAAATACTCCTAAAGACATACTAAAAATTCCTGAGTTTTTAACTAAAATCATTCAAAATGATCCCAATGTTATATCTCAATTAAGAATGCTAGCATCCATTTCAGATAAAAGATTTTATTTAGAGATGAGCTATATTTTTAGCAGAGTCTTTGTAGAAATAGATGACAATCTTCAAACTTTATGTGGATGCCCTCCAGAAGAATTAACTAAACACAGTACACAATTCTTTATTAATCTAATAAAAAAAGATTCTCCTTTAAAGTCTAAAGCAGCTACCGATCTCATCACTAAATATTTATGTAAACATGGACTAGATAAGATTCTTCTTCTTTATGCAAATTTAACTGCATCGGAGAGAACAATTATTATGGAAACATTGATTTTCCCCAAAGAAATTCAACAGCAAGAAGCTAAGTTGCGAGGTCATGGTGCAGAAAAAGTTTTAGCTGAACTCCTTGTGCATCTTGGGGTTTCTTTTTTTCCAGAAAATAAAGCTGACCAGCCTATGGCCAAGCATGATCCAAATATTGATAATACCACAATGATTATTACTGATAGAAATAAGGATAATACCTTTTCATCAGATCTTGTAATCCTTAATAATTCTAGCGAACCTATCATCAGTATCGTTGGGTTGATACATTCTTCCGACCCTGGGCAATTTGGTGTAGATAAAGCTAATACTGTAAAAGATATTAGAAATTTAATTGATCTATTCAATAACAAGGCGACTAATAGAAGAATGCAGATTTGGGGATTAGTGGATGGTGTTGGATATTCAGAAAATAAAAAAGGGACAATAAATGCTATGCTCCCTCATTTCCACCAATTCATACAAGTCAAAACTTTATGGAAAGCCGCATTAGCATTACATACGGCAGGACTATGTAATATTAAAGGAATCATGCTAGATAAAAAATTTTATATTGACCCCAAAATAATTAGTCATATGATTAGCTATATTCCAAAAGATATTCAAATTTACCAATATGATGAGCATCGATATAAAAAAGGAATCCCTGCAGGTACGGCATCACTATATCTTTGATATGAATTAATACTTCTATCATATGTAAAGGCTCACAATGAGCCTTTTCTTTATCCCAATCTATCCGCCAATTCTGCAATTGTTGGATTGTAATAGATCATTAATGACTTTGTATCACGATGCCCAATCATTTTAGCTAAATCCAATACAGCTAATTTTTGGGCTAATCGTGTGCATGCTTCATGGCGTGAATCATGGAATGTTAAATCAATAATATTGCAATCTTTCACTGCTTTTCTAAAAGTCGTACAAACCGTATCAGCTGTAATATTAAATATATTGCCATGACTTTTAGGATTCATTAATTCAAATAGTTCTCGTGCTCTTGAAGATAAAGGCACTTGCCTTCTATCACCGTTCTTTGTGGCTAATAACGTCACTGATCGCTCTCTTAATGACACTTGTGACCAATCTAATGTTGCTATTTCAGATTGGCGCATTGCTGTTTCTAAAGCCAATAAAAATATCAATGCAACTTTATGCTTTTGCATCGTTGGTGGTTGATCAGCAAACTCTAAGTTTTCCAATAGCAATTTGATTTCAAAATCAGATATCCGTCTATTTCGTGGCGGTGGTGGCGTTAATCGCTTTAGATCACGAGTAGGATTTTTCTCCATCCAGTTCCATTCAATTCTAGCCACTTCAAATACCGCACTTAACAATGAAATTTCACGATTCTTAGATGAATTAGAAATATTACGGCTGTTACGCCATGTTGCAATATCTCTTGTAATCAGTGTATGCAATGGCACCTCTGATGGAAATGATTTCATTCTTAGAAAGTAATTTAACCGATTAATCTCATATTCCTTGCTTTTCTTAGTCGGCGAAACCTCATCACGATAACGGATCACAGCATCCTTAACCTTCTTAGTTGTGTCTATGGCTTGGCTTTTGCCCAAGCGTAAAGATTTTTCTGTTTTTTCCATCCACATTAAGGCATCTAAGTGACTATTAAAAGTCCTACTTTTAGTTTCTTTAATATAATTTCTTGTATATTGAGCTCTGGCTAGATATCTTTTACCACGCTTAGTAATACTGCCCATATCCTCTCCTAATATGAGTTGTTTCGCTGATTTTCAATGAATGCATCAATATCTGCTTCAATCCATCGTGGGTCACCTCTATGACTAAAACGGATAGGATCAGGGAATCCTTCTAACTTAATAATTTGCTGTTTAATGTGGCCAACTGAAAATTTGAATTTTTCAGCTAAATCAGAGATCGTTAATAGATTTTTACTCATGGTTATCCTCACTTTTTAAATACATAACAACGCATTGGCTTAGATGTAACTAAACTACGAACGGTTTTCACTTCAATAAATGGGTGTCTAACTGACTTTTCAATCAGTTTTTTAACTAATTTGATATCTTCTAGGGCTTGATTATTGATCTTTGCATGAGCAGCAAACTCGTTGAGATTAATAGCAATTTCATTATCTTTAGGAGAATGATTGAGCCTATAAGGATCATTAGTCTTGGATAAGCTTTCAAAATACTCATAAACATCCCAAAATTGGTCTAATGCGGGATGGTCGCTCACAAGATCCCTCTCACGTTCAATAGCAATCTGATCAATGAAATGCATTACCTTTTGTTTAGTATTATCAGTAATGGGTAGAATCTCAGATAAAGCCTGTAAACCTGATAGCATCAAACCATGAGTAGATCCTATGCGTTCCATTTTGACATTTGGCAATGCCATAATATGATCACGATTACTTTGAAAAGTCCGATCAACAATATCCATAATGAGTTGTTCATTCTTCAATACATAGAATAAAAACCCTGAAACTTCTTCAACTGATAAACGTGCTAAATAACTAGCAGCCTCTCGTGATTGTGCATTGTGCTGCGAACGATCAAAGTGCAAATAAATCAAGCGAGATAAAATGGCTTCTGACCCTGATATTTTCTGATTTTGAGAAATCACTACAGAACCTTTAAACGGTTCATCATCTGTAATGTTGGTATGATCTTTTACTGCTTTAACACGAGGTGATCGACCATTAAATAATGGTTTCAATTCTTCAAAGCTAAAAGCCTTCTGTTTATGATTTGGACTATTTGGATCATTGATGTCACCTTCAATGAAAACAACAGGTAAATTTGATACTTGTGCTAATGTTCGAGATCGACCAACTCTAGTGGAAGTTGTTGGATTGATGCCCTCATAGCTTGATCGGCCAACTAATAACCAAAGAAATTCAATTAATAAAGATTTACCTGCACCTGCTTCACCCGTAGCTTCTAAAAAAGGGAACATGCCATATTTAGCGCGTATTTGCTCTGCAAATAGAGACAATGCCCAATATGTTAATGCGACTAGTCCCTTATCACCAAAGACTACAATAAAGTCACAAAGCCAATCATTTTGATACTCAGTATTTGGAGTGAAATTAGATAATTCAAACGTACTCTTAACATAGCAATGAGGCAATACAAAAAAGTCATCTGTATTTTTTTGATAGATTTTGCCTTCATAAATCGCATGATCACCATAAACATAAGCATTCATCTCAGAAAAATAACCAATATAAGGAATAGTTTTAACGATCTTGGCTTGTGGTGCCTGATCTAGAAAGATGCTATTCAATTGCTCCGTATTACCTAGATAAATGGCACCTGAGAGTGTAGCCATAACTTTCTGTTTAAAATCTGACTTGCCTGATAGTTGTTTTGAAGTAAAAGCACTCTTGGCTTTTTTAGTCTTTGATTGAGCTATTTCTAAATAATAAATACATTCTTCTGTGCCTGCTTCCACCTGAGAATATAAGATTGTAATAGCAAAATTAGCTATTTCAGCTAGTGAAATATACTTAGTAAAAGCAGTAAGCTTAACAGCTGATCTATCAATGGTGTCACCCTGCTTAAGTTTCAATTCATCAACTACACACCAATAGGTTTTATAGTGATCTTCAACATAAAAAGCTAAACTAGAATCTTTCATCTGCCACTGTTTAAAGCATTGTTGAACCAATGCCTCATTTTTTAACAGCTCTGGATCAGAACCTATGTTATGCCGTCCTTTTCTCTCTGACATGAGTTTTCCTATATTTCAGGCAAAAGAATCCCGTAATCACTAAAACCAAAGTTTCAGTAATTGATTAATAAAATTTAGATAAGACAATCCCCTAACTAATTAAAGCTATTCAGTTGTCTAAATATTAAAAAGATTAAATTTCTTGGTTATATCGCTCTAACTCATCTTTTATGAGCAAATAACAAAACGTAGATAAAGCAATACCTCTAGCCTGAGCTCTCTCTCGCAATATTTCAGCATCTGCTGGTAATACTCTAATATTGATAACTTCTGATCTCTTAATTGGCACAGTCTCTTCTTTCATATAAACTTATCTCACTTTCTTAAAGTTACACATGACACTCTACAGTTGTGTGTGTGGTAAATATTAACACGCAATTGGACTATTATCAAAGGAATTTAAACGCAAATGTCAGATTTTCCAACTAGATTAAAAATAGTTAGAGAAAACACAGGGCTGAGCCAAGCTACATTTGGGGCTATGGGCGGTGTTTTGCAACAAGCCCAATATAAGTATGAAAAAGGCACGAGAAAGCCTGATATTGAGTATTTAATGTCATTAGCAGAGCATGGCATTGATGTTCAATACCTAATTACTGGTAGCGTATCTTCTCATCAATTATCAAATATTGATAATGAACTCATTAGCTTATTTAAGAAAGCTGATCCTACAATTCAAAAAGCAATTTTCAAATTACTAGGTCATGAGTCAGAGAACCCCAACAAATAGTTAGAGAAAAGCATATGAAAAATATTGAAAACTCAGAAGATAAGTTACAAAAAAAATTTGAAGAAACATTAGACCGCACAGCTATTAAGCCTTTAAGTATTACGATTGGTGCACTCTCATGTTTATTAATTTACCTAATCTTTTTTACTACACTTGATAAGACTGACAAACTTATTACTGGTCTGATATTGGTGGGATTAAGCGCTTATCTATTTTTAATGGCCTCAAAATTAAAACAACAGAATCAGAAATCATTGCAAGAATATATGCAATATAAATCAACCAAAAAGAATCAAAATCGTTAGATTTTTTTTCTTAAGGGTCTTAGGGAATTTTCCCTAAGCACAGGCGACAAAATCAGAATGCAACGCATTTTGTATACGGTCGCTATCGTGCCTTCCTTAAAATAGAGTGATTGCACTCTCTCTATATACCCATCAAATAATAGACAAATAGAGGACAAATAACCTTCAGATAATTGACAGAATATATCTCCATCAATCAAAACTCTCAAAAAATTGACAAAAAAACTTCAGATAATTGTTAAAATAGAAGGCAACAATAATATTTGAGGGGACACCAATGCAAGATGATCAAAATTATTTAAAAATCAGAAATACTTTAATGAATACCCTAAAGAATGGAAAAGTAAAATATTCTTATTTGGTGAGATCTTCTTTAAAGGAGTTGGATGCTTTAACTAAAATATTTCATCTCAGTGAAATTAGTGAAGCTCTGCAAAAAGATACTGGATTAAATCTTAACTATAATTCACTTTGGCAAGCCTATAGCCGCTTTAAAACATCTACCCGAAAGGGAGTGCTAAATGTCATTATAGAAACACCAGAACCATTAAAAGAATCTTCACCTGTTTCAGAAACGGTCGCACTTTCTTCGACACAGGCTTCGAATAACTATGAATGGTTAGAAAATATTTCAATGAATAAAAAATTAAAAGAAATACTCATACAGAGTAATATGAGTGAAGCTGATTTTGTAGATGCACATATCAATCTTCATAATCCTGTGCGAGCTACCAAGCAAATCATGGAGTATATGTACGATAAAAAACGTAGTAAAAAAAGTGCCGAATTTTTCAGTAAATAAAAATTAAATTAGCCCTTCGGAAACTCGTTACAACATAACACTTAGCAAAAACTCTATATAACTAATTGTAATTTATAAATATATCTTGTTATAAAAATCTATTACATGGCGTTACAAATATTACATATTTCATTACATCATTGATTTTAAATCAAAAATAATCAGTTTTGTGTTATCTCAATTTCATTACAATGTAACGAGTTGTAACAAAATTTTATAACAGAAAAAAATTATAATAATTAATAGGTTATATAGTAAAAACCATCTTTGTAACGATGTAATGACTTTCCGAAGCATATTAGATATTTTTCAATTGATTTCTTTGGTTTAAAAACGGTTTTAAATCAGAAACAAACCATCAAAATCAGAGAATGATCAAAAAGTAGTCATTTTATTGAACAGTTTATTGAACAACTGAACTTCCAGATGCAAAAAAAGCCCGCTGTTTAGCGGGCTCTAGAGCTTTTATTTGGTACCGAAGGAGAGACTCGAACTCTCACGCTTTTAAAGGCAGAGGATTTTGAATCCTCCGTGTCTACCATTCCACCACTCCGGCAAGTGAGAAGCTATTTTAAGATCTTCTCAGAGATTGTCAATGATTTTTTATCAAATCGCGATATTTTTTCCACCAATGTACACGGCTATGGGCTTAATTGTATGAATTTCTTTAGGTTCTAGGGTCAATGGATTTTGATTCAGGATGACAAAATCAGCAAATTTATCCACTTCTAATGAACCTATGATGGATTCACTGTCGAGCATATATGCAGCATCAATCGTGACAGAGCGCAAGACCTCAAGAATGGAGAGATCACGATCATTGTCATGTTTAAAATCATCGTCTAATAAAGTGCGTGTCATCCCCACTTGAAAATGTCCCCATAAATCGAGTGGATCAATCGGCCAATCGCTGCCATATGCCACCCGAATGCCATGATCATACAATTGACCGGCGCATTCAAAGCCTTGCATGCGCTTAGCGCCAAGGAGCTTAGTGAAGCTCTCATGCGTTGCTTGATCCATGCCCGCCCATTGTAGCGATTGCGCCGCGATGACATTTAAGTCACGGTAGCGCGCATACTGATCGGGTGCAGTTAATTCATTGTGTGCAAAGGCAGGGCGCACCGCAGGATTAGGTGCTGCCGTGTGGGCGCTTTCAATGACATCTAACGCAAAATCAATGCCGGCATCACCCACGGTGTGCATGTGTGGATGCCAGCCGAGCGGATAAGTGGCGGTTAATAATGCGCTGAGTAAGGTGTGATCATAATAACAATCCCCATGATGATCATTGGCATCAATCTGATAAGGTTCACGCAATAATGCCGTATGCAGTGGCGCTTGCATCACGCCATCAATGAAAAATTTAATGTGCGTGACTGTGGTGGTGGGTGCAGTTGCCGTTTGGGGAAGGGAAAAGGTTGCCATAAAGTGTGAAACGTCCTCAATGGCCTTTGGAATGTCATCCACTGTTGGAAAATTTTTCGCAGGGATTTCGCGGGCACCAAAAACACGCAGCGTTAATTCATTGCTATGCATCAATGCCTTAAAAGCTTTGAGAGAAACTTCATCGACGCGTGCATCCATGACAGTGGTGACGCCTTGGGCGTTAAGGAGTTTTTGCGCGCGCCTTGCCACCGTGAGGGCATAATCTTCAGAATATCGCGTCACTTCATCAAATGCTTGCATGGCAGGGCCATCTTCTAAAATACCGTGATCATATGCATTGCTTGGCAATGTCACGGTTTTAAAAGCAGAGAGCGCGCAACCATTGCACACTAAAATATGGCAATCATTGGAAAAGACGATGATGGGCACATCATTGGCAATGGCATCTAAGTCCGCTCGCGTCAATTCACTGCCAATCGGCAGCATGTCTGGTTGCATCCAGCCGCGCACAATGATCCAGCCGTCACCATGTTCAGTAAGATAATCTTGTGTATAAGTTTTGATGCGGGTTAATACTTCATCCTTCGTTAAAATCAGATGTTTTAAGTCACAGCTTAAGGATTGCGAAGCGCCCCAAAAAGGATGCAAATGCGCATCAATGAGTCCTGGCATCACAAATTGCCCATGCAAATTAATGATGTCTGTTGTTTGGCCGGCTAGGGCAAGGATGGTGGCATCATCTCCAATGGCGACAATGCAGCCTTCACTCATCGCCATTGCACTGTAGATGGCGTTGTCAGCATCTGCACTGAAAATGGTGCCATTGTGGACAATTAAGTCAGCAATCATAGAAGGCTCCTCTTTGTTTTAATAATGGGCTAAATTTGGTTAGTATATAGCGATGATGACAATAACGGAATTTAACCATGGCAAAATCAGCGCCTCAACGAGTTTTAACCATTCAATCCCATGTCACCTTTGGGCATGTGGGGAATGACGCCGCCGTCTTTACTTTGCAGCGTCTTGGCATTGAAGCGATGCCCATTCATACGGTGCAATTTTCTAATCACACAGGTTATGAGATTTTTACGGGTGAAGTGTTTGGGGCGGATCATATTGAAGCGGTGATGGATGGTTTGGTACAAAATGATTTATTAAATGGTGTGGATGCCGTATTGTCTGGCTATTTAGGCAGCGTTGCCATAGGGCAAGTGATTCATCGGGCGCTGGACATTGTGCGCAGCCACAATCCCCAGGCCATTTATGTGTGCGATCCTGTCATGGGGGATAAAGATGATGTGGGCGGTTTTTTTGTGGATGACACCATTCCGCCCTTTATGCAAAAAACATTGGCAAAAGCTTCGATCATTACGCCGAATCATTTTGAATTTGAAGTGTTGTGTGGCCGCTTGATCAATACATTGGCAGATGCTGTCACAGCGGCGCGGGCTTTGATGGCTCAACATGATGCACTGCATACCGTGCTCATCACCAGTTTTAGGGAAGATGACGCAGTCGATGAATTGATGACTTTAGCAATTACACCATCAGAGGCTTGGTGTGTCACAACGCCACGCTGTGATTATCTTCCAATGCCCAGCGGCATGGGCGATACATTTTCTGCCTTATATTTAGGCCATATTTTAAATGGTCGATCCATTGAATATGCCATTCGTTATACAACATCTGCTCTGTATGCGTTTGTGATGGATACAGACAATGGCGCGCGTGATCTCTCCATCATTCGTGAGCAAGCCCAGATGATCGAGCCACTGGTCTTATTTGATGCACTGCCGATTGTATAAAAACTCAATCAACTCATGAAGTGTTGTGACATCGCAATCAGTGGGTGCAAAACCATATTCTGCATGCCATGCTTGTGCAATGGCGGCAGAGAATAATAAAGCCTCGATGTGTGCACGAGAACCTAAGGGCAGGGCAGTGTCATACAAGGTTGATAAATTCAGGGGAAGATTAAAGGTGATGAAGGTTGTCATCACAGCATCTGTCATGGGGCAAAAAGTATGTGCCTGCATGGCCGTATTCCAATGAGTGAGCTGTGTTGTGATGAGGGTTGAGCGTTCCATAATGATCCTTGGTGAGGGTTATAATTGTTAGGTTCACTATAAAAAAGAAATGTGACAATGATATGAAGCCATAAAAAAAGCCCTCAATTGAGGGCTTTGATCATCATAGGATGTAGACTAAATTATTTAGCTGCTAAGAAACGACGGTTCACTTCGTTCCAGTTCACAACGTTCCAGAATGCTTTGATGTAGTCAGGACGCACGTTGCTGAATTTTTTGTAGTAAGCGTGTTCCCAAACGTCGATTGTCAATACAGGTGTTTTACCAATCGTTAATGGAGAATCTTGGTTAGAGGTTGACATGACTTCTAAGTCGCCATCTTTGTTCACAACCAACCATGCCCAACCTGAACCGAATTGGCCAGTGGCTGCTGCTGCGAATTTTTCTTTGAATGCATCAAAGCTACCGAATGCTTTTTCGATCGCGGCTTTGATTTCGCCCGTCGGTTCGCCACCTGCGTTAGGTGCCATGATTTCCCAGAACAATGTGTGGTTTGCGTGACCGCCACCGTTGTTACGCACAGCGTTACGGATCTCTTCAGGCACAACATCGTTTAATTTTGCGATTAACTCATCGATTGGCAATTGAGCCAATTCAGGATGATTTGCAATCGCATTGTTTAAGTTGTTCACGTAAGTATTGTGATGCTTATCGTGATGCAAATGCATGGTTTCTGTATCGATGTGTGGTTCTAAAGCATCGTGTGCATAAGGTAAATCAGGTAATGTATAAGCCATAATTAATCTCCGTTTAATGAATGAATTGATGGTCATTTCAACTGCTCTAGTGTATCAGTTTCTAGAGCAGATACAAAATCACGCATGGCGTGCATCCGTGATTATTTTTTGGTTTTTGGCAACTGCACCACACGTGTTTGTGTCCATAGATCATAGAACGTGGTGCGATTTTTAAAAAATGCCATGCCTAAGCCATAAAGGGCAAGGAGGGCAGAGGCCATAGGAATCATGGCTGCCGTTGTCCATTGTACGCCGATGGCATAATTGATGCCAAAAAAGGCAATGGCAATGGCAAGCACAAATAAAACGGCGCGCGTTGCACTGATTTTTGGGGAGAGAGTTTCACCGTGCGTTGTGACAACACGTAAACGCCAGCTGCGCATGCCTAGGGTTTGACCACCTTTGTGCCAAAAATAAGTATAGAAAACAATCGGTGTAAAAATGGTGCACGTTGTGATCATTAATGGATACAATGCATGACCCGGTTCAATGGCCACACCATGATTAAACGGTAACCAAATTAAGGTCATCAGCATCATTAAAGGGATGATCAAAAACAGATCGTAGACAAAGGCCAACATTCTTTTAAGCGCAGTCGCTTTTGGTATCGATTGTGGTGACATTGTAAATAACCGCTATACTATAAAATTAAATGGATCGTATAATAACATGCTTCTTTGTGGGGCTAACTTTTTAGATTGTGGACAGTTATGAAAAAAACAATATTATTCTGTGTATTAGCTTTAACATCACCCATTGTGCTTGCCAACTCAAATGTGGGGCAAGAGCCTGTGTTGTCACAATCTGTGGTTAAAAGTTTAACACAACAAAATAAGGCGCAATTGCGCGCAAATAAAGGCAATGTAGAGCAGTTTTATCAAAGCTTTTATGCGGCTCATCCTGATGCGAGCTTTGTGTGGTTAGATCAAGGCAAAATGACACCACGCGCTGAAAAAGCATTAGAAATATTGCGTGCAAGTCACCATAAAGGTCTATTTCCTGCGCGTTATCACGTTGCGGCGATTGATGCATTGCTCGCATCAGATTTAACGGATGTGAACAATCAACAAACCTTAGATTTACTCATGACGGATGCAATGCTCAGTTACTTGCGTGACATCTCTGTCGGGCAGCCTGAACTGATTGCCATTGAAACCAAAAATTGGTTATTGCCACGTGATCCATTTGATGCAGTTGCGGCATTAAAATTGGTGTTAGCCTCTGATGATATGGCATCAGAAGTGGCGCTCTTTGAACCGAATCACACGCAATATCAGCAATTGGTGAAAAGTTTAGGGCAATTGCTCGACAATACTGATTTTTCCGCGCCAGAAACGCAAGTTAAAGTGGGCGGTAAGCTCTCTTTAAATGACAGCGGCGCAAATGTTGTGGCGCTCAATAATCGCTTGATTGAGCTTGGCTTTTTAGCAGAAAATCATCATGATCAAAAAACATTTGATGCAAAAACAAAAGCAGCCGTGCAAGCCTTTCAGCGTGCCCATTTATTAGAGCCTGATGGCGTTGTGGGGCGTAGAACGCAGCTTGAACTCAATAAAACGAATCGTGATCGCGTCACGCAATTGATGACAAACATTGAAAGATGGCGCTGGATGCCAAAAGATTTGGGACAACACTATTTAGTGGTGGACATTCCAAGCTTTGAATATTATGTCGTGAAAGATGGACAAGAAACGGTGCGCGCTAAAACCATCGTGGGTAAAGCACAGCGTTCCACACCTGTATTTATGGCGCCCATGAATCACATCGTGTTTGCACCTTATTGGCATGTGCCACGTTCGATGGCGGTGAAAGATCAATTGCCGAAATTAAAGCAAGATCCTGAGCGTTTAGCGCGTTCTAAAATTCGCATTTATGACAAAGCAGGCAATGAAATTGATCCAACAATGGTGGATTGGTCACAATACAATACGAGTAACTTCCCGTATCAATTGCGCCAAGATCCCGGCAATTACAATGCGCTGGGTAAGGTGAAATTCATGTTCCCGAATAAACACGCGATTTATTTGCACGATACGCCACAAAAAAGCCTTTTTGGTAAAACAGAGCGCACCTTTAGTTCGGGCTGTATCCGCATTGAAAATCCTGTGGAGCTTGCAGAATACTTCTTAAAAGATCAGGATTGGAAAGTGGATCAAGTGAAAAAAGCGTACGATGGTGATAAAGAGCGCACTGTGCGTTTAAAAGAAGACATGCGTTTTCCGGTGTATACAATCTATATGACAGCGGCTGTCAATCCTGATGGACAGACGGTTTATCGCTCAGATATTTATGATCGTGATCCGGCAATGCAAAAGGCGATTGATAAATTAATAGGCAATCTCTAAAAAAAAATTGACATAAAAGAAATGTTGCCTATAATGGCAACTCTCTCGGGTGGGATACTCAAGCGGTCAACGAGGGCAGACTGTAAATCTGCTGGCTAAGCCTTCGAAGGTTCGAATCCTTCTCCCACCACCAAATTATAAGATTGAAAAAAGCGGGTGTAGTTCAATGGTAGAACCTCAGCCTTCCAAGCTGATTGTGAGGGTTCGATTCCCTTCACCCGCTCCATTCGTTTAAGCGCTCATATAGCTCAGTTGGTAGAGCACACCCTTGGTAAGGGTGAGGTCGCCAGTTCGATTCCGGCTATGAGCACCATTACTTCCCTTTTTAACATAGAGTGATTTGAGTATGTCAAAGGAAAAATTTAGTCGTAGTAAACCACACGTAAACGTGGGTACAATTGGTCACGTTGATCACGGTAAAACAACCTTAACAGCTGCGTTGACTAAAGTAGGTGCTGACCGTTTCGGTGGCGCTTCTCAAGCTTATGACCAAATCGACAAGGCTCCAGAAGAAAGGGCACGTGGTATCACGATCTCTACTTCACACGTTGAGTACGAATCAGAAGGTCGTCACTACGCGCACGTTGACTGCCCTGGACATGCTGACTATGTTAAAAACATGATCACAGGTGCTGCCCAAATGGATGGCGCTATCTTAGTATGTTCTGCAGCGGATGGCCCTATGCCACAAACGCGCGAACACATCTTATTGTCTCGTCAAGTAGGTGTTCCATACATCGTTGTATTCTTGAACAAAGCAGACATGGTAGATGACGCTGAGTTGATCGAATTGGTTGAAATGGAAGTTCGCGACTTATTGAGCACTTATGATTTCCCAGGTGATGATACACCAATCATCGTTGGTTCTGCATTGAAAGCTTTAGAAGGCGATGAATCAGAAATCGGCGTACCTGCAATCATTAAATTAGTAGAAGCATTAGACACTTACATTCCTGAGCCAGTACGTGAAATCGACAAACCATTCTTGATGCCTATCGAAGATGTGTTCTCTATTTCTGGTCGTGGTACAGTAATCACTGGTCGTATCGAATCTGGTATCGTTAAAGTGGGTGAAGAGTTGGAAATCGTTGGTATTACACCAACTATGAAAACAACTTGTACTGGTGTTGAAATGTTCCGTAAATTATTGGATCAAGGTCAAGCTGGTGATAACGTGGGCGTTCTTTTACGTGGTACAAAACGTGAAGAAGTACAACGTGGTCAAGTATTAGCTAAACCAGGTTCAATCAAGCCTCACACTAAATTCGAAGCTGAAGTATACGTATTGTCTAAAGATGAAGGCGGCCGTCATACTCCATTCTTCAAAGGTTACCGTCCACAGTTCTACTTCCGTACAACTGACGTAACTGGCGCTGTTGAATTACCAGAAGGCGTAGAAATGGTTATGCCTGGTGACAACATCAAGATGGTTGTTGAGTTGATCAACCCAATCGCAATGGATGAAGGTTTACGTTTCGCAATTCGCGAAGGTGGCCGTACTGTTGGTGCTGGTGTTGTAGCTAAGATCATCGCGTAAGAAAAAGATTAAGGGTTGGTAGTTCAATTGGTAGAGCAACGGTTTCCAAAACCGTAAGTTGAGGGTTCGAGTCCTTCCCAGCCCGCCATCATTTAAGAAAGCAGCACTACGCTGCTTTTTTAATTTGAGAAAAATATGTATAATGGGTAATTTGTTTCCGAGAAATGACTATGAGTAAAAAAGAAAATCAGGTTGTGGCCAAGGAAAAGGCTGAAAAAGGCAAGTTGCAGGTATGGTTGTCTGTCATTCTGTTATTGGCTGGCATTTTTGGATACTATTACTTGATGGATACGAAGTTGGCATTGGCCTTTGTGTCATTAGGTGTTGGCGTCGTACTTTTTTTGGCAACTTTTTTAACATCAGTGACCGGGAAGAATTTGATCCTATTCTTTAAAGAGTCTCGCATTGAGCTTCGCCGTGTTGTATGGCCAAGCTGGGATGAGACCAAAAAGATGACATTGATGGTTTTAGTTGTGATGGCGCTTTTCTTGATTTTCTTACTCCTATCCGACTGGATTTTAGGTGGAATCGTGTCATTCTTGTTAGCACGCTTTGGGGGTTAATCATGCGTTGGTATGTTATTCAGGCTTACTCTGGTTATGAAAATCAGGTAATGAAAGCGCTGAAGGAATACGTTGCTCGTGCAGGTTTGGATGAGTTTTTTGGCGAAATTATTGTGCCTTCGGAAGAAGTGGTCGATGTTCGCGATGGTAAAAAACGTAAAAGTGAGCGTAAATTCTTCCCAGGTTATGTATTGGTTCAAATGGATATGAACGACGATACATGGCATTTGGTGAAAAATACGCCAAAAGTGATCGGTTTCATTGGTGGCACAGGCGATCGTCCGATGCCCATCACTGAGAAAGAAGCCAGCCACATTCTAAACAGAATGGCAGAGGCGGAAGAAGGTCCTAAATTAAAAGTATTGTTTGAAGTGGGTGAGTCTGTTCGTGTGACAGATGGTCCATTTGCAGAATTCAATGGTGTTGTGGAAGAAGTCTTGGCAGATAAAGGTCGTTTGATCGTATCTGTAATGATCTTTGGTCGTGCAACGCCAGTGGAATTAGAATTTTTCCAAGTCGAAAAAAGCTAATTCATAAAATATCTATTGTGGTTTGGGATTATATTATGTATAATTTCAAACCTTTTGTTATTGGGGAGCAAATTTTTGCGCTGACCCATTTTTAGGAGATAATCATGGCCAAGAAAGTAACGGCTTATATCAAATTGCAGGTTCCAGCTGGTAAAGCTAACCCTGCGCCACCAATTGGTCCAGCATTGGGTCAACACGGTGTAAACATCATGGAATTCTGTAAAGCTTTCAATGCTGAAACTCAGCAAATGGAAGTTGGCATGCCATTGCCAGTTGTGATTACAGTTTACAACGACCGTTCATTCACTTTCATCAAGAAAACCCCTCCAGCGGCTTACTTGTTGAAAAAAGCTGCAGGTTTAAAATCTGGTAGCTCAAACCCTAACACTAAGAAAGTGGGTAAAGTGACGCGTCAGCAATTAGAAGAAATCGCTGAAACTAAAGGCGCTGACCTTTCTGGTGCAACAATGGAAGCGAAAGTACGCACATTAGCAGGCAGTGCTCGCTCAATGGGTATTGAAGTGGAGGGTCTATAATGGCTAAGCAATTAACTAAACGCGCAAAAGCAATCAATGAAATGGTTGATGCACAGAAAATCTATTCTGCAGACGAAGCGTTCAAATTATTGTCTGAAATTCCACGTGCAAAATTCTTAGAATCAGTAGACGTTGCGTTGAACTTAGGCGTTGATCCACGTAAAAGTGATCAAGTTGTCCGCGGTGCAACAGTAATGCCAAACGGTACAGGTAAAACTGTACGCGTTGCAGTATTCGCTCAAGGCGCAAACGCAGAAGCTGCTAAAGCAGCTGGCGCTGACGTTGTGGGTTTTGAAGATTTAGCAGAAAGCATCAAAGCAGGTAACTTAGACTTTGACGTTGTGATCGCATCTCCTGATGCAATGCGCATCGTGGGTCAATTAGGTCAAGTATTAGGCCCACGTGGTTTAATGCCTAACCCTAAAGTTGGTACAGTAACACCTGATGTTGCTGGCGCTGTAAACAATGCTAAATCTGGTCAAGTTCGTTTCAGAACTGACAAAAACGGTATCATTCATTGTTCAATCGGTAAAGTAGATTTCGACGCAGCTAAATTGCAAGAAAACTTAAAAGCATTGATCACTGAAGTGAATCGTTTGAAGCCTTCTTCAGCGAAAGGTATCTATTTGAAGCGTGTGACTGTATCTTCAACGATGGGTCCAGGCTTATTGGTTGACGTAGCGTCAATCTAATCAGATTAGAACTTCCTGCTTCGGCAGGAAGTGTCTGAGACCGTAGAGGCTAAAAGGCTTAATATTCTACGTAGACGGTGACCTAACTATAGTGATCCGTAAGGCCCCTTGAAAAAGGGATGTTTAATAACTACTTATGGTGACGTATGTTAACTTTACAAGAGAAACAAGCAGTTGTTGCTGAAGTTTCTGAAATTGCAAGTCGTGCGCATTCATTAGTTGCAGCTGAATACCGTGGTTTAACAGTAGCTCAATTGACAGCTTTACGTGAAAAAGCTCGTGCAGGTGATGTATACTTACGCGTTATTAAAAACAGCTTAGCTAAGCGTGCGTTAGCAAATAGCAATTTTGAAAGCATTAATGATCATCTTGTTGGCCCGATTATTCTTGCATTCTCTATGGATGAAGAAGATCCAGTTTCAGGCGTTCGTGCAATTCACGAATTCTTGAAAGATAAAGCTAATGAGAAAATGGCTGTTAAAGCAATCGTTCATGATGGTGCCCTCTATGAAGGCAGTGAATTAGAACGCATCGCTTCACTACCAACAAAAGACCAAGCCATCTCTATGTTCTTGGCTGTGCTCAAAGCGCCTGTACAAAAATTGGCAGCAACTTTGGCAGCAGTTCGCGATCAGAAAGAAGCGGCTTAAGCTTAACGCTATTTGTTTTATATAGAAGATTATTTATAAATTTTTTAGGAGTCTAAAATGTCTGTGTCTAAAGATGATATTTTAAATGCAATTGAAGAAATGAAAACTGCTGAAATCATGGAATTGATCTCTGCAATCGAAGAAAAATTCGGCGTAACTGCTGCTGTTGCTGTAGCGGCTGGTCCTGCTGCTGGCGCTGCTGCTGCTGAAGAAAAAACTGACTTTGACGTTGTAATGACAAGCTTTGGTTCTAACAAAGTAAACGTAATCAAAGTTGTTCGCGCAATCACTGGCTTAGGCTTAGGTGAAGCGAAAGCAATGGTTGAAGGCGTACCTGCAACTGTTAAAGAAGGCGTTGAAAAAGCTGAAGCTGAAGAAGTTAAGAAACAACTTGAAGAAGCTGGTGCAACAGTTGAATTGAAATAATTACAATTTCTTTGAACGAGCTGAATTATTCAGTAAACCTGTTTAGGAAATTTGTAATTTGAAGATCTATATTTAGATATAATTTTTAACCAAAGGCTAGTGGTGAACCACTGGCCTTTAGTAGCTTGTTGATCTGTAAGCTAGAAAAAGTGGATTATGATCAATGATGTTCTTTTTCTAGTTTGCCTTTTAACTAAGTAAGCCTTGAGGATTTGATAATGTATTCTTTTACAGAAAAAAAGCGTATCCGTAAAGATTTTGGGAAGCAGTCGAGCGTTTTAGACGTCCCATATCTTTTATCGATTCAATTAGATTCATACGAAAACTTCCTACAACAAGGTGAAAATCGTAAGAAGCGTAAAAACCAAGGCTTACAAGCTGCCTTTGAATCTATTTTCCCCATCACAACAACGAAGGCAAAAACGCCAACGGCTCCAGGTTATACTTTAAGCCTTGAGTATATGGATTATCACTTAGGTGAGCCTGAATTTGATGTGCGCGAATGCCAGTTGCGTGGTGTCACGTATTCTGCGCCTTTACGTGTGGGTATGCGCTTACGTATTTCTGATGCTGATACAAACGCGATCAAAGAAGTTCGCGAAGCAGCCATCGACCGTTTTGGCCGTGGTGGTGTGTATTTAGGTGAGTTACCCCTCATGACCGAAAATGGTACATTTGTGATCAACGGGACTGAGCGTGTTGTGGTTTCTCAGTTGCACCGTTCACCAGGTGTATTCTTTGATCATGACAAAGGTAAAAGCCATTCTTCAGGCAAATTATTATTCTCAGCACGTGTCATCCCTTACCGTGGCTCTTGGTTAGACTTTGAATTTGACGTGAAAGATTTATTGTACGTGCGTATTGACCGTCGTCGTAAATTACACGCAACTGTATTGTTACGCGCATTAGGCTTGAGCGATACAGAAATCTTAGACACTTTCTTCGATAAAAATACATTCCTCTTCGAAGATGGCAAAATTTACTTAGAATTAATCGCAGATCGTTTACGTGGTGAAATCGCTGCCTTTGATATCGTGGTGAACGATCAGTTAATCGCTGAACGTGGCCGTCGTATCACAGCAAAACACATCCGTGAATTGACCAAAGCAGGCGTTGAAAAATTAGAAGTACCGGTTGAATACTTAATTGGTAAAGTGATCGCTGAAGACATCTTTGATGAAGATACAGGCGAAGTATTGTTGCTAGCTAATGAAGTATTGACGTACGACTTAATCGTTGAGCGCTTAGCACAGAAAAATATTAAACGCATCAATGTATTGTATACAAATGATGTGGATCGTGGTTCTTATATCTCTGACACATTGCGTGCAGACATCACGAAAACTCAGTTAGAAGCGCAAGTAGAAATCTACCGCATGATGCGCCCTGGTGAACCACCTGCGAAAGAAGTGGCTGAAACATTGTTCCACAGCTTATTCTTTGACATTGATCGTTATGACTTATCTGCCGTTGGCCGCATGAAGTTCAACCGTCGTTTAAACCGCGGTACGGATGTGGGTGAAGGTACGTTGTCTAACCAAGACATCATTGATGTGATCAAAACATTGGTGGACATCCGTAATGGTAACGGCAATGTAGATGACGTGGATCACTTAGGTAACCGTCGCGTACGTTGTGTGGGCGAAATGGCTGAAAACGTATTCCGCATTGGTTTGGTGCGCATTGAACGTGCAGTGAAAGAGCGCTTATTGCTTGCAGAAGCAGAAGGCTTAACACCACACGAGCTCATCAATGCTAAACCTGTGGCAGCGGCAATGAAAGAATTCTTTGGTTCTTCTCAGTTGTCTCAGTTCATGGATCAGAACAACCCATTGTCAGAAATCACGCATAAACGTCGTATCTCTGCATTAGGTCCTGGTGGTTTGACGCGCGAACGCGCAGGCTTCGAAGTTCGAGACGTTCACACCACTCACTATGGTCGTGTGTGCCCAATCGAAACACCTGAAGGTCCAAACATCGGTTTGATCAACTCATTGGCATGTTATGCACGTACAAACGAATATGGCTTCTTAGAAACGCCTTATCGTAAAGTGGTGGATGGCCATGTGACCAATGAAATCGAATACTTGTCTGCTTATGAAGAGATGGAATTTGGTATTGCTCAGGCAAACGCACGTTTGACAGAAACTGGCGAATTTAAAGATGATTTAATTGCCTCTCACGTGAATGGTGAGTTCATCCTCTTGACGCGTGATCAAATCCAATACATGGACGTATCACCTCGCCAAATCGTATCTGTGGCTGCAGCCTTGATTCCATTCCTTGAGCACGACGATGCTAACCGTGCCTTGATGGGATCGAACATGCAACGACAAGCCGTTCCAACTTTGCGTTCAGACAAACCTTTAGTGGGTACTGGTATTGAAAGCACTGTGGCACGTGACTCTGGCGTATGTATCGTGGCTAAACGTGGTGGTATTGTTGATTATGTGGATGCCACGCGCATCGTTGTTCGTGTGAACGAAGACGAAACCAAGCCAGGTGAAGCGGGCGTTGACATTTATAACTTAACGAAATACATGCGTTCTAACCAAAGTACATGTATCAACCAACGTACATTGGTGCGTGTGGGTGATCGTGTCTCTGCCAAAGACGTGATGGCGGATGGTCCTTCCACTGACTTAGGTGAATTGGCATTGGGTCAAAACATCTTAGTGGCGTTCATGCCATGGAATGGTTATAACTACGAAGATTCCATCTTAATCTCTGAGCGTGTGGTGCGTGAAGATCGTTTCACAACCATTCACATTGAAGAATTAACATGTGTGGCACGTGATACGAAGTTAGGTCCTGAAGAGATCACCTCTGACATTCCAAACGTATCAGAAGCTGCATTAACAAAATTAGATGAAGCTGGTATGGCGTTCATCGGTGCTGAAGTGAAAGCCGGTGACATCTTAGTGGGTAAAGTTTCGCCAAAAGGTGAAACACAATTAACCCCTGAAGAAAAATTATTGCGCGCAATCTTTGGTGATAAAGCGTCAGATGTTAAAGATACCTCTTTACGTGTGCCAACAGGTATGGATGGTACCGTGATTGACGTTCGCGTATTTACTCGTGATGGCATCGAAAAAGATAGCCGTACACGTGAAATCGAAGCGGCTGAATTAAAACGCATCCGTAAAGATTTGAACGATCAATTGCGCATCTTAGAAGATGACTTATTTGACCGTGCACAGCGCTTATTGATGGCCAATGCTGCCGCTTCTGGCAACAAAGGTTTCAAAGCCGGTGCAAACTTCACAGAAGACTACTTAATGAGTTTAGATCGTGAAGATTGGTTGAACTTAGCATTGAAAGAAGAAGATGCTGCCAATGATTTAGCGCAATTGAAAGAATTGTTATCACAACAACGCAAAGAGTTTGATAAGCAATTTGAAGAGAAACGCGAAAAATTAACGCAAAGCGATGAATTAGCACCGGGCGTATTGAAAATGGTTAAAGTTTACTTAGCCGTTAAACGTCGCATTCAACCAGGTGATAAAATGGCCGGCCGTCATGGTAACAAAGGTGTTGTGTCCATGATCGTTCCTGAAGAAGACATGCCATACATGGAAGATGGTACACCTGTGGACATCTGTTTGAACCCACTTGGCGTTCCGTCACGTATGAACATCGGTCAGATTTTAGAAACTCACTTAGGTTGGGCAGCAAAAGGCTTAGGTAACAAGATTCAACGCATGTTGGAAGAAAAATCAGCGATGAGTGATCTTCGCAGCTTTGTGGACGAAATCTATAACAAAGATGAAAGTGCACAAAAAGTTGATTTAGCTGAATTCTCTGACAATGAGTTCTTAGAGTTGTGTCACAACTTGAAGAAAGGTGTGCCAATGGCAACACCAGTATTTGATGGTGCCTCTGAAGAAGAGATGCGTCGTATGCTTCGTTTAGCGGACTTGCCAGAATCTGGTCAAATCACGCTTTACGATGGTCGCACAGGTGATGCGTTTGACCGTCCGGTAACCATCGGTTACATGTACATGCTCAAATTGAACCACTTAGTGGATGACAAAATGCATGCGCGTTCAACAGGTCCTTACTCATTAGTGACGCAACAACCATTGGGTGGTAAAGCACAATTTGGTGGTCAGCGCTTTGGTGAGATGGAGGTGTGGGCACTGGAAGCTTATGGTGCATCCTATACACTTCAAGAAATGTTGACAGTGAAATCGGATGACGTTGTCGGTCGTACGGAAGTTTATAAGAGTATTGTGAATGGAGAGCATCGAATGGATACAGGAATGCCAGAATCATTCAACGTTCTCGTCAAAGAGATCCGTTCTCTTGGTATCAATGTAGAGTTAGATGGTGAGTAATTGTCGATTACTAACAACTACTTCTCTCTAAACATAGGAACTATTGAACAATGAAAGATTTAATGAATTTATTTAAAAATTCGGACAACGTTAAGAACTTTGATGCGATTAAAATCGGCTTAGCGTCTCCTGAAATGATCCGTTCATGGTCATTTGGTGAAGTGAAAAAGCCAGAGACCATCAACTACCGTACATTCAGACCAGAACGTGATGGTCTGTTCTGTGCTCGTATCTTCGGGCCAGTGAAGGATTATGAATGCTTATGCGGTAAGTATAAGCGTTTGAAACACCGCGGCGTGGTGTGTGAAAAATGTGGCGTAGAAGTGACAGTGGCTAAAGTGCGTCGTGAGCGCATGGGTCACATCGAATTGGCTTCACCTGTGGCGCACATTTGGTATTTGAAATCATTGCCAAGCCGCATCGGTTTGTTATTAGACATGACATTGCGTGACATCGAAAAGATTCTCTACTTTGAATCTTTCGTGGTGACCGATCCAGGGATGACGCCTTTAGAACAAGGTCAAATCTTAACGGATGAAGAATACTTAGACATCATCGAAGAACACGGTGATGAATTCGACGCTAAAATGGGTGCAGAAGCCATTTTAGAGTTGTTAAGAGCCCTTGATTTAGAACAAGAAGTGTCACGTTTACGTGAAGAATTGGCAGAAACAGGTTCTGAAACTAAATTTAAACGTTTATCTAAGCGTTTAAAATTGATCGAATCTTTCATTCAGTCTGGCAATAAACCAGAGTGGATGATCCTCACAGTATTGCCTGTGTTGCCACCAGATTTACGTCCATTGGTTGCATTGGATGGCGGCCGCTTTGCAACGTCTGACTTAAATGATTTGTATCGTCGCGTTATTAACCGTAACAACCGTTTAAGACGTTTGTTAGAGTTAAGCGCACCTGACATCATCGTACGTAACGAAAAACGTATGTTGCAAGAAGCTGTGGATTCATTGTTAGACAACGGTCGTCGCGGTCGCGCGATCACTGGCACGAACAAGCGTCCATTGAAATCTTTAGCAGACATGATCAAAGGTAAACAAGGTCGTTTCCGTCAGAACTTATTAGGTAAGCGTGTTGACTACTCTGGTCGTTCTGTGATCGTGGTTGGACCAACATTGCGTTTACACCAATGTGGTTTGCCGAAGAAAATGGCTTTAGAACTCTTCAAACCATTCATTTTCTCTAAATTGATCTCTCGCGGCATCGCTGTGAAAATCAAAGCAGCGAAGAAAATGGTTGAGCGTGAAGCGCCTGAAGTTTGGGACGTTTTAGAAGAGGTGATCTCTGAGCATCCAGTATTATTGAACCGTGCACCGACATTGCATAGATTGGGTATTCAAGCATTTGAACCGATCTTGATTGAAGGTAAAGCGATTCAGTTGCATCCACTCGTATGTACAGCGTTCAACGCCGACTTCGATGGTGACCAAATGGCGGTACACGTTCCATTGTCCATCGAAGCGCAATTAGAAGCGCGTGCATTGATGATGTCTTCAAACAACATCTTGTCACCTGCAAATGGTGAGCCAATCATCGTACCATCTCAGGACGTTGTATTAGGCTTGTACTACATGACGCGTGATCGTGCACGTGCGAAAGGTGAAGGCATGATCTTCGCTGATTACGCTGAAGTGCTTCGTGCGTATTTGAACAAAGAAGTGGGCGTACATGCGCGCATTCAAGTGCGCTTACCTGCGCACATGTTCGAAGACATGAAAGAAGGCGAAGTATTGCGCCGCGTAGAAACAACTGTTGGCCGTGTCTTGTTGTCTGACATCTTGCCAAAAGGCTTCCCATTTGCGTTCATTGATCGTGCTTTGACGAAAAAAGCGATTTCTAACTTGATCAACCAATCTTATCGTCGTTTAGGCTTGAAAGACACCGTGATCTTTGCCGATCGCTTGATGTATACAGGCTTCTACTACGCGATGCGTTCTGGTTCTTCTGTGGGTTATGAAGACATGGTGATCCCTGCTGAAAAAGCTGGCATCATTCATGCTGCAGAAGCAGAAGTGAAAGAAGTTCAAGAACAATACGCGCAAGGTTTGGTGACAAACGGTGAGCGTTACAACAAAGTCATCGATATTTGGTCTCGTACAAACGAAGAAGTGGCCAAAGTGATGATGAAAAACTTGAGTAAAGATCGTCACATTGATGAGAATGGCAATGAAATCTTAGAAGATTCATTCAACTCAATCTTTATGATGGCCGACTCCGGTGCTCGTGGTAGTGCCGCACAGATTCGTCAGTTAGCGGGTATGCGTGGTTTGATGGCAAAACCAGATGGTTCGATCATCGAAACGCCAATCACAGCGAACTTCCGTGAAGGTCTAGACGTTCTTCAATACTTCGTATCCACGCATGGTGCTCGTAAAGGTTTGGCGGATACGGCGTTGAAAACAGCGAACTCAGGTTACTTAACCCGTCGTTTAGTAGACGTTGCACAAGACTTAGTGGTCATCAATGAAGATTGTGGCACAACAGACGGCTTACTCATGACACCAACCGTTGAAGGTGGTGATGTGATCGAGCGTTTAAGTGAACGCGTATTAGGTTTAGTGACTGCGCAAGATGTATTCATTCCAGGCAGCGATGAAGTATTGTTCCCAGCGGGTACATTGATCGATGAAGCCGCCGCTGAAATCCTCGATGAAAAAGGTGTGGATGAAATGATCGTTCGCTCTGCCATCACATGTGAAAACTTACATGGCTTGTGTGCGAAATGTTACGGTCGCGATCTTGGTCGTGGTCACTTGGTCAATCCTGGTGAGTCTGTGGGCGTTATCGCTGCACAATCCATCGGTGAGCCAGGTACACAGTTAACAATGCGTACGTTCCACATCGGTGGTACGGCATCGAGTACAGCCGCAGTTTCAAGCGTACAAGTGAAAACCAAAGGTTTGCTCAAACTTGTGAAAATGAAAACTGTGAAGAACAAGGATAACCAATTGGTATCTACGTCACGTTCTGGTGAAATCATCATCACGGATGAATTCGGCCGTAACCGTGAGCGCTATAAAGTACCATATGGTGCGATCTTGTCTGTGGGTGAAGGCGAGCAAGTGAACGTGGGTGACATCGTTGCCACATGGGATCCGCATACTTACCCTGTCATTGTTGAGGTGACTGGTTTCGCGAAATTTGAAGACTTCGATGAAGGCATCAACGTTCAGAAACAAACAGATGAAATTACAGGTTTAACGCATTTGATCGTGTTAGATTCTAAATCTCGTGGCTCTTCTGGTAAAGATAAGCGTCCTGCGATTCATGTTGTGGATGCCAATGGTGATCCATTAACATTGCCAGGTACGGACATTGCTGCAATCTACACATTGCCAGCGGGTGCGATCATCTCCTTGTCTGACAATGCACCGGTATCATTAGGTGACGTATTAGCACGTATTCCACAAGAATCTTCAAAAACACGCGACATCACGGGTGGTTTGCCACGCGTTGCTGACTTATTTGAAGCGCGTCGTCCGAAAGAAGCTGCAATCCTTGCAGAAATCTCAGGCATCGTGAGCTTTGGTAAGGAAACTAAAGGTAAGCAGCGTTTAATCATCACGGATCGTGAAGGTCAGACGTATGAAGCCTTGATTCCTAAATGGCGTCACATCAACGTATTCGAAGGTGAAAGCGTTGAGAAAGGTGAAATCATCGTCGATGGTGAAATGAGTTCACACGACATTTTACGCCTCTTAGGTGTGAAAGAGTTGGCAGCTTACTTAGTGAAAGAAATCCAAGACGTTTACCGTTTACAAGGTGTTAAGATCTCTGATAAACACATTGAAGTGATCGTGCGTCAAATGCTTCGTAAAGTGGAAATCGTGGAAGCGAACGATTCTGAGTTCATCAAAGGTGAACAAGTTGAGAAAACTCAATTGCTTCGTGAAAATGCACGCTTGATCAAAGAAGGCAAAGTGCCAGCGACTTATGAACCTGTATTATTAGGTATCACAAAAGCATCATTGGCAACTGAAAGCTTCATTTCAGCGGCATCGTTCCAAGAAACCACACGCGTATTGACAGAAGCATCTGTTCGCGGTTTACGTGATGAATTACGTGGCTTGAAAGAGAACGTTATTGTGGGTCGTTTGATCCCTGCTGGTACAGGTTTAGCCTATCATGATGAGCGTCGCTTAGAGAAAGAACGCGAACATGAAGGCACCGAACTCTTCATCAGTGCAGAGTAATTCTTAAATTAATAATGTTTAATAAAAGCATCTATTCATAGATGCTTTTATTGTTTATGAGGAAATAGTATGTCAAATAAACGTGAATTTGAGCGCATGATGTGGGCAAGACGCTTTGCATTACAAGGCTTATATGAATGGCAAGTGTCGCAAACGCAGGTTGATCAAATCGAGCGCAGCTTTGCAGAAAACCCTGAATTTGTGAAAGCAAATACAGAAGCATTCTCTAACTTGTTGCGCGGCTCGATTCGCACACAAGGCCAAGTGAATGAACTCATCACACCATTACTCGATCGCCCGATTGAACAATTAGATTTAGTTGAGCGCGCGGTATTGTGGTTAGGTGGCTTTGAATTGTTAGAGCACCCTGAAATTCCTTACAAAGTGGTGATCAATGAATCGGTGAATTTAGCGAAAAAATTTGGTGCAAACCAAAGCTATAAATTCATCAATGGCATCTTAGATAAAGTCGCTGAAAAAGTGAGAATCGATTATCATTAATCGATCATAACAACATAAGAGATGAGAGAGTAATCATGGATATTTCGCCTTTTCTGCGCTTTATGGTGCAAAAGAATGGTTCGGATTTATTTATGTATCCGAATGCCCCAGTGTGCGTCAAACTCAGTGGTGTGGTGCACCCGTTAAGCCGTGATGTGTTGTCGGCTGAAACGGTTAAAGCAGCCATTTTTGGTCTGCTCAGTGAGGCACAAGCTGAAGAGTTCGTACATCAATTAGAGTTGAACTTTGCCATTAAGTTAGAAGATGGGTCACGTTTTCGTGTCAATATCTTCAAGCAGCGCGGCGAATATGGCATGGTGATTCGTTACATCAAATCTGTGATTCCGAAAATGGAAGATCTGCGTGTGCCTGAGGTCTTTAAACAGATCATCATGGAAAAACGCGGTTTGGTGTTGGTGGTGGGCTCAACGGGGAGTGGTAAATCCACAAGCTTAGCCTCCATGATTGATTATCGTGCGTCTCATTCACCCGGGCACATCTTAACGGTGGAAGATCCGATTGAATTTGTGTATCAACACAAAAAATCCATCATTGGGCAGCGTGAAGTGGGTTTAGATACCCACAGTTACGAAAATGCGTTGCAATCTGCGATGCGTGAAGCGCCCGATGTGATTTTAGTGGGGGAAGTGCGCAGCACTGAGATCATGAAAGCGGTGATCAACTTCTCCATTACCGGTCACTTATGTTTAACCACATTGCATGCGAACAATGCTGTGGGTGCGCTTGACCGTATCGTGAACTTTTTCCCTGAATCTGCCCGCGCGCAGTTATTGGTGGATCTGTCGTTAAACATTAAAGCGATTGTTTCTCAGCGTTTGGTCAAAGGTTTAGATGGCAAATTGGTGCCCGCCGTTGAAGTGATGCTTAATACGCCTTATGTGCAAGAGCTCATCATGAAAGGGAAGTTAGACACTGTGCCAGAAGCCATGGAAAATGGCGGTACAACGGGCATGCGTACTTTTGATCAGGCATTGTATGAGTTGTATCGAGAGGGATTGATCTCGGCGGAAGAAGCGATCAACAACGCTGACTCGAAAAATAACGTTTCTCTTCGCATTCGTATGGGTGAAAATCGAGCGGTGACGCGCGATGACATTCGCGGCGAGGCGAAGTTTGAGTTAAAACAGTATTAGTGCAAATCAATGAATCAAAGCACTAATTGAGTTAGTGCTTTTTTTATGGGGACAATTTAACCGTGGATTTAGAGCGTCGTTTTTCAGGATTAGATCGTTTATATCAAACCGATGCCATGGCGCAATTGGCTCAGTGTCATGTGGTGGTCATTGGCGTTGGCGGTGTCGGCTCTTGGTGCGTGGAAGCATTGGCACGCTCAGGGATTGGGCATTTGACATTGATTGATTTAGATGTGGTGGCAGAAAGCAACATCAATCGACAATTGCCGGCGATGAGCTCAACCCTTGGCGAATCAAAAATTGGTGTGATGGCCGATCGCATTTTAGAAATCAATCGAAATTGCAACGTGACGTTGATCGATGATTTTTTATCTGAAGAAAATATGGATGCACTGCTTGGGCATTTGACGACAGAACGCACATGGATTGTGGATGCCATTGACAGCGTAAAAGTCAAAGCAGCGCTGATTGCCTGGGCAAAGCGCCGTAAATTGAAGATCATTGTCAGTGGTGCTGCCGGTGGTAAAATCGATGCGCAATCGTTTATGATTGATGATTTATCAAAAACGTATCATGATCCTTTGTGTGCAAGTTTAAAGGCGAACCTTAAAAAGCAGCATGGACTTGGGAAAAATGGTGCAAAATTTGGTGTGCCAGTGGTGTTTTCCACAGAAAACATGCAGGGCAGCCACAAAGGCAGCGGTGGTTTAAATTGTGCCGGTTACGGATCGATTGTGACGATGACAGCCACAATGGGCATGATGATGGCAGGTTATGTCATCAATAAATTACTGAAGGCATAAAAAAACCTGATCAAGGTTGATCAGGTTTTCTTAAAGCAGATTGAAAATTATTTAGATTGTTCTAATAAATCATCATAAGCTGCAGTGAAGCCTTTTAATGGCACTTGTGCTTTGATGTGCGCAGGGCTGTTTTTATCAGCATTAGAATCAAAAGTGAAGTTCACAAAAAGATTGGTACCTTTTTGGAATTTGCTCATCAATTTACCGCTCACATCCACATCCATCGGTAAGGCTGCGATACAACCAAACGTAGAGCAGCGCTCAAAGTTGATTTGTGCGATGTCTGTATCGATGTCTTTCGCTTTACCTGCGTCATCTTGACCTTTGACTGTGATGAAGATTTTGCCATCGTTGTTGTTGCTGTTTAAACGCAATTGTAAACCTTCGCTCAATTGAACGTCTAAAGGTGCAGCAAAGATCATCACAGGTTGTTTGTCAAACAATGTCACAGATGTTCTTAAAATCGGCACTTGGCGTTGTTGATCTTTGGGTAATTTTGCGTCCGCAGGTGCCACCATGGTGATTTGTTGAAACATTTGGCACTCTTTTGCATTGTTAGGTGCCGCAAAGCATTCAACTGTCCAATCTTGATGTTTCTTTTTATAGATGGAGTCGGGACCTTGTTGAGCATTTGCTGCCACTAGAAGTGATGATGTTAATAATGATGCAGCCAGTACTTTTTTAAACATAAAATCCTCATTGAATATGAAGTTGACAATATTGTGCTTTGTTTATTTTACGCAGATTTAGGCCGAAATCAAGGTGAATCCGTGGCAACTTGTATGTATAACAGTGTTTTAATCAGACAAAGGAAAGGTAAATTTTGTATAATGACACCCCCTTAAAAGACAAATAAAAGTGAGTGAAAAAAATGTGTGAGCGCGAAAAGTTTTTGGGCAATCTCTATGTTATTTCGTCGCCATCGGGTGGCGGTAAAACAACATTGGTGAGCCAATTACTTGAATGTACACCTGATATTTGTCGTGTTGTGACCCATACCACTCGTGCAGCAAGACCGAACGAAAAAGATGGGATGCATTACCACTTTGTGACCGATGAAGCCTTTGAAGCCTTAAAAGCAGAAGGCGGCTTTGTGGAAACAGCGCGTGTGTTCAATGCACAATACGGCACTTCTTGGAAAGAGGTGAAAAGCAAACTCAGACACGGTATGGATGTGGTGCTCGTGATCGATTGGCAAGGCGCTGAGCAAGTGCGCATCAGCCATCCGGAAGCGATCAGCATTTTCATTTTGCCGCCGTCTTTAGAAACGCTGCGCGCCCGTTTATTTGCTCGCAATGAAGACAGCATTGCAGTGGTGGAAAATCGCATGAAGGATGCGAGCAATCAGATCAGTCACTATAAAGATTTTGATTATTTAGTGGTGAATGATGACTTTGATCTCGCATTGGCAAATTTACGTTCTATCATTATGGCAGAGCGTTTAAAAACAGCCCCACAAAAAGAGCGTCACAAATTATTGATTAGCTCTTTGCTTGAGCAATAAGATTTCAGTACGCTGAACCGATATTTTGGTTATTATTGATGTAGTTATTTTTGTAAGAATATTAGGAGTTTTAGTTTATGGCACGTGTGACCGTAGAAGATTGTTTAGACAAAGTAGAAAACCGTTTCCAATTGGTGTTGTTAGCCTCTCGTCGCGCGCATCAGTTAGCGTTAGGTGCAGAAACAAAATTGCCACCTTCCACTGAAAAAGTGACGGTTCAAGCGTTGCGTGAAATTGCCGAAGAACTCATTACGATTGATGAGATTAAAAAATTGAATGTGAAGCCAAAACCCGTCATCGTTGAAAGCTTCAAACCAGAAACAGCATTCGAATTTTAATTGAATGTGGATGTGAACATGGAACCGATTAAGCTACCTGAAGAAATGGCACTTTGGAACGAGGCATTTTTTGCCAAAGTTGCAGAGTTAGAGTTATGCGTTAGCCGTTATATGACTAAAGCAGAAGTCGCTTTGGTTAAAGAGGCTTGCTTTTTCGGTGCGTGGGCGCATCAAGGACAATCGAGGAGTTCTGGCGAACCCTATATTTTCCATCCCATCGAAGTTGCACTGATCTTAACATTGGTGCAACTTGATGTGGACTCCATCGTGGGCGCTGTGCTGCACGATGTGATTGAAGATACGGACATCACGTTTGAAGAGATCGCGCAAAAGTTTGGCCGCGAAACGGCCATCATTGTTGATGGCGTCAGTAAATTAACGAAGATCCGTTTCAGCTCAAAGTTAGAAGCAAAAGCTGAAAACTTCCGCAAAATGATTTTAGCGATGACCAAAGACCTTCGCGTCATTATGGTTAAATTGGCCGATCGCTTGCATAATATGCGCACCCTTGGGGCTTTAGCACCTTATAAAAAGCGTCGCATTGCAAAAGATACCTTAGACATTTACACGCCGATTGCGGCACGCTTAGGGATGTTTGCCTTACAAACGGAGCTTGAAAACCTCTGTTTTGAGAACATCTATCCGATGCGCCATCGTGTGTTGTTAGAGTTTGTGAATAAAAAACGCATCTCGCAAGGCCCAACATTACAAGCCATTCGTGATGCCATTCAGGAAAAAGTCTCAAGCGTTGGTATTTCTGCCCGCATTGCAATCCGTGAAAAGCATGCATGGAGCTTGTATCGTAAACTCAAAAAACGCGGCTCATTGTCGCAACTGTCGGACATCTTCTCCATTCGCGTCATCGTCAATAGTGTGGATGAATGTTATCGCGTGTTAGGGATTGTTCACAGCCTCAATAAACCCATCATTGGTCGCTTTAAAGATTTCATTGCCATCCCTAAGGTCAATGGTTATCAAAGCTTACACACCGTGGTGTTTGGGGCAAATATGTTGCCTGTTGAAGTACAGATTCGCACCAAAGAGATGCACATCATCGCAGAGGCGGGCGCCGCTGCCCATTGGCGTTATGGTGAAGTGTATCGCGAGCAAAATTACACGAAAAATAAAACGCGCGAATGGTTAGATTCTGTCACAGAATTACAAAACAGCATGCTCTCCTCTGAGGAGTTCATGGCGTCGATGAAGGAAGATCTCTTCCCATCAGAAATTTATGTCTTCACCCCAAATGGTCGCATCATTGAATTGCCAAAAGGCAGTACAGCGGTGGACTTTGCCTATGCCATTCACTCGGACATTGGCAATCACTGCATCTCGACAAAAATTGATGCGAAATTTGCACCGGTTGCACAAGTTTTGGTGACAGGGCAAACGGTGGAGATTCAAACCTCCCAAAGTGCACAGCCTAATCCTATGTGGTTAGAGTTCGTGCGCACAGCTAAAGCACGTTCTGCCATTCGCAGTTACTTGAGTAAATTGAGTTATGAAGATGCCGTGGTGATCGGGGAAAATCTTCTTGAAAACGCCATGAAGCAGAAAAATATACCGGTGGCGAAACTCTCTGAAGAGATTCTCAATAAGTTGGCCAAAGAGCTACGCATTGAGTCTGTGCAAGACATGTATGCTGAAATTGGTTCAGGCAAACGTCCTGCATCATTTATCATCAATCGCTTAGAAGCGCATGGCTTAGATGTGACGCAAGAGTATCGACACTCGCATCACACCACAGACAATGCGCAAACCATCGAAGGGGCGCAAGGGAAGAAAACAGTCTTTGCAGAGTGTTGTTACCCAATTCCTGGCGACAACATTGTGGGCTATTGGCAGCCCCGTTTAGGAGAGTTAGAGGTGCACCGCATTGAGTGCCGAAATGCCATTGAGGCGGCCACTAAACATCCGGAACGCTGTTATCCATTGGCATGGAAGCATCAAGAAAAAGGCATTTTCCCTGTTCAACTCTCTTTCATCATTCGTAACCGCCGCGGTGTGATCGCCCAGATCACCAATGAATTGATGAATATGGAGATCAATATCAATGATCTGCGTTCGCAAACCATCAATGAAGGTTACAGCCGTTTATGGATGGTGATTCATGTGTCGGATCGTCAATTTTTAGCCAATGTTTTCCGTAACCTGAAAAAACTTGAAAACGTTGTGCGCATCGGTCGACAAAATGATGAGGCCCAAATCGTTGGTTAATGGCCAAAATGGCCAAACCACAGGGCGATTTAGACTGATCATCATCGCCGTCATTTTGATGCTCTCAATGACGGGGATGTTTTTCTTTTTTAAATCCTCCGCCGTCACCAGTAATTTATCGTATTCACTCTACGACTATTTCATCGATAAAAAATCACAAGCTCTGAGTACAGAGAGTGACATTGTGATGATTGTCATCGATGATAAAAGCATTCGCACGCTTGAAAAAATTTGGCCATGGCCAAGGGCATATCATGCCGGGCTCATTCGTGAGCTCACCAAAATGGGTGCAAAAGTGATCGCCTATGATATTTTGTTCACCGAAAGCAGTTCAGGCGATGCCTTGCTATCTAAAGCCATTGAGCAGCATGGGGCAGTGGTGTTGCCAAAGCCGCTGTTTTTATCCTCAGATGGCGTGATTCCTTTTAACGATGTGGCGCACTTTGGGCATGTGGATGTCAATATTGATGGCGATGGGATTGTGCGGTCGATTGATCCCTATTTAGATGGGATGCGAAGTTTCTCATTTGCCATTTTAGATGTTTTGGCACAAAAAGATGATCGCTTGCCCACCGCACAACATCTTTATCGTGATGAATTAGAAGATCCCATCCGTTTTGTCTATTCATTGGATCGCAATTATCCGATCTACTCATTTTCTGATGTATTTATGGGGAAAATTGCGCCGTCTGAATTTAAAGATAAAGTGGTGTTTGTGGGGGTCAGTGCCTCTGGCATTGGCGAGCGCATGCGCAGTTCATCGTTAAAAAACAGTACATTTAAAACAGGGGTTGAGATTCAGGCCTCAATTTTTGAGGCACTTCGCACCCATGCGGTGACGGAATATGCTGGCACAGCGTTTAATACCTTGGCAATGGTGAGCTCTGTTGTGGGCATGACGATTGTGTCGATTTTTGCAACGCCCGTGATGACGGTGGCGCTGTTACTGCTGTACATCGGTTTTTTAACCGCTGTGACTTTCTTGCTGTTTTATTTTTATGATTATTGGTATTCACCGATTGCGCTCTCATTTGCCATGATCAGTGTGATTTTTGTCTACACCATTGTGCGCATTCATTTGAGCTTAAAAGAGGCAAACCGTACGCTGAACTTAAACGTTGCTGACCGCACCAAAAAATTGGTGATCTCAAACCTACGTTTAGCCCAAGAGATGAATGAGAAAGAGAAAATTTGGGCGGATTTGCGTAACAGTGAAGAGCAGCTCAAAGCTTTGCTCGATGGTTTACAAATTGGCATTGTTTCCACAGATCAACATGGTGAGCTCATCACCGCGAATGTGACGGCGCTGGATTTTTTTGATTTAGACAGCGTTGAGAATGCAAAAAGCTTGGATCAATACTTTCAGTTCGACATTGCCCATGGTGGCGGTAAAATCAGCACGCGAGAGCTGTTTAAAACCCTAATGGATGTCAATGATTCGACGCAGGTCGAATGTGTGTTAGCATCAAGCAATCCGCGCTTTAATGGCATTCCGACGTCGCTTTTATTGTCCCGTTTGAGCGCATCTTCTGAGCGTGAGGTGAATTTTGCCTGCATCATTCGTGACATCAGTGATCAAAAACGTGCAGAATTCATCACTCAAGAGTTTGTGGCAACGGTGTCGCATGAGCTTCGCACACCGATCACCTCTATTAAAGGTTCATTAGGTTTAATGAACAGTGGGATTGCCGGTGAGATTCCTCAAAAGGCTCAAAAATTATTGGAATTGGCATCGCGCAACAGTGACCGGTTATTGAGTCTGGTCAATGATATCTTAGACATTCAGAAGATTCAGCTCGGTACCCTTGATTTTCATCTCAAAACCATCGATATTGTGAGCGTAGTGCGCCAATCGATTGAGGTCAATGAGTTGTATGCACAAAATTTAGGGGTGACGATTGTTGGGCACTTGCCCTCGTATCCCATTTATGTGATGGGCGATTCAGATCGCTTAGCACAGATCATGAGTAACCTTTTATCGAATGCCGCGAAATTCTCAAAGCCAGACAGCCGTGTTGATGTGCGTGTGATGCTAGATGGCAAACGCGTGCGAGTGGATGTTGAGGATTATGGCGTCGGGATTCCTGACAGTTTTTCAGATAAAGTCTTTATGAAGTTTGCCCAAGCCGATGATGCAAAGCATCGTTCAAAAGGAACCGGGCTAGGCTTAAGCATTTCTAAAGCATTCATTGAGCGCATGCGCGGCACGATTCATTATGAGTCGCAAGAGAATGTCGGCACGCTCTTTTATTTCTATTTGCCACTTGCTTCGATGGAAGAGGTGAACAATTATATTTCGGATCAGAAAGCGAAAAAGGATATGTTTTTATGATGAAGGCAAATAAGCCCGTCCGTTTTTTAGGCGGACTCACAATTGAGCAATTTTTAGCAGAATATTGGCAAAAAAAACCATTGTTTGTGAAAAATGCATTTCAAGATTTTATGGACCCAATGACGGCTGATGAAGTGGCCGGTTTAAGCTGTGAAGAGGGCGTACCCTCGCGCTTTGTGTTTGAAGAGCGCAACTGGGAATTAAAATGTGGCCCGTTTGCAGAAAAAGATTTTGCCAATTTACCGGATACAAAATGGGTATTGCTCGTCAATGATGTGGAAAAATTTATGCCACAAATGCGTGTCTTGAGTGACCCATTTAAATTCATTCCTGAATGGCGTTTAGATGACGTTCAAGTGAGCTATGCGGTGGATCAAGGCACGGTGGGCGCGCATTGGGATGATTATGATGTGTTTTTAATCCAAGGGATGGGTAAAAAACGCTGGCAGATCAGTTATGATGAAGTGTCTGAAAACGACTTTGTGGAAGGTTTACCCATTCGTTTGATTGAAAACTTTAACGTCAGCGAAGAGTGGATTGTTGAACCTGGCGATTTATTGTATTTGCCGCCACGCATCGGTCACTTTGGTGTGGCGATTGGCGAGAGCATGACATGGTCCGTGGGTTTTCGTGCGCCTAAACACCGTGAAATGATCCATGATTTTGTGGAAGACATCGTACAATTTACAGCAGCAGATGCCCGTTATTCTGATCCTGATTTAGCACCGCGTGAATTCTCAGCGGAGCTCAATGATGATGACATTGATCGCGTGATGAAAGTGATCGAAGAGGGTTTGCATCACAATCGTGATCTAGTGGCTGATTGGTTTGGGCGCTTTATGAGCGAGAGCAAAGAAGGGCAGGAGCCTGAAATACTTGAAGAAGAATTCAGCGCAGATGAAGTGTTAGGCTTATTAGAAGATGGTGCAGACATTGAGCGCGTGCCAAGTGTTGCCTTTTATTTCCGTGAAACATTGGATGATGTGGTGCTCTATGCCAATGGCGAGTGCTTTGCATTGGATAAAAAATACACCAAATTGGTGCAATTCTTATGTGAAAACCGTCAATACAGCCCCGGCAAAATGAAGCAATTCTTGCGTGATGAAGTGGCGGCAGAATTCATTGTGGATTTAGTGAATCAAGGTTTACTCGCTTTCTTTGATGGTGATGATCACGACCATGATTGTGATGATGAGTGCGATCATGATCACTAAGCGTATCTTTAAAACGGTGATGCCATTGCTTGGGGCAATGGCATTGCTGCCAAGCGCGATGGCACAAAGTTTTTGGCAGCCGCTCGATGAAGTGCATCCGCAATCGCACTTAGCATTGGCAACCGTCACCATCAATGATCAGCCCATTCGTGTGGAATTGGCAACAAAGCCGCGCGCCCAGGCGTATGGCTTGATGCATCGCTATATTCTTCCGGAAAATCAAGGGATGCTGTTTGTGTTTGATAAAATGCAGCCGTTGAGCTTTTGGATGAAGAACACAAAAATCCCTTTAGACATTCTCTATTTTGACAATGAAGGCGTGCTCGTCGATTATGCTGAAGCCGTTCCGTGTCTTGAGGATCCTTGTCCCTCTTATCCATCAAAAGCCCCTGGGCAATATGTTTTAGAGATCGGGAAAGGCGAGCGCGCACGATTGGGGATTAACATCGGGGATCGCCTGAAAAAAGTAGATTAAACTTTTGTTTTGGTAAATTTCTCGGTATAATCACCCACAATTATGCTGTCATCGCCATTGACAACAATTAATTTTATTTGGAGTTTTATTTTTTATGTTAACAACTGAAAAAAAAGCAGCCATTGTTGCTGAATTTGCTCGCGGCGAAAACGATACAGGTTCTCCTGAAGTACAAGTTGCGCTTTTAACAAACAACATCAATGCGCTTCGTGCTCACTTTGATGAACACAAAAAAGATCATCACTCACGTCGTGGTTTATTACAAATGGTTAACCAACGTCGTAAGTTGTTAGACTACTTAAAACGTAAAGATTTAGCGCGTTATCAAACTTTGATTGAGCGTTTACAATTACGTCGTTAATCAGCACACACATGATGCAGATGATTATGTAGTTTAGCGAGCCCTTGCAGTTGTGCTGTGAGGGCTTTTGTCATTGGTAAAAGTGTTTTGAAGGGTTCTGATAAAGCGTTTTAGTGAAAATGTTTTGTCAGCTCCCTTGGATCAAAAGCTTTTACCGCAAATGTTTAATTTTGAGGTAATTATGGAATTAAAAGCAATTCAAAAAGAATTTATGTATGGCAACCAAAAGGTTGTATTAGAAGTTGGCGAAATGGCTCGTCAAGCAAATGCGGCGGTTAAAGTCGATGTTGAGGGCACGGTTGTGTTTGTCACATGTGTGGCATCCACTAAGTTTGATCCATCGCGTGACTTTTTCCCACTCACTGTGAACTACCAAGAACGTACGTATGCCGCGGGTAAAATCCCGGGCGGCTTCTTCCGCCGCGAAGGTCGTCCTTCCGAAGGTGAAACATTGATCGCACGTTTGATCGACCGTCCACTTCGTCCTTTATTTGCTGAAGGTTTTACGAACGAAACACAAGTGATCGCAACGGTTGTTTCCATCAACCCTGAAGTGAATCCTGACATCCCTGCGATGATCGGTGCTTCTGCTGCGGTTTCTTTGGCAGGTTTACCATTTGCAGGTCCATTAGGTGCTGCACGTGTTGGCTATGAAAATGGCGAATACCTCTTAAACCCATCGAAAGAACAATTGGCAACATCTAAATTAGATTTAGTGGTTGCAGGTACGAAAGATGCTGTATTGATGGTTGAATCAGAAGCAGAATTGTTGAGCGAAGATGTGATGCTTGGCGCTGTAATGTTCGGTCACGATGCAATGCAAGTGGTGATTGAAAACATCAACGCATTGTGTGCAGAAGTGGGCGTGACAACATTTGAATATCAAACGGTTGAAAAAGACGCTGAATTAGAAGCAGCAGTGAAAGCATTTGCAGCTGATAAATTAGAAGCAGCTTACAGCATCTCTGTGAAAGCAGATCGCTATGCTGCAATCGATGCATTGAAAGCAGAAGCTGTTGAAACTTTGATCACAGAAGACAATGGCTACACAAAAGATGCCATCAATGCTGTGATTGATGAAATGAGCTATCGTTTAGTGCGTGACCACATCTTAGATGGTAAACCACGCATTGATGGCCGTGATACTACAACGGTTCGCCCAATCAATTCACGCGTTGGCGTTTTACCACGCACACATGGTTCTGCATTGTTCACACGTGGTGAAACACAAGCATTGGTTGTGACCACATTAGGCACAGACCGCGATGCGCAAATCATCGATGCATTAGATGGCGAATACAAAGATAAATTCTTGTTCCATTACAACTTCCCTCCATATTCTGTGGGCGAAACGGGTATGGTTGGTTCACCTAAGCGTCGTGAAATTGGTCATGGTCGTTTAGCAAAACGTGGCGTACAAGCGGTATTGCCAAGCATGGATGAATATCCATACACAGTGCGTGTTGTGTCAGAAATCACTGAATCAAACGGTTCAAGCTCTATGGCTTCTGTGTGCGGTGCATCTTTATCCTTGATGGATGCCGGTGTTCCTTTAAAAGCGCCAGTGGCAGGTATTGCAATGGGTTTGATCAAAGAAGGTGAACGCTTTGCTGTCTTAACAGACATCTTAGGTGATGAAGATCACTTAGGTGACATGGACTTTAAAGTGGCAGGTACAACGGATGGTATTTCTGCCCTTCAAATGGACATCAAAATCACAGGTATTACGAAAGAAATCATGGAACAAGCATTGGCACAAGCCAAAGTTGCGCGTTTACACATCATTGATGAAATGAGTGCAACGTTGAACACTGCGCGTCCTGAAATCTCTGAATTTGCGCCACGCTTCACAGTGTTCCGCATCAACCCAGATAAAATCCGTGATGTCATTGGTAAAGGTGGCGTAACGATTCGTGGCATCACTGAAGAAACAGGCGCTGTGATTGAAATCGAAGATGATGGTACCATCAAAATTGCAGCATCAAATGCGGATCAAGCAGCAGAAGCAAGAAAACGCATTGAAGAAATTACCGCTGACATCGAAGTCGGTACAGTGTATGAAGCACCTGTTGTGCGCATCATGGACTTTGGTGCATTTGTCAACTTGATGCCAGGCCGCGATGGTATGGTTCACGTGTCACAAATCCCTTCTGAAGAGCGCATTCAAAACGTTTCTGATTACGTTCAAGTTGGTCAAGTGGTTCGCGTTAAGGTCTTGGAAATTGATAAACAAGGCCGCATTCGCTTAACCATGAAAGACGTAGATGCAGCTGCTGAATAATCCATTCAATTGAATGAGTTAAAAAAGCCGAAGTGATTTCGGCTTTTTTATTGCGTGCTGAAAATTTTAGAGCGCGTATAATCTATTTTTTCTAATCATTTGAGTGATCGAGGCAAGCGATGAAAAAATGTCATACGTGTGAGAAAGAGTTGATGGAAGCTTACTTTAATGCGCAATCAGGAGATGATTGCATTTTTTGTGCCAATGATCGCATCACGATCGAAAGCACAAAAAAACATGCATATGAAGAAGTGGAAGATAAAGGCTGCGCAGGCGGCGCCTGCACCTTGTAAGCTTGATCAAACGATGTCAAAAAGCCCTGAGTATTGATCAGGGCTTTTTTATTAGCGGGATAAATCCACCACAAGGCGGCCTGTGATTTTCCCATCGATGAGTTCATGCGCAGCATCTATGACGTCATCAAGACTGATGAGGGTGCGAATGTGCTCAAGGGCACCGGGCTGAATCAATGTCGCTAAGTGATCCCAGGCTTCAATGCGATCGGGCAATGGACGCATGACGCTGTCAATGCCGCGAAGGGTGACATTGCGAAGAATAAAAGGCATCACTGTTCCAGGGAGATCATAGCCTTGGGCTAAGCCGCACGCGGCAACGCAGCCGCCATATTCTGTACCGGCAAGCACATTGACCAATGTATGGCTGCCCACAGTATCAACAGCACCCATCCAACGCATTTTTTGAAGGGGTTTACCGGGCTCACTGAGCTCTGAACGTGCAATCATTTCTTTTGCGCCAAGGGCATATAAATAATCATGCGCACGCTCTTTACCCGTCACTGCAATGACGTGATAACCCAATTTTGCCAATAAATAGACGGCAAAGCTGCCAACGCCACCGGTTGCGCCGGTCACCAAAATTTTCCCAGATTCAGGTTTAATGCCATGTTGTTCAAGTGCAATGATGGAGAGCATGGCGGTATAGCCTGCGGTGCCAATCGTCATGGCATCAATGGCACTGAATTTAGCCGGTAAGGGAATGAGCCATTCAGACTTTAAAACGGCTTTTTCTGAAAATCCGCCTGAATACAATTCGCCCACGCCAAAGCCATTGAGCAAGACTAAATCACCTGATTGAAAACGGCTTGAGTGGCTGGTTGTCACTTTACCCACTAAATCAATGCCAGGTGCTAAAGGAAATGTACGCACCACCGGGCTACGATTGGTGATGGCTAGGGCATCTTTATAATTGAGGGTCGATGCCAATACATCCACTGCCACATCGCCTTCTGGCAAGGCATCATCCTCTAATGTCATGAGTGTGGCGGTATAATCAGGGTTTTTATCAATCACAATGGCGCGATGAGTCATGGTCACTCCTTATATTTTATGGTTGAAGCTGAATGGATACAGTGTAGCAATATTGCAGGCAAGGGCATATAAAAAAACCCATGCATTGCATAGGTTTAGTGATCAAATTAGCTTCTGCTTCTCATGCGAAAGAGAGAGCGGCGAACGCGTTGCTTCGGTCGAAACTCTGAACGCTTCTCATACAGAGGCTTTTCAGGAATCGGCATGCCTTTAAAGAGCGCGGGCGCTAACTCAACGAGGGCACGATTGTAAACTTTACGCTTAAAATAAATGACTTCATTGATGGGGTGCCAATATTCCACCCATTTCCAATGGTCAAACTCTGGCGTGTCAAAAAATGCCAAATCAATGGCATCTTCATCCGCCGTCAGTTCTAACAGAAACCAGATCTGTTTTTGTCCAATACAGCGCGGAGAGTTATTTTTGCGAATCAGTCGTTGTGGTAAACGGTACCTTAACCAGCTTTTAGTTTTTCCTAAAATTTTTACATCATCAGAAGAGAGACCTACCTCTTCCTTCAATTCTCGATACATTGCCTCTTCGGGAGTTTCGTTATCATCGATCCCACCTTGAGGAAATTGCCATGAATCTAAATGCCCTATTCTATGACCCCAAAAAAGTTTTTTGTCCCGATTACACAAGATGATGCCAACGTTCGCGCGGTAGCCGTCATTGTCAATCATAATGTAAACCTTGAATAAATTTAATGGCTCTATTGTTCCACAAAGGCTACGTAAAACCAAATTTATTTGACGAAATCGCGGCGATATTTTTCAACCCATTGTAAGGTGCCACCACAAACCGCAGCCGGCATGATGAAGAGATTGATGATGGGAATCATGGTCACTAAATTCACCAACGCGCCAAAGATGAAATTATCCGTGCGATCCTGCATTAAGCGGGCGCGCATGGTGGGAAAACTCACTTTGTTGTTGTCAAAGCTGTAATCATTATATTGAATCGCCATCATCCATGCGTTAAAGGCAAACAGCACAATCGGCGCGATGAAGGTGCCAATCACAGGCACTAAAAAGAGCAATAAAATGCCAATCAGGCGCGGCAGATAATAAGCCAAGTTTTGCATCTCGCGTTGAAGGGATCGCCCGACATCTTTGGCTAAACTCATCCATGAATCATCGCTTGGCGTATGTCCTGTGAGCATGATCTCAACTTTCGCCGCAAGCATTGAGTTAAAGGGGGCTGCAATGATGTTCGCAAGGGTGCTAAAGAAGTAACCAAAAAACACCACAATCGACAATAGAGCAATCGGCCAAATGAGGTAGCTCAGCCATTGTAGCCAACTTGGGACATAACTCATGATCCCGTTCATCCAGCTGCTCAATTGCGTATAGATGCCATAGAATGCGCCACCAATGATGAGGATATTCACCAAAATGGGCAAAAAGACATAGCGCTTTAATCCAGGATGGAGCATTAAGCGCCAACCTTCCGTAAAGTAGTGTAAACCGCTGCGATTGTGTGTGTTGTTTTGATTTTCATTCATGATCAACAATTAAAAGTTATAGTTAATGCCAAGGGCGAAGCTAGAGAGGGCAGAGCGATTGGTCATGGGGCTATTTTTGACTTCACTGGGTAAGAATTTCACCTGCACGCCACCAAAAAGATGGAGATTGTCTGTCGCATCAATCACCGTGCCAACACCCACATAAGGTGTAAAGCTGCTGTCAGGATTGTATTCAGTGACGCCCGAACGCGCGGATTCTTCACGGGAGACGCCATAATAATAATCATTGTGCTTTTTACTTGACCAAATGCCACCCACTTTCGGAATCACTTTAAAGTGATCATTAAAATTATGGATGATCCCACCGCCTGCATCAATATTGACGCCTTTGCTGCGCCCTAAAATATCTGCATCAATGTCTGCACTCACGAAAAATTGGCTAGGGAAAATGTGCATTGCGCCCACACCGAGCTCAATGGTGGATTTACGGCGATTGAGATCACGCAATGCACCTTCTGAATCTTTTGGCTTAAAGTTTAGGGATTGATAACGTAAATGGGTGTCCACTTTCGTTGTGGGCGTATCCACAATGAATAAACCTGCCTTTAATCCTTTGATGAAAAAGCGGCCATTTTGATATTCAAAGTGGGGCACAGGTACCCAGCTTGAATTGTCACCCACATACGGTTTTTGTTGATAGCCCACACCTAAGCCAAGGCTGTATTGTTCTTGCGCCATCGCGCTCATTGGCGTTAGGCATAAAAGGGCGAGAGCAAGTTTTTTCATGGATCAATCCTCAAAATGATGTGATGGATGCCATTATTGTAGCTCAATTGTTGATCATTGTGTGTGGCGCGGCGCTTGATATTTAAAGCACTCACTGACGTGATCATTGACCATGCCCATCGCTTGCATGAAAGCATAAATCGTCACACTGCCCACAAATTTAAAGCCCATTTTTTTAAGATCACGGCTGATTTGATCAGATAATGGCGTACTCACTGGTACATCTGTCAGCATTGCATAGCCATTAAGCTGCGGTTGATGATCCACATATCGCCAAAGCCAATCGCTAAAGCTGCCATGTTGTTCAACTAAGTTTAGATAACATTGCGCATTGTGAATGATGGCACGCATTTTGAGTTTATTTTTAATCAACTCAGGATTTTGCATGAGCGATTCATATTTTGCGTCATCATATGCGGCGATGGTTTTTGCATCAAATTGATCGAGCGCCATGCGATAAGCTTCACGTTTATTGAGCACAGTGATCCAAGATAAGCCGGCTTGCAATGTCTCTAAAATAAAGAGCTCAAAGAGGGCATGTTCATCATAGAGCGGCTCGCCCCATTCATGGTCATGATAGTCTTGATATAATTGTGTTTTTCCGCACCAGCCGCATCGCGTTGTCATCAGAATGATCCTAATTAAATAGACCATTTATAGGTTAAAGTTACGCATTTGTATAGCGAAAAAAAACGCCGCAGTGCGGCGCTTTTATGCTCATCATTAAATGATGGATTGATGATATTTTTCTGAGCCTAATTCAGCGAGGAGCTCTTGTTGTGTTTCAAGGTAATCGATGTACTCTTCGCTCTCTTCAAGCAAATGCTCTAACAAATCACGAGAGACATAATCTTCTTTCTCTTCACACAATTTGATGGCATCGACAAGCACTGTGCGCTTATTGTATTCACAGGCTAAATCGCTGTTTAATACTTCTGGCACATCTTCGCCGATGAGGATTTTGCCAAGATCTTGAAGATTTGGTAAACCTTCAAGGAGCAAAATGCGCTCGATCAAATCATCCGACTCTTTCATGTCTTCGATGGATTTTTTATAGATGGTTTTGCCCAATGACTCAAAGCCCCAATTCTTTAAAATGCGACCATGCAAAAAGTATTGGTTGATGGAAATTAAGTATTGGCCAAGCACTTTGTTTAAGTGTTGAATCACCACGCGGTCAACTTTCATAGCGCCTCCTTAACCGTTCAATTGATCTTGAAGATAGTTCGGTAAAGAGATCGTTTTAATGAGGCGAAGTTGTTTTTCAAGCCAATGAGCATGATCTTCTTCGGTGTCTTTCAATTGCACCACAAGCATGTCACGCGTTACGTAATCTTGCTCTTCTTCGCACAATTTGATGCCTTTTTTGAGGGCGTCACGCACGCTGAGTTCAAGATCTAAATCGCTTTGTAACATGGTTTCAACGGTGGAACCAATGTTGATTTTTTCAGGCACCATGTTTGGCGTGGCTTCTAACAACAATAAACGTGCAATGATCAATTGCGCATGTTCGGTTTCATCTTGCATTTCGTGATGAATGCGCTCATACAATTTTTTATAACCCCATTCTTCATACATCGATGAGTGAATAAAGTATTGATCACGCGCGGCCAATTCACCGGCTAATAATACGTTTAAGTAATCAATGACTTTTTGGCTTCCTTTCATGAGTATTCTCCTTAGGTTTTATTTAATTCACACAATAATTATACATGATTGCAAGAAAATTGATAGCGTACTTTTTGTATAAGTGATTGATAATATTATTACTTATTTGCGTATGATTATCGTCTAGTAATGATGATTACTCGCATTTTATGTTTGATTCCGCCAAATCGCTTGCCCATTCTTAATGACATCAATGAGAAACAACTCTCATTCTCAAATTAATGTGGCGCATGGTGGGTAAATTTTGGGCAAAAAAAAGCCGAAAACTGAATTTCGGCAAAATAACCACCAAAGGAGGATATGGAGGAGAACATCCAGAATTTCTAGATGTCGAGTGATATATTATCAGGATATGCATAAATGTCAATTTTTTATTGTGAGAAATGTTAATAAATGTATTTTTTTAAACATTTTCTGAGGTCAAATCACACATAATTGGTCTGTTAAATTTATTAAACATTTGAAATTAAATAAAATTGCCGCCTTTACTTAAAAACTTGACCATAATTTTGTATTTAAAATGTAGTCAATTAATGGGTAATCATGACGGCAATCATTTTAGAGTAATATCCATAAAAATAATAAATATCAATGATTTATTTTTTATTTTGTAAAGAGAGCATCACAAGTTTAGCTTGCTCATCCCCGCGATCTGCTGCAATTTTGAACAATTTTGCGGCTTTTTCGAGGTCAATTTCAGTGCCTTCGCCCTTCACATGCATGATCGCTAAGTTTACTAGCGCCTTCGTATGCCCAAGCTCAGCGGCTTTCTCAAAATACTTCAATGCTTTAGCGGGATTTTTGGGTGCGCCATCACCATATAAATACATGGAGCCTAAAATGAAGGCAGCATCCGGCTGACCGAGCTCTGTCGCTTGCATTAAATGATGGCGTGCCGCTGCTGAATCTTTAGGCGTGCCTTTGCCTTCTTTGTTCATCATCGCGATCAGCATTAAAGCATCCGGTTGTTCTTGGGCCGCAGCTTTAGAAAGGTTACGATACGCTTTTTTCACATCCCCTTGTTCGAGCTGAATTTGACCTAAAAAGAGTTGTGCGCTGCTGTTATTTTGTTTCAATGCTTCATTGAGGTAATACATTAGCGCAGGATTTTTTGGATCATTTTCATAATAATGCACCGCAAGATTGTATTGCGCAGCTGCTAAGCCCATGTCCGCTGCGGCTTTGTAATAATTTAACGCACGCACTTTATTCTGTTTGACGGCAATGCCTTGATCATACATCACCCCAAGGGCATTATTTGCCTCAGCTGAACCTTTCTCGCTGGCGGCTTCAAAATAGGCTTTAGCGCGTTTTGGATTCACATCACGATTGATGGGAGAAAGCGCTTGCATCCCTTTATGATAGAGGCGATCTGCGGTTTCATCGGTTAGTTCGTGGCTGGGAATGGATTGGCAGCCCGCGAGGAGCACTGCGCAAACAATCGGTAAAAGTAATTTTTTCATGGATGTGACCCGTCTTGGTGAGTTGTCCCTAGTATTATAGATGATCTCCAAAAAATAAAGCCATTCAGAGAATGGCTTAGCGATTAAATTAAAGATTAATAACGGGCATCTTTGGGTTTTTTACCATTTGGCCAGTCATTGACCTTGCCTGCAAAGTCAGGGCGCGGTTGATGGGTGAAGAATTCAGCCACATCCACAGCTTCTTGGTCGGTCAATGTACCGCCATTGCCTTGTCCCCAATCGCCGTGCGTGCTCACGCCCATTGGCATATTGTATTTCACAAAAGCGGCGGCTTTATAAGTGCGCGCCATCCCTGCGCCGATGTTGAAGGATTCATCGCCCCAAAGTGGTGGGAAAATGATGTTGCCGCGTTTATCTTTTAAGCCTTCGCCATCATTGCCATGACAAGAAGCACAATGTTCAGCATAGATGCGTGCGCCATTGACAGGATCAGGCACTAAAGATTCATCAATCGGCCCTGCATTCATGATCTCAACTTTTGCACCTTCTGGTTGAGAAGCGCTGAGCCATGTCATGTAAGCCACCATGGCTTTCATCTCTTTCGATTCAGGATCTAGCGGTTTACCATTCATAGAGCGCTGGAAACAACCATTGATGCGCCCTTCGATGGTGACCAATTTACCTGCACGTGGCATCACTTTAGGATACTGATGCACCGTAGTTAAGTAAGGCGCGCCATATTCTGCTTTACCTTCATCAATGTGGCAGCTGTTACAGTTCATCATGGCGCCAACATTGTCAGGCAATAAGCGTTTTGTTGCGTTTAAGAGCTCTTTACCATAAAAGATTTGATCAGCATTTGGCTCTTTTTCAATGTCTAAATCGGATGGCACCACATAATCGGGTAAAGGTTGACCTTCTGCATTCACCATTGGATATTTTTGTGGATCAGCGGGCGTTAGTGTATACGCAGATGCTGAAGCAGTCGCAACGAAGAGGGCAAGGGTGCTGAGTGATAAAATGAGTTGTTTTTTCATTATTTATCCTCCTTCACTGAGGAAATGTTTGGGGCTTTATTGGCAAGGAAATGACGAATCTCAGCCACATCTTGTGGGCTCACTTCAGGGGATACGTTGTTCCATGAGTTGCGGATGAAGTTGATGACAGTTGCCACTTCTTCATCGCTTAAGTGTGCAAATGAGGGCATGCCAAATGCCATGCGATCTGCCGGTGTTGCTGGCATCACGCCGCCTTCTAAGGTGATTTGAATGACCGATTGTGCATTTTGTGCCGTGATGGCAGTGTTTTGGTTCAACGCAGGGAAAATGCGTGGCACACCTTCACCATCAACGCGGTGACAAATTGTACAATGTTCCATATACAATACGGCGCCCGGCGCTCTGAATGTATCGGTTAAGAGAAGGTCAGTGGTGGTATCGGGTTGAGTTTTTAACTCTAAGGATTTACCCGGCGCTGGGGACAATGTTTTCAAGTAGCTGGCCACAGCATTTAAATCTTGTTCTGTCCAATATTGCGAGCTGTGTTCAACCACATCGCCCATTGCACCAAAGGCAGCCACTTTATCTGTGCGCCCTGTTTTTAAGAATTCCACGATTTCATCTTCAGACCAAATTTTTAAGCCTTGACCTTCACCGCGTAAACTTTTTGCACGCCAACCATCAATGAGTGCACCGGATAAGAAGAGATCACTTGAATCATTCGTGAGGGCTTTTTCTTGGTACGCAATGCCGCGTGGCGTATGACAAGCGCCGCAGTGCCCCGGACCTTCGACAATGTATGCCCCATGATTTTCAATGCCACTTAATGCGCTGTTGCCTTTAAATTCACGGATGGGTGCAAAAAGCATCTGCCAATAAGCCACCGGCCAACGCATGCTCATGATGGCAGGGAAAGTTGTGGGCGCATTTTCTTGCTTCACAGCAGGCACCGCATTCATAAAGTATTCGTACATCGCCACCATGTCAGAGTCGGGCATGATGGTGTAAGAGGCATAAGGCATCGCAGGATAGAGCGGCGCACCATCTTTACGCACACCATGTTTGACAGCATTGGCGAACTCTTGCAATGTGTAATTGCCAATCCCTGTCTCTTTATCTGGCGTGATATTGGTGGAATAGATGGCGCCAAATGGCGTTTGCATCGCTAAACCGCCGGCATATTCTGTGCCACCTGGCACTGTGTGACACGCCGCGCAGTCGGATAACCGTGCAATGTATTCACCCTGAGCGATTAAAGCTTGTTGTTGTTCTGGGCTCGTGGCTTGTGTGGATGTGTCAATGTCATGGGTGCGGCTTTTAATGATCATAAAAGAGCCAGCCACCGCAGCGGTGACGCCGACAGCACCAAGAATCGCCAATCGGATGAGTAATTTTTTCATAGTTATCCTCATGTTTTTTGTTATCGAAATCAGCTATATGTATACCTTAGTTTACAAAATTAATGGCAAATATTTACAACTTTTGACCTTTTATCCATCAAAAGTTGATGCTTGTCAAAATCCGTTGCTATTACCGGTCTCATGCGGTGTTGGGGACCATTTTTGTCCCCTTTGAAACAATGCTTAATAAATAATTTAAAAGAGAATCATAAAATATTATTGACAATCACTAATAAATACTAATAATAAGCAAATAGGAATTAATATCATTTGGTATTCACTTTTAGTTACATTGAAGGAAAGTCATGCATCAGCGCACCATTTTGTTCACTGTTTTAATGTCATTGATCGGCACTGCCGCCGCAGAATCCTCAACCCCAAAAGATGTGGGCACCACGCGTGTTGTGGTGGCTGCCCTGAAAGATGAGCGCGTTGCCGAAGAAGCCGCAACGAGTTTATCTCAAGTGGACAGTGAAACAATGGAGCGCGTGGGTGCGACGAATTTAAGCAATGCATTGCGTTATGAAGCAGGCGTGAATGTGGACATGACCTCTACAGGGCGCATGGACAATGTGCGCATTCGCGGCGTGGGTGATGATCGCGTGATGATCGCCATTGATGGTGCACCGATTCCGATGGCATTTAAATTTGGCGGTGGTTATACAGACATTGGGCAAGGTTATTTTGATGTGGATGCCATGAAGCGCATTGACATCATTAAAGGCCCTGTTTCAATGTTATATGGCAGCAGTGCTTTAGCGGGCGGCATCTTTATGGAAACGAAAGATCCGAGCGATTTTATTCGTGAAGGGCAGCGCTATGGTGGTGAAGTTAAATTTGGCTATGGCACGGCAGATCGTGATCAATTGGTGACGGCAACGGCCGCGGCAAAAATCACCGATACTTTATCTGCATTTGTGCGCGCCTCATTGCGTAAACATTACGAGCGCCGCAACTATGAAGGCAAAGCCTATAGCGAAAATTTATTGGGCGCAGGTCGCACGCATCCAAATCCTGCAGAAGCGAATGTTAAAAATATTTTATCTAAAGTGGTGTTTGAGCCAAGTGATGCGCATCGCTTTGCTTTAAGTTATGAGTATTTTAACAGTCACGCGTGGGATGATGCCGCCAATAAAATAGGTGAAAAGCCTATGGCGTTTCCTGGCATGCCAACCTTTTCTGCGCACCATACAAATATGCTCAACATTCGTCAGCAAGTGAATTTACGTTATGACTTTAATGTAGAAACACCAATGTTTGATCGTGGGCATGTGATGGGATATTACCAATCTACCAAAGCGCGTCAATCGGTGACGGAAGCGCGTGAACATACAGCGCGCGGCGTTTTTACCGAGGATCGCTTCAGACAATCTCACTTTAAAAATGAGCAAGTGGGCTTTAATACAGAGTTCTATAAAGCCTTGGAAACAGGTTCAATCTCCCATGAATTGAGCTATGGCGCAAATTATAAACACACGAAAGTGAAGACTTTGCGTTTAGGTCACTCTTTTAATCGTCAAACAGGTGCATCCACAGAAACGCAAACCTTCCCGAATAAAAGCTTCCCAGATTCTAAAATTCATGAATATGGTTTATTTGCACAAGATCGCATCGGCTTTTTAGACAATCGTTTAGAGGTGATTTTAGGGTTGCGTTATGATCATTATTCTTTAAAAGTTCAGCAAGGCGGGCCATTTTTAGAGGCCAATCCGGGTGTATTGGCACCTGTTGGCTTAAATAAAGGGCATTTATCAAAGCGTTTAGCGGTGCTGTATTATCCTCATGATCATCACACCATCTATGCAAACTATGCAGAAGGCTTTAAAGCCCCGAGTTTTAATGCGGTCAATGTTGGATTCTCGAACCTTGCTCATGGTTATACGGCGATCTCGAATCCTGATTTAAAACCCGAAACGAGCAAAACTTTTGAGCTCGGTTGGAACTTTAATGATGAGATCAATTCAGCATCTGTTGCGGCGTTTTATACCAAATATGACAACTTCATTGAAGAGCTTAAAGTGGTGGGGCATCGAAACGGCGTGCGTTTACATCAATCCGTGAATTTAGATAAAAGCCACATTTATGGCTTAGAAGGTAAAGCGAGCATTCGTGTGCTGGAATTACAAAACAATGATGCTGAGTTGCGCTTAAATCTCAATGCCGCTTATGCAAAAGGCAAAGATAATCAAACCAAAGAGCCGATTGACAGCGTCGAGCCTTTAACAGGCATCATCGGCATGAGTTATGGCTACAGTGATAGAGCATTTGTGGGGCTCAATTTAAAGCTTGTGGCACCGAAAAAGGCTAAAGATATTTCAACTGCGTTGCGTGACAATGGCGTCACCAAAATGCCCGGCTACGGAACGCTTGATTTAGTGGGCGAATATCGCCCGAATGATAACATCCGCATCAATGCGGGGATTTATAACTTATTGGATAAAAAGCATTGGAACTGGGGCAATCGCATGAATCAAACCACACCGCGTGATGTGGTGCGTGGGACTGAGCCTGGCATCAATGCAGGATTATCCGTCACCATCAGTTTTTAAGTGCAGAGATTACCCATGATTAAGACAATGACTCTTGCGGCTGCGTGTGCAGCGGCAATGCTCACCTCAAGTTTTGCCAATGAACGCATCATCACAACATCAGCCTACATTACACAAGTGGTGGAAGCGTTAGGCAAAGCGCCAGAATTGGTGGGCGCAGACACCACAAGCCGTTACAACGATGATTTAAAAGCCTTGCCAGATGTGGGCTATCGCATCGCCCTTTCCACAGAAGGGATGCTCTCTTTAAAACCCACATGGGTGTTGTGGTCATCGGATTCAGGACCCCAAACCACCATTGATCAAGTCAATGGCTCAGGCGTTAAACATCTCACCGTGAAAAAACCGGTGAACATGGCTGAATTAAAAACCATGGTCAGTCAAATCGGTGAAGCATTAGACGCCGCTTCACAAAGTGAAGTGATCAATGCCGAGTTAGAAGAAAAGCATCAAACTTTGCAAAAAGCGATTGCCGCGCGCGGTGAGAAAAAAGCCCTCTTTATTATGAATGAAATGGGGCAAGGCAAAAATGGCAGCAGTCAAAACTTTGCCGGCAATGATACGAGTGCGAATGCTTTAATTGAGCTCTTGGGCATGAACAATCCCTTTGCAAAACAATTCAGCGCTTATAAGGCGGTGAATGTGGAAACACAAATTCAGCAAGGGGCGGACATTGTCTTCATCGGTAAGCGCTATGATGGCAAAACAGAAGTACCGCCCATTGTGCGTTTAGACAGCGCTGCTTTAGGTTGGCCTGCGCCCGTTGCGCCTAAATGTGTCTATGAAGTTGACATTAGCCACATGCTTGTCTATGGCATCCATTTATATGATGATGCGCTCGCCCTCAATGGGCTCGTCAATGAGTGCCTAGGGGAAGAGTAGTTGTGGGGGAACGATCATTATCGTTGAGCCTGCTAATCATGGTGGGCTTGATCATCTGTACGGTTGTGATCTCAAGTTATGTGGGTGCGCTCAGCATCTCATGGTCAGAGATTTTTAACACAGGCAGTTTAGACAATTACATCTTCTGGCAGATTCGTCTGCCAAGGATTCTCGCAGCACTTTTAGTTGGCGGCGCATTTGCCATCTCAGGTGCTGTGATGCAAGGTTTATTTCGCAATCCCTTGGTGGAGCCCGGCATTATTGGGGTCTCAAGTGGTGCGGCGTTTTTTGTAGCGTTAACAATTGTTTTGGGTGGCAAGCTATTTCCTGCACTAATAGATTACTTAAACGATTATACGCTGCCTGTCGCAGCCTGCATTGGTGGGTGGGCTGTGACAGCTTTTTTATACTATGTCTCAAGACACAATCAAAATGTGAGCGTCAGTTCGATGTTATTGGTGGGGATCGCCATCAATGCTTTCATTGGCGCGCTCTTGGGCTTACTGAGCTTTGTGGCAACCGATGATCAATTGCGCTCTTTGACCTTTTGGTCATTGGGCAGCTTAGGCGGATTTGATTACTCAAAGCTGCTCGTATTATTGGTGATTCAGCTTATAGTGGTGCCTTTTTTCCTTTTGAGAATTCGCGCGATGAATGCGATGCTCCTAGGTGAACGAGAAGCGCGCCATTTGGGCATCAATGTGGAGCGCTTAAAGAAACAGCAGATCTGGGGCGTTGCGATTCTAACGGGCAGTGCGGTGGCATTTTCAGGCGGCATTGGCTTTGTGGGCTTGGTGATTCCGCATTTAGTGCGCATGCTGTTTGGCTCAGATCACCGCTTTGTTCTGCCGCTCTCCTTTTTAATGGGTGGATTGTTGCTGCTGATTGCCGATAGTTTATCGCGTGTATTAGCGGCTCCCGCTGAGGTGCCGATTGGCATCTTCACCGCCTTCATAGGCGCACCATTTTTGGGCTATTTAGTCTATCGACAAGCGGGGCTGAGATGATGTTAGAGATTCATGATTTAACTTATGACATTAAAACGCGTCACGGCGTGCGCACTTTGGTGAACATTCCGCGCCTAAGCATTCAAAAACATCAGTTAACCGCGCTCATTGGCCCTAATGGCGCAGGGAAAACAACGCTCCTACATTTGTTATCGGGCGATACTGAGCCGACAACCGGGCGAGTTGAATTAGATGGACGCAATTTACAACATTATCCCATTGAGCATTTGGCGAAAAAGCGCGCTGTATTACCACAATTGCAGCACATTCCTTTTGCCATCAGCGTGATGGCGATTTTGTCGATGGGGTTAATGCCCTATGGCATCCATGAGCAGCATCCCGAAGGCAAAGCACTCATTGCGGAAGTGGCAGAGAGTTTACAGCTCAGCCATTTATTAGATCGCACCTATCAAGCATTATCGGGCGGTGAGCAGCATCGCGTGCAAATTGGGCGCGTGTTGGTGCAATCGCTCTTTGAGCTTGAAACAGCTGGCGAGGATCGCTTGTTGCTGTTAGATGAGCCCTTTAACCATCTAGATTTGTATCATCAAAAACATTTGCTGAAATATTTTGATTGCTTGCGGGCGCGCAAAATGACAATTGTGTGCGTGATGCATGATCTCAATCAAGCGCTGCATGCGGCGGATGATTGCATCATTTTGGCAAAAGGTGAATTGCAAGGTGTGTATCCTGCCGAATCCTTAAAAGATGGGGCGATTTTAGGGCAAGTTTTCCAAATTCCCTTCATACAATTGAACAATGCAAATCATCCTAATGCGCACGCATTATCCATTTTTGGCGGTGAGTGAGCCACTCATTGAAATTGTCATGGTACCTATGTGAATTACAGGCAGAAAATCCTATTTTGTGATATGATTTTGTAGTTTTATGGTTAATTATTACACAAAGGAAATTCAATGAGTGAGTTTGCCAAAGAGATAGTTTCGGTTAACTTAGAAGAAGAGATGAGAAAATCTTATCTCGACTATGCCATGAGCGTCATTATCGGACGTGCATTGCCGGATGTACGAGATGGTTTGAAACCCGTTCATCGTCGAATTTTACACTCGATGAACCAAACTCATAACGATTGGAATAAGCCTTATAAAAAATCTGCGCGCATCGTGGGTGATGTGATGGGTAAATACCATCCACACGGTGACAGTGCAATTTATGATTCCATTGTGCGCATGGCGCAACCCTTCTCAATGCGTTATATGTTGGTGGATGGTCAAGGTAACTTCGGTTCGGTGGATGGGGATTCCCCAGCGGCGATGCGTTATACAGAAGTGAGAATGAGCCGCATTGCCCATACATTATTACAAGACATCGACAAAGAAACCGTTGATTTCATCCCAAACTATGATGGATCAGAAGTTGAGCCATCTGTATTGCCAACGCAAATCCCGAATTTATTGGTCAATGGATCATCCGGTATTGCGGTGGGGATGGCGACGAACATTCCGCCACACAACTTAACAGAAACCATCAATGCATGTGTTGCCCTCATTCAAAATCCTGAGGTGACGATTGATGAGTTGATGGAACACATTCCTGCCCCAGATTTCCCAACGGCAGGCATCATCAATGGTACAAAAGGTGTGCGTGAAGCGTATCACACTGGCCGTGGTCGCGTTGTAATGCGTGCCCGTTGTGACATTGAGATTGATGAAAAACGCAATCGCGAAGTGATTGTGGTTTCAGAATTACCTTATCAAGTGAACAAAGCGCGCCTCATTGAGAAAATTGTGGAATTGCACCGCGATAAAATCATTGAAGGCATTGCGCCTGATGGTTTGCGTGATGAATCCGATAAAGACGGCATGCGCATTGTCATCGAATTAAAACGCGGTGAATCTGGCATGGTGGTGCTCAATCAATTGTATAAGCACACAGCGTTACAAAGCAGCTTTAGCATCAACATGGTGGCGATCGACCAAGGTCAGCCAAAATTGTTGAACTTAAAGCAAGTGCTAGAAGCGTTCATTGCCCATCGCCGCGAAGTGATCACACGTCGCACCATTTATGATTTACGTAAAGCGCGTGAACGTGCACATTTGTTAGAAGGCTTGACAGTGGCACTTGTGAACATCGATGAGATGATCGAGTTGATCCGCTCTTCAAAAGATGGCGCGACAGCTAAAGTCAAAATGCTTGATAAAATCTGGACAGCCGGTGATGTGATCCCGATGCTTGAGCGCGCAGCAGAGCTCAATGAAGCCGCTGCCCTTGATCAAAATGGCGAATACGGTTTGATCGATGGTGGTTATCGCCTCACAGAAGTACAAGCCCAAGCCATTTTAGACATGCGTTTACAGCGCTTAACGGGTTTAGAGCAGGATAAGATTCATGATGAATATCAAATCTTATTAGAAGCGATTGCCGCATTCATTGAAATTTTAGTGAATCCTGATCGCTTAAAAGAAGTGGTGTTAGAAGAGTTAGAAAAAGTGCGTGCTGATTTCCATGATGCGCGCCGTACAGAGATTCGTCCATCCGCTGAAGACATTGATATTTTAGATCTCATTGCCGATGAACAAGTGGTGGTGACATTGTCTCACCGCGGATACATTAAGTATCAGCAATTGGGTGAATATCAAGCGCAAAAACGTGGCGGTCGTGGTAAGTCGGCTGCGAAAGTGAAAGATGAAGATCACGTGGTGAACCTCATCACCACAAGTACGCATGCACAATTGATGTGTTTCTCATCCATTGGCCGCGTATATTGGCTTCGCACTTATGAATTGCCAGAAGCTGGGCGCGGTTCATCGGGTCGCCCGATTGTGAACATGTTGCCATTGTCTGAAGGCGAGCGCATCACCTCCATTTTGCCGGTGGAAGAGTACAGCGCTGAATTGTTCATTGTGATGGCAACGCGTCATGGTGTGATTAAGAAAACAAGCTTAGATAAGTTTGCAAGTCAGCGTTCAACGGGTGTGATTGCCTTAACGTTAGATGAAGGCGATGAGCTCATTGGCACAGCGATCACAGATGGTGAGAAAGACATCATGCTCTTCACCTCTGATGGTAAAGTCAATCGCTTCAGTGAAGCGGATGTGCGTGATACCGGTCGTGGTGCTCGTGGTGTGAAATCCATGAATCTGACGGATGCACAAACCATCATTTCCATGATCATTCCTGAAGCGGACAGCGTGATTTTGATCGCCACAGAAAATGGTTATGGTAAACGCACGCGCGCTGAAGAGTTCACGCGTCACCGTCGCGGTGGTAAAGGGATGATCGGCATTCAAACCTCAGAGCGTAATGGTTCTGTGATCAGTGCCTGTTTAGTGAAAGAAGACGAGGAAGTGATCCTCATCTCAAGTAACGGCGTATTGGTGCGCACGCGCGTTTCTGAGATCTCCATTTTAGGTCGCAACACGCAAGGGGTTCGCTTGATTCGCTTAGATGAATCGGATCAATTGGTGGGCTTAACAGCGGTTGAAGCTGAAGAAGAGATGGAAGAGATGCCAGAAGATGCAGCAGAAGCACCGGATGCTGAAGAAGTGGTGACAACGAACGAATAAGATCGTGTCACAATTCATTTCCATAAGGCAGGGCAATCCCTGCCTTATCTAATTTTGAGGAGGTGACATGTTTGATTTTGTGAAAGTGATCGCAATGGTTTTCTTGATGCTGATTCCATTGGCGAACCCTTTGGTGGCGGTCACGTTGATGATGAGCCTTGGGGCACGACTCTCAACCGAAGAAAAACATAAGCAGGCAAAGGATGCTGCTAAATACTCATTGATTGTGATGCTCATCAGCTTTTATTGTGGGCAATTGGTGATGCAGATTTTTGGCATCTCCATTCCAGGATTGCGCATTGCTGGCGGTTTAATTGTGATGGTGATTGGCTTTCAGATGCTCTTTCCGCCACAAAATTATGGCTCAACGCCTGAGCTTGAAAGTAAAAAAGATGAATTGAAAAACAGAGCCGCCATGAATCTTGCATTTATCCCATTAACCATGCCAGGTTTTGCAGGGCCAGGGACGATTGCGATGGTGATCTCCATTGCCTCAACATTGCCAAATTTTGGTGCGCCAACGTGGGTAACACTGACCGCGCCTGTGTTTTCCTTCATCGCATTGTGCCTATTTTTATGGTTTTGTCTAAGAAGTTCAGAATTCATCATCCGTAAATTAGGACAAAGCGGCATCGAAGTGATCTCACGCGTAATGGGTTTTTTACTCGTTTGCATGGGCGTACAATTTTGCATCAATGGTGTGGTGGAATTACTGCATCACACATAACCTTAAATCACCTCTTTTTGACGAGGACACTGCATGAAAAAAGTTTTTGTGGGCGCTGAATTTAAAGCGCTCATCTTCTTAGCGCTGCCCATTTTATGTACTCAGCTGTTGCAAGTGGGCATGGGCACCACAGACATTGCGATCACTGGGCACTTTGATCCCCTTGTGCAATCAGGTGTTGCGATGGGCGTTTTTGTATGGAACCCCATTTTACTTTTCTCATCGGGCACTTTGATGAGCATCACCATTTTGACAGCGCACTTCTTTGGGGCAAATCGCATTAAACGCATCCCGACAGTCTTTCAAGGCGGCACGATGATGGCGATGGTGTTTGCCGTAATTGCGATGTTCATCATGTGGCATTCAGAAGGCATTTTGCGCCTCTTTGAAGTGCAAGAAGCGGTGATTCCTTTAACGGTGGATTATCTGCGTGCGCTCTCTTTAGGTGTGCCCGCAATATTCTTATTCAATACATTGCGCTGCGTGTGTGAAGGCGTGGCCAAGCCATTGCCTGTGACGTTGGTGACGTGTGTAGGGTTCATCATCAATGGTGTGATGAATTATTATTTAGTCAATGGTTATGCGCCCATCGGTTTACCAAGTTTGGGTGTGATTGGTTCAGGGATTGGCACAGCGAGCGCAATGTGGTGCATGTTGATCTGTATGCTGCTCTTTTTTAGGGTGGAACCTCGATTAAAAGCATTGCAACTTTTTAAATATCGTGCGCGCATTCTGAAGCAAATTCGCGCTTTATTGAAAGTGGGTTTGCCAAATGGTGCATCGATCTTTGCAGAAGTGGCGATGTTCTCTGTGTCAGGTTTGATTTTAGGGCGTTTTGGCGAGCTTGTGATCAATAGCCATCAAATCGCGCTGAACATCACCAGTTTATCGTTCATGATTCCCCTTAGCACCTCATTTGCTTTAACGGCTTTAGTGGGGCAGCGCATGGGGCGCAAAGATTATGAAGGCGCAATGCGCATTGCACGCATGGGGCGTCGAACCTGTTTTGCCATCATGATTTGTACGGGCATCTATTTATACACCGCTCGTTTTTATCTGCCGATGGTGTTCTCAGATGATCCAAGCATTTTGGCATTGAGCGCGCACCTATTGATTTATTCCATTATTTTCCAATTACCGGATGGATTACAAATTGCAGCTGCAGGCGGACTTCGTGGCATGAAGGATACCAAAGCACCGATGATGATTGGCATTGTTGCGTATTGGTGCATTGCGTTGCCCACAGGTTATTATTTGGCGGTTGTGAAGAATATGCAGGCTGAAGGGGTCTGGATTGGTTTGATTGTGGGCTTGACTTGTTCTGCGATTCTCTCGAATTTGCGCTTAGAATGGCAGTTTAAGCAATTGACCAAAAAACTCCCTTTGATTTAAATCAACGAGCACTTTGATTTTCCTGTGCGATGCAATTCATTTGTTACATTGATCATCTGTATGAATAATGATCGACAGCTATACAGCAGGTAAGCTTAGGACTATTTTAGTACCATTTCGGATCACTCAATTATTTTTTTGTAGGATTGTTCAACATTATGAATAGCACTTCAACACCTTTGTATGATATTAAAGCCATTAAAGAGATCGAGCAAACAGCGCTTGAGACGTTAAACATTGCGTCCATCACCTTGATGCAGCGCGCGGCGCTCTTTATTTTAGGATATCTCTATAAGTCGTACCCGGATGTGAAAAAAATTGCCGTCATTGTGGGCGCAGGGCGTAACGGTGGGGATGGCTATTTCTTTGCACAGCAAGCGTTGAGCGCTGGATTTGATGTGAAGGTGTACTATCTTGCAGAGCCGAATAACTTAGTGGACGATGTGCGTAAAGCTTACTTAGCGGCTAAAGGCATGGGTGTGCCTTGTGAATCCTTTTCATCATCTAGTTTAGATGATGCAGATCTCATCATTGATGCCATGATGGGTACCGGTGTGAACCGTGCCTTGTCTGGCGAATGGTTAGGGGCGGCCATGCTCATTAACCGAAGTGGCAAACCTGTGATTTCCATCGATGTGCCATCAGGCATGAATGCGAACACAGGCGCGATTTTAAGTGAAGCGGTCAAAGCCACAGAAACCATCACATTCATTGCCCAAAAACCAGGTTTATACACCGGTAAAGGTCCTGAATATGTGGGTAAGGTGATCTGTTCAGATTTAGGGATCCCGCAAGCGTGCTTTGAGTCTGTGCGCGCGGCATCGTGCTGCTTTAATTTACCTGCGATGGCGGAATGGTTTCCGGATCGTAAAAAATTCAACCATAAAGGCAATTTTGGTCATGTATTAGTGGTGGGCGGTTACATTGGCATGGCGGGCGCAGCATTGCTCGCAGGGCATGCGGCACTGCGCATCGGCGCAGGGCGCGTATCAATTGCCACGCATCCACATCATGCTACGGCCATGATTCCGTATCATCCTGAATTGATGGTGCATGGCGTACACAACAGTGAAGAGATGGCGCATCTGTTAGACATCGCCACGTGTATTGTGGTGGGCTGTGGGCTTGGCACCAATGAATGGTCGATTGATTTGATGAATGCTGTTTTGGCATCCGGCAAGCCACTTGTGATTGATGCCGATGGTTTAAACTTGATTGCCAAAGGCGCTGTGTCAAAAGAGTTATTGGATGAAAACATCGACAATATGGTGATCACGCCGCATCCTGTCGAAGCTGCGCGCTTGTTGCATGGCACAGTCAATGATGTGGAAGCCGATCGCTTAGTGACGGCAAATCAACTCTCTTCACGTTTTGGCATTACAGTGCTCAAAGGTGCTGGTTCATTGGTGTGCGATTCTGACTTTTTAAGCATCAACACAACGGGCAATCCTGCCATGGCAAGCTCCGGCATGGGCGATGCGTTAAGCGGCATCATTGGCGGTTTGATTGTGCAAGGCGTGTCCATTCGTCGTGCCACGCGTTTAGGCGTATGGCTTCATGGTTTATCGGGCGATTTATGCGCGAAAGATGGTTATCGCTCAGTGATTGCAACGGATGTCATTGAGTTTTTACCTGAAGCGATTGCGAAATTAAAGGAGTAAATCATGGAGCCAAAAATGATTGAATTACACTCTGAGGCGGACACCGCGGAAATTGCGCGTGCACTTGCCGCGCTCATTCAAGAGTTTCGTCACAACAGCATTAAAATTTATCTCTCCGGTGATTTAGGTGCAGGCAAAACCACCTTTTCCAAATACTTTTTAACGGCGCTTGGGGTGAATGAAACCATCAAAAGCCCAACCTATACCATCATTGAGAGTTATCAAGCCGGTGACATTGCGGTGGATCACATTGATTTGTATCGCATTCATGAAGAGGATCTGTATGATCTTGGCTTTTTAGAAGATGATCATAAAGTGTGGCTGATTGAGTGGCCAGAAAAGGGCGGCGATTCATTGCCTGCGCCTGATTTATTGTTATCCCTTGAGCGCGATGAATTTTTGACGATGCATCTATTGCCCGAAACAGAGCTCGGGCAACAGGTGCTCAGCGCATTAAATGTCTAAGGCAAATTTAGACACTTTACGATCTAATGGAATGCTCACAAAACCTTCGCCTAAATAGGCGCGGGTTTTGGCATCATAAAATGCATAACGAAGATTTAAATCTTCGTTTTGTACTTTATAAACACCCATCACAATCACTTCTGAGTTGAAAATCTCAGCCGCTTTCGTGGCTTGAACTGTTGGGGCAACCATATGGTTGGCAACGGTGATCATGTCACGCTTGTAGCGAATGTATTTAGCTTGCGCTGTTTTACCAATCACATTTGTTAAGCCCATCGCAGAGATGCGGCCAGCCTTATCGCTTTTATTTAAATCATTGACATCCACAAATGCGCCCACTAAGAATGTCGTGTGATCATTGAAAATGCTTGGGTATTTTTTCTTCACGTCGATGACAGATTTACGCATCGCTTCTTGCATATTGTAAGAGGCTTGTGTTTCATACGCGAGCGCATTGCCGCCCATTGGCGTCACTTCCACCGCTTCAATGTTGAAGTTTTGATAATGCTCATAGTCATATTTAGGTTGGGCGGCGATCGGTAGATCATAAGGCACGCCAAATACAGGGGCACCTTCAACGGCCGGCCAAATACAACCTGTGAGCACAACCATGCTCGCAGCACATATGGGGATCATTTTTTTCATCATTATCCTGTCTCTATTCAATTATTAGATTGATCAATTACACTATTTTGAGAAGTCTTCAGCGCAAAAGTATATCACGGAAATTTATGAAATAACCGTCTCACATTTGACCGAGAATCAAGAGAGGTAAAGGTTTATTTGAATGTCTCGTTCGAATTGGTTCTATTCATATTTGTTGTGCGTGGTAGAATGTTGCAATTGATTAGATGAACATTGAGGGTTGTATGAAAGAACAGATCATTAATGCTTTAAATGACGTTAAAGTGATTTATGACAACAAGCGTTTAGGTGAGCTTTTGCGCATCAAGTCTGTGGAGTGGCAAGAGAGTGATCAATCTTATACCGTGACGATCGCCCTCAACTTTGAAAGCAAAACGTATAATGATGCGTTGGTCAAAGCTTGCAGCGAAGCCATTGAGCCTTTATTGCAACGCGGTCAAAGCGCGCGCTTTGTGATCAATGCAAAAAATGTTGCCCATAAAGTGCAAAATGGCTTAAAACCGATGGACAACATCAAAAACATCATTGCGGTGGGTTCAGGTAAAGGCGGCGTGGGTAAATCCACAACCTCCATCAATTTAGCCCATGCGTTAAAAAATGAAGGCTTTACGGTGGGCATTTTAGATGCGGACATTTATGGCCCAAGCATGCCAAAAATGTTGGGTACGAATGAACGCCCACGTTCACGCGATAATAAAAGCATGGAGCCGATTGATGTGGATGGCTTACAAGCAATGTCCATCGGCTTTTTAGTGGATGAAGAAAATGCCATGATTTGGCGTGCCCCCATGGCTGTGGGCGCATTGACGCAATTATTAAATGACACCATGTGGCGCGATCTTGATTATTTAATCATCGATATGCCTCCGGGCACTGGCGACATTCAATTGACGTTGTCCCAAAAAATTCCAGTGGCGGGCAGTGTGATTGTCACCACGCCACAAGACATCGCTTTGATTGATGCGCGTAAAGGCATCGACATGTTCAATAAAGTGGATGTGCCAATTTTAGGTGTTGTGGAAAACATGAGCACACATGTGTGTTCTCATTGTGGTCATGAAGAGGCGATCTTTGGCGCAGATGGCGGTAAAGCCTTAGCGGCAGACAGCCATGTGCCATTATTGGGGCAATTACCGCTTGATATTCGTGTGCGTCAAGCCCTCGATCAAGGTCAAGTGCATGTGTTAGATGAGTCCGATATCGCTTTGCGTTATCAAGAAATTGCACTTAAAATGGTGTCACATTTGTCTCAGCGTCCGAAGGATGTTGCCGGCAAATTCCCTAAAATTGTTGTAGAGAATCGCTAAATTATGAGCATTAAATCAGATCGTTGGATCCGCGAACAGGCCGAAAAATATGGCATGATTGAACCATTTGCCCCAGGGCAAGTGCGCTATGATGACAATGACAATCGCATCATCAGCTATGGCACCTCAAGCTATGGTTATGACGTCCGTTGTAGCAATGAGTTCAAAGTTTTTACCAACATCAACTCTACGATTGTAGATCCGAAAAATTTTGAAGCTGGCACGTTTGTCGATGTCGAATCCGATGTGTGCATCATTCCGCCAAACTCTTTTGCCTTAGCGAGAACCATTGAGTATTTTCGCATTCCGCGCAATGTTTTGACGGTGTGCTTAGGTAAATCCACCTATGCGCGTTGTGGCATCATTGTGAACGTCACGCCTTTAGAACCTGAATGGGAAGGGCACGTGACGCTTGAGTTTTCAAACACAACACCATTACCTGCAAAAATTTATGCAGGCGAAGGCGTTGCACAGATGCTCTTTTTTGAATCCGATGAAGTGTGTGAAACCTCTTATAAAGACCGCGGTGGTAAATACCAAGGCCAAACCGGCGTCACACTTCCTAGAACTTAAGAATAAGGATTGTAATGTCTAACATTAGAATTAAAACCGCAGAAGAGATCGCGGGCATTCGTAAAGCTTGCCGTTTAGCTGCGGATGTTTTGGATATGATTGGTGATTATGTCAAAGTTGGGGTCACAACTCTTGAGCTTGACAACATCATGAATCAATACATTTTGGACAATGGCGGCATCTCTGCTTGCTACGGTTATGGTGATCCAGGTTTTCCAAAATATACATGTATCTCCGTCAATCACGTGGTGTGCCACGGGATTCCGAGTGACAAAAAGCTCAAAAAAGGTGACATCCTGAACATTGATGTGACGGTGATTTTAGACGGATACTTTGGTGATAACAGCCGCATGTATACGGCAGGTGACGTGTCAACATTGGCACGCCGTTTGATTGACACCACTTACGAATGCATGATGCTTGGCATCGAAACTGTGAAGCCGGGCGCATCTTTCCGTGAAATTGGTCAAGCCATTGAAAAACATGCCCATGCGAACCATTTTTCTGTGGTGGAAGATTTCTGTGGCCACGGCGTTGGCATTGAGTTCCATGAAGCACCTTTAGTGCTCCATTATGATTCGCCAAAAGTGACGGATGTGATGGCGGAAGGCATGATTTTTACCATCGAACCCATGCTCAATGTGGGCAAGCACACCTGTAAAGTGTTATCCGATGGTTGGACGGTTGTGACGCGTGATCGCTCATTATCCGCACAATGGGAGCATCAAATTTTAGTCACAGCCACAGGTCATGAAATTTTAACTTTACCTAAAAAAGCATAATTATGAACGATCATTCTAAAGTGTCATTTTGTGTATCAGGCGCAGGGCCCATTGGCCTTGCATTGGCGTTAGGATTGGGGCAAGCGGGCTTTAAGGTTACGCTCCTTGATCAAAAAGAGCGCATTGATCCGAAGATATTGTTAGATGATCGTCGTATGTTGGCTTTGTCCCATCGTACCGTTACGTTTTTTAAGCGTTTAGGTGTGTGGGATCAATTATCGATGCATGCAACGCCGATTGATGCAGTGCATGTGTCGCAAAAACATTGCAAAGTGGAAGTGTTGATGAAGGCAAAATCGCACGACATTGATCACTTCGGCTTTTTAGTGCCCCAAGGGCGCATCATTTTGGCACTGTATGAGCATGTGACAAAAATGGCTGAGATTACCGTCGCCTTTGCCACATCGATTGTGCCAAGTTCAGGTTTAGCTGACGGTGATGTGATCCTTAAACATCAAGGGCAAACGCGCACAGAACATTTTGATTGGTTGATTGCCGCAGAAGGCGTGAATTCAGTCTTGCGTCAACACTTTGGCATTGAAACCTTCATCCGTGATTATGATCAAATGGCCATCATTGCGCGTGCAAAATTTGAGAAAAAACATCAAAACATCGCCTATGAGCGCTTCACGCAAGAAGGACCTTTGGCATTATTGCCCGTCAATGAGCAAGAGATGGCGGTGGTTTTAATCACCGATCGCAAAGAGCGCGACCGCTGGCAGCGTGCCTCTGATTTAACATATGCCGCGGAAGTCTTGTCCCGCATTGGGGCGCGTTTAGGTGACATCACAGCGGTGAGTGAGCGCCAGATTTGGCCATTGACATTAATGGTGCCCAAAAAAGTGGTGGAAGGGCGCCTATTATTGGCGGGCAACAGCGCGCATGGTTTGCACCCGATCGCTGGGCAAGGGCTCAATTTAGGGATTCGTGATTGCGAGGCGATTGTGGATCTTTTTACACAAAATCATCACCCAAATGCCCATGATTTAGCGGCATTTAACGCAGTGCGACATAAAGACATTATTAAAACAGTGGGAGCCACGGACTTTTTAGTCAATGCGTTTGGCATCGAAGGACACGCCGCACAAACGGCACGTTCTTTGGGTTTGCTTGGCGTCAAACTCCTCCCATTTGTGAAGAAGAAAATTGCCACAGTCGGCATGGGCTACTAGGAGATGCTATGCAAAAATTTGATGTCATCATTAATGGTGCAGGTTTAGTTGGTTCAAGCATTGGTTTAGCACTCGCATCGGCGGGTTTACAGGTGTTGATTGTTGAATATGCACCGATTGAAAAATTATACCCAAAAGATGATTACGGTTTACGTGTTTCAGCCTTCACCCCATCGAGCCGCAAATGGTTAGAGCATGTGGGCGTTTGGGATCAGTTGCTCCACAGCGGCCGTATGACACCCTTTTTGCACATGTATGTGTGGGACGGCTCAGGCAGCGGCGCATTGCAGTTTGATGCCGATGGCACAGGCTCAGATGCCTTAGGTTGGATTTTAGACAATGAAGCCACTCAAGGTGCATTGATTGATCGCGTTAAAATGCATCAAAACATCGCTTTGATGGATCAAAGCAAGTTGGTGCGCTTTGAGAATTTTGCCGATCATGTTGTCGTCTATACAGAAAAAGGCGAAGCCTTTCAGGCTGAACTTGTGGTGGGGGCAGATGGTGGACGTTCCCTCATTCGTGATTGGGCAGGCATTGCGTGCACGGGCTGGAGTTATGGACAAAAAACCATCGTGGGGCAAGTGAAGCCAGAGCGCGGCCATGACAACACATGTTGGCAAAAATTCACCACCAATGGCCCTGTGGCGCTCCTGCCTTTAAATGATGGGCGCTGCTCCTTGGCATGGCACACCACGCATCAAGAAGCCGATGAATTATTGGCGCTTGATCGTGAAACCTTTAGTCGCCGTTTAACCGAAGCCTTTGATGGTCGCTTTGGCAATATCGAGGCCAATTGGTCGCTTGGGGCATTTCCCCTTCGCTTGAATCATGCACGCAATTATTACCGTGACCATTTTGTCTTGGCAGGTGATGCGGCGCATAACATTCATCCGTTGGCAGGGCTTGGCGTCAATATCGGCTTTTTAGATGCCGCAACGTTGGTTGAAGAGCTCATCAATGCCCGCAATGATGGCATTGCGCTGTATGATGAATCCGTTTTAAAACGTTATGAGAAACGCCGCAAAAAACATAATTTATTGGTGATGGGGGCAATGGATGCCTTCAAACGCAGCGGTGGATCGGATCACTTTTTGGTGAACAAAATTCGCAACATTGGTTTGAGCCTTGCGGACAAAGTCCCTTTTGGCAAACGTGAATTGGCACGCTTTGCGATGGGTTATTACGGCGATGTCCCTAAATTTGTCAAACCTTAATCCATAAGGAAATGAGAATGATCGAAGAGAAATTCAAGTTATTAGAATCAAAAGTGTTTAAATTGTTGGGTGAAAATCAAACCCTACGCGCAGAATTGTTGGTGCTCAACACAACTCTTAATGAACATAAATCAGAAGCAGTGGCGACGATTGAGTCATTAAAGCACGATGCGGCCGCAAAATTGGCAGCGTTTGAACATGAATCGGCTGAAAAACTCTCTGCGTTAGAAGCCTCAACGAGTGAGAAAATTGCAGCCTTAGAAGCGGAGAATGAAAAGATTCAATCGCGCAATGTTGAGCTCAGTAACCATTTGAAAAAAATCATGAGCCGTTTAGAGTCTTTAGGCATTCAATAGGAGAAGAACGTGGAACCGATTACCATTACCATTTTAGGCATCGACTATAAAATCTCTTGTCCGCCCGACAAAGAGGATTCTTTAAAACGCTCAGCTGCCGCCTTAGACAGCCGTTTAGCCGCCATGCGTGCGAGTGGCAAAATGTCCCCAGAGCAAGCGGCAATCATGGTGGGCTTGCATTTATCGGATGAATTATTGCAAGCACAAGCGGACTTAGAAAACATTCGTTCAAGTTGGGTGGGGCATTTAGATTCCCTTAATGAGAAATTAGATGCCGCTTTAATGACAAAGGAAGGGTAATGATTTTAGATGCCCGCATCGAGCAAAGCACGTTTTTTGTGGCGAAATTGCCCCTTTGCAATGTCTATTTACAAAATGAGTCACGTTTTCCGTGGCTCGTTTTGGTGCCGCGTCGTGATGATGTGGCTGAACTCATTGATTTATCAGAAGTGGATCAACAACAAGCCATGCGTGAGATGGCGCTCACCGCTCGCGTGATGCAAGGCTTATTCAGCCCAGATAAACTCAATGTGGCGAATTTAGGCAATGTGGTCAAGCAATTGCACATTCATGTGGTGGCGCGTTTTGCAACGGATGCTGCATGGCCAGATCCCATTTGGGGCAAATTCAGTGCACCGATTGCATACAGTGAAGCAGAGGCAGAAGCCTTAGTGAAAAAATTACAAGCGGCATTGATTGAGGTGTTATGAAGTTAGTTGAACGCGCCAATGCATGGCTGTGGCAAGGTGAACATACGCCGCTCAAATGGAGTTGCCGTTTATTGTATCGTTTGCTAGAGAGCGTCTCTAAAGAGGGCATTCGCACGCAAGCCCAAGCTTTAGCTTACACCACGATTTTATCCATCGTCCCTTTTATGGCGGTGAGTTTTTCCATTTTAAAGAGCTTTGGCGTGTATCAAACATTTGTGCCGATGCTTCATAAAGGCTTTGATGCCATTGGTTTACACGATGCACAATTGATGGATACATTGATTGGCTTTGTGGACAATGTGCAAGTGGGACTCCTTGGCAGTATAGGTTTTGTGGTGCTGTTTTATACGGTGGTGAGTTTGATGAGCACCATTGAAAGCGCCTTTAACTCTGCGTGGGGTGTTGAGAAAAATCGCTCTTTTGCGCAGCGTTTTGCCTATTATTTGGTGGCGGTGCTTTTTGGTCCTGTGTTGATTTTCTCGCTCATTTCGTTGATTTCAAGCACGGTGATTGTGCAGGCTTTTCAAGTGCCGGTACCGATGTGGCTCACAAAATATGCCAGTGAAGGGCTCACCATTGGATTGTTGACATTGGTGATTTCAGCGGTCTATTTTTTACTGACGAATGCAAAAGTGAAGATTGTCCCTGCGTTGATTGGCGGTTTAGTGGCGGCGATTGCTTGGCACTTTATGGGTAAAGTTTTTGCGGATTTTATTGCCACATCGAGCAAATATTCTGGCATTTATTCAGGTTTTGCCAGTGTGATTCTCTTCTTCATTTGGATGGATTTGACGTGGCTTGTGATTTTGTTGGGCAACCGCTTGACCTGTTTGTTGCAATATCCACAGCAGTTGATGAAGCAAGAGGGTGAGCAAAGCCGAAGTGTACCGCAAAGCATTACTTTAACCATTGCGCCAAAAGATAAACTTGGTGAAGAGTGGATCGTTCAATCGATTGCAACAGAGAAGGAGAAAGCCCTTGGATAAGCAAACACCTTTTTGGGAAGCCCCTTTAGAAACACTGAGCAGCGATGAATGGGAGCAATTGTGTGATGGCTGCGGTTTATGTTGTTTAAATAAAATTGAGGACATTGACACCGGCGACATCTACACCACGCGTGTGGCATGCGATTTGTTGGACTTAAAAAGCTGCCAATGCACCAATTATGTCAATCGTAAGCGCTTTGTGCCCGATTGCATTAAGCTCACTTATGAGATGATTCAAGAGATTGAATGGTTGCCGGAGAGCTGCGCGTACATTCGCCGTTATCACAATCAGCCTTTACCAAAATGGCACCATTTATTAACGGGCAGCCGTGACACTGTGCGTGAATATGTGGGTTGTGGGCAGCGCCTCATCCACGAAAAGTCGGCGAAAAAGCCATTGTATTACTATGTGATTGAAGGAGATTTAGTCCGTGAGTCATGATGCATTAACACACTTTAATCAAGCAGGCGAAGCCCATATGGTTAATGTTGCTGAAAAAAGTGACACCAAGCGCATTGCCATTGCCCATGGCAAAATCACCATGAATGATGTGGCGTTTAAAGCTTTAACGCAAGGCGAGAGCAAAAAAGGGGATGTGCTTGGCATTGCGCGCATTGCTGCAATTCAAGCCACAAAACAGACATCATTGTTGATTCCGCTGTGTCATCCGCTGCCGTTAACGCATGTGTCTGTTGAGTTTGAGTTGTGTGAAGGCAACACCTTAGAGATCATCGTGCAAACTGAAACGGTGGGCAAAACTGGGGTAGAGATGGAAGCCATCACAGGAGTTTCTGTGGGTTTAATGACCGTTTATGATATGCTAAAGGCTGTGGATAAATCCATGGTGTTGAGTCAAATCGAGCTCCTAGAAAAAATCGGTGGCAAGAGCGGACACTATAAACTCACTGAAAAGTGAAGAATTTTTGACAAAAAAATCAGCAAAGATTAGAATAGCAATCTTTTTTGAGAATATTAGCAGGGTATTTTAAGTGAAATACGCAGAGTTTCCCCTCAGAAAAACTGTCAATGAAGGACGGGTTTACGATGATGCGCTCGATGTCGAGCTTTTTCCTCGATTGAGAGATGCAGTGCATTCGGTCGATTCGCCCATTCGTTTTCGAATTCAAGGTGAAACCAATGCATTAGGGCAAAAAGAGATCAATGGTAATGTGGAAGTGACCCTTTCACAAATTTGCCAACGATGTTTAGAACCTTTCGAGACAAAGTTTGATTTGCCCATTCACTGGATTCCTGTCAAAGATGAGTCTGAGCAAGAGTTCATTGGCGATGACGAGGCCATTTTAGTAGTTGACGAAGATGATGTGAATCTCTTAGAACTATTAGAGGACGAGCTATTATTAGCTTTACCTTTAGTGCCAAAGCATGACCTAAATGAGGATTGCGAAGGAAAGGATTATTTAGAAAAGCTCCAACCGCAAGAGGAAACAAGACAACCTTTTGCAGAGCTTGCTGAATTACTAAAAAAATAGTTTTTCTTTAGTAAATTTTAAGAGGAAATAGACATGGCTGTTCAGAAATCAAAAGTAACACGTTCAAAGCGTAATATGCGTCGTGCACACGACTTCTTAACAAGTGCACAATTAAGCACTGATGCGACAAGCGGTGAATTACATCGTCGTCACCACATCACTGCTAACGGCTTTTACCGTGGTCGCCAAGTATTAAATTTTGATAAAAATGTACCAACTGTAGAGTAATTACGCTCAATTGTTGATAAAGTAAAACCTACGTAAATGTACATTTGCGTGGGTTTTTTTATTAAATAATTCTATTGGATAGTACGGTGCTTAATCAAAAAATTACGATTGCAGTGGATGTAATGAGTGGCGATAAAGGCTTAGCCGAGCTATTGCCTGCTGTTATTTCGACTGTTAAAGAACATGATCAACTGACTGTGATTGCCGTTGGGCAACAAGAGCAGTTAAAAGCGCACATTGGCAATCATCCTATGGTGACCTCAGGTCGCATCGTGATTCATCACGCAAGCGAAGTGGTGGCGATGGATGAGCAACCCCAAAGTGCGCTTAAGAACAAAAAAGATTCCTCCATGCGTGTGGCCATTAACTTAGTGAAAAATGGTCAAGCGATGGCGTGTGTCTCTGCGGGTAATACGGGGGCTTTAATGGCCACGGCACGCTTTGTGCTCAAAACAATGCCCGGGATTGATCGCCCGGCAATCTGTACGGTATTGCCGTCGATTCGTTCGCCTTATAAACATGTGCATATGCTCGATTTAGGGGCAAATGTGGATGAAGAGCCAAAACATTTACAGCAATTTGCCATGATGGGTTCTCTCATTGCAACGGCTGTGGATAAAAACGAAAATCCTAAAGTGGCGCTCCTTAACATTGGCTCAGAAGCCATTAAGGGCAACAGTTTAGTGCGTGAGACTGCGAAATTATTACAAAATACAGATGTGAACTACATTGGTTTTGTGGAAGGTGATGGCATCTTCTTTGATGATGTAGACGTTGTCGTTTGTGATGGTTTTTCGGGCAATGTGGCATTGAAAACATTGGAAGGCTCATGCAAATTGGTGGCGAAGTATTTAGAAGCCTCTTACAAACAGAACATTTTCACAAAAATGGCGGCGTTGATCTCAAAGCCAGTGTTGCGCTCCTTAAAGAGCAAAGTGGATCCACGCAACTACAATGGTGCAAGTTTACTTGGGCTGCGCGGCATTGTGGTCAAATCTCATGGAAATGCCGATCGCATTTCATTTGCCAATGCCATCAACATTGCCATTAAGCTCGCAGATCAAGACGTTGTGGGCAAGATCGAGAAGCAATTTTCAGTGGAAGATGGTATAACATCCGATTCGGAACAAGTTAAAGGTTAAAGCATGTACTCTAAGATTATTGGAACAGGTCACTACTTGCCAAACAACGTGGTCACCAATCATGACTTAGCAAAAAAGATTGAAACAAGTCATGACTGGATTGTGGAGCGTACAGGGATTCATCAGCGCTACATCGCAGAGGAAGGCGAAACAGCGACAAGTTTTGGTGCCAATGCGGCGCGTTCTGCATTAGAAAATGCAGGTTTGAGCGCAGAGGACATTGATTTAATCGTTGTGGCAACCTCCACACCCGATAAAGTGTATCCATCGACTGCCACATTGATCCAAGCAGAGTTAGGCAACCATTTTGCCCCTGCATTTGATGTCACCGCAGCATGTTCAGGTTTTATTTATGCCTTGAGCGTTGCGGATAATTTCATCAAAGCTGGTTCAGCAACACGTGCCTTAGTGATCGGAACAGAGGTGTATTCACGCCTATTGAACTGGGATGATCGCTCAACATGTGTATTGTTTGGCGATGGGGCAGCGGCCATTATCTTAGAGGCGAGCGAAACCGCTGGCGTATTGTCCACACACATCCATTCCGATGGTCGCCATGCAGATTTATTGATGGTGGATCGTCCGTATGTGGATGATGTGGATGGTAATCCGTATGTACAAATGAAGGGCAGCGAAGTGTTTAAGCACGCGGTCTCTAAATTGCATCAAATTGTCTCCGAAACATTGACGCACAACAACATTGACCCAAGCGAAGTGGATTGGTTGATTCCGCATCAAGCCAATCTTCGCATCATCAATGCGACGGCGAAAAAAATGGGCTTAGATTCCAGTAAAATCGTCATCACAGTGGATCAGCATGCGAATACATCCGCAGCGAGCATTCCATTGGCATTAGATGCCGCGCGCCGTGATGGTCGCGTCAAAGAAGGACAATTGGTTTTATTAGAAGCATTTGGCGGCGGGTTCACTTGGGGTTCTGCGCTCATTCGCATGTAATACAAGAGGTTTTTATGATTCAAAATGATTTGGCTTTTATTTTTCCAGGACAAGGCTCACAAACAGAAGGCATGCTCAGTGATGTGAAAGATCATCCTGTGGTGGCTGCAACGTTAGCAGAAGCAAACGAAGCATTGGGCTTTGATTTAAGCACCATTATTTTGGAAGGCTCAAAAGAAGAATTGAGCAAAACTGTGATCACGCAACCGGCCATTTTAACGGTGAGCATTGCATTGTGGCGCTTGTGGTGTGAATCCACTGAGATTCGTCCACAATTTTTAGCCGGTCACAGCTTAGGTGAATACTCAGCGATGGTGGCGGCAGGCGTTTTATCGTTTAAAGATGCCGTGCAATTGGTGTCTAAACGTGCATCATATATGCAAGAAGCCGTGCAACCAGGTGAAGGCGCAATGGCTGCGATTTTAGGCATGGATGATGCTGCAGTGGTGGCCTTGTGTGAAGAAGCGGCCCATGGCGATGTTTTATCTGCTGTGAATTTTAACTCACCGGGTCAAGTGGTGATTGCAGGTACAGCTGCTGCGGTTGAGCGCGCAAGTGTTTTGGCCAAAGAAAAAGGCGCACGCAAAGCGATGCCATTGCCGGTGTCTGTGCCTTCTCATTGTATGCTGATGAAACCTGCGGCAGATCGTTTAGCTGTGGATATGGCAGCATTGACTTTTAATGCACCAAGCATTGCAGTTTTGCACAATGTCGACGTACAAAGCCACACAGAGGCACAAACCATTAAAACATGCTTAATTGAGCAGTTATATCAACCGGTGCGCTGGACAGAAACCATCGAAGCGATGGCCAAAGCTGGCGTGACGCGTTTAGTTGAATGTGGCCCAGGTAAAGTATTAACAGGCTTAAATAAGCGCATTGATAAGGGGCTCACCTCTTATAACATTGACAGTGAAGCAACATTGAATGAGGTTGTAGAGAATTTTGCGTCGAATTAATATTCCACAAATTGCCCTCGGTGCAACATCGGTTGCATTTTTAGCAGCATTCTTTTTTGGTGGTAAAGATTTAATCTTTGCCACGAAAGTTCTACTCATCAGCGCAATTGTTGCTGCCGCAGCTTGCGTTGTGTGTTATCGTCAAACGAACATGAAAACTTGGGGCATGCTGATCAGCTTGTTATTGTTTTCAGGTTTGACGGTCTATTTTGACAATGAAGCCTTCATTAAATGGCGGCCAACGGTGATCAATGCAGTGCTCTGTATTGCTTTGTTGGTGATGTATTTTTCTAAAACGATGCCATTTAAATACTTTTTTGCCAAGCATTTAGAGCTCAATATTCCTGATCATGTTTGGCTCAAACAAAACTTGATTTGGATGACCTATTTCTTCATCAGCGGGCTCATTAACACTGCATTGGTGGTGATGAATGTGTCAAATGAAGGTTGGGTGCTCTACAAAACCGTGATTGGCCCAATTTTAGCCACAATTTTCTCATTGGTGATGATCGGTTATCTTTACCGTGAGAACAAAAAACACAATCGAGCAAAGGAGTCATAAGCATGAATGTTCAAAGAGTTGAGCGCATTGAAGCGTTACTTCGTGAAAATTTATCCCCAGAGTTCCTTGAAATTGAGGATGATAGCCACCATCATGCAGGACATGCCGGCGCACAAAATGGTGCAGGCCATTTCTCTGTGAAGATCTGTTCGCGTGCATTTATTGGGCAAACCCCCATCAAACGTCACAGAATGGTCTATGCAGCGTTAGCGTCAATGATGGACAGCGACATCCACGCATTGAGTATTGATGCAACCGTTCCGACAGAATAAGGACATGATTATGAAAAAAACATTGATTAGTGCAGCATTGGTAATGAGCAGTTTTGTAGGCGCAAGTTTTGCCCAAACATTTGAAGTGCCAGATCCTGTGGCGATTGTTGATGGTAAGCCTTTGTCTAAAGCAGCGTTTCAAGCAGCCATTGAACCGGTTGTGGGTACGGATGATTTATCTTTTTTACAAAACTCACAACAGCTCAATGACTTGATTGCACAATATGCATTGCAAGAAAAATTGGCCGCTAAAGCGAAAAAAGAGCAGTTAGATGAAACCCCTGAGTATAAAAAATTCATCGAACATGCAGAGCGTTTAGGTTTATCCCAAGCGTATTTGAAAAAAACATTAGACAGCATTCAGATCTCAGATGATGAAGTGAAAGCTGAATATGACAAACAAGTCAAAGCCCTTGATAAAAATGAGTATCGCGCGGCGCACATTTTAGTGGATTCAAAAGAAGAAGCCGATAAAGTGCTTGCTGAGTTAAAAGCGAAGAAAAAACCTTTGTCTTTTGCAGAGGCTGCGAAGAAATACTCAAAAGATCCCGGATCAAAAGCAAATGGCGGTGAACTTGGTTGGTTCCGTGCACAAGTAATGGTGCCTGAGTTTGGTGAAGCGTTACAAACCATGAAGCCAGGTGAGGTGTCAGCTGAACCTGTGAAAACACAGTTTGGTTACCACATCATCAATTTAGAAGAAGTGCGTGAAACCCCTGTAGCCACTTTAGATGAGTCTAAAGATCGCATCAAAGAATCCCTCACAGAGCAAAAGCTTCGTGATAAAATTGAAGCGATTCAGCAAAAAATTAAAATCGAGTATAAAGCGCAATAAGCATTGCTTGAGTCAATGACACCAAAAAGCCTGAATCCTTGATTTGGGCTTTTTTATTGAATAACACAAGGAGCAGCGAGTGGATTTTTTAGCCAACTATTTTTTATTTTTCCTAAAGCTCACCACCATTGTTGTGGCATTGGTGATGATTTTGATTGTGCTTAAAAGTGGCCGTGATTTAAAAAAGAAAAAAGGGGAGATTCAGTTTGATGATCTCTCAGATGCTTTTGAAGAATTAAAAGCATCTTATCAAGATTTGATTGAGGATGAAGCGGCAGAGGATGCACAAAAGCCACAGAAAAAATGGTGGCAGTTTTGGAAAAAATCGCAAGAAACGGCCGACTCTGAGAAAAAAACACAACCTAAACTTTTTGTGATCGATTTTGATGGCGATACCGCTGCACACGCTGCACAAAACTTAAAGCAAGAAGTGAATGCCGTGCTCAGTGTGGCAAAAGCTGAGGATGAAGTGTTGGTGCGTTTGACAAGCCCAGGTGGCGTTGTTAATGGTTATGGTTTAGCCGCAGCGCAGCTTGAACGCTTTTCAGCCAAACAACTCAATTTAACGGTTGCGGTGGATGAAGTGGCAGCCAGTGGCGGCTATTTAATGGCATGTGTGGCGGATCGTATTGTGGCGGCGCCTTTTGCCATCATCGGTTCGATTGGCGTTGTGGCGCAGTTGCCAAATTTCCATCGCTTATTGGAAAAATACAACATTGATTATGAGCAATTCACTGCCGGTAAATATAAACGCACCGTTACGATGTTTGGTGAAAACACAGAAGAAGGGCGCGAGAAGTTCAAAGAAGAGCTTGAAGATGTGCATGTGATTTTCAAAGAATATGTGGCCAAGCATCGCCCACAAGTGGACATCGAAAAGATCGCCACCGGAGAGCATTGGCTCGGTTCTCAAGCATTGAATTTAAACCTTGTGGATGCGTTGCAAACCAGTGATGATTATTTATTGTCGAAATTGACAGATTTTCGCGTGATTCATGTGGCGTATGTGGAGCGTAAAAGCCTACGCAGCGGCATGTTGAAGATGTTGGCGAAATTACAATCGCGCTTTTCGTACTGATATGATTGTTCAAGTTGCGGTGCCATGCCCGCTGTATTCGCTCTTTGATTATGAAATGGCGGTGGAAACTGCCCCGATTGGTCATCGTGTGAATGTGCCCTTTGGTCCACGGCGCGTGGTGGGCATTGTGGTGGGCACGGTTGAAAAAAGCGAATATGATCGGCTCAAAACGGCAGAATGTTTGGATGAATCTGCCGCGTTTACCGAGGATTTATTGCGCCTTGGGCAGTGGATTGCCAACTATTATCATGCGCCCATTGGGCTTGTGTACCGCATGATGTTGCCGCAAAAGCTCCGTAAGCTTGAGCCCTATCAGCGCAGCGCCGTGACGCTTCTCACACTCAGCGAGCAGTATCAAACGTGGATGGCGAATAATGCAGGCAAAACTGCAAAAGTGACGCTGTTAGAAACACTCAGTCCTGTGGTGCCCATTGAACGCACAGCGTTTTTTAAAGCCCACAGTACACTTAAATCCCATGAGAAATTGTTGTTAGATGAAGGCATCATCATTCATCAATCGGCGTATGCGCCAGCGGTGGATCATTCAAATCATGCCTTTCCGCAATTGCCATATGTGCTTAATGCTGAGCAGCAAACGGCCGTCGATGCATTACAGCTGAAACAATTTTCCACCACGGTATTAGAAGGCGTGACGGGCTCAGGGAAAACGGCTGTTTATTTAGAATGGGTGAAAAAAGTTTTAGCCGCAGGGCAGCAGGTGCTGATTTTAGTGCCAGAAATTGGCCTAACGCCGCAATTCATTGAGCGCGTGGAACGCATTTTAAACATTCCGTTTGTGGTGGTGCATTCTGAGGTCAATGAAACGCAAAAAATGGCAGCGTGGGAAGCAGCGCGTCATCATACGGTGCCTTTGGTGATTGGTACGCGCTCAGCGCTCTTTACGCCGTTTGATGATTTAGGGCTCATCATCATTGATGAAGAGCATGATGGCTCTTATCGTCAGCGCGATACGGTGCGTTATTCTGCTCATGATGCTGCCATTACACGCGCTCATTTTTTAAAGATTCCCATTGTGCTCGGTTCAGCGACACCCATTTTAGAAACGGTGAATAATGTGGCACGCGGACGTTATCAGCATCTATCCTTAGCTTCGCGAGCAAAAGGTGCACCGCCAAAATGGTCAGTTGTGGACATGAATGAAGCGATGGTGATGGATGGCTTATCCTCTGAGTTGTTAGATGCCATTGAAGAGACATTAGCGCGCAAAGAGCAGGTGATCATTTATATCAATCGTCGTGGTTATTCGCCCGTGTTGATGTGTGAATCCTGCGGTTGGGTGCCAGAGTGTACGGCATGCCAATACCGTTTGACGGTGTACCGAAAATCCCATAGTTTGCGCTGCCATCATTGTGGGCACCGTGAACGTTTACCACAAACGTGTCCATCGTGTGACAGCCATCTGTTAAAAATGATGGGGCAAGGCACGGAGCGCATTGAAAAAGCATTGTCTGATGCATTTCCGCAAGCGAATGTGGTGCGCTTTGATCGTGATCAGCTGCGCACAAAAAATGCCTTTGCGGCGGCTGTGAATGATGTGATCGATGGCACAGCAGACATCATCATCGGCACGCAAATGATTGCGAAAGGTCATGACTTTGCCAAAGTGACCTTGGTGGGCATGCTGGATATTGATGGCATTTTGTATTCGTCTGACTTTCGTGCAGAAGAGAAATTGGCGCAAACGTTAATGCAAGTCTCAGGCAGAGCAGGGCGCGATGTGTCTCATGGTCGCGTGATGATTCAAACCCATTTTCCCGATCATGCCCTGTTTACAGAGCTTGCGAAAGTGGGGTATGGAAAATTTGCCAAAACTCTATTGGCGCAGCGTGAAGACTTTGAGTTTCCACCTTTTGCCCATCAAGCATTGTTTCAGGTGGAAGGGGTGAATGAAGCCGAAACATTGCGGCGCTTTGAAGCATTGGTGGCATTCATTGAAGGGCAAAACTGCCCCATCACCATCACGCCCGTTTATCCGAATGCTTTGTCAAAACGGCAGAATTTTTATCGTTTTTATGTGGTGCTGCAAAGTGCGGATCGCCGAGTGCTGCATCAATGGATTGATTATGTGATGGCGGTGGCGGCTCAGCAGTTGCCCAGCCACATTCGCCATTTTTGTGAGATTGATCCGTGGGATTTTGATTAATTGTACCAAGGGCGATAATAGCGCGGCCCAAAACGAGGACCCCAAAGCCAAGGATCATCATCCCAAGGCTCAAAGCGTTGATTGGTCCATGTGCGGTAATCATCGGCGGTCATCTCGACAATTGTCATCGGGTTGCCAGCAATGTCTAGTGATTGCACTTCTTTAACAGGGCCAAGTGCTGCTAAGCGATCACCAATCGTGAGATCATAAAAGTTGATTTGAACGGACATTGGAATGTTCACAAAAATGCGTGCATTTTGTTGATTGGTGCCGGCTTCTGGGTAACCTGAAGCATTGATGTGCCGTGCCACAAGCTCAATTTGTCGCTTCGCGCGATCAATGGTGACGATCTGTCCGCCAAGATAAGCCATTTGTCCGATCACCTCTTTTTTCGGGAGATCAGCGATCGCCTCATAACGCAGTGCATTGCTTGCATTTGCTTGATTGACCAGGAAATTTGAAGCACAGCCTTGTAAGAGTAATAGGGTTGCGATGAGCCAATATTTTTTCATGATGTCACCTTAAGGTTAATGCATGTGATGATTCATCATAGCAAATTTATGCAAAAAACGGCGTCAATGGTATAGTGATGCGTTTAAAATTCTAACAATCATGCACAAATTATGAGCAACGAACCATCAAACCACACAAATAGAAGACCATACAATCAACGCTCAAATCGCACAACTTATGGGCAAAATAGACACGCTTCGCCACCAGTAAAGCCTAAACGCTTGCTGAGCAATGCATTAAAAATGATTTATTATCTTTGTGCATTCGCTGTGACAAGCGCAGGCGTTTACACCTTTTATGTTCAATATGGCATCAGATGGCTACCGATTGTGTATGGCATTGCGAGCGTCATTACGCTGATTTTATACGCAAAAGATAAGAAAGCAGCCCGCACAGAGCAATGGCGCGTGGCAGAAAACACGCTGCATCTTTTTGAGTTATTAGGTGGTTGGGTGACAGCATTTTGGGCGCAATGGTTTTATCGCCATAAAACTCGCAAGGTGAGTTATCAAGTGGTGTTTTGGGGCATTGTGACATTGCATTTACTGTTTTGGTCAGACGTTTTATTCTTTAAAATGCAAGGCATTCAAACCATCGTGGAATTTGTGAATCTCAATTTGCCGGAAAATTTACGTGTGTGGGAAAAGCAACCGGTGCAAGGTTATGAATTTTCGATGCCTAATGGCACGATTGAATGGGCGAAGTGATCACGCCTCTTCAAAGCGTACTAAACCTTCGAGCACTAAATGCTTGTGGACATAAAACTGCGTATTTGGTGGCAATACAGGCGTCAGAATGGATTTGAGCCATTCTGCGCGGCCACCGGATAAAATGATCGCCTCGATGTGAGGCAGTGTTTGATACAGCGCGAGCACTGAACCGACAATCGCGTAATGAATGCCTGAAGAGATGCATAAGCTTGTATTGTGCCCTAATTCACTGGTGTAGGGTAAATCTGTAATGTCGCGAATGGCTGTGTCTTTAATGAGGGCATCACGCAGGGATTTAATGCCAGGCAAAATCATGCCGCCTTCAAATTCTCCTTCAGCGGTTAAATGATCCACCGTTAGGGCGGTGCCCAGATCAATCACCAAAGAAGATTTGTGATAGAGATCCCAAGCGGCAATGAGGGCCAGCCAGCGATCCACGCCAAGTGCTTTCGGCTCATAATAAGTATTCGTAACGCCAAGGGCAGAGGCTTGTGATGTTGCAATCACAGGCTCTAAATCCGTATTTTCTTTGAGAATTTCCACAAGCAGATGCAGGCGCTCTTTTTGCGTGACGGAGGCAATTTTAATGTTGTCTGGCTTAGGATACGCTTCAAAAAGCTGCGGAATGAACGTCGGCAGCGCCGCATAATCTAAAAATTGATGATCCGATAACCCATTTGCCTCATCATATAAGGCGAATTTAATGCAAGTGTTACCACAATCAAACAGAAATTTAGGCATAGGCACGCAGCGAAAGCTCTCCGGAAAAATAGTGCGAAACAGTATCATCTTCATGTTGAATCAGAAGCGCACCGTTATCTGCAATGCCCACTTCTGTCCCAATAATTTCGCGCAGTGGAGAGAACAGGCGCACTTTTTGATGATACAGGGCGCTGTTGTGATTCCATTGCTCAACGATATTGGGCACATTGAAGGACTCATAATCATCTCTGAGTTTAGAGATGATCTCAATAAAATCAACAATAATTTGGTTACGGTCTAAAGAGTGACCAAGCACTTCATAAATGGAAGTGGGGCGATTTTGTGTCACGCTGTCATCGGCCAGCGGTAAGTTATTGAGGCCAATGCCAATGATCATCTCCACATCGTGCTCTGATCTTGCGTGCGTTTCGATCAAAATCCCCGCCAATTTTGCGCCATCGACCCAAATGTCATTCGGCCATTTGATTTTCGCGGGCACATTTTGGCGCTGTAAATATTCCACCAATTGAATGCCAAGGGCAGGGCTAAAGCTTGTGAGATTGGCAAGGGCTTGGGCTTTAAATTGGATGCGCATCGAAAAATAGAGATTGCGCGCTAAAGGCGAAATCCACACTTTGCCATTGCGACCGCGACCTTGCGATTGCATCTCGCTGACCATCACCAGTGATTGATTGAGGGGTGCTTTAGCGATCTCTTCATTGGTGGAACCGACATCTAACAGCACAATGACATCGTCAATGGTGCCAGAAGGCAAACGGCTTAAAATCGCATCACGATTTAAAGGAATGTAGGGAAAACGCGCTTTATAACCTTGTCGGCCAATGGTTTCAACAAGGTGGCTACTTTTGAGCTCATTGATGGCTTTCCAAATGGCTTGGCGCGTCACATTAAAGCGCTGCGCTAAGGCTTCGCCACTGTGTAATTCGCCGGTTTGAAGCAAGTAAAAGAGTTCTTTTGCAAGTGGGGACATAAATTTTTCTACAGTCAATAAAAGAAAAAAGTGCCAACAAGCACTTTTCTCTGTGTCACTACATCTGTCTTAGCTGAAGAAAACTACAGAAAAAACAGCGATATAACCAACAATACATAGCGTCCAAATAATGGTAAGAGGTAATTGGTTTTCAATAAATTTCATCATACATCCTCCGATGCCATAAGCGTTATAAAACTTTGATAATAGCATGCGCTGCTAATGTTATATTATACTCGTTTAAGGCGGCAATACAAATTCTGCCCGTATCTAAGATGTATAGACCTTCTTCGCTGCGCAGCTTTTCTGCTTGCGCTTTTGTTAAGCCTGAATAGCTGAACATGCCTTGCTGGGCTTTAATGAAGCTGAAATCTTTTTTCGTTTGACCTTGATTGAGCAGTGCCACAAATTTTTCACGCATGGCGTGAATGCGTTGGCGCATTTCGCTCAGTTCATCAAACCATTCTTGGCGAAGGGTCGGATTGCTCAATACGTGACCCACGATTGCCGCACCAAATGCAGGTGGAGATGAGTAGTTTGCACGCACCATTTTTTTCAATTGTGAGGTGACGCGCACTTGCTCATCGCTTGATGTGGTCACCACAGACAATGCACCAACGCGCTCGCCATATAAGGAGAAGGATTTAGAAAATGAGTTGGCGATCAATACAGGTAAACCTGCATTGGTCATGATGTGGATCGCTTTGGCATCTTCTTCAACGCCTTTGGCAAAACCTTGATATGCCATGTCTAAAAATGGAATCAACTCTTTTTCTTTGATGAGCTGGGCAAGCGCTGTCCATTGTGCTTCATTTAAATCTGCACCGGTTGGGTTATGGCAACATGCATGTAAAATTAAGATGTCATTTTTTGGCAATGTTTTGCAGTAATCCACCATGGCTTCAAAATTCACGCCGCCTGTGGCTTCATCAAAATAAGGGTAAGCTTTAACCGTAAAACCTGCCCCTTTAAAGATGGCTTTATGGTTGTCCCACGTTGGGTCAGACACATGCACCGTTGGCAATTTGTCTTTAAACAATTGGCTTAAGAAATCTGCGCCCACTTTTAATGCACCGGTGCCCCCTAATGTTTGCACAGTGGCTAAGCGGTTTTCTGCAATCACAGAATGATGCTCTTGAAACAACAAACGCTGAACAGATAAGTTATACGTTTGTAAACCATGCATTGGCAAATAGATGTGTGGTTTTTCTTCTGCAAAAAGCGCCGCTTGGGCTTTTTTCACCACATTAAGCACTGGCACTTTTCCATTTTCATCGGCATAAATACCAATGGTGAGGTTAATTTTATCCTCGCGTGGATCTTGTTTGAATTTTTCCACCAATCCTAAAATAGGATCATCCGGTGCCAATACAACATCATTGAAAACGCTCATATCGATTTCCTTATTAATAAACATCGTGAGATTTTACGAAAGCGGCCACACCCACAATAATGTTGGTGTAACGGTGATAAGAATTAATATATCTAAAATTAAGCCAACACGCCAATAATCGCCAAATTGATAACCGGCAGGCCCCATCACTAAGGTGTTTGAGTGATGGCCAATCGGTGTATTAAAGGTGCAAGAGCTTGCAATGGCAATGCCCATCAAATAAGCATCGGGATTGTGGCCAAGCTGTTGAGAAACGCCATAGGCAATCGGACACATGATCATTGCGGCGGCTGAGTTGTTGATGATGTCCGTCATCGCTAAGGTGATGACTAAAATGGCACCTAAAATGAAAATGTCCGGTAGATCACCAATCAAACCCACCAATTTTGCGGCCAAGATTTCTGTGGCACCCGTTTGTTGAAGGGCAGCGCCCACCGTAATGAAACAGCCCAGCAGCATGATTAAAGGACCTTCTTGGCTGCGGTACACATCGCGAATGGGTAAAAGTTTGAAGATCACCAGTAAAAAGACCGCCAATGGAAAGCTGATTTGTGGCGGCAATGTTTGTGTGGCCACCAAAATGATGGAAGCTGTGAAGATGAGCAAAGTTGGCATTAAGCGGTAAGAGGCTTTGAGGCTAATGTCACGTTCAGCGAGCGGAAAACAGCCTAAATAACGCAAGGTGTCTGGCAATTCATCGGCATGACCTTGCACTAACAGTACATCGCCCACTTTTAATGTGATGCGGCTAAAGCGTTTACGGATGTTTTCCCCTTGACGGGCAACGCCAATGACATTGAGGCCATATTTTTCTCTAAACTGAAGGTCGGATAAGGTGTGATCCGCCATGCGCGAACCAGGGTTGATCACCACTTCAAGCACTTCTAATTTATCGTGGGGAATGTTTTTATTGGCGCTGCTGCGTGTGAGATTGAGCCCTGTTAATAACTCTAATTGCTTGAGTTCTTCAGGTTGCCCTTCAAGCAATAATGTGTCGTTGGCGCGAATCAACTCTTCTTGGCTTGGGGCGATGATGCGGCGCGCGCCACGAATGATCACCACCACTTTGACGGTATTTTCAGAAATTTCCTCTAAATCCGCCACCGTTTGATCGGCAATTTTATTGCCTTGTTCCACTTTTGCTTCGAGGAGATAATTATCCGTGGTGAATTTATTGTGGGCGCTTTCTGAACGGCGATTGGGAATCAAACGCCAGCCAAATGCAGCTAAATAGATGAGCCCCACAATGGTGATCACGATGCCTGTGGGCGCAAAGTCAAACATGCTAAAGGCTTTTAACCCGATGGATTCACGATAGTTTGAGACAATGAGGTTAGGCGGTGTTCCGATCACTGTGATTGTACCGCCTAACAGGGAGGCAAATGCCATGGGCATCAATACCTTAGCCGGTGAAATGTCATAGCGCTGACACAGCTGAATGGCAATTGGCATGATGAGGGCAAGCGCCCCAACGTCATTCATAAAGGCAGAGAAAAATGCCACAAGCCCAGCCAATGTCAGAATCAGCATCGATGGGCTGCTTGAAAAATAGCTCAATCGCTTTGATAGATGATAGGTGATACCCGTTTTACCAATGGCATGGCTGAGCACCAAAACAGAAGCAACAGAAATCACCGCAGGATGGCTAAAGCCTTTAAAAGCATCCGGAATTTGCACAATGCCCAAAATGACAAGTGCGAGCAGGGCGCCAAGGGCCACAAAATCATAACGAATGCGCCCGGATAAAAAGGCTAAAAATGCCAAAATGAGCACCGTCAAAGCGGCCAACTGATCATTGGTCAAATAGGGAATAAGCTGTACATGGAGATAATTGAGCATCGCAAATCCTAACGTAGACGTTTTTGTATCAAACGATGTTGTAATGAGGTCTGTGGATCAATGGTGACGGCTTGATGATAGTGACCGGTTTCACCATCTAAACACCAGGCACTTTGATCCTCTAAGCACCACAATAACCCTTCTTCAATCAATTGTTCACGAATCACTTTATCAAAAACGGGCACCGCAATCTCTATGCGACGAAAGAAATTGCGATTCATCCAATCGGCACTGGAAATATAAGTGTGATCTTTGCCGCCATGATAAAAATAATACACGCGAGAATGTTCTAAAAAGCGCCCGACAATGGAGCGCACGCGAATGTTTTCAGAAAGCCCAGGAATGCCAGGTTTTAAGGCACATGCGCCACGCACAATCAGATCAATTTCAACGCCCACTTGTGAGGCATTGTAAAGGGCAGTGATGACAATCGGTTCCATCAACGCATTCATGCGCGCCACAATGCGCCCTTTGCGGCCAGCTTTGACTTCATTCATTTCAAATTCGATCTCTTCGAGTAAGCGATCAATGAAGTTAAAAGGCGATTGCCACACGGTTTTGAGTTTCGGGATTTTCGCAAGGCTCGAGAGGTTTAAAAAAATCTCTGAGATGCTTGCGGTGATCTCTTTATTTGAGGTCAATAAGCTGAAATCTGTGTATAAGCGCGCATTGCCTTGATGATAATTACCTGTGCCTACGTGTGCATAACGGCGCAGATAATTTTCACCTTTATGATTTTTCTGTTCACGGATCACAAGTAGCATTTTTGCATGCGTTTTATAGCCAAACACGCCATAGACAATTTTAACGCCGGCTTCTTCTAAGCGCGATGCCCACGATAAATTGGTGGCTTCATCAAAACGCGCCATCAATTCCACCACCACATTGACCTCTTTACCAAGACGGGCGGCACGCACCAATAATTCCATCAATTCAGAATCATCCCCTGTACGATACACTGTCATGCGAATGACGCGCACATTAGGATCTTCAGAGGCTTCGCGTAAAAAATCTACCACTGGTAAAAATCGATCATAAGGATGGTGGAGTAAGATGTCTTGACGGTCAATTTCGCTAAAGGCATCGCGGCGCTTTTCCCAACGACCCGGCATGTGGCGTTCAATGGGCTCAAAGACTAAATGTGGTTTTTTATCAATGTAATCGAGCACATTATAGATTTGGGAAAAATCAAAATAATGGGGCAGTGCATAGAGATCTTCAGGCGCTAAACCAAACTCTTTGAGCAATAGATGCTTTAAGTGAGCCGGGCAACTGTCATCAATCTCTAAACGCACCGCATGCCCAAAGCCACGCTGCTTTAACTCACCACGCAGTGCTTGATGTAAATTGGTCAGCTCTTCTTTATCAATGTATAAATGGCTGTTGCGGGTGGCTCTGAATTGATAGAGTCCAAGGATCTCAAGCCCTGGAAAAATGTCCGACACAAATGCCGCCATCACGGATTGGATGGTGGTCAATTGCGTGGCGCCATCTTCGGAGGGCAGCTCAATGATGTGGGGTAAATTCTCAGGAATGGGCAAAATGGCAGTGTCAATGTTGCGGCCATAAGCATCCACGCCTTTAAGATCCACAATGAAATTTAAGGATTTATTGGTGATGTGTGGAAACGGATGCGCCAAATCCAGGGCAATGGGCGTAAACACAGGCAGCATGTTTTGCATGAATAGATGATACAGCCACTCATGTTGTGCATCGCTCCACTGATTTTCATCAAGCAAGGTAATGTGCTCATGCGCCAATAAGGGCAGTAAATCATCAAAAAAGAGTCGATGTTGATCTTTGGTGATGCGAAGGGCATATTGCTGAATACTTAAGCGCCATTCGTGTGCCGATTGATTTTCCACGCGGTCAAGCCCTGATTGAATCTGCTCTTGCATGTTCGCCATGCGCACTTCAAAAAATTCATCGATGTTTGAGGCCACAATGGCGATGAATTTTAAGCGTTCTAACAGTGGCAGTTGTGGATTTTTCGCCTGTGCAAGCACGCGTTCTTGGAATGCAAGAATCGAGCGCTCCCGATTGATGAGCGGCACAGAATGCGGTGTGAGCATGCTAAGAGAAGTATCCACAACGACCTACTTATGATGAGTTAAAGAACAACGCATTATAATAACTGACCTATTGCGTCACTTGCAATGTATAGGTGAGGGCTTGTTGTGCTTTTGCAGGCACGATGATCTGCCAATTTGCTTGATCACTGCCTTGCGTTGTCACGGCGATGGATGATGCTGTCACTTGCCAAGTATTAAAGGGAATAAAATCGCTGTAATCGACGGTCACGGCTTCATCTTTGGCATTGTTAAACACCACTTCATAGCTGTATTGCGTGGTCTCTTTACTAATCTTGGTAACCTTGGTGCGTTTTTTCGTTAAAGAGACATCAAAAGCTTGTCCCGTGGCCACTTTAAACACCTCATTTTCTGCCGTGTGCTGAATGCTGTCTTCACCCACTAACAATGCATTGCCAGATTGATCATTTTTATACATGCGGAGGATGCCTTTAGGCAAAGGCATGCCTAAATGGTTCTCTTGGCTGTTTTTAAAGCGGTAAAGGATGCTCGCTTTTAAGTTTTGTCCTTCAGCGGTGGTGGCATCAAAATATTGATTGAATTGATACATTTTTTGTACGGGCACGTGGCTGGCATTTAACAGCGCCACTTGCTTGGTTTGCTGATTGTTTAAGTCCGTTTTAAAAGGGATTTTATAGAGATGATAATCACTGAACGCTTCGCTTTCGGGCATCGTGTCCATCTCCATCATGGCAACAGGCATGGCAGATTTATACATCGGGCGCACCATGTTTTGTTGCACTTGATGGATGTCACCGGCCACCAATTGTAGATGGGCGTTTTTAAAGCTGGTGCCACTTTGATTGTTTAATGTGATGAGCCCTGAGAGATCCACAAAGGTTTCATCCGGTGACAGCGTTGCTGTGTAATCCGCACGCCAACTGAATCCACCACTTAAATAGCTGAGTTGCACTGTGTTATTGCCGGCGCGTTCACTGTTGAGCACCATGGATAAAGTGGGGTGGCTGCGTAAATTTGTGGGCAGGGACGAGAAGGCAAAATTGTCTAAATTGCCCACTTCGATGCGATCGGTAAATTGTACGATCGGTTGGCCATTGTTGGATAAAAGGGTTGCTTGTTCACGAGTGGTTTGACCAGTTTGTGGGTCGCGGGTGATCACTTCAATGGTTTGCCCAACGCTTTTGTCTAATAAAGTTTGTGGGGAGAGCAAATCATAATCAAAGTTTTGTTCGATCACGTTAAAAGGCATGTCAGATAGTGAGGTTAAGTGTGCAGTTTCTGGGCGAATGTGTGCTGAGACATGTTGCATTTCTAAGCGATTGAGGCCGCTTGTCATGGGAACGGTGCGTGTATCATTGATTAAAGCGAGTGCATCATTATAAATGGTGATGGAAAGCGCTTCTCGTTGCTGATCTTGACTGATGATCACGGAAGAATCAGCGAATGCTGAGGTGGACAATAAAACCATTGCGGCAAGTGGGGCAGACTTCAATCGACTCATGATGCACTCCTTAAATGGATAATAGTGGGTTGATTATACCTGTACAAACAAAGAAAAAGCACAGGAACTGTGCTTTTTCTCAAAGATTAATGGCGTGTGATGACCCTATTTTTTCTCAGGGGCATCATCTTCCACGATGATCTTAAAGCGGCTCTCTTCAGGTTCACTTTTTGGAATCACGACGGTTAAATCTTCTTCAACGCTGAGGGTGGCTTTAGGTGCAGCAGGTGCTGTGACCACTTCATCTTCCACCACGATTGTGGGTTCAATCACGTCTGCGACTTCTTTTTCTTCAGGCGCAGTTTTTTCTTCTGGTGTGTCCACAATGGTGTGTTGAATCACAATTTCTGGCTCAACTTCAGCCGTGGCTGTGACATTGGTGGCTTCAACGCTTGGCGTGTGCTCAATGATGATTTCTTCCACAGCTTCTGTAGCAGTTTCTACCGCAGCGTCCACTTTTGCTTCCACTTGATCAACCACTTCCGTCACGTGGTCAGAGACCGTTTGAATGGCTTCAACCACGGTTGCGACAGGTTCTGCTTCGATCACCGCTTCAACCGCAGCTTCAACTTTAGCGGGTACAGCTTCAATCACAGTTTCAGCCACAGCATCGGCGACAACAATCACTTCAGGCTTTGCAGCTTTCGGTGCTGTTTCTGCTTTTGGTGCTGGCGCTGCATCTACTGGCGTCACGGCTTCAGGTGCAGCCTCTTCAACACGAGGACGACCCTTACGCACGCGGCGCTTACGGGTTTCGCCATTGACTTCAACTTCTACAAATTCAGGACGTGGCGTGCGTTCTTGTTTCACCGCATCATTGCCTTTGTCTTGCTTGTTGTTTCTGTCTGTGCGTTCAGCACGTGGGGCACGCTCTTGCTTTGCAGGCTTTTCTGAAGTATCAGGTGCATCATTTTTTACGTCAGTTTTTGCATCACCTGTGTTTTGGTTGTTGCGATTGCGTGAGCGGCGATTGCGAGATTTAGGCGCTTCACCATTGTCACGGTTTTCACGTGGTTCGCGATTCTCACGCGTTTCATTGGTGTTGCGTTTCTCTTTTGTCTCAGCTTTATCGGCAGGCTTGTCACCATTTTTTCCAGAAAAATCAGGGCGATCTTCCGTAATGCGCGTCACTGTAGCAATCTCATTGTGCTCAGGGGCATTTGCACGCGTTGTCACACGGCGATTGCTCTTGCGGCGCGGATTGGTGCGTTGGCGCTGTTTAGGTTGCTCACTGCGTTTAACCGTCTCTTTTTTCGCTTCTTCAGGATGACTGAGTAAGGATTTTAACCAATCCACAATCATCTGCCAAAGGGTGGGTTGCGCTTCAACCGGCTTTTCAACCACAGGTGGCGGCGTTGCTGGCACCATGTTGCTCACCACAGGGATATTCTTTTGTGGCTTTGCAGGGTTGTATGCTTGATTGACAAGCGCTTCGTTCGATGGTTGCTCAATGATGCTGTGCTCATTGCTCACTTTGTTGTTCAACAATGCTTGATCTGAACGATGGCGTGAGATTTCAAAATGAGGCGTTTCTAAGTTTTGATTTGGAATCATCACAATGCGTACATTGAGGCGATTTTCGATGCTTGACACATCTTCGCGTTTTTCATTCAACAAGAAGATGGACACATCCACTGGCAATTGCACGATGATTTCGCTGGTGCGCTCTTTTAAAGCTTCTTCTTCAATGAGGCGAAGCACTTCTAAGGCCAATGATTTGATGTTACGAATTGTACCGTGACCCGAACAGCGTGGGCACACAATGTGTGTGGTTTCATCTAACGATGGACGAAGACGCTGACGAGACATTTCTAATAAACCAAAGCGTGAAATGTGCCCGGTTTGAATGCGTGCACGGTCTAAGGATAAGGCTTCATGGAATGTGCGTTCCACTTGGCGTTGATGATCTGACTCGAGCATGTCGATAAAGTCGATGACCACTAAACCACCTAAGTCACGCAATTTCAATTGACGAGCAATCTCTTCTGCGGCTTCTAAGTTGGTGTTTAATGCGGTTTCTTCAATGTCAGCTCCGCGGGTTGCACGGCCTGAGTTGATGTCAATGGAGATCAAGGCTTCTGTATAGTCGATGACCAAAGCACCGCCGGATGGCAATTTCACTTCACGTTGATACGCAGATTGAATTTGGTTTTCAATCTGATAACGGGTGAACAATGGAATTTGATCTTCATAGAGTTTAATTTTTGGGCGAATTTGTGGCATGGTTCTGCTCACAAACAGTGCCGCTTCTTCAAAAATCTCTTTGTTGTCGATCAAGATTTCACCGATGTCATTGCGATAGTAATCGCGTAGGGCACGGATGATGATGTTGCTCTCTTGATAGATCAAAAACGGGGCTTTCTCTTCAGAGGCAGTTTTAATCGAACCCCATAAGGTTAAGAGGTAATCTAAGTCCCATTGTAACTCTTCGGCTGTGCGGCCAAGACCAGCGGTGCGCACGATGACGCCCATCTCTTCAGGAATGGTTAAGTGGCTCATCGCTTCACGAATGGCCACGCGCTCTTGCCCTTCAATGCGACGCGAAACACCGCCCGCTTTAGGGTTATTTGGCATTAAGACTAAGTAGCGACCAGCTAATGTAATGAATGTGGTTAAAGCTGCGCCTTTATTGCCACGCTCTTCTTTTTCCACTTGGATGATCACTTCCATGCCTTCTTTTAAGGCTTCTTTGATGGAAGGCTTAGAGAGACTTTTTGCCTCTTCTGTATAGTATTCTTTGGACACTTCTTTGAAAGATAAAAAGCCGTGACGCTCTGCACCATAGTCCACAAAACAGGCTTCTAATGAAGGTTCAATGCGGGTGATGACGCCTTTATAAATGTTGGCTTTTTTCTGAATGTTCGTTGCGTTTTCAATGTCTAAATCGTATAAGCGTTGGCCATCCACTAACGCGACGCGCGTCTCTTCGGGTTGGCTCGCATTAATTAACATGCGTTTCATTCTCTTCTCCAGGCCTTTGCAATGAGCATCACAGAGATCACTCTATAATTCTCAATAATATAATGTACGCCATCATTTATTAATATGGTTAGTGATGCACGCAGTGATTGATATTAGTGCTGTCATGTCTCTTGTCGTGGCCAAATTTTTTAAATTCTGAAAAATGCACACCATTTTTTGAGCACAGCTCAACCCATCCATCACAAAGGATGGATAGGCAATGATGTGTGAAATTTGTGAGTGATCATTCAAAAGATTTATTGAGCGTTTCTCATCGCTTCTTGAGCACCTGCGGTATCTCCTTTTGCTTGACGAGCAGAAGAGATGACGCGCCAATTCTTATTGACTAAATCTTGATTACCTTTAGCAAAGCTGATGGACTTGTTTGCTAACTGTTCAGATTGTTCATATTTTCCTTGGTGCAGGCGAATCTGTGCTAAATCGTACCAAATACTTGCGTTGTTTGGTTCTAATCTAACAGCACGATTCAATGCAGTGGCAGCTCTTTCTAATTGGTTGGCTTTAACAGCTGAATTTGCCTCATCTAAGAGAGATTGCACCGCATTGTTTTGATTCTGTGACGGTTTGTACGTTCCTTTATCTGCCGATGCAGTGGTTGTGCTCTGGCCAGGAATCATCGGCGCATTTGGCGCGTAGGTTGGCTGTTGAGTGGTTGTGGGTTTTGGTGCAGAAACGGGTGCTTGCGCTGTATTTGGAAAGACAGGGGCTTGCGGCGCGTTCGGCGCTTTAGGGGTTTCTACAGGGAAGCCTGAGGATTGATCCATCGGGTACGATGGGAAGCGCACTTCATTGGTACCGCCATAAGGTGTGGCTTGTGCAGCGGGTGCACTGCCATCATCTAAAGGAATGCCGCTAGGAATGGCGCCAGACGTTGAAGATGCCGGTTGGTTAGGTAACGGGCGAACACGCGCACCACCATCGGTGCGAGAGGTACAGCCACTGATGACAATAAGCGCTAATATTAGAAAGGTGGTAGTTCTCACTATATTTTCCTATATAACGATGTTTTAAATTGGGTTAGATCTCAAAAATCAGAACCGCTAATTTATCACAAATTCAGCAAAACGAGTAGCTGCATTATTGCGGATATCCACTATTGAAAATCATCAAAGTTGAATTCGCCAAATGCATCATCGAAGTTAAAATCAGTGTCCGGTGGATAAAAATCACAATCCCCAGGATACGTAGGTTGATAGCCACGAATGAAAGGTAATGTCATGGTTTTCATATCAGGGCAAGCATAATTCGGTGGCGGTAAGCCCGTTGCCGTATTGATGCGCACATTGACAATGTCTTTAGGTGGGGTGTTTGAAATGTCCTCTAAAATGAGGTTTTTCATGGCAGCAGCCCAAACAGGCAAGCCACCTGTGGCGCCACCAACGCGGCCAACAGGTGTGTTGTCATCTTTCCCAACCCACGCAACGGCTGTACGATCACCCGAGAAACCTGCAAACCATGCATCGCGGTAGTTGTTTGTCGTCCCTGTTTTACCTGCCACGCGTGCTTTGATGCCAGCGCGGCGTAAACCACCGCCTGTGCCTGCATCCACAACATTTTGCATTGCGCGTGTGATGAGGTAGTTCGGTCCTGGGAAAATGGCTTGTTTCGGTGCCACTAAGTTTTGTGCCAGCACCGTGCCATCTGTTTGTGTCACTTCACGGATCGCTTTTAATGGAATGTAATAACCATCATTAGCAATCGTTGAGTACATTTGCGTCACATCAAACACCGTGATGTCAATGGCGCCAAGCAAGGTTGATGGCACCGCAGGGAAGTTGTATTCAGTCGGATTTAAACCTAAGCGATATAACGTATCAATCACGCTATCAACGCCCACATCTAACCCTAAACGAATGGTGGGGATGTTGTATGATTTTGCCAAGGCTGTGATGAGTGGAATCCAGCCATGCAAACGGCGATCATAGTTTTTCGGTGACCATTTTTTGCCGCCTGAGTTCATCTCAAAAGGTGTTTCATCGTCTAACAATGTGGCTAAAGAAAAACGCTGAGGCTCTTCTAACGCGCGCAGATAAATGAAGGGTTTAATGAGTGAACCAATTTGACGTTTAGCGCTCAATGCACGGTTAAAGCCAGCTTGACGCACTTGGCGATCCCCCACTAAAGCTTCCACTTCGCCAGTATTGTTTTGCGCGATGATGATGGCGGCTTGAATGTTTTTTACGCCGCGCGTTTTTTCAATCACGGGCAATGTATCAATCACTGCTTTTTCTGCATAGGTTTGCACAATCGGATCAAGCGTGGTGAAGACTTTTAAGCCTTCAGTGGTTAAATCTTCACTGGCATATAACTCTTTGAGCTGGCGGGTCACTAAATCCACAAAGGCAGGATATTTTGTGATGCCAGAAGAGGGCGCTTGTTCTAACACATCAAGCGGCTCTTGCTTTAAGGCTTCCACTTCTGCTTCTGAGAGAAGATTTTGTTTGGCCATCACATCTAACACTAAGTTGCGGCGTTTCAGGGCAAGTTTAGGGTTCTTGCGTGGATTATACGCCGAAGGGCTTGGAATCACGCCCACTAATGTGGCAATGTTGTTGATGCTGAGTTCTGTGACGGGTTTACCAAAGAAAAATTCGCTCGCAAGCCCAAAGCCATGAATGGCGCGTGCACCATCTTGACCTAAATAAATCTCGTTCATATACGCTTCAAGCACATCATCTTTCGGATAGCGCCAGTCGATGATGAGGGCATAAAACATCTCTTGAATTTTACGCTCATATGTTTGCGCGGGCGTTAAGAAATAGTTTTTGATGAGCTGTTGGGTTAATGTTGAGCCGCCTTGTTCTTTGCGTCCCGCCTTCATGTTCGCAACCATCGCACGAATGATGGCTTTAGGATTGACGCCCATGTGATCGTAAAACTGGCGATCTTCCATCGCAAGTAACGTATCCACCAATAATTGAGGGATTTCTTCGCGCTTTAATAAAATACGATCTTCATTGTGGGCAGGATAAATGGAGGCAATGTGTAAAGGTTCCACGCGAATCAAGTCAATTTTCTTGGCTTGATCTTCTTGGTTGCTCTTTAAATCTTTGACGGTGTTGCCCGCAATCGTCACTTGAATTTTTTGTGCAGGATCGTGTTGATCGCTGTAAGTAAACTCACGCAAGTAGATATTGATGGTGCCATCTTTATCGTTATATGTGCCAGGTTGATTGAGCTGGGCGGTCTTTTTGTAATGGAGCATTTCAAGCTCAAGCAATAGATCCGCTTTTTTAATGGGTTTACCCACATACAACTCTAAAGGACGTGCATAAACACGCGCAGGAATCGACCAACTGCGATCCTCAAATTGTGTGCCCAATTCTTGATTGGTTTTGATGAGATAGTAAAAGAAAATGGGGATCATTAAAAATGCACCACCCACGATCATATAAATGACAAGGCGCAAGAAATAACGCAGGGCTGCGTTGATCCTTGATCCAACTGTTCTTTTCTTGAGCGTTAATTTCATGATAAAAGTATGAAGTAGTTTAAGGAGTTTTGCTGTGAATAATTGCTTGCTATACTAGACGAAGTTTAAGGTGAAAGGGAAATTTAATCTTTCATGCCTTAAATCGCTATTCAAATAAAATAGTGTAATTTTATCATTTTGAGGAAAAAATAAAAATTATGTCAGACGATCCTTCGCCGAGCCGAAAGAGTTGGTTATCTCGATTAGGATTAGAACGTAAGAATGTTACATTAAATAATTGGAATACAGAGCTGACCTTGCTGCAAAAGGAAGGGAAGATTGATTCAGAAGCGGTGAGCATGATCCGTTCTGTATTGTCCTCGCAAACCCTCACTGTGCGTGACATTATGGTGCCGCGTGCCCACATGATCTCTGTGGCCATTGATGATGATTTTGATGAGTCATTACAAAAAATCATTCAATCTGGGCACTCTCGCATCCCTGTGTTAGCCGAAGATCATGAAGAGGTTCAAGGCATTTTATTGACCAAAGATTTGTTGCATAAAATGCGTGATCCGAGCATTGATGTGGCCACATTATTGCGTCCTGTGGAATATGTGCCTGAAGGTAAATATGTGATTGCCCAGCTCAATGAATTTAGAGCGAAACATTCACACATGGCATTGGTGGTGGATGAATATGGCGCGGTGTCAGGTTTAGTGACCATTGAAGACATCATTGAACAGATTGTCGGGGAAATTGATGATGAGCACGATTTCATTCCCGCCGATGAAGAGATTGAAGTGGAACAAGTGGATGAAAATCATTACATCGTGGATGCAAAAATGTCCCTTGAAGAGTTCAATGAGCGCTTTGGCACACACTTTGTGAAAGATGAAGTGGAAACCATCAGCGGACTTGTGATGACGCAAGTGGGCTTTTTACCGAATGCCCATTCAGAAGTGGTGATTGATGAATTAAAATTCAAAGTCTTACCGTATGATGGCAAGATGCTTGATAAGTTAGAAGTGGAACCGAATAAGCAATCAAACAATGATTCCTAGTGTTGTATAAAAAATAATCAATTGAAAATTTGACAACCTTTGAAAAATAGATATAATTGCAATCCTTCATTCCTCGATAGCTCAGTTGGTAGTAGCACTTGACTGTTAATCAAGGGGTCCCTGGTTCGAGCCCAGGTCGAGGAGCCAAATTAAAGAAACCTAGCTTTGCTAGGTTTTTTTATTGCCTGTCAGAAAAAAATAACACCGCTCTGCTACAATGATTTACAAATCCACTGCTATAATCGGCAGAGAGTCAATCATTATGGAACATGACGACAATGACAGAACAAAAGGCCTCCGTGTTTCGCTTACCGATTCGTGTCTACTATGAAGACACCGATGCCGGTGGTGTAGTTTATCACTCAACGTATTTAAATTTTATGGAGCGTGCCCGCACCGAGTGGATGCTTGCCCGAAACATTAACTTAAACACGTATGCTGCCACTGAACACAAGATGTTTGTGGTCAAATCCATTGAGGTGGACTATAAACAGCCCGCGCATTTGTGTGATGATTTAGTGGTGGAAAGTTCGATTGAAAAGCTCACCGCGACACGGGTATATTTCAAACAACAAATTTTCAGGGGTGAGATGCTTTTGACATCTGCGCGCGTACAATTGGTCTGTTTAGACACGGATTCACGCCGCCCAATTCCATTGCCACCCATTTTTTCATAAGGATACACATGAACGCACATTCACAGTTAAATCTATGGACCCTTGTGGTCGAGGCGAACATCATTGTACAAATCGTGATGTTGTTGCTGGTTATGATGTTGATTTCCGTGATCTTCATCGCTTGGCGCAAATGGATTTTGTTAAAATTAGCACTGCGTGATGCGAAAAAATTTGAAAATAAATTCTGGTCAGGGGCGGACATTCAAGAGCTCTATCACAATGCGAGCCAAAAGAAATACACCGAAGGTTTAGAGTATATTTTTGTCTCAGGCTTTCATGAGTTCAATCGCTTACGCACCACGCCCATTTATTCACCTGAATTTGTGGTGGACAATGTGCGCCGCGCAATGGAAGCGAGTGCCCAAAGAGAAGAGAACAGCCTTCATAAATCTTTATCATGGTTAGCAACCACAGGTTCGGTTGCCCCTTATTTTGGTCTATTTGGTACGGTGATTGGCGTCATGAACTCATTTGTGGCGCTTGGCGCGGTGAAACAAGTGACATTGAGCCAAGTGGCGCCCGGCATTGCAGAGGCATTGATCGCAACGGCGCTCGGTTTATTGGTGGCGATTCCATCGGTGATGATTTACAACTCCTTTGTCAATGCGATTGGCAAAATCTCCGATGCTTATGATGTCTTCATTGAAGAGTTTGCCAATATTTTGGCAAGACAATATGGTCAATTGCAGATCAACCGTCAAAATGGAGCGCAATGATGCGTCGATCACGTAGAAAGGGTAATGGCAAAGGCCTACAGGCAGAGATGAACATTGTCCCCTATGTGGATGTGATGTTCGTGTTACTCACCATTTTTATGGTCACCGCAACGACGATTCCATTAGGTGTAGATATTGATGCCCCAGAAATGGAATCAGATTCTGATTATGAGGAAGTTGTGGAGGATTACTTGATGGTGAGTATTGATAAATCTGGGCAATATTATTTCAGCGAGTTAGAAGAGCCTGATCAAGCTTTGAGTCTTGAGCAGCTTACAGCTGAAGTCCAGTCCTTTATGCAGCAAAAGCCGAATGCACGAATTTTCTTGCAGTCTGACAAAGATGCGCCTTATGGTAGCTTGATTGATGCCATGAGTCGCTTAGGTCAGACTACAGGGAAAAATGTTCAATTGACAACGCCAGTGAAATAAATCGCTATGAGTAATCCTAAAAGAACAGTTTTTGCAAATATTGTCAGTACCGTAATGACGAGTGCTTTAGTCATTGTGACTGTGTGGGTGATTTATTATATGCAGAAAAAGGAGCTGATGTTTTTTATGTCTGATTCTCCATCTCATAATGAAGCGCCAGATTTACCTGAGTTATTAGCACCCGCATTAACAGCTGAGTTAAATACAGTGGCTCAGCATCAAGCTGCAATGAATCAGCCGGATCAATATCAAACCGATGATTATTTCAAAAAGTTTGCTTTTAGGGATAAATTAGAAGAGAAAAAGCGCCTAGAAGAGTTAGAGCGTAAAAGAATTGCTGAAGCAAAACGCAAAGCCGCAGAAGCTGAGAAAAAGCGTTTAGCTGAAATTGCCGCAAAGAAAAAAGCAGAGGAAGAGGCGAAGCAAAAAGCCATCGCTGCTGAAAAGAAACGCCTAGAAGAGATTGCATTAAAGAAAAAGCAAGCCGAAGAGCAGAAGAAAAAAGAAGAAGCTGAGCGTCAAAAGCAATTGGCAGATCAAAAAGCTGCAGAAGAAAAAGCGGCAAAAGTGGCGGCTGAGAAAAAACGCTTAGCGGATGAAAAGGCCAAAGCTGATAAAGCCGCGGCAGACAAAGCAGCCGCTGAAAAGAAACGCCTGGCAGATGAGAAAGCAAAAGCCGATAAGGCAGCTGCCGAAAAAGCCGCCGCTGAGAAAAAACGCATTGCCGATGAAAAGGCCAAAGCCGATAAAGCAGCAGCGGATAAAGCTGCGGCAGAGCGTAAGGCAAAAGCCGATGCAGCCGCGGCTGCGGAAAATGATCGCATCGCCACTGCTTATTTGATGAGTGGCGGATTCTTAGGCGCCATTCAAAGTGCACTTTATAGCAATTGGCGTGTGCCGACAGGTTCAAGTGGTTTAACCGCAACGATCGTATTTTATGTGGATGCCCAAGGCAACATCACAAAAATTGATGATAGAAAATCAAAATATAGCGGCAATACTGCCTTTGATGATTCTGTCAAAGCGGCGATTTTGCGCACCGGCAAAATCCGCATGCCAGACAATCAACATGCCATCAATAAGCTTGTGAAAGAGGGCATTGAGGTGACATTTGATCCGAAAGAGTTTTTCTAGGAAACGTGATTTAAAAAATTTTTGACAACAAGGTTGTCGAATTGTTGTAAAATTACTGTTTTCTTATCGGTGGATTGCTATAATTTTGAGCGATAAGACTATAAATGATGAATTTTAAATTTTGGAGCCCATAGCTTTATGAAAAAGTTACCTCTTTATCTTATGTTAACAGCGGTGCTCAGTGCCTGTTCACTTGCGCCAGATTATCAGCGTCCGCCATTGCCTGTGGCCAATAGTTTCCCGGGTGAGCCTGCGAAAGCCAATGAGATTAAAGTGAAGGCTGCCGAAATTGGTTGGAAACAATACTTTAAAGATCCTCGTTTACAAGAATACATCAGTGCGGCATTGGCAAATAACCGCGACTTAAGAATTGCGATGCTCAATGTAGAACAAGCCCGCATTGCTTATGGCATCACCATCAGTGATCGTTTACCGGGCATCAATGCACAAGGTGGTTATTCACGCGCTAAAAATGGTGAGAATCCATACACAGGCTATTCAAATATTACAGAGGGCTACAAAATTGGCGGTGGCATTTCTGCCTTTGAATTGGACTTCTTTGGTAAGTTTGCATCTTTAAGTGATGCGGCACAAAACCAATATTTAGCCTCTGTTGAAGGGCAAAAAGCGGCGCACATTGCATTAGTGGCACAAGTGGCACGCAGCTACATTCAATTGAAAACGGCAGAAGAGCAGCTCAATCTTGCCCGTGAAACATCTCGCACTTATAACGCATCGTATCAATTGGTGAAACAACAAGTGGAAGCAGGGATTGCCAATGATCTAGACTTAGCACAGTCTGAAGCACAATTGTATTCATCTAAAGTTGCGGTCGCGAGTGCTGAGCGCGCGGTATTACAGTTAAATAATGCGTTAAATTTAGTGGTGGGTAAAACCATTGCACCGCATGCACGTGGTTATGCCATTGGCAGCCAGAAAATTTTGGGTAAATTGCCAGCAGGTTTACCGTCAGAAGTGTTGTTATCCCATCCTGATGTGATGGCGGCAGAATATCAATTGATGGCATCGAATGCCAACATTGGCGCAGCGCGTGCAGCCTTTTTCCCGAGTATTTCATTGACGACAACGATTGGTTCAATGTCAGAAAAATTCTCTGACCTCTTTAAAGCACCCGGTGAAACATGGAGCTTTGCACCACAAATTTCCATCCCGATTTTCAACTGGGGCAAAATCAAATCGAATTACGACTTATCTTTAGTGCGTAAAGATGTGGGCATTGCCACCTATGAAAAAGCGATCCAAACCGCCTTTACAAATGTGGCCAATGGTTTGCAGTCCCAAAAACCGTTGCAACGTCAGTTAGCGGCACAAGTGAAATTAGTGGCCACCACCAAAGAGAGCTTGCGTTTAGCTCAATTGTTATATGATAACGGGATTGCGAGCTATTTGAACGTGTTAGATGCACAGCGCTCACACTTCCAAGCACGCAATGGTTTATTGAGCACCTATCAAGAACAAATTTTAAATGGCATCTCGTTGTATGTGGCGCTTGGCGGCGGCTTGTACGAGGATACGGTCTCAAATACCGAGCCCATGTTTGAAGAAGTAAAGTAGCTCCTGATTGCAAAATTAAACAGACACTGTATAATACGCACATAACGGGGTATGGCGCAGTCTGGTAGCGCACTTGCATGGGGTGCAAGGGGTCGTAGGTTCAAATCCTGCTATCCCGACCAAATCTAGCCTTAAGATCATCTTAAGGCTTTTTTAATTGTCAACATTTTGCCTTATAGGAAATTATGTCTAAAGAAGATCATATCGAAATGGAAGGCGTTGTAATTGAAACGCTTCCTTATACAACATTTAAAGTAGAGTTAGAAAATGGCCACGTTGTGACGGCTCATTTATCTGGAAAAATGCGCAAAAACTTCATTCGTATCTTAACCGGCGATAAAGTACGCGTAGAATTAACACCTTACGATTTAAGCAAAGCGCGCATCGTATTCCGCGGTCGTTAATATCAAGCTTCAAAGTTCTTTAAAAAGATTAGCTTTCACTCACTCTGTGTTCTGCCATAATAATTATCATAAATGGCTAATCTTTTCTCATCTTCAAAAAAATATAAGGGTTTCTCATGCGTCCGTCTAATAGAGCATTCGATGAAATGCGCTCCGTAGAATTCATTACTGACTATACAAAACATGCAGAAGGCTCTGTGTTGGCATGCTTTGGCGATACAAAAGTATTGTGCACAGCATCGATCGAGCACAAAGTCCCCTCTTTCATGCGTGGTGAAGGTCGTGGTTGGATTACGGCTGAATATGGCATGTTGCCACGTTCAACTCACTCAAGAATGGCGCGTGAAGCGGCAAAAGGTAAGCAATCGGGGCGTACGCAAGAGATTCAGCGCTTGATTGGTCGTTCGTTGCGTGCTGCGGTGAATTTAGAAACCCTTGGCGAATTTACCATTACAATCGATTGTGATGTTCTACAAGCCGATGGCGGCACACGCACCACAGCAATTTCTGGTGGTTTTGTGGCACTCAAAATGGCGATTGACTCAATGCTTAAGCAAGGGTTAATCACAGAAAATCCCATCATCTCAAACGTTGCCGCAATCTCTGTGGGCATCTATGAAGGCAATGTGATCTCTGATTTAGAGTACATTGAAGATTCAGCCGCTCAAACAGACATGAATGTAGTGATGAATGGCGAAGGCCGCTTCATTGAGCTGCAAGCAACGGCGGAAGAAGCAGCTTTCACCGATGAAGAATTGGCAAAAATGATTGCCTTTGCCAGAGCAAGCATTGCCCAGATCATCGAAAAACAACAGGCGTGTTTTGCATAATGGACTTTAAAGTTCCTTTACAAAAAGCCACTCTATTAAAGCGCTATAAGCGCTTTTTAGCTGATGTGGTGCCGGAAAACAGCGATGAAACCATCACCATTCACTGTGCAAATACCGGCTCGATGCTCAATTGCTTTGTGCCAAATGGTGAGATTTGGTATGAGCCTTCTCAAGATCCGAGCCGCAAAACGAAGGGCAGTTGGACATTGTCAACAACGCCTCAAGGGCGCACAGCCTGCATCAACACGCATTTAGCGAATGCGTTGGTGGAAGAGGCGCTGAATAATGGCATCATTACGGAACTTGCAGGCTTTACGCGATTAAAACGCGAAGTGAAGTATGGCGCGGAAAATTCCAAAATCGATTTTTATCTTGAATATGCAGATGGGCGCATTGTGTATCTTGAAGTCAAAAGCGTGACGCTTGGCTTTGAAGATGGCAACATTGCTGCCTTTCCGGATGCGGTGACAACGCGTGGCGCTAAGCATTTGCGTGAACTCATGAACATTCAGTCAGACACAACGGAGGCTTACATTCTCTATTGTGTGAATTTATCGGGCATTGAAGGCGTGCGAGTGGCATCAGAAATTGATGCCGCTTATGCAAGCGCGTTTGATGAAGCGGTGCGCGAAGGCGTCAAGCCCTTGGTGTATGGCACCACGATGGATGAAAGCGGTATTTCCATCACGCATCGATTGCCATTTGTGGGCGCATCCGATAACGTAGGGTGAATCATCAACAAAGGTAATGGATTATGAATGATTTAAGAGGACAAACCATCGGCCTTGCCGGTGCGATGCAAAGTGCGATTTTAGTGGATCGCTTTGCAAAAGATCACGAATATTTAACCGAATACGCCACAGGCTTGATTCACAGCATTTTTGAGACCGATCCTGATGGTTTAGAGGCTGTGTATGGCAACTATGCCAACATTGCCATGGGGCTGCATGCTTTAGCGAGCCAAGAGAAGTTATCCCGCGAGGTGATGACGTACTTTAATGCTGTGCTCGTGTTGCAAAAGCGTTTGCGTCAAAATGAAGCATTGCTCAACATCATGAGCAGCGGCATTGAAAACATTAAAGGGCGCTTGGTACATTTTCCGATGATGCATGAAAACATTCAAATGGCATTGGCGGATTTGTATTCTCAAACCGTCAGTAAACTCAATCCGCGCATTTATGTCAAAGGCACGGATCAATCCTTTCTCATGAGTGAGCGCAATGCCGCGATGATCCGCACGCTGTTATTGTCTGGCGTTCGTTCGGGCATTTTATGGCATCAATATGGCGGCACGACTTTTAAACGCCTCTTTGGGTATCACAAAGTGGCCAATGAGGCGCGTCAGATTTTAGTAGAGATCACACAATAATCAAAAGAGCGGTTTTTTACCGTGTGGAATCTCTTGGATTAAAACTGGTACACAAATGCCAGACAGTTTCAGCCGTAGTTCTCGAATGAGGGCCACGGCTTTTTCTTCGGGCACGCGAAAGTGGCTGGTGCCGCGGGCAAAGTCGAGTTGGTGTAGATAATAGGGTTTAATGTGTACGGCAATGAAGCGGCGCATGAGGGCGGCAAGCGTCTCAAAATCATCATTGATGCCACGCAGCATCACTGATTGAGAAATGAGCATGATGCCATTTTGTTGTAAGTGCTTCATGGTTGCGGCAACCGTGTCCGTCAGTTCATCGGCATGATTGGCGTGAATCACGATGGTGAGCGTTTTGCCCATCGCTTGAATCTCTGAAAAGAGTGATAATAATTCATCGGTGATCATCTCTGGGGCAACCACAGGAATGCGCGTATGAATGCGTATGTTTTGTAAATGGGGCACGCGAGCTAAGCGCGTTAAAATGTGCGTCAAACGATTGACGGACAAAATGAGTGGATCGCCACCGGTTAAAATGATCTCCCAAAGCTCAGGATGAGATTCAATGTAGGCAAAGGCATCCTCTAATTCATCGCGGCTTAACGATTCCCCATATTGACCAATCATCTCTTTACGAAAGCAAAAGCGGCAATAAACGGCGCACAGCTGCGTCACTTTCAATAAAGCACGATCTTGATAACGGTGCACAATGCCGGTGACCGGCGTATAGGGAATGTCCCCAATCGGATCACTGACTTCATCTTCTAAAATGATCCCTTCTTTGCTTGAGGGGATGAATTGCTGATGAATGGGATTTGTGGCATCGCCATCCATCAATGCTTGCATTGCAGGAGAGATGCGAATTTGAAAGTGTTCGGCAACACCTGAAAGATCCGCAGGGTTGTCAATCATGTTTGCTTGCTGTAAATCTTTGAGGGTTGTCCAGTATCGAGCCATAATCGTCTGATGAGGTTTATTGTGAAAGGAAAAAATGATACAGTCCATTTTCGCAACTGTATAGTCTAAACCGATATTATGCCGAATTTTCCAGTTATTTTTTTGATGGGGCCGACGGCTTCCGGTAAAACCGACACCGCACTCGCCTTAGCTGACCATTTTCCTTGCCATTTAATCTCCTGCGACTCTGCGCTCATTTATCGTGATATGGACATTGGCACCGCAAAGCCAGATCGCGCAACCCTTGAGCGTTATCCTCATGCATTGGTGGACATTTTATCCCCAATGGCGCGCTATTCTGCGGAGCAATTTAGACAAGATGCCCGTGCTGAAATTGAACTTGCCCGCGCGGCAGGCAAAATGCCGGTGATTGTGGGCGGCACATTTTTATACATGAAGGCGTTGATTGAAGGCATTTCGCCGATTCCACCCGTTAAAGATGATGTGCGTGCAGAGTTGTTACAGCGTCATCAAACAGAAGGCATTGAGCCTTTGTATGCTCAATTATCGCTGTTAGATCCTGAAAGTGCCGCGCGTTTAGCACCTGCCGATACGCAGCGCATTCTCCGCGCTTTAGAAGTGGTGTTGAGTACAGGGCAAACCTTGAATCATTTTTGGCAATTGCCACCGAAAGAGGCATTGCCATATCCATACCTTAAATTTGCTTTAACTTATCAAGACATTGCACGGGCAAATGCGCGCATGGCACTGCGTTTTGAGCAAATGATGGCGTTAGGCTTTGTGGATGAAGTGGTGCATTTACGTGAGAAATATCCTGAACTTAATGGAGATTATCCATCGCAGCGTGCGGTGGGTTATCGTCAAATTTGGGATTATTTAGAGGGCTTAATGACGAAAGAAGACGCCATTGAGCGCGCCATCATCGCCACTCGCCAATATGCAAAACGTCAGCGCACGTGGCTTAGAAGTGAAACGGAGCTGTTGCCGGTGAATGTGGAAACCTTGAATTTCCATCAAACCATCATTCAGCGGATTGAGGCGGAGCTTCTTCTGTAACGGGCGACACTTTAGGTGCGAGATTTTCTCGCATCTGCTCGATCATGGATTGCCCTAACGGATGGAGTTTAATCGGATTGATGTCGTAAGTATCCACAATGGTTTTCGGCGTGATGTTGGTGCGCACCGTGGTTAAATTGATCTCATCCTCAATGTGCTCAAGGCTCTCTAACACGGCATCGGTCACATCTGGCGTTGGGTTGACCACTAAAAATGTGCGTGAGCGCAATGTATTGATGTCTTTTGGCATGCGCCAATACATGCCTTTTGGAATGGTACCAGGGTACAGCCCAAGGCTGCTTTTGATGATCTTTTGGATTTGATCATCGGTAAATGAGAGAATTTGTCCATCGCAACTGGTGGTGAGCTCGCGCACCAATGCACTTGATGGATTGGACATGATCATCACGCCATCAATGGAAAAGCTGCAAAACAGATCAGAGAGCTGGGATAAACCATTGCTGATGGGAAAATAGACATCTTTTTCCGTCAGTCCTAAAGATTTGGCCAACGGTTTGCCACGGTGTTCTTTTGTGGCCCAATCGGTGACGCCAATGGTGCGATCGCGAAAGCTTGCCACAGATTCGAGCGTCACATCATGGCTGCCCACCAACAGAAGATATTGCTGATAGAGCGGGGCAATGATGATGGGTTGACGCTTTTGTTTTTGATTGGCAATGAGCACCTCTTCAGGCATCAAAGCAATTTGAATGTCATTGTTCATGAGTCGATCCCACATCACCTCAGAATCCACAAATTGTGTGGCGCAGTGATTATTTGGGTGATCGGCTTCAAAGCCAAAGCAAACAAGGTTTGTGGCTTCTTTGGTGATGTCTAATGTATCGCTGTAGCCCACTGTAATGTTTCGAAGCTCATCGGCATGAAGTGGTACAAAGATGAGGGTGCACAGTGCAGCAATCGAGCGAATTTTTTTCATCATGATTATCAACCTCAGACAACTCGAAACATCAAATTTAGCACGATGGCAAATTTGGCGCAAAAAAAAACCTAGCTAGGCTAGGTTTTTTAATTTGGCTCCTCGACCTGGGCTCGAACCAGGGACCCCTTGATTAACAGTCAAGTGCTACTACCAACTGAGCTATCGAGGAATTAAGGATTCGCATTATAGCCATTGTGTGATGAATGTCAACACTTTTTTAAACGTCTGACGAAAAAATTGTCATCAAAAATCTTCTACTGGGAAACAAAAAAACTACCATGACTGCCCAATGAACGGTGTAAAGTAAAATATAAATAAATTATTTAGAAATTTTTTTAAAATAAATGAAAAAAATTATTTTATTTGGACAAAACTCAAGATAAAAATGTAGCTTTTTAGTAATATTGGGCGTTTATTGTATTCAAAAAATCTAAGGAGCAACTGATGGCGGAGCCTAAAGTTAAAGATCGATCCGTGGGATTGGTCAATAAATTTCTCAATGGCATTGAGTGGGTGGGGAATAAATTGCCCTCACCCTCATTGTTATTCTTTTATTCGATGTTGTTGATCATGGTGGCATCGTGGCCATTGTCCTACGTGAATTTCTCGTTTTCGATTGCCGATGCTTCAGGTGAAATCAATACTTCTGTGGAGCATGTGCATAACTTATTGTCTGGCGAGAAAATTGTCTACTTCTTAGAAAATTTTGTCAAAATCTTCATTAATTTTGCACCGCTTGGCGTTGTGGTTGTGGGGATGCTTGGCATTGGCGTGGCAGAACGCACCGGCTACATTGATGTGGCATTGAAAAAATTACTCAACATTACGCCAAACAAACTCTTAACACCGATGGTGCTTTTTGTGGCGATGCTCAGTCACTTTGCGGCAGATGCCGGCTACATCGTCGTGATTCCAATTGGCGGGATTTTATTCTATGCAGCAGGTCGTCATCCTGTGGCGGGAATTGCCGCAGCATTTGCCGGTGTGTCTGCCGGTTTCTCTGCAAACTTGATCCCTTCAACAAATGACATTTTATTGCAAGGCATTACAGAAAAAGCAGCGCACATCATTGATCCTGAATATACAGTGAATGTGCTCTCTAACTGGGCATTTGGCAGTGCATCGGTCTTTTTCTTAGTGATTGTGGGCTGGTTTGTGACGGATAAAATCGTCGAGCCTCGTTTAGCGGGCGTTAAAATCGATGGTGACACACAAGCTGAAGAGCGCCGTGATGTGACGCCAAAAGAGAACCGCGCATTCTGGATTGCCTCTTTCGTGATGATTGCAATTTTAGCTGCGTTCACCATTTGGGCGATTCCGGCAGATTCATTACTGCGTACAGAAGGCTCTTTAACAAGTGCACACGCACCTTTGATGCGTTCGATTGTGGCCATCATCTTCATTGGCTTCATCATTCCGGGCATTGTGTACGGCTATTTGGTGGGCTATTACAAAAAAGCGGATGATGTGATCGCATCGCTCATGGAAAATATGAAAGACATGAGCAGCTTCCTTGTGATGATGTTCTTTTGTGCGTTTTTCATCGAAGCATTCACGCAATCAGGTTTAGGTCGCATCATTGCATTGGCAGGTGCTGAAGGCCTTCAAGGTTTGCGTGTGGGCGCTTATACCACCGTTGTATTGGCGATTTTATTCATCGCATTCATCAACTTATTCATTGGTTCGGCCTCAGCAAAATGGGTATTGTTGTCCCCAATTTTGGTGCCAATGATGATGCATTTAGGCATCGCGCCAGAATTAACGCAAGCGGCCTATCGCGTCGGTGACTCCACAACGAACATCATTTCACCATTGATGACATACTTTGCCTTAGTGGTGGTGTATTGTCAGCGTTATGTGAAATCAACAGGCGTTGGGACATTGATCTCCACCATGATCCCATACACATTGGCATTCTTAGTGACATGGATTGTCTTCTTGTTGGTGTGGTGGGGCTTAGGTTTACCACTTGGCATTGAGGGTGCATATTTATATACGCCAGCGAGCTGATTCTAAAATGAATGAAGCCCTGCATTGCAGGGCTTTTTTTATGGGCATTTATTGAGTGGTTAGGCGGCGAAGCTCTAACTCATAACGCTTGCCTTTATCGTAGTAAACGATGAAGGAGGGCACAAAATAGAGGTTTTTCGCCAAACCCACTTCAATTTTTTTATCGCCCTCACCACCGACATAATAGGCAGACACCTCTTTTTTATTGTTCACATAGTGTTGCTTGTCGGCTTTTTTCTCAAGGGCTTGCAGGGCATAGAGCTTTTTACCATTGGTGGCATGGGTGCCAGCTTTAGGGGCATTTTGGTTGATGCTCATTTGCCAAGCGATGGAGAATAAATCTTGGGTCAATTGTGGCAACGACTCACTTTTTTGCGTGGGCAATTTGCCATATGTGATGGTGCCTTTTTGATAATCAAATTGCGCCGATGAATAGAGATCATTACTGCGATAGACGCTGTATTGCGTCGGCATCAGTTGATCATTTTTAATGATGCCTTTGGTGACAAATCGCATGTTTTTAAATGGAATGTTGATGTTGGTGATGATGGTGTAATTTTTATCATCGTGTTGAAATTTTAAGGTGGCCGGAATGCCATAAGGGCCGCTGTATTCAAGCGTCATCTCTTTAGGTAACTCAAGGGCGATGCTCAATTGCGTCAACACTGCGAGGGATAAGAGGGTGCGATAGAAATATTTCATGAATCTCCTTACATTGTTCAATGACTCATTAGAGTATGGTAGCGATTTGATGAAAAAGGGGAAAGTCATCTTTTATTTTTCAAATCATCAAAAAAATGGAATTGCCTATTCTTTAACCGAAGATTCCTTGCTACATTATGATGTTCAAGGAGGAAAATATGTCACAAAAAAGTATTTCGGTCGGTATCATTGGTGCCACGGGATATGCAGGCCAGCAATTGGTTTGGCTCTTGCATCAACATCCTAACGTGGTGATTAACTTTGTCGCATCGCACAGCCACAGTGCAAAACAGTTTTCGGAAGTGTACCGAAACTATGAATCATTTTTTGATAAACGACTCATCAATTTAGAAGAGGTCGAGCCGCGACTGCGATCCATCGATTTACTTTTTTTAGCGTTGCCCCATGGTTTATCTGAGCCTTTGACAAAAAAAGCCCTAGAAGCTGGCATTAAGGTGATTGATTTAGGTGCAGATTTCCGTTTTGATGACGAGAAAATCTTCGAGAAATGGTACAACACGCAGCATGATGATCCTGCCATCAATCGCCAAGCGGTGTATGGCTTGCCCGAATTGTATCGCGATGAAATTACCCAAGCCAATTTAGTGGCATGCCCGGGCTGTTATCCAACCTCTGCCATTTTAGGTGTTGCGCCTTTATTGAAAATGGGCGTGGTTAAACCATCGGTGATTGTTGATGCGAAATCTGGCGTCAGCGGTGCAGGGCGTAGCGAGAAATTAGAGTTACTCTTTGCAGAGCTCAATGAAAATTTTAAAGCCTATGGTTTATTTTCTCATCGCCATACGCCAGAGATTGCCCAAGAGATGAGTAAGCTTTTGCATGCACCTGTTGATGTGACTTTTACGCCGCATTTGTTGCCCATTAACCGTGGGATTTTATCGACGATCTATCTAGACATCACAGAACCCATGACAGAAGCCGAGGTGTATCAGCAGTACATTGCCATGTATAAAGATGAGCCGTTTGTGCGCGTTGTGAATCAGTTGCCACAAATTTCTCACGTGAAAAATAGTAACTTATGCGAAGTCGGTTTACGCGTCGATGAAGCACGCCAAAAAGTGATTGTGGTGTCCGCGATTGATAACCTCATCAAAGGGGCGAGCGGGCAAGCGGTGCAATGCATGAATTTGATGTTTGGCATTAAAGAAACCACCGGCATTCATCAATTATCGATGTACATCTAACATAACAATGGAATAACAATTATGAAAATCATTCAAGAGGGGGGCGTCACATCTGCACTCGGCTATGTGGCTGCAGGTGTGAAGGCAGGCATTAAGGCAAGCGGTAAGCTTGATATGGCTGTGATCTATTCACAGGCGCCCGCAGTGGCTGCTGGCGCATTTACGCGCAACGCAGTGCGTGCAGCGCCGGTACAAGTGTCTGAAGCGCATTTGAAAGATTGTAAAGTGCGCGCGGTTGTCATCAATAGCGGCAATGCCAATGCCTGTACAGGAGAAGCCGGCATTCATAATGCACGCACCATGTGTGAAGTGGTGGCCAATGGTTTAGATTTAGCCACCGATGAAGTGGCAGTTGCCTCAACGGGCATCATTGGCGTTCCATTGCCGATGGATAAAATCATTGCAGGAGCGACAGCAGCGCTTGATCAACTCTCGCGTGATGGCGACAATGCCACGCAAGCCATCATGACGACAGATTTGACGAAAAAACACATTGCTGTGGAAGTGATGATCAACGGGCACATTGTCACCATTGGCGGCATTGCTAAAGGTTCGGGCATGATTCATCCGAATATGGGCACGATGCTTGGCTTCATCACAACCGATGTGGCGATTGATCCATTTTTATTGCAAAAAACTTTTTTAGAAAGTGTCGATGAGAGCTATAACATGGTCTCTGTCGATGGGGATACGAGCACAAATGATTCGGCCATCATTTTAGCCAATGGCTTAGCAGGCAATGCGCCGCTTGTGTCTGAGCAAGATGCGGATTTTGAAACTTTCCGTGCGGCCTTGCGTTTTGTGAATCAAACCCTTGCCATGAAGATCGCTGAAGATGGAGAAGGCGCCACAAAACTCATTGAAACGCGTGTTTACAATGCCAAAACGTTAAATGATGCGCGTAAAGTGGCTAAATCAGTGATTGGCTCAAGCTTAGTGAAAACAGCCATTTTTGGTGGCGATGCCAACTGGGGGCGCATTTTGTGTGCGGTGGGTTATTCAGCGGCAGATTTATTGGTGGATCAAATCGAAATTTTTGTCAAAGGCGGCGATGCGAGTGTGCAAATCGTGGCACACGGTGCAGGCATTGCGTTTGATGAATCCCTTTTGGCAACGATCTTTAGCGAAAAGAAAGTTGAGATCGAAATTCATCTACACAACGGAGATCAACATGCCGTGGCTTGGGGCTGCGACCTTTCCTACGACTACATAAAAATTAACGCAGATTATAGAACTTAAGGGTGGATCATGGTTAGCAATACAGAAAAGGCAGCCGTTTTGGTGGAGGCACTGCCTTTTATTCGTCGTTATCACGGCAAAACAGTGGTCATCAAATATGGTGGCAGCGCAATGGTGGATGAAAAGATCCGCCAAGAATTCATCAAAGATGTGGTGTTGATGAAATATGTGGGCATCCACCCGGTGATTGTCCATGGCGGCGGGCCTGAGATCAATCAGATGCTTGAGCGCGTCAATAAGTCCACAACCTTCATCGAAGGGCTGCGCATCAGCGATAAAGAGACCGTAGAACTTGCAGAGATGGTGTTGTCCGCAAAGATCAATAAAGGCATTGCGGCAGACATTCAGCGCCAAGGCGGCAAAGCCATTGGTTTAAGTGGGAAAGATGGTCGCTTGATCACGGCGCGTAAAAAATTTGCCCACAAAGCGGGTGAACAAATTGACATTGGATTTGTGGGGGAAATTGAATCCATCAATCCGGATGTGATCACCACAATGGCGCGTGAAAACTATATTCCTGTCATTTCATCGATTGGCATGGATGAAGAGGGCAACACCTATAACATCAATGCTGATTATGTGGCAGGGGCAATTGCCGCGGAGCTCAATGCCTTTCGTCTCTTTTTCTTGACGGATGTGGATGGCATCATGATGGATCACACCGATCCCTCCACATTGTTGCAAGAAGTGACTTACGATGAAGTGGAAAAACTCATTGATGATGGCATCATTTCAGGTGGAATGTTGCCAAAGGTGCGCACATGTTTAGATGCCATTGATCGCGGCGTGAAAAACGTCATCATCTTAAATGGCAAAACATTGCATGCCATATTGTTAGAGGTGTTCACCGCAGAAGGGGCGGGCACTTTGATTAAAGAAGCTAAAAAGGAAGCGACAGAATGTTAATGAATGCATACCAACGCTTTCCTGTGACATTTGTGCGCGGGAAAGGTCCATTTTTATACAGTGATCAAAATGTGGAATACATCGATTGTGTTTCAGGGATTGCGGTTAATTGTTTAGGACATGCGCATCCTGTGATGGTTGCTGCGGCAAAAGAGCAAAGTGAGAAGCTCTTTCACATCTCAAATTTGTATCACAATGATGCACAAACGGCATTGGCGCAAAAATTGATTCGCAATAGTTTTCATCAGCAAGTGTTTTTCTGTAATTCAGGCACAGAAGCGAATGAATTGGCGGTGAAGATTGCCCGTAAATATGGCCATAAAACTGCACCGACAAAAAGCAAAATCCTTTACATGAAGGATTCTTTTCATGGCCGCAGTACAGGCGCTTTAGCCATTACTGGGCAAGAGAAATATCAAGAGCCATTTCGTCCGTTGATGGGCGATGTGGTTGAGTGTGAATTCAACAATGTTGAGATGGCCAAAGCCTTGGTCAATGATGACTTTTGCGGCATTTTCATTGAGCCCGTGCAAGGGGAAAGTGGCATTCGTGCAGCCACACCAGAGTTTTTACAAACATTGCGTGATTTAGCGGATCAACACGATGCTTTATTGGTGTTTGATGAGATTCAATGCGGCATGGGCAGAATGGGGACGCTTTTTGCGTATCAGCAGCTTGATGTGGTGCCAGATGTGGTAACACTAGCGAAAGCCCTTGGCGGCGGCGTGCCGATTGCGGCCTGTTTAACGAAAGACAAAGCAAATGATGTGATTGTGCCGGGGGATCATGGCTCCACGTATGGCGGTAATCCCTTTGTATGTGCAATTGCCAATGCCGTTTTGACAGAATTGGTGGATCATGGTGTTGTGGCAGCGGTCAAAGAGCGCGGTTCATATACACAAAAGAAACTCAATTTATTGCGTGTGCGTTATCCATTCATTCAAGAGATTCGTGGCACCGGCTTATTGCTGGGCATTAAGTTTGATGAATCGGTGGTGAAATCTTCAGATGTGGTGAAAGCTGCGTTTGAGAACCGCTTATTGCTCGTTGGGGCAGGCGACAATGTTGTGCGCTTCTTCCCACCTTTAAACGTCACGCTTGATCACATTGATGTGATGGTCAGCCGTTTAGAGCAAGTGCTCGAAACTTTGGTGCCACAAGCTTAATTGTACGAGGCATGATAAAAACCCGCGATAGTAATCTATCGCGGGTTTTGTCATATCCTCTATGTAGTTATTTTGCTTAAGATCCTGAAAGAGCTTTTATTTAGGATCTCTTTGTTCAGGAGCTACATATAAATTACCACTTCTGTGGCACTTGTCAAACTTTTTTTGATCGGTATCAATTTTTGCCTTGAATCGGTGCAATAATCTTATCCGCAAAAAAGCGTGGTGAGATATACTGAATAATTGAACGCTTTTCCTGATCTAAAGAGACATCAACACCTTTCTCTGGGTAGAGAAAGTGCTGAGTGCCTGTATTTTTCCCTTCAAAAGTCTCCTCGATGATCAAAGCCGGTTCCCCAAAGCGACCTTTAACATCCTCTGGCGTTAAGACCACATGGGTGGGAATGAAGGCTAAGCTAAAGAGTGTATCGGTTTTGAACAAATTTGCCAATTCTGGCGGAACTTTGTAGCTATTATGTCGGCTCATCGGTGCCTTCTCAGCTTCGGCTTTTTCTTTAACTTCATCCATATGGATGGGATCAGCATTGAGTGTAAATGCCATTCTGCCCACAAATGGACCGACTTGTGTCTCTCTGAAGTAGCCTTCCACTTGATCCCCTTGATCCGTTTCATAGAGCGTTAAGGTGATGCGATTGCCAAAACGGTCGATGGCATCTTGCAATGTCGATGCATTCAAGGTGAGGTCAAAGACTTGTAAATCCTGCTGTTCTGACAAAGAGGTGGACCAAAAAGGTTCATGGCTCGGGTTCGCAATGCGGGGGGTGAACATTGGCAAACCAAAGTAGGCAAAAGCAGCCACAAAAATAATACAAGCAAAGGTAAATAATGTTTCTTTCTTCATAATCATAAAAATGGCAGCTTGCGCTGCCACTTGTTTCTTTAGAGGTGATTAGCTCAACGCTTTAAAAATGCGCTGACTGATTTCGTTCACTTCGCCAACGCCTTCAACCGTTACAAGTTTACCTTGTTTGGTGTAGTAGTTGATGAGTGGTGCAGTTTCTGACTCATAGACTTTGCGGCGTTTTTCGATGGTTTCTTCAGTATCATCTGAACGACCACGAGACATCAAACGCTCTTTGATGATGTCAAATGGCACATCAAAGAAGATCACTTTATCAATCGGCTCACCGATTTGTGCAAGCAATTCGTCTAACGCTTCTGCTTGATTTAAGTTGCGTGGAAAACCATCTAACAAGAAACCACCTTCGATGGATTCGATGTTGTTTTTGATCATGCCTAATACGATGTCATCGGATACCAATTGACCTGCATCCATGATTTTTTTCGCTTCAACGCCAAGCGCGGTGCCTGCACTGACTTCTGCACGCAACATATCTCCAGTGGAAAGATGAGTGATGCCATATTTTTCGACTAAATTGGTGGCTTGAGTACCTTTACCTGATCCTGGCGCGCCTAATAATACGATACGCATGTTATTCTCCTAATTTCATATTGATATGTAGTTCATACATATTATTCATATTACACTATTTTTTTATTCCCACTCAATTGTTGCTGGTGGTTTATTAGACACATCGTAGACAACGCGTGTCACTTTTGGGATCTCTAAAATGATTTTTGTAGAAATCTCTTCAATGAATTCATACGGTAAGCGAGCTGCGCGTGCCGTCATGAAGTCAATCGTTTCAATGGCGCGTAGGGCAATGGTGTACTCATACGTGCGTTTGTGATCTTTAATGCCCACAGATTTCACAGGTAAAAACACTGCAAATGCTTGGGAGGTTTTGTCATACAAACCATGTGCGCGTAAGCCTTGAACAAAGATATCATCGGCCACACGTAAAATGTCTGCATACTCTTTTTTGATTTCGCCCAAAATACGCACCCCAAGGCCAGGACCTGGGAATGGATGGCGATAGAGCATTTCAGCCGGCAAACCTAAAGACACACCGAGTTCACGCACTTCATTTTTAAAGAGGTATTTAAGCGGCTCGATGAGCTCAAATTTCATGTCTTCTGGCAAGCCGCCTACATTGTGATGGGATTTGATGACATTGCTTGCGCCGTGATGATCGCCCGATTCTAAAATGTCAGGATAGATGGTGCCTTGCGCGAGCCATTTGGCATGAGAGAGTTTTTGAGCCTCTTCTTCAAAGATTTTGATGAAAAGTTCACCGATGATTTTGCGCTTACGTTCAGGATCATTTTCACCAGCTAATGCCGCTAAATAACGATCTTCTGCATTCACACGAATCACATTCACGCCCATGTTCTCATGGAACACTTGCATCACTTGATCGCCTTCGTTTAAGCGCATTAAACCTGTGTCCACAAAAATACAGGTCAATTGTTTGCCAATCGCTTTGTGTAAGAGTGCTGCCACCACAGAAGAGTCCACGCCGCCAGAAAGGGCAAGGATCACTTCATCTGTGCCCACGATCTCTTTTAAACGTGCAGTTTCAAGCTCTGCAAAGGCTTCAACTGTCCAATTAGGCGTCAATGCACATGTGGTTTTTAAAAAGTCCGCGATCTCTGTTTTTAAGTGGATGCTGTTTAAATCATCTTCTGCCACCGCGAATGTTTTTTCATTCGGTAAATGGCTGGCATCACTTAAATTGATGATGGCAGGGGCTTGATCAATGGCGGCTTGATCCGCTTTGATGGCTGGCATCAATTCACAGTAAAAATTGAGGGATCTGACCATTTGGGCGATGGTTTGCGCATGTTGGCGATTTTGATACACCACCAAAACGGCATCGATTTGATTGCTCATAATGCTTTTATCCAAGGGTAAATGAAGGCGCCCATTGTATCAAAATGCTTACAAACTTACTCACAAAGTTATCCACAGCTCAAGGCTGTGGATCACTCAAGCAATGGGCTTAAGCAGGGCCAAGCGGTAAACCTAAGCTGTAATAGATCAAAAATAAAATGCCCCAAGTGATGAGTAAAATGGTGGCATACGGCATCATGATGGATAAAAAGGTGCCGAACTTGAATTTCGGGTTGTATTGCGCAATCACGGCCAATACCATTGGCAAATAGGGATTGGTTGGGGAGATGACATTGGTGGTGGAGTCGCCAATTCTGTAGGCCATTTGAATGGCGGCAGGCTCAATGCCAAGGAGCACAAAGAGCGGGATGAACACAGGTGCCATCAACGACCATTGAGCAGAGCCACTGAAAATAATGAGGTTAATGAAACCTGCGAGCACCATCAAAAGCGCGAGCATAAAGACATTCGGCACTGCAATGGCTGAGAGGATATTTGCGCCGCCAATGGCTAAATATAGGGAGAGATTCGTCCAATTGAACCAGGCGATGAATTGCGCCACAAAGAACACCAAAATGATGTAGCCGCCCACGTTTTTTAAAGATTGCGTCATTAAAGTGGGCACATCATCTAACCGCGTGATCTTTTTTGCAAGGATGCCATAGACAATCGAGCAGCTGATGAAAAATGCCATAATGATGGGAATCATGCCACTTAAAAAAGGCGAGGGCACCAATCCACCATTACCATTACGAAAGGGTGAATCAGAGGGCCAAATGGCCATGATTAAGCCCACAATGAACAGCAGCGCATAAATACCAGTGAATTTGACGGCACGTTTTTCAATGGGCGTCACTTGATAGTGATCAGTGGCTTGTTGAAGATGGGCAACATCAATGTCATCTTTGGCAGAAAAACGCGGCTCGATGATTTTTTCAGTGATCCAAGTGCCTGTGATCATTAAAAATGGCACAGAAAGTAGCATGAAATACCAGTTCGCAGCTGGCGTGATCTCTTCGGTGGAAACAGTGATGAGCACTTCATTGGTCACACTCGACAGGAGCACATCTGTACCTGCAATGAAAATATTGGCGGTAAAGCCTGCGGCGACCGCCACAAAGCCTGCACAAATCCCCACAATCGGATTGCGTTTTGTGGCCGCAAAAATGATGCCGGCTAAAGGTGGTACTAAGACAAAGGCCGCATCCGAGGCAAGATTGCCCACGATGCCCACAAAAAAGACCATCATGGTAATGAATCGCCTCGGTGCATTGAGGAGCAATGTTTTAATGGTGGCATCCGCTAAGCCCACTTCCTGCATGATGCCAACGGCAATCATCATGGAGAGCACCAAGCCTAAGGGTTTGAAGTTGATAAAGTTATTGACCGTCGATTGCAGCACATACACTAAGCCTTCATGGCTTAAAATGGTGCGAATGGGCACCACTTGATCATTGACGGGGTTAATTAAAGTGGGGTTAAAAAGGCTCATCACCCATGATGTGATGGCAATGAGGGCACATAAGCCCACAAACAGATACAAAGGGTGCGGGATTTTATTGCCAAGGGTTTCAAGGCGATCAAACCAGCTGTTGGTGGAAAGTTGAGTCATAAAGGCTCCTTTAACAATCTATTGGGAGTGTGCAAAAATGAGCGCCACAAAATAGGCAGCGCCAAAGGGAATGATGTCATCATTAAAATCGTAATGGGCATTGTGAAGATCAACGCTGTGGGGTTTTTCTATACCATTGCCAATAAAGCCATAGCAGCCCGGGCGATGATCTAAAAAATGGGCAAAATCCTCTGCCGTCATCATTGGCGTGATCTCTGTGAGGACATTTTCTGCCCCTACAATGCTTGCAGCAGCTTCAATGGCGCGCTCTGTCTCTGCATCACTGTTATAAGTAACAGGGTGATGAATGGGGCCCAATTCAAGGGTGGCAGTCATGCCAAAGGCTTCTGCCATGTGTGTGACCAATGTGGTGAGTTTTTCAATTAAAGATTCGCGCACCGCTTTTGAATGGGTGCGAAAGGTGCCAGAGAGCTTTGCTTCATCACTGATGACATTATTGGTTTGCCCGGCATGAATCTGCGTGATGGAAACCACAAGCGGTTCTAAAGGATCAAACATGCGGCTCACTAAACCTTGAATGCCTTGGTAAATGTGTGTGGCCACCAATAGAGGGTCTTGCGCTTTATGAGGCAAGCCTGCATGGCCACTTTTACCGCGAACCGTGATGAACAAGCGATCAGAGCTGGCCATGATGTTGTGGGTTTTAAAGGCAAATGTGCCAACGGGTAAACCCGGCCAATTGTGCAAAGCGTAGACTTCATCCACAGGATAGTGATCAAACACGCGTTCTTTAACCACCATGGTTTCTGCGCCGCCATGGCCTTCTTCGCCCGGTTGAAAAAAGAGCACCACACGCCCGCTAAAATCATTGAATGTGGCTAAATAACGCGCCGCCATTAATAACATTGTGGTGTGACCATCATGCCCGCAGCCATGCATGCAATGGTCGATGGTGGAGGCATGGGCAAAGGTATTGCGTTCAGTCGTTGGTAAGGCATCCATATCCGCCCTTAAGCCAATCGATGGCCCTGGACGATTGCCGTTGATCACAGCCACGACGCCTGTTTTGGCAAAGCTTGTGTTGATCTCTGTGATGCCATAACGCATGAGCTCCGAGACAATGAGGCGCTGGGTCTTGAACTCTTCAAAGCCAATTTCAGGGTGCATGTGAATCGTTCGTCGGATTTTGATGGCATCAGGTTGCCATGCCTTTAATTGTTCCAAAATCATGGGGGTCCTCCTTAGGTATTTTATGGGATATTATTCTTGAAATTAGCAGATTTTATTGAGATAACCTACTGAAAAAAGGTGTTTTAATGAAAAATGCACAAAAAAAATCCCAAAGCCGAAGCTCTGGGATTGAGATTGATTCAGTGGGTGATCTTAGAATTTAGGCGCAACGTGATGCGGATGCAATAAATTCTCTTCAGATAACAATTCATCGAGCTCAGCTTCAGTCATTAAACCGCGCTCAAGCACCACTTCTTTGATGCTTTTACCGGTTTGGGCACAGATTTTACCCACAATGTCACCTTCAGCATGGCCAATGACGGGATTCAAATAGGTGATGATGCCGATGGAGTTGAGCACAAAGTCACGGCAGCGATCGGTATTGACGGTGATGCCATCGATGCAACGATCACGCAAGTTGTGGCAGCCATTGTGCAGTAAACTCATGGATTCATACATGGCTTGCACGATCACAGGTTCCATCACATTGAGCTGTAATTGTGCGGCATCAGCGGCGAGGGAAACGGTGACATCATTGCCCATCACTTTAAAGCACAACTGATTGATCACTTCTGGCAATACAGGATTGACTTTTGCGGGCATGATGGAACTGCCAGCTTGCAATTCAGGGAGATTAATCTCTTTGAGTGCCGTGCGGGGGCCTGATGTCAGCAAGCGTAAATCATTACAGATTTTGCCTAAACGGATGGCGCAGCGCTTGAGTCCTGCATGCAAGGTGACTAAGTCTGAGCAATCGTATGTGGCGGAAAATAGATCTTCTGCGCTGCGGCAAGGTTTACCCATCAATTCAGATAAGTGTTTGACCACTGTTTCTGGATAATGTGCCGGCGTATTGATGCCTGAACCAATGGCGGTTGCCCCTAGGTTAAAGGTCAATAAATCATCGGCGGCGATGGATAGGGCTTTGATTTCTGCGTTGAGCATCGCCGCAAAGGCATTGAACTCTTGGCCAACGCTCATCGGTACAGCATCTTGCAATTGTGTGCGACCCATTTTTAATACGTCTTGATATTCTGCAGCTTTAATCGCCAAGCCATCTCTTAAATAGGCAAGGGCAGTGAGTAAGCTCTGCATTTTTTCATAAAAGCCAAGGCGCAGGGCAGAAGGATAAGCATCATTGGTGGATTGTGAGAGATTGACATCATTGTTTGGGTTGATGATGTCATAGCGACCTTTCGCTTCCCCTAACACTTCAAGGGCAAGATTGGCGATCACTTCATTCGCATTCATGTTTGATGAGGTGCCCGCACCCCCTTGAAACACATCAATGGGGAACTGATCTAAACAGCGCCCTTCGTTTAAGATTAAATCACATGCAGTGACAATCGCATCGGCTTTGTGTGGCTCAATGACGCGCAATGTTTTGTTCGCAAGCGTCACCGCTTTTTTCGTGAGCGCTAAGCCACGCACGATTTCTGGCATGTCACTGAGGGTTTGATTGGAGATGTTAAAGTTCTCCATCGCCCGTTGTGTATGCACGCCGTAGTAGCACTCATCTGATATTTCTTTGCTGCCTAATAGATCGACTTCTGTACGCATGTCTTCCCCTTTATGATGGATGATTTGTGTGGATAAAATTTCAGCGCTCATTATTGTAAGCCCTTTAATTTTATTGTCATCTGGAAAAAATGCGAAGTTGCAAAACCACTACAAATAATACATATAATCAGCATTGCTTTTTTGGGCATTTTGCGCGAGCATCTCTAAAGTAATGCCTTGTAATGTGCTCACAATGGCTTGATCAAGGGGCGCATAAATGAGTTCTTCAAGCGTATTTTCAATGGTGGGGGCGATCTCTTCAACGGTGGCATCATTTTTGGCAAATAATGCAGGTTCAACGCAGCTTAAAACGTCGTACAATGTTAAGGCGCTTGGCACATCAGTTAAAAAGTAACCACCTTGTGAGCCCTTAATGGCAGAGACAACGTTGCCTTGCTTGAGTTGAGAGAAGACGCGCTCTAGATAGATTTTTGAGATGTTAAGCTCCGTTGCAATCTCTAACACCGTCATGGTGGCTTTTGAGTCATATAATGTGGCCATTTTGATGACGGAGGCTAACGCATAACGTGATTTTGCAGACAGTTTCATAAGATCCCCTAAAGATTATTCGATTGACAATCGAGCTGATGATTTGGTAAATTAGTATACATACAAAGCATATATTAAAAGTATGTTTGATCAGATGCAAGTAAAATTTTATAGCGAGGCAATAGTGATGGCAAAAATTTATGACAGTGTAACGGAGTTGATTGGTCATACCCCTTTATTGAAATTGAATCGTTTTTCTAAGGCGCAAGGGCTCGCGACGCCCATTTTAGCAAAATTAGAATATTTAAATCCGGCCGGCAGCATTAAAGATCGCGTGGCGCGCGCGATGATCGAAACGGCAGAAGCTGCGGGCATTTTAAAAGAAGGTTCTGTCATCATTGAGCCCACCAGCGGCAATACGGGCATTGGTTTAGCTTCTGTGGCCTCTGCAAAAGGGTATCGCATCATTTTAACGATGCCAGAAACCATGAGCATTGAGCGCCGTAATCTATTGCAAGCTTATGGTGCAGAGTTGATCCTCACTGAGGGCAGCAAAGGGATGAAAGGGGCGATTGCGAAAGCCGATGAATTGGCACAAACCATTGAAAATGGCGTGATTCTTGGGCAATTTGTCAATCCTGCGAACCCTCAAGCGCATGTGGATACCACAGGCCCAGAGATTTGGGAAGACACTGAAGGTAAAGTGGACATTGTGGTGGCAGGCGTTGGTACAGGTGGCACCATCTCTGGGATTGGTCGTTATTTGAAAGCGAAAAATCCAGCCATTGAGATCATCGCGATGGAACCAGAATCTTCTCCAATGTTGTCAAAAGGCAGCGCAGGCCCACATAAAATCCAAGGCATTGGCGCGGGATTTGTGCCAGAAACATTGGACACAAAAATTTATGATGAAGTGGTCACGGTCTCTGACAGCGATGCCTTTGTGATGGCGCCTTTAGTGGCCGCCAATGAAGGTTTATTGATTGGCATTTCAGCCAGTGCTGCCGTCAAAGCCGCCGTTGAGATTGCCAAACGCCCAGGCAATGAGCATAAAAACATTGTGGTGATTTTGCCAGACAGCGGAGAGAAATATCTCTCAACGCCGCTTTTTGAACGCAAATAAGCGTTTGGCTCATCTCATCCTCCTAAGCCCGATCATCTTCGGGCTTTTTTTATGGCAATCATTCACGGAGGGTGATTGACAAGGAGACAAATTTTCTGTTACTTTATTAGATCTTAACTAAACATATATATAAAGTATGTAATAAAATGATGACGGATGCCTTGCAACATGTTTTACCCTTAGTGCTCAGTGCTTTATGGGTGACTTTGAAAATCTCAGCCTTGGGCATTGTGATTGCCTTGGCATTGGGCTTAGTGGTGAGCCTTGTGATCTTTTTACGTGTGCCAATCTTGCATGCGCTTGGCAATGGTTATGTGGCCTTTTTCCGCAATACGCCGCTGTTGCTGCATCTATTTTTTCTCTATTTTGGTTTGCCGCGCGCCTTTGGCATCTTATTGAGCTTTGAAACCACCGCATTATTGGGTTTATCCCTATTAGGTGGCGCTTATATGGCAGAAGCTTTTAAAAGTGGTTTATCCGCCATTGCTCCGATTCAGTTAGATGCTGCAAAAGCCTTGGGATTGAATCGCTGGCAGTTGGTGCGCTATGTATTGGTGCCGCAAGCTTTATCCTATTCTGTGCCAGCGCTTGGCGCGAATGCCATCTTTTTGTTTAAAGAAACCTCTGTATTCACCGCAATTGCAGGGACAGACATCACCACCGTGCTCATCAATCAAATCAGCAGCGTTGGGCATACAGATCTTAATTTAACGTTGCTTGTGTTGTCTTATATGGGGGTGATCATTCCGATGGCCATGCTCCTTCATATCATTGAAAAGAGGGTGCGCCATGCAGAATTTGGGGCTTGATGTTTTAGATTGGATCACCTTTAAGCGCTTAGCGGTGGGGCTTTATTACACGCTAGAAGTGGCTGTGATCGCGATTGTTTTAAGCGTGGTTTTGGGCATTGTGTTTGGCTGGCTCAGGACTTTAAACAATCGCCCATTGAATTGGGTATTTAAAGGCTATTTAGAGATTGTGCGCATTCTACCCACGTTGGTGATTTTGTATGTGCTCTATTACATTTTACCCAGCGTATTGCATGTGGACATCAACGGCCGTGTGGTGGGCATCATTGCCTTCACCTTCTGGGGCGCCGCTGAGATGAGTGACATCATTCGCAGTAGCCTCATCTCCATTCCAAAACATCAGCGTGATTCAGGTTTGGCATTGGGCTTAAATCAGCGCGAACTCTTTTGGTATGTATTGCTGCCCCAAGCATGGGTGCGCGCATTACCGGCTGCATTGAATTTAGCGGCGCGAATCATCATGACCACATCATTGTTGGTGCTCATTGGCGTGCAAGACATCACGAAAGTGGGTAAAGAGATCATTGAATACGCCACCATGATGAATAATCCCATGGCGCCTTTTTGGATTTATGGTGTCATTTTGCTCACTTTTTTCTTGATCTGCTATCCGTTGTCACGTTTAGCTGCTCGTTTAGCCCGCACAACGCATGAAGGATGATATGACTCAGCTCTCGATACATAATTTGCATAAAACCTTTGGGGATCGCGCCATTTTAAAAGGCGTGGATTTAACCGTGACGCAAGGCGAAGTGGTGGTAATTTTAGGGCCATCGGGCTGCGGCAAATCTACATTATTACGTTGCATTAATGGATTAGAGGCGATTGATTCAGGTGAGATCATCTTTAAAGATCAGCAGCTCGATGCAAAGACTGATTGGACAAAAGTGCGCCAAGCCATTGGCATGGTGTTTCAAAGTTATGATCTGTTTCCGAACATGACAGTTTTAGAGAACATTCTCCTTGGGCCTTTGAAGGTGCAAAAACGCAATCGCGCAGAAGTGATGGCAGAAGTGGATCAATTGCTGACCAAAGTGGGGCTCCTTGATCGCAAAGATGCCTATCCGCGTCAATTATCTGGCGGACAAAAGCAGCGCATTGCCATTGTACGTGCTTTAGCGATGCGCCCAGAATTGATGCTGTTTGATGAAGTGACCGCCTCCCTTGATCCTGAAATGGTGAGGGAAGTGTTGGAAGTGATGCAAAATTTAGCCACCGATGGCATGACGATGTTGATCGTCACCCATGAGCTCAATTTTGCCCGTAAAGTTGCCGATCGCATTGTGTTTATGGATCAAGGCAACATTGTAGAAACGGCTGCGCCTGAGGATTTTTTCTCATCACCGAAAAGTGAGCGCGCCCGTCAATTTTTAAACGTCTTTGATTTTTAAATATCATTTATGAGGAGAACACCATGAAACATCGTCACCATAAAGCTGCATTGTTATTGGCAGGTGCGGCCTTTTTATCCAATTATGCTGCGGCAGAAGACAACAGTTTACAAGCCGTCAAAGATCGCGGCGAGCTTCGCGTGGCGGTATTCAGTGATAAACCGCCTTTTGGTTATGTGGATCGCGAAGGGCACTCTCAAGGTTATGACATTGAGCTTGCTAAAGCATTGGGCAAGGCGCTCTTTGGCACCGATGGTAAAGTGACATTTGTGCTCACAGAGGCACAAAATCGCATCAATGTGTTAGATGCTAATAAAGTGGATGTGACGCTTGCGAACTTCACTGTCACACCTGAGCGCAGCGCGCAAGTGGATTTTGGTCATCCTTATATGAAAACAGCCATTGGCATTGTCTCACCTAAAAATGCGCCAGTGACGGATGTTGCGGCATTAGATGGCAATGTACTCATCGTGAATAAGGGCACCACATCAGAAAGTTATTTCACGCAGCATCACCCAAAAGTGACATTGCAAAAGTATGATCACAATTCAGAGGCCTTTGCTGCCCTTAAAGATGGCCGTGCAAAAGCATTGGCGCATGATAATACGATGCTGTATGCCTGGGCGAAAAACAACCCTGAATTTGATGTCTCCATCCAAGTGATTGGCAATGAAGATGTGATTGCACCTGCTGTGAAAAAGGGCAATACAGCGTTGTTAAATTGGATCAATGATGAGATTAAAACCCTACAGAGCCAAGAATTTTTCCATCAAGCATATGACAAAACCATGAAGCCTTTTTATGGCGACAACATCAACCCTGACAACATCGTCATTGATGCGAGCAATCAATAATTTTGTTGCTTGAACCATTCGATACAAATCCCTAGTTTGCCCAATTGTCGTGATTGGGCTTTTTTTTACATGCGATATTTATGGGTGCGCATATGGTTACGGACGGGAAAGGAGAGGGAGCGAAATTGTTCTTGGTACCAAATGGTCATTTCGCGGCAAAAGCTTTTGATTTTCTCATCTTGCCATAATTTTTTTAAATCTGCCTTGGATAAACGGTGCTTAGCACTCTCTTGATACTTTGAAACGTACACGCGGCCGGTGTAGGGATCGAGCTTTGGCCATGGCTGCTTAGGATTTTTATAATAACCAAAAGGCACAGATGGGTAAGAATTCGCTTCATCACGGGTAAAGAGCCATAACCCCATGCAGAGGAATGATTGCTGTGTATCGATGGTTCTGAGCATTCGGCTCTCGCCAAGTAGCGAGATAAATTCTTGGTTTTGTGGTTTTTCAGTGGGTGATTGTCTTGGGTCATTGTCATCGTATTTGCCGGAGAGCCACAAGGCAATGCTTAAGCGTTCACTGTATTCATCATGGCCAATCAGGCCGAGATCGTAATGAATTTCTGCCAGTGTGATGAGCGTATTTTCCATCGTTGTCCCTAATTGATTAATGATTAAAATTTGATATAGGTCAAGGTTTCGCAATCCTAACCCAATTGATCAAAATAAACAATTTAAATCATGAAGAAATTAGAGTTTTTCTTCAGGCATTTCTTATAATGGACGCTGCAATCGGTTATGTGGGTTAAATGATTTTGAAACAATATGATGTGGTGATCATCGGTGCAGGCGCCTCTGGCCTGATGACAGCGTTTATGGCGGCGCAGCGTGGGCGCTCTGTGTTGGTGCTTGAAAAAGCCAATAAAGTGGGCAAAAAAATTCTGATGTCTGGCGGTGGAAAATGTAACTTCACCAATTTGTATGTGACGCCAGAGAACTATCTTTCCCACAATCCGCATTTTGCCGTTTCGGCATTGGCGCGCTATACGCAGTGGGATTTTTTGGGCCTGATCAATGATCATGGCATTGCCTATGAAGAGCGCAAACATGGGCAGTTATTCACGTTAGAGGGCGCTAAACAGATTTTAGCGATGCTCCTAAGAGAGTGCGAAAAAACGTGTCATGTCACCATTGAAACCCATGCCGAGGTGATAAACGTCACGCATCAAAACGGTGGCTTTGTGGTGCAATCAAGCATTGGCAATGTGCAGGCAGAATCTTTGGTGGTGGCTTCAGGCGGTTTATCCATCCCAACGCTCGGCGGCTCTGGCATTGGCTATGAGATTGCCAAGCAATTTGGGCATACGGTATTGCCGCGCCGTGCAGGCTTGGTGCCGTTTACTTTTTCTGATGGCTTTAAAGCCATCACAAGCCGTTTAAGTGGTACAGCTGTGGATGTGGTGCTCAGCAATCAGCGGGCAAGCTTTGCAGAGGCATTACTGTTTACGCATCGTGGATTGAGTGGGCCTGCGGCCTTGCAACTTTCAAACTATTGGCAAGATGGTGAGCCCTTCACGATTGATCTATTGCCAAGCATTGATGCGGTTGATTGGCTATTGTCCATTAAACGCATGCACCCTAAATCTGTCTTGAGAACGCAATTGACGGAATATTTACCAAAAAGTGTGGTGTTTGAGTTGCAAGAGCTCATTTGGGCAACAGCGCGTGATGAGCCTTTAGGGCAATGGAGTGATGAGCGCTTAAGAAGACTTGGGCAGCAATTGCAAGCTTTTGAGGTGAGACCTGCAGGCACAGAAGGCTATCGCACGGCAGAAGTGACGTTAGGTGGCGTGGATACGACAGAAGTCTCTTCAAAAACCATGGAGAGCAATCATCAAAAAGGGCTCTATTTTATTGGCGAAGTGCTCGATGTTACCGGGCACTTAGGCGGCTTTAATTTCCAATGGGCATGGGCTTCAGCGCATGCGGCCGCAGGATATGTTTGATGTTTTTAATGATGTAAGGAAAGAGTGAAACATGTTGTTATCAATGATGAAATCAAAAATTCACCGCGCCACCGTCACAGAAGCGAATCTTAATTATGTGGGCAGCATTACCATCGATGGTCAATTGCTCGATGCGGCGAATATTTTAGAAGGTGAGAAAGTTCAGGTGGTCAATGTCAATAATGGCGCCCGTTTAGAAACCTATACCATTCGCGGGGAAGCGGGATCTGGCGTCATCTGTTTAAATGGCCCGGCGGCGCGTTATGCACAAGTTGATGATGTGGTGATCATCATTGCTTATGCCCTTGTGACGCCTGAGGAAGCGAAAACATTGCAGCAACAAGTGGTGTTTGTGGATCATGACAATGGCATTGATGATGTTGCCCATCAAGAAATCCACGGGCAAACACATCCGGTATAAGTTGCAATTGTCCACAATAAACGCTATAAATGAGGCAGATTTCACTGGGGGTGTCCACGCTGTGGGCTGAGATTAAGGCAAATGTGCTTTTAAACCCTTTGGACCTGATCTGGCTCATACCAGCGTAGGGAAGTATATCCGAACGACTCGATGAGCCTTGTTTCCACTGGGAAGCGGGGCTTTTTTATTGTCTAAAAATCATCGTTCATATTTCATTACGTTGCCAGACTCTCGTCATTTTTGTTTTGACAATTAGATTATGGAGAGTTTCATGACAACAACCACCAAAATTGAGATTAAATCGAGTTTTCCACGCAGTCAAAAAGTGTATGTGGAAGGCTCTCGCCCAGACATTCGTGTGCCAATGCGCGAAATCACCCTCGATCCAACCTTAGATACGAAAGGGCAAATCATCGAGGAAAATGCACCCTTTCGTGTGTATGACACCAGTGGCCCTTATACAGATGCAAACTACACGGTGGATTTAACGCAAGGTTTACCGGCACTGCGTCGCAATTGGATTTTAGAGCGCGGTGATGTTGAAGCGTACGATGGCCGCGAGATCAAAGCGGTGGACAATGGTTATAAAGACATTAATGATCCTCGTAACTTTGAAGGCTCCTTTCCAGGTTTAAAACGCAAACCTTTACGCGCAAAAGCGGGTAAAAATGTGACGCAAATGCATTATGCACGCCAAGGCATCATCACCCCTGAAATGGAGTTCATTGCCATTCGTGAAGGCATGACGCCAGAGTTTGTGCGTGATGAAGTGGCAGCAGGGCGCGGCATCATTCCAAACAACATCAACCATCCTGAATCTGAGCCGATGATCATCGGTAAAAACTTCCATGTGAAGATCAATGCCAACATCGGGAACTCTGCGGTGACCTCTTCCATTGAAGAAGAAGTGGAAAAAATGACGTGGGCAACGCGCTGGGGTGCAGATAACGTGATGGATTTATCCACAGGCAAAGACATCCACAAAACCCGTGAATGGATCATTCGTAACTCGGCTGTGCCGATTGGTACAGTGCCAATTTATCAAGCCCTTGAAAAAGTTAACGGCATTGCTGAAGATTTAAACTGGGAAGTGTTCCGTGATACATTGATCGAGCAGGCAGAGCAAGGCGTGGATTATTTTACGATTCATGCGGGCGTTTTATTGCGCTACATTCCAATGACGGCAAAACGCGTCACAGGCATTGTTTCCCGCGGGGGTTCGATCATGGCGCAGTGGTGCTTAGCGCATCATAAAGAGAACTTCATTTATGAGCACTTTGAAGAGATTTGCGAGATCATGAAGCAATATGACATCGCCTTTTCATTAGGGGATGGCTTGCGCCCAGGTTCGATTGCCGATGCGAACGATGAAGCACAATTTGCAGAGTTGATGACATTAGGCGAGCTCACCAAAATTGCATGGAAACACGATGTGCAAACCATGATTGAAGGCCCGGGACATGTGCCCATGCACAAAATCAAAGAGAACATGGAGATGCAAGAGAAGTATTGTGATGATGCGCCATTTTATACCCTTGGCCCACTGACCACAGACATTGCACCGGGTTATGATCACATTACCTCAGCCATTGGCGCGGCGATGATTGGTTGGTATGGCACTGCAATGCTGTGCTACGTCACGCCAAAAGAGCATTTAGGTTTGCCAAATCGTGAAGATGTGCGCGTGGGCGTGATCACTTATAAATTGGCAGCGCACGCGGCTGACTTAGCCAAAGGTCACCCAAATGCACAAGACCGTGACAATGCACTCTCTAAAGCGCGCTTTGAGTTCCGTTGGGAAGATCAGTTTAATTTAGGCTTAGATCCTGAAAGAGCCCGTGAATATCATGATGAAACATTGCCAGCAGCCGGTGCGAAAGTGGCACATTTTTGCTCAATGTGCGGCCCTAAATTCTGTAGCATGAAAATCTCTCAAGACATTCGCTTAAAAGATCAAGATGGCACTTTTGCCAAAGAGGCGATTGAAGAGGGCATGAAAGAGAAATCAAAAGAGTTTTTAGACAATGACAGCCAAATCTACAGCTAAAGATTGATCATAAAAAAGCGCCCGAAATGGGCGCTTTTTTGTTGCCATTAACGCTGCCTTGCATCGCTTGCAAGGCGCTCGATCACCGCGTTGATTTTTGGGCGAATGTCGCGTTCCGCCGCTTCACATAAGGCTTCTTGGCTCATGAATTGGCCATTGGTGTAACCTTTAATATGCGCTGGCACATTACCGCTGTATTGTACGCGGGTTTGCTGATTGCGCAGCGTCGTGCCCACTGTTTGTTGATCATTGACGAGCCCGCGGCTTTCAATGGTGGCACGAATGGTAAAGGCTTGGGCGCGGCTTGTTGTGGTGCGGTTGTAGCGCCACTCTTTGCCAGCTTGATCCACATAGCTTTCGATTTGATTGTCTTGGTTATTTTGCTGATCTTGATAATCCATCGTGTAATTGATGGTGATCATCCAATCGGGATTTGCGCCATACGTAAAACCTTCACCTTTGACGGTGTTTTGAATCATTTGCCCCAATTGATCCGAGACGCGATTGCCATAAAAACCACATTGTGCATTGCCAGAATAAGCATTGATGCGGTAATTGTAACGCACAGTGCCTAAATTACGATATTGATTGGCTAAGCCTTTGCTGCCTTGATAGTCGCCATAAGGTTGATAGATGTCGGCAGCTTCTTGATAGGCTTTGGCCATTTGGCGGTAACCAGCTTTTTTGCCATAGCTCGATTGCTCGATGGATTTAGCTCGCATGATGGCTTGATCTGCACGGGATTTGCGCCATTTTTGGTCATTGGTGCGAAAGCGTTGGGATGCATCCTTATAATTGCCATGGGATTGATAAGCATTGATGGCTTCTTTAAAGGCTTCGCTTGCCGCTTGATGATTTTGCTCGCGCTCAAGCATCACACCGCGTTCATACGCGCTTTTTGCCACGGATTGATCATAAGACAATTGATATTTTTCAGCGAGTTGTTGCATGTTTTTATAGTTTGCAAGTGCCGCGCCACGCCCATACACTTGGGCACGTTTTTGATCCGCCGCTTGATCATTCCCGGTGATGGATTGGCCCCAATCATAATAGAGTTTAGCCAATTGGTTTTTAAGATCATTTGTCTGGTAGCGCTCAGTAAAGCTTGCAAATTCTGTGCGATAAAAGCCTTGATCAAGGAGCGTGCGTGCTTTGAGCAACAGCTCTAAACGGCGCGTTTGCTGCTCAAAGGAGATTTGCGGCATCGCCTCAATCTGCTCGATGGATTGATTAACAAGTGTCATCCAGCGCTGTTTTGTGCTTGCAGAAGGATAAGATTGGCGCTGATTGAGATCTTTTGTGATGGCCTCAATTGAACCAATGTAATTGTGCTGCTTAAAGAGGGCTTCGGCATCGTTAGAGGCACAGCCTACCACAATTAAAGCCGCTAAAATTGGCGTGCATAACGCTTTAAAGACGCGTTGTGTCGAAGTGTTCATTCATCACCTCAAATTGCATGAAATATCGGGCGCACATTTTATGTTATTTTTTGGGTATGAGAAATCTTTTTATGCAAAATCCACACAAAAAAAAGAGCAACTGAGTTGCTCTAATTCAATGATTTATGGGCACTTTGTGTTGATGAATTCCATTGTATGCTCACCGCGACGGCATTTGTAAGCATGCTCAACGCCCATCACCGCCCAACCTTGTTCGCTTTTATTGACAAAGTAGGTGTTTTGCGTGGCTTCAATGGCATCGTCTGGCAGATTGCTTTCTGTTAGGGTGATGATGGCTTCGGTGGGGTTTTCCACGGCATTGATGCTTTGAGTCAGATTTAGGCTAGAAAGCTCAGCTTTCTCATGAATCGGATCGAGATTGAATACTGCCAACAGTGGTGTCGGTGCATAGCTCACTGCAACGGGCGCAAGGTTTTTGTCTTGATAAGCAATGTCCTCTGCAATGGCGTGGGCAAAGAGGCTCGATAAGCAAAGGGTGATCAACAACTGTTTTTTCATGGCAACTCCTTATGGCTCAGTCAATACAATATTGAAATGAATATGCTATAGTGAATACATATAATATTACTGTTTTATTTAATAAAATACATAATATTATATTTTTAACTGTTTTCTTGTAAGTATAGATTGACATCGAACAATCCGATAATAATAAGGAGCTCGCATGAAAAAATTAGTTTTATTGACCGCTGTACTTTCTGTTGTGGGTTTAGGCATGGCCAATGCTGAAACCGCTAAAGTAAAACCGAATAAACCGTTGTTTGAATGGACGTGTGCTGACTTTTTAGAAGTGAAAACCGATTATCGCCCTGTGGCGGTTGCTGTTGTGGACATGCTCAATAAACAGGGCAAAATTGAAGATGCCATTTTAGATTTAGAAGGCGTTGAAAACATCTCTTCACAAGTGCGCACAGTGTGCGAGAGCGATCCGGATGTGCCTTTTGCTTTGACCTTAAAAGAGATTGCAGATTCCCAAGCAATCATGGCAGAGCGTCAAGCAAAAGAAGCAGCGCAAGCCCCCGCAAAATAATTGATCATTCTTAAATGCATGATGCCACACCTTCATCAGTCATTGATGAAGGTGTTTTTGTCTGTGCATCAAGAGGATGTTTTAAGGTGCTATACTCAAAGCATTGGCATTGACTTTATCAAAGGTGATTGTATGAAAAAAATTTCCCATCGTTTAGTGGCCACCGCACTTTTAGCGGCGAGTTTAACTGCCTCTTTTTCCCATGCTTGTACGCGTGCGGTCTTTTTAGGTGACAATGATCGCATCATCACCGGTCGATCCATGGATTGGAAAGTGGATGTGGGCACCAATTTATGGATTTTACCCAAAGGCATTCATCAACACGGGGGCGCAGGCCCGAACTCGATTGAGTGGACATCGAAATATGGCAGTGTGATTGCCTCAGGTTTTGACATTGCCACCACAGATGGCGTCAATGAAAAAGGTTTGGTGGCCAATATGTTGTGGCTTGTGGAATCTGAATACCCAACGCCCACAGACGATAAAAAATTGCTCTCCATTTCCGCTTGGGCACAATATGTGCTCGATAACTTCGCCACGGTTGAAGAAGCCGTCAATGCATTGGCAAAAGAAGAATTCATTGTGGTGACGGACAATGTGCCCGGTGAAGATCGTAAAGCCACTTTGCATCTCTCCATTTCAGATGCTACGGGCGACAGCGCCATCATTGAATACATTGAGGGCAAACAAGTGATTCATCACAATCGTGATTATCAAGTGATGACCAATTCTCCAACCTTTGAGAAACAATTGGCGCTCAACACTTATTGGCAGCAAATTGGTGGCACAGTGATGTTGCCGGGCACCAATCGTGCGGCGGATCGCTTTGCACGCGCATCGTTTTACATCAATGCCATTCCCAAAGATCAAGACATGCGCACATCGGTTGCGAGCGTCTTTAGCGTGATCCGTAACGTGTCTGTGCCTTATGGCTTGAATACAGAAAATGAGCCAAATATCTCATCGACCCGTTGGCGCTCTGTGGTGGATCAAAAATCATTGGTGTATTTCTTTGAATCAGCCTTAACGCCGAACACATTTTGGGTGGATTTAAAGCAAGTGGATTTCAGTGAAGCAACGGGGAAAGTTAAAAAGTTGGATTTGGGGAAAAATCAAATGAATATCTTCTCAGGCGATGCCACGGGCGAGTTTAAAGATGCTAAACTTTTCAAATTTTTAGGCATCAATGAAGGACTCAAGCAGCATGATTAAACAGTGGTTATGCATTGCATTATGCAGTGTGAGCATTGCGGCGGCGGACATCAACATTCCGCCCGCTGCACTCAATGAGATCGCAGGTAAAATCTATCGCAACGAAACAGGTGGCAAGCGCGAAAATTTAGTGGTTTGGAACAATGGAGAGAATTTTCCATCCCTTGGCATTGGGCATTTCATTTGGTACAAATACAATGAGCCTGAGCGCTTTGAAGAGAGTTTTCCGGCGCTTGTGACGTTTTATAAAACTAAAAACATCGAGCTGCCGTGGCTGTTGCGCATGTATCGTTACGCGCCGTGGAAAACGCAAGCCGAGTTTTTAAGTGCCAAACACAATGATCCTGCTTTTAAAGATTTAGAAAACTTTTTGTACAACACGCAAGCGGTACAAATTGAGTTCATTGCAGAGCGTCTTAATGCATCATTGCCCAAAATTTTAGCGGCAACTTCGCAAAAAAAACGGGTCAAAGAGAATTTTAATCGCTTATTGAATACGCCAAGCGGCTTATATGCGCTCATTGATTACATCAATTTTAAAGGTGAAGGCATCAATCAAAATGAGCGTTATCAAGGGCAAGGCTGGGGATTGTTGCAAGTGTTGGAAACGATGGACCCTAACGTTGCCAAAAAAGATTTGATGCAGAGCTTTAGAACGGCGGCGAAAACGGTCATGAGTAACCGCGTGAAAAATGCCCCCAAAGAGCGCAATGAGGAAAGATGGTTGGCTGGTTGGCACAATCGAATTGATACATATCAATGATTCTACTGTATAATTTCTGAATTATTCAGTACTACATTTTTGCATGGATCATTACACCTCTACTTTTTGTACGCAAATTGCGCCCATTTGGCGCATGATTCAGCAGCATTCGCGCATTGTGATGACAATGGTGATGCTGCCTTTGATTATTTTAGGCTACGGTTTGCCGTATCTATTGACCATTAACCTGCCAAAAAGTGCGCGGGTTGATGTCATTCAGGAACGTCCGCGCGCTTTAATGCAAGTGGACATGAGCCGCTTTTTTGGTTTAACGGGCGCGCTTCGCATGCTGCATGGGCATGATTTAGAGATTGCCCATAACACTTTAGATAACATCCAATATCGCCACTCATTGCGCCGCACGAAGCGCCAAATCATGACGCGATATTTGGTCAATAATTATGGCATTGATGAGAAAAATGCCCGCATTTTGGTGCGCAGTGCGCAAAAAGCTGCATGGGCAAATCAGCTTGATTTAGAGTTTTTGCTCGCCATCATCTTTGTAGAATCCACTTATAATCCCGCCGCGAAAAGCAATAAAGGCGCCATTGGGCTCATGCAAGTGACGCCAAAGTGGCATTTAGATAAAATCAGCCAATATGGGGATGTGGATGTGTTGTATGACATTCCAACAAACATTGAGATCGGCACGGCGATTTTGGTGGAATACTTAAAACGGGAAGGCAACATTCGCGCGGCACTCCATCGTTATAATGGCAGCAAAGATGATGCCACTTTTAAATATTCAAATCGTGTGTTTGATAAATATGTCGCCCTTAAAAAACGCACTTATTTAGAGAATGTGCGCCTTTTTCTCAATTTTGACATTGTGAAGTCGATGGACGCGTGTGCAATTGGCGATAGCGATCTGGTGTTGTGCCAGAGAGTGCCTGAAACATTGCGATGAAACTCGACGCTGAACGATAGCCCACTTTAAAGGCGATCTCTTCAATGGTTTCGCCTTGTTCAAGCAAGGCGGTGCCATGAATAAAACGCAACCGCTGACACCATTCATTAAAACTCATGCCAAGCTCCTTTTGAAAGTGGCGCGCGAGCGTGCGCTCGGTGCTAAAGACTTTGTGCGCCCACTCTTTTAAGGTCAAACGATTGTCAGGCGCTTGCTCTAAAGTCGTTAAAATGGGCTTTAAGAGGCGATGCTCTGAGGTGGGTAAATAAGTGTGCCCAATCATTGCGCCTTGCAATTCATCAATCAAAACTTGGGCTTTGCGCTGATCTTGCGGCGTGATGGGCATCTGTATTTTGGCATCAAAATAGTGATCGACAATGCCAAGCGCAATGTCGCTGAATTTTAATAGGGAAGGGTGATCGGTTAAAAAAGCCGAGGCATGCATGGAAAGATTGATGGCGCGAAAGCGCGTGGGTTGATGGCTGTGGCATGCATGCGTACAGGCCGGCGGAATCCAAATGGCAAAGCCAGGCGGTGCAATGAAGCGCTCACCCTCAACTTCTAAGGTGATGACGCCACATTTAACAAAAATGATCTGTCCCCAATTGTGTTCATGGGGGAGATATTCGCTCGCTTCATTGATCTCTTCATCCGCAAGGGCAATGAGTTGATCGGTGTGAAATTCGGTGGGGCGCATGCAAAGTTGTTTCATATTTTGATGGATTGTCAGAAAAGTGGATCAAGATGTCTGATTACCATTATATACTTTATATCAGACAATCTATACTCTCAGACCCCGAATGAATGGAGGAAACTATGAATTGGGCTGCAATGCTGTATCCATTAGTTGCGGTAATGATCTGGGCGATGAATGCGGTCGTCAATAAATTGTCTGCGGGTGTGATTGAACCTGCGGCCATCTCTTTTTATCGTTGGGTGTTGGCTTTTTTAATTCTGACACCTTTTTGTATTGTGGGCACATGGCGCAACTGGCAACAGTTAAAGCCATTGCTGTGGAAGTTTGCTGTGCTGGGTTTTCTTGGCATGGCGGTGTATCAGTGCTTAGCGTATTACGCGGCGTACACCATTTCCGCCACGATGATTGGAATATTCCTTTCCTTGACACCACTACTCACCATCATTTTGAGTTTACTTATCCTACGTACGCCATTGACTGTCGGATTGTTGGTGGGTAGTGGGTTGTCTTTTTTTGGAATTACATGGTTAATCAGTGGGGGCAACCCTGCAATTTTACTGGACATCGGCATCGGTAAAGGTGAGTTGATGATGCTGATTGCCGCCTCTGCGTATGCACTTTATGGCGTATTGACCATGAAGTGGAAGATTCAGGCGCAAGTTTCAACATGGCAATCCCTCTATTGGCAGGTGATTTTTGGCGTGTTGATTTTAGTGCCGCTGTTTGTGATGACGGACAATGTTGCCATCACGCGTGAGAATGTGAATTTGATTTTATTTGCAGGCATTCCGGCATCGATTATTGCACCATTTTTATGGTTACAAGGTGTGGCGCGTTTAGGTGCGAGCAAAACATCGCTCTTTATGAACTTATCACCACTCTTTACGGCAATCATTTCGATCCTGTTTTTGCATGAAAGCCTTGAGCCTTATCACATCATTGGCGGGGCGATCTGTTTGATCGGTGTGATCATTGCCCAGCGCGTCAATAAAGTGGTGAGCTTAGAAGCACTGCGTAAGCGCGCAAATAAAAAAGCTTTTGAGTAACTCAAAAGCTTTCTAAAACATCAGTCACTGAGAACCTTATGCAATCGGCGCATCCGCAACATTGCAATGAGGATACTCAGTGGCTTTTTCTTTTTTGATTTTAAAGGGCGCGATCACTAAGATGGCGATCAACAATAAACCTAAGTAACCGATCAATGGGTAGAAGTATGCGACTAAACCTGTAAAGCCTGCAAAGCTTGCCACAAAGCCCACTAAACCTGTCGCCCCTGCAAACATGTAAGAGCGCTTCGTTTGCATGGTGGTAAAGCGCGCCACAAATGCATAGTACATGGCAACGCCTGTGTTGTAGATCATGCCGAATAACACAATCGTCATCATGATGCCCAACGTTGGGGATAAATCTTGGATGATTTTTAATAATGGCAAGCCCACATCTTTGACATCATGGATGTTTAAGAAGATGGCGTAATGAGCCACCACAATCAATGCACCGATCAACAAGCCGCCGATTAAACCGCCCCATGTGGCAATTTTTTCGTTCTTTTCACTGCCGCCCATCACAAGTGCCATGCCTGCACCCACCGCGACGTTAAAGGAAACGTAGTTAATGGCAGCGATGAACCAGTTTGGCAATGAACTTTTCACGGAGGTTGCCACAGGCTCTAACTCTTCAATGGTGGCGTGATGTGTAAATAAGCTATACACGCAGATGATGGCAAGCGCGATGATTAAAAATGGTGTGATCGCACCAATCAATGCAATCACGCGGTTGATTGGCAATAGAACCGTTGAAACCACCATGATGGTCATCAATAAGCTGCCTAACCAAGCGGGCACGTCATATTGTTGATTGAGCATGCTGCCTGCGCCAGCGACCATCACAACGCCCACACCAAAGAGTGTGAAGATGATGATGTAATCCACCGCTGTCCCTAAGAATTTGCCGCTTAATTTGTAGATGGCTTCATCGTGCGAGGCTGTTTGTAAGCGGCTGCCCATTTTCATGAGCATCATGCCCAAATAGGCAAATAAACCTGTAGAGACGGCTGCACCAAATGTGCCCCATGTGCCAAAGCTTGTAAAATATTGCAAGATCTCTTGGCCAGATGCGAAGCCTGCACCAACGATCACGCCCACAAAGGCGAACGCCATTTGTATAATCTTAAACATGAAACTCTCCTCCAGTCGAATGATACAACCATTTATTATTTTGGTAGTTGTTTTGTAGATATTTAAAGCACATTTTTTTGTTCATCACAAATTTGCTGAGCTTTTCAAGCATCAATGCACCATAAATAACCAGTATGCAACATACAATACAATGGATTTTTGAATTAATCTAGGGCTGAAACGATAATTTTGTAATCTTTTTGTAGATCAATATTGATAAATAGATCAATGTGTTTAGCGCTGTTTATGCAGTGAATAACGCTAAAACATTTTGATTTTGATGGAAAAATTCACAGTGCCAGATAAAAAAGTACAAAAGGCAAAATATTCTCAAGCAAGCCTTGAATTTTGTAAAAATTTATAGGAATAATGAGGATCGATTTGAGATCGAGTTAATAATTAATGAATTACGATTAGGAAAAATACAGTATGTCAGCAAGCAGTGAAACGACCATGGGCGCCCCCTCAGCGCGTCCGTTAAATAAAGAAGATTATAAAACATTGAGCTTAGCATCTCTTGGCGGAACTCTGGAATTCTATGATTTCGTCATCTATGCGCTCTATATTGAAACCGTGGTCAAAAAGCTGTTCCTGCCGGCAGATCTGCTGGGCACCGTTTGGGGAGATGTGTATGCATGGGGCGGTTTTGCCGCCGGTTACATCGCGCGTCCGATTGGCGGGATCATCATGGCGCATTTTGGGGACATTTTGGGTCGTAAAAAAATGTTTACCTTAAGCGTTGCAATGATGGCATTGCCAACGTTTGTCATCGGTGTGATGCCAACGTATGAAAACATTGGTTTATTGGCACCTGTGATTTTGATTTTAATGCGCATGTTCCAAGGTGCGGCAATCGGTGGTGAAATGCCAGGTGCTTGGGTTTTCATTGCAGAACACACGCCGAAAAACCGTTATGGCTTGGGCATTGGCGTATTGACAAGTGGCATCACGGGCGGGATTTTACTTGGCTTTTTAATGTCCATTTTGATTGATGTTGTCTACACGCGTGAAGAGATTTTAGATTACGCATGGCGCATTCCGTTCATCGTGGGCGGTTTATTTGGTGTGTTGTCTGTCTATTTACGTCGCTATTTATCTGAAACGCCGATTTTCCAAGAGATGGCGGAGCGCAAAGAGTTATCGAAAGAGATTCCTGTGGTCACCGTGATGAAAAAGCACAAATGGGCGTGCATCATTGTGGCATTGCTCACCTGGTCATTGTCCACAACGGTGATGGTGGGGATTTTGATGACACCTGTGAAAATTTTGGGTGGCATGTATCAATTGCCACCGATTGATGCGCGCATTACAGGTTGCATCATGGCCTTGATGCTGACATTTGGTTGTATTTTGTTTGGTTATCTAGAAGATGTGGTGAAAACCCGTGCAGTTTCCATCATCGCATGGGGTGGATTGGCGATTTCATCGTTTTGGTTTTACAATCTATTATCAGAACAACCCACCATTGAAATGATCTACATTGGTGCAGGCATTATGGGCTTATTCACAGGGGCAATTGCCATTACGCCCATCATTGCAACGCGTGCATTCCCTGCAAAAATCCGTTATTCAGGTTTATCCTTCTCTTATAACTTAGCCTATGCGGCCTTCAGTGCCATTACCCCAGCTTTGACGATTTGGTTATTGGGTCAAACGGCATTAGGTGCGGCTTGGTACATTGGTTTTGTAGCGATCGTGGGCATTTTGGTATCGTTCTTCCCATTGGCATATAAAGGTTATCAAGAGTAATTGCTCAACCTAACAATGATGAAAGCGGCTTTGGCCGCTTTTTTTATGCTCAAAAACAGTGGGTTGAGAGTTGCATGTAACTTTTTTTGATGTGAGCCCCAAAACTTTGGTAAGTTAATTTAATCGATCAAACACACAAATAACACCGATCGAGTACCGAAGGAATGGAGGAAACATGAGTCGTTTATATTTACCGACAACGCATACCATGCGTTGTTTTCAGGTGTCGGCTAAGCATTTGAGTTTTACGCTAGCGGCAGAGGAGCTGAATCTGACGCAAAGCGCCATCAGTAAGCAAGTGGCGTTGTTAGAGAGTAGTTTACAGGTGCAATTATTTGTTCGTCATCGCCAAAAGCTTGAGTTGTCACCGGCGGGCAGCACCTATTTATCCCATGTGAATTCAATTTTAAGAAAAATTGAGGAGACCTCAAAAGAGATGCTCTCTTATGGCGTCTTTGAAGAGGTGATCCGCATTGCATCGCATCCATCATTGTGTGCTGCGTGGCTTGTCAAAGCGTTAAAGGGATTTACAGCCCATTATGGTGATGTGCAGCTCTCATTTTATGAGCAAGTGATTCCGTATGATCCCTCGGATGTGGATGCCGATGTGGCATTTGTCTATGGCTATGGCGGCTGGCATGGCATGGAAGCGGTGGAGCTTTTTGATGAAGAGATGGTGCCTGTGTGTCATCCGGATGTACTGGCAAACAATGCAGGGCAAGAGGAGATTGACATCTATTTTAAAACGCGCCTCATTGAGTGTCGCTCCCGTTTAAATACGTGGGATCAATTCTTTGAGCGCTTTAATCAAATTTATCCGAATGGTTATCGATCACTGTTATTTGAACGTTGGTCATCATGCATCAGCGCAGCAAAAACAGGGTGCGGCATTGCTTTGGTGCCCAAAATTCTGGTGCAACCTGATTTAGATGCAGGTTCATTGGTTGCAGCTTCAAGCCACCGTTTGACGGGGTTAGGATCATATTACATGGCTTATTTAAAGAGCCATTCAGCGGAGCCAAAAGTCAAAATGGTGCGCGATTGGGTGCTCAATTATTTGGGTAAGCCCAGCGAATTGGCTAAAATTTAAAGACTTTTTTAAGAAAAAAACTCATCACCTCATTGCTAAATTTCGTTTTTCTTTATGGGGAGGGCTCGTCATACTAAAGCTCTATCCCATAAGGAAAAAGCCCTATGCATGAAACGAGAATGCCGCGCACAGGTGGTGAAATATTGGTGGATCAGCTGCTGATTCAAGGCATCAAGCAGGGCTTTTATGTGCCAAGTCAGAATGATGATGCGCTGTTGATGCCATTACAGGCTGCCATTGAGCTCATCACTGCTTGGCAAACGGATGCAGCCTTAATGATGGCAGAAGCCTATGGGAAACTCGCCAGTCATCCTGGCATTGCCTTTGTGATGAGCCATGATGGGATGTTAGATGTCATCAATGGGCTTCACATCGCGATGCAAGCGGCCACGCCTATGATTGTGTTTGTCAAAACGCGCACCCATGAGCAGGGCTTAACTGTATTGAACGATGTCTATCCTGCCGTTAAATGGGCTGCCATCATCGATGAAGCTAGGTTAATGCCTGCCATCATTGGGCGTGCATTTCATCAAGCATCTTCCGGGCGCTGTGGGCCTGTGGTGGTGATGTTGCCCGAGAATGTACTCACTGAATGCGCCTGCATTGCCGATGGCATTCCGATTGCTCCCGTGACGATTGCGCCTTCTATGAATGATTTGGCGCAATTTGAACAGATGCTCAATTTTGCTCGCAATCCCATTTTAATTTTATGTGGCAGCCAATGGCATGAAAAAGCAGTGGCGCGTATTGAGCAATTTGCCGCGCGCTATGCTTTATCCACTGCAGTGGAAGGGCATCACTCGGTGCTGTTTGACACCACGCATGAAACATTCATTGGTGAAGTGGGGCTTGATCATCCAGCCTTAATGGCACGCATTGATCATGCCGATTTGGTGATCATATGTGGTGGCACCCTGCATGATGCGTGGCTCAATGCACCGGTGCCTTTACAAACATTGATTCATATTCATCCGGACATCAATGCGCTCAATGCTGTGTATCATGCAGATTTAGCCATCAATGCAACGCCAGAAGCCTTCACACAGGCATTGCTGGGCATCCGTTTATACAACAATTGGCTCGACATTTTACAAAAAGATCGTGCCGATTATGCTGCGTGGCAGTGCAATCGAACAGAAGATCGTGATGATGTTTCCATGGATCGCTGGATGCAAGCATTCAATACAGTATTGCCAGATGATGCCATCATCACTCATGGTCAAGGTGCGTATGTGGCTGCATTGCACCGTTTTTATCATTTTAAACATCCGGGCACACATGTTGCCACAGCCTTAAAAACAACAGGTTATGGCATCGCGGCGGCAATGGCAGCCAAAGCATTGCATCCGACGCGCACTGTTGTGTGCTTGATGGATGATCATGAATGTTCTGTGTCATCAGAAGCATTATTGAGTGCTCAAAATCATGCTCTTGGCATTGTGATCATTGTATGTGGGCAGATGCCTGTGAATGCGGCATATGCTTGCCATACGATGGATGAATTTTTCGCCGCTTCGGCAGCTGCCATTGAACGGGCAGCGCGTGGCACACCTGTGATCCTCCATTGTCTATTCACAGATGATGCCAGAATGCCGCTGCATACACTCACAGATGGATGCAACTTAATACAAAAGGAGGTGATGAGCTCATTATCCCAATGATAAGCGTTCCCCTTCGCTTATGATTGTCTCTGTTTTAGACGTTGTGATGACGTGTTGCCGAGGTGAATGCCTCGGCTTTTTTTGTTCATCTTTATAAAAATTACAAAAAAAAGGCCCAATCGAAATTGGGCAAAAGGGGTCGATGGATTAGATGAATTTAGCGAATGACTTTTAAGCATTGACCTAAGTGATACAAGGTAAAGCCTGATTCAATGAAGAGGGATTTTGCCTGTGCATAGTTGCACTTTGATTGATCCACAGCTGAATAAAACGGCACAGGAATGGGCGCAGCCTCCGTATCTGTTAAATGCTCTGCAAAGAGTTTACCCATCAATGTGCCCGTGGTGATGCCGCGTCCATTGTAGCCAATCGCTGCAATCAGCCCTTTGGCCGGTTCAAAGATTTTTGGCGTATGGTTATCCGTAAAGCCAATGCGCCCACACCAGCTGTATTCCCAGGTCATATGTTTGCCAAGTTGTGGAAAATAGTGCTGCTGAATGCGATCTGCCCAAGTTTTCAGATACCAAGCCGGTTTATTGATGGCTTTGCCCATGCTGCCTAAAATGAGGCGGCCATCTTTATCCAGGCGAATGCTGCTGAGCACTAAACGCGTATCCCAAGAACCTTGTTTGTAAGGCAAAACTGTTTTGCCTGCATCGCCCGTTAAAGGCTCGGACGCCACTTGATAGTAATAACCGCTGTAAATAGATTGTCGATACGTGGCCAAATCCCCTTCGGCATAAGCATTTGTGGCAATGATCACTTTTTCAGCCTTGATGGTGTGATTGAGCGCAGTGACGCTCCATTGCCCGGGTGTTGTGCAATTGACGGCAGAGACAGGAGAGTGTTCATAAATCTTCACACCAAGGGATGCGGCGGCTTTTGCTAAACCTGTGGCATACGCATAAGGATTGACCGTGCCCGCACGATGATCTAACAATGCTGCCGGAATTTTTTGGCTGCCAGAATATTCCGCGATGCGTTCACCTTTGAGTAATTCCACATTCACGCCGCGACGGGTGAGTTGCTCATAACGATCTTCAATCTCTGCAATGCCTTGATTGCTGTGTGCCATATGCAAGGTGCCAACTTCTTGTTGCTGGGCATCGATGCCATATTTGTGGATGAGGGAGAACACAAGTTTTGGCGCATCACCGAGCGCAGAAATGAGGCTTTCACCCATCTCTTTGCCAAGAATTTGCACCATAAAATCAGGTTTATTCCATGTGCCTGCATTCACTAAGCCGACATTGCGACCGCTGCCGCCATACGCCACATGATGGGCATCGAGCACCACGACTTTTTTGCCTTTTTCCGCCAAATGAATGGCGGCAGATAAACCGGTAAAGCCTGCACCCACAATGCACACGTCTGCGGTGTCATCTTGATTGAGGGCTGGGAAATTGACTTGATCTGACACCAATGTGTGCCAAAGATTTTCATGTTTGAGGGTCATATCGCCTCCTTAAAAGATTCAGTGCGAGGATGGATGAGGGCTTTGAGTTCTTCAATGAGATCATCATCGAGGGTGAGCTCGCCTGTTTGTAAGTTTTCATCGCGGGCAGTGAATCGTCGTTCGGAGGGCAATCGCACGCCGTGGTGGGTAAATTGGTTGAGGTAATCTTCAGCGCGCGCACTTGCTTCACTGTATTCATCCCCAAGTAAAATGGTTGGATCAATCGCAATGATGAGCTCGCCGCCATAAGGCAATGCGGCGCCATTTGCTGATTGCTCTGAGCCTTGGCTCGTTAAATCATTAATTAAAGGACCCGCCATCAACTCAATCATGGTGGCAAGCGCTGTGCCTTTGTGTTCGCCAAAGGTGCGCATGGCGCCTTTAAGGGCAGCATGAGGATCATTGGTGGGATTGCCATCTGCATCAATCGCGCAGTGATCTGGCAATGGTTGATTGTGTTTAGCTAAGAGCTGAATTTCGCCGCGCGCTGTGGCGCTGGTGGCAAAGTCAAAAATATATGGGCGATTTTTATCCGCACGCGGCCAAGCAAAGGCAAAAGGATTGGTGCCAAGGAGCGGCGTTTTACCTCCACAAGGGGCAACCCATGCATGGCTTGTGGTCATGCATAAGCCCACAAGATTGGCTTTGGCCAACATCTCAAGTTCAACCCATAAGGCAGAAAAATGAATGGAATGATTGATGGCAAGGAGCGCAATGCCAAATTCTTGAGCGCGCTCAATTAACAAGGGCATGCCCACATGATGGCCATATTGCGCGGCTGCCATTTGGCAATCGATGCGAATGATCGCCCCTTTATTGTGAGTCACAATGGGCACAGCTTCTGTGTTTAACATGCCTTTATCTAAATTATCCATCAGCGCGATCAAACGCCAAACCCCATGAGAATGGCATTCAGCAATTTGTGCCGCCATCAGATTATCTGTGATGGCATCGCGGTGCGCGCGTGAGAATCCTCGACTGTCTAAGATCTCATGCACCAATGTTTGCAATTGATCAATAGAGATTTTCATGCTCTCCTCCTTGGTGATTAGTATGCTTTGGCTTTGTTGAAGCTCTTTTTAATAAGCCCAGAGGGCACAAGAGATGGCAAAGCCATCTCTCGGTGTTACAATTTGAGATTAATCGAATTTCACGCCTTGTGCGAGCGGTAATTCACGTGAATAGTTGATGGTGTTCGTTTGACGGCGCATGTAACCTTTCCAAGAATCAGAGCCAGACTCACGACCGCCACCCGTTTCTTTTTCACCACCAAATGCACCGCCAATTTCAGCGCCACTGGTGCCAATATTGACGTTGGCAATGCCGCAATCGCTGCCGGCTGCGCTTTGGAAGAATTCAGCTTCGCGCACATCGTTTGTGAAGATGCAAGAAGACAAGCCTTGTGGCACATCGTTGTTCATCGCCATGGCATCGCTGAAGTGCTCATACTCCATCACATAAAGAATTGGGGCAAATGTTTCTGTTGCCACCACTTCATTTTGTGTGGGCATTTCCACAATGGCAGGTTTGACGTAGTAAGCATTGGGCATTTGATCGGCTAAGACGCGCTCGCCACCATGCACAACGCCACCTGTGGCTTTTGCATCGCTCAATGCTTTTTGCATGGCGTTGAAGGAATCTTCATCCATGAGTGGACCCACAAGATTTTGTGTGTCTAATGGCGAACCCACAGGAATGGTGCTGTATGATGCTTTGAGGCGTTCGAGCACTTGAGCTTTGACAGATTTATGGATGATGAGGCGGCGAAGCGTGGTGCAGCGCTGTCCTGCGGTGCCTACAGCACTGAAGACAATGGCACGAACCGCCAAATCAAGATCCGCTGATTCTGTCAAAATCATGGCATTGTTGCCCCCTAATTCTAAAATGGAGCGGCCAAAACGTGCGGCGACTTTTGGTCCAACTTCTCGACCCATGCGCGTGCTGCCTGTGGCGCTGACTAAAGCAACTTTGTGATTTTCCACCATGGCATTGCCTGCATCACGGGCACCGACCACTAAACGGGCGATGTTTTTCGGCGCTTTGCCAAAGCGTTCTAAAGCTTTTTCAAACACTGCTTGGCAGGCTAAAGCCGTCAATGGTGTTTTTTCTGAAGGTTTCCACACCACCGCATTACCACAAATGAGGGCAAGCGCAGTATTCCAAGACCAAACCGCCATCGGGAAGTTAAATGCAGTGATCACACCCACAACGCCGAGCGGATGCCATGTTTCACGCATGTGGTGACCTGGGCGTTCTGAAGCAATCGTCAAACCATAAAGCTGACGCGATAAACCCACGGCAAAGTCACAGATGTCGATCATCTCTTGCACTTCGCCTAGCGCTTCAGACTGAATTTTACCGGCTTCTAATGTAATGACAGTGGCCAACGCTTCTTTGTGTTCGCGAAGTAATTCACCTAACACGCGCACCAACTCACCGCGGATGGGGGCAGGCACTGTGCGCCATTGTAAAAATGCATTGTGTGCCTCATCAATGATGGCATTTGTTTGTGTGGCATCAATGAAGGCAAGTTTTGCCAATGTTGAGCCATCAATCGGGCTACGAATGGCGTGATCGCCGCCATTTAATAATTCGTTAGACAGACCTAATTGGTTGAGTACAGAAATATTCATGGTAATCATCCTTTTCAATTCAATGGTTATGACGTGAGTGATTCATTATTGTGATTTGCCAAATCAAGGCATGAATCGATGCTACATGGAAGCCCATCGGGCTGACAAACGAACTAAATGCACAGCTTCATTCCTTTAAGGAATAGTTTTAGTGCACGAAGAAAATGGAAAAAAATTCATTACCTTCTGAATTCATATCTTTTGACACTTGTTGGTCATAAAAGCGACTATCAAGGCAACCCCATTGATACCGTTTTGTATAAAAACTGTATTCATAACAAAGAGATGCTTGATGGCATCCTGCAAAAAGTATCTGGGACACATCACTTAGGAGGATTGAAATGAAGAAGGTTTTAGAGGTTTTAATCGTGGCATTTGCATATGCCAGTGTCGTTGTCGGAGCAGGAAATGCCTCAGGCATGGAGCCATTTTTTTACTACACATCTTTTGGCGTTGAAGGCACCGCTGGCGTCATTTTAGCCACAGTGCTTTATGGCATTGTGGGCTATTTTGTCACAGGCTTAGGGCAGCGCTTACAGTCAAAAAACTATAAGGAAGCCGCTTATTTAGTGGGCGGTAAAGCCGTGGGCGGTTTTGTGGATGCATTGATCATTATCATGATGCTTGGCACGGGCATCATCATGCTCTCAGGCAGCGGCTCACTCTTTCAGCAGCAGTACAATATGCCCTTATGGCAAGGTTCTCTCATCATGACATTATTGGTAGTGGGCACATTGATGTTGCGTTTACGTAAAATCATTTTGGTGATTGGCATGATCACGCCGATATTGATCGGCTTATTGTCTATTGTGATTTATCAGGGTTTATCAAATCAAACAGAAAGCTTTACAGAACTCAATGATTATGTGATTTCTGTGGGTGACACATTGCCAGACACTTTGCCAAATTGGTGGGTGGCTGCCATCAACCATGTCACGATGATGACGGTTGCAGGCGTTGGCATGTCATTGGTGATTGGCGGGGAAGAGAAAGATCCAAAAGTGGCGCGTTGGGGCGGTGCATTGGGTGGTTTAATCATTGGTGGCGTGTTGGCAATGGGGCACTTTGCACTCTTTGCACAGATCAAAACGATTGCGCCTACGGTGGATACGTTGGCACAAATGCCATCATTACAGATCATGAATACATATGTGCCACATTTAAGTGGTTTACTCACCTTGGTTGCCCTTGCCATGATTTATAGCACAGCGGTGAGCATGTTTTATGTGTTCATCTCTCGCTATGTGCCGATGGAAACGCCAAAATCACGTTGGATTGTATTGGGCGTATTGACGATGGGCTATGGCATCAGCTTTGTGGGCTTCATTCAGTTAATGGGTTACTTCTATCCGATCGCAGGTTATGTGGGCATTGTATTGATCGCGTTGATTTTCTACGGGCCATTTAAAATTAAGAAATTGGAAGGCACAGGTTTGTTGGCAAAAGTTTCTTATAATTAACTCATGAATGATTTGAAATGAGCCTAAAAAAATCCCCCGCATTGCGGGGGATTTTTCATTGTATGATCTATTTATTTTGCACAAACCCAATGGTGGTGCCTTTTGATTCTTTGAGTGTATTCTCTTTAACCAATTGAGTGACGATCTCTTCTGGCGTTGTGATCACGCCCAATTTTGCTTGACGGGCAGAGATGGCAAAATCCCCCGGCGTCAAACGCGTCATTTTCTTAAACTCAGCCTCTAAATTCATGTCCACAGATTGAAAACCTAAATAACGGCATTGCTCATTAAAGAGAAGCCAAGCTTGATCCGCTTTTAGGTAATCAAATTTCACTTTAAAGTCAAAACGGCGGAGCATCGCTTGATCAAGATGATCCATTAAGTTTGTGGTGGCAATGAAAATGCCGGAGAACTCTTCCATTTGAGTGAGCATCTCATTGACCATCGTGATCTCGTAATTTTGCTGAGCAGAGCGGCGATCTCTTAAAAAGCTGTCCACTTCATCCATCAATAAAATGGCGCCTGTGGTGGTGGCTTCATAAAAGGCTTCGGCGATTTGTTTTTCCGTCTCGCCCACATATTTATCCATCAAATCAGACACTTTTTTGATGAGTAATGGCTTATTTAAATAGTCCGCTAAATAGTGTGCAAATGCAGATTTACCAGTGCCAGAAGCACCATATAAACAAATGCGCGCTTCGTTGAAGACTTTTAAGCGTTCTGCAAGGAGGGCTAAATTTGAATCCGTATTGGTAAAGGCAGGATTATAAATGTCACTGAGCCCACCAATTTTTGCCACGCGAATTTCAGGGTTGCCTTGGGCTTTTAAGGTGCCATTGATGATTGTGGTGGCCGCTTCATCAAAGTTTTCTGCCACGTCATCATAAATGGTGTTGAGCACTTTTGCGGTGCGATCAATGATGGCAGGCACCAACGCCTTAGACAGGGCAAGCGTATTTAATGTATTCGGGCTGAGTTTGCCTTTTAATGCAGATTCAAGCATCGCTTTACGTTCAGACTTTGGCGGAGAAGCTAAATGGAAAGTAAAGTCAAAGCGGCGAATGATGGCAGGATCAATGTCGTACGTATCATTACAGATCCAAATGGTGGGGATTTGATTGGTTTCTAAAATGTGGTTGAACCACGCTTTAGAGAAATTTGGTAATCCATCTGCACCTGCATCAAAAAAGACATCTTCAATTTCATCAAAAATGATCAGCGATTTTTGATTACAAAAGAAGTTTTGTGCTGCTAAATAGGCATATAAGCGTTGCTCACCTTTTTCCACGCCTTCGCCATGAATGGATTCAGACACCACTTCATAAGCCGCCACTTTAAAGTGTTCCACCAACGTGCGCGCAAGCTCTGTTTTACCTGTGCCAGGCTCACCATAAATGAGGATGTTGACGCCTTTTTGGTTGTGATCAAGCGCGTGCTGTAAATAAGGCACTAAAATATTGAGCTCAGTGTTTAAGTAGCCAAAATTGTCTAAAGATAAAGCCGCAGGCTTACTTTTCGACACCACATCTTTCAGGATGTTATAAGGTGTCGTTTCATGGGAGAACATCGCTTCAATGAAATTGCGGGACAACAAATCAATTTTGCCACGGAAAAAGAGCGAAGGGCCATGATGCACACGCATTAAACCTGTGCGGGCAAGGGCGCCATTTGAGGAGAGCGCCGCTTGAATCTCTTGCGGCGTTTTTTGCAATAAAAATGCCAAAATGCGATTGAGTTGATCAGAGCTGATTGCGCCAAGTTGATCTAACGCATTATTAAGCAAAGGCTCATTATACGTGATGAGCGTGAACTCTAAGAGCGCACATTCCACATCTGACAAATGAATGAGGGCTTTGAGATTGTCTAAGTTGTGGGTCAGATCAAGATTGTATGGCGTGGCAAACGTTGCCGGATCATTCAATAATTTTTGTTGTTGATCACGCAATGTTTTGAGGATGTCCGCACGATTCAACGGCGGTTTACAGTTGAGCCATTTATCTAAGCCGATGGCGGTGGCGAGTTGATCATCACTGAAAAAATCTTTATGGATGAATTCGCGATGACCGCCTAAATCTAAAATGGTGGTCAAAATCCAAGCATGCACAATTGGCGACAATTGTTGTGGATAGTCCAAAGCGGGCGTGGTAGTTTTTTTGGTTGTCATGTAACACTCGAAATTTTAATGAAGACTGATGCGTAACGCAAAAGCTGTAATCAATGGTGCAGCAGCAAGGGCGATCAAATCAAGGGCGGCGAATACGGCATAAAAACCAATCACAGAATGGCCTTCGATGATGCGTAATGTGGCTTGCACACCAAAAATTAAAACAGGTAAAAAGAGCGGCAAGGCGATGATGCTAAGGAGTAAACCTGCGCGCTTCAGTTGTAGGGTGAGTGCGGTGCAAATGGCACCGATGCAGCTCAAGACAGGTGTGCCGATGAGCAGTAAAAATGTGGTTTCAAGGGCATCTGGCACCGAGAAATAGAGCATTAAGCCCAAAATAGGGGAAACAATGATGAGGGGCAACGCCGTTAAACACCAATGGGCAACGATTTTAGCGAGCACCACAACCACAAGTGGCGAGCCTGAAATCATCAATTGTTCAAGGGAGCCATCATCATAATCACTTTTAAAAAGGCGATCCATAATGAGCATGTTTGAGAGCAGCGCGCCAATCCATAAAATGGCGGGCGAAACTTCATGGAGCACTTTTTGATTATCTAATCCTAAACCGAGCGGAAAGAGACTCACCACAATCAAAAAGAAGATCATGGGGGTGAGCAATTCCGAGCGTTGGCGCATGCCTAATTGAAGGTCACGCTTGATGACCGCAGTAAAAACACTCATGAGGCTGATCTATTTCCTATAACTCTCTATCATTTCGTGCTTATTATACACACCTTCTGAAGGCGTTTGATGAGAAGTGAAGAGGATCGCGCCATTTTGTTGGTGATGTTCTGTAATGGCGGCTTCTAAAATCGCCACAGAGCGCTTATCTAAAGCGGTGAAGGGTTCATCTAAAATCCAAATGGCTTTTGGCTCAAGCCACAAGCGAGAGAGGGCAACGCGGCGTCTTTGTCCTGCGGATAAGTAACGCATCGCGCGGTTTTGTGTGGGGATCAATAATGTTTCAAACACCGATAAAATCTCCGCCTCAGAACGATGAATGCCCTGAATTTTGAGCATGGCATCGATGTTTTCATAGGCGGTGAGATCATCTTTTAAGCCAAGGGCGTGCCCGACATACAAAATGTGACGATGATATGTGTGGGCAAGCTCTTTGCGATTGAGTCCATTGAAGCTGATGTCACCTTGATAGATGCTGTTTAAACCTGCGATCACGCGTAAAAATGTGGTTTTACCTGCGCCATTTTCCCCTTCAATATAGACGCTGTCGCCATTTTTGAGGGTCAAGGTGACGGGGGAAAACACTTTTCGATAATTGCGCGTTGCGCTCACTTGATCAATCTGTAAGGTGAAATCAGCAAACATTATGGGGCCACCGGTGAGGTTTTAGAGGTTTCACGGATTTGATCGAGCATTAAAACAACGCTTGAATGCTCAGGTGAAATCGGCATTTTTACGCTTTCGATGTCACCGGCTTGACCCACGGCTTCAGAGCCTTGGCTTAAACGCGCGCCCACGGTTAAATTCGGGGTGGCAAATAAGCTTGGATTGCCAGCCATTAAGCGATCTTGATCCGTGATCTCAAGGGTTAAAGGGAAAGTTAAGCTGTTTGCTGAATCAATGGCTTTTGCGGCAAGCGGCATGCGTGAACCTTCTTGGGAAATGAAGAGGGTTAAACGTGCGCTGTCAGGCAATGAGCTTAAATCCACATCAGGTGCATTGATTTGCACTAAATAACGGGCAGCCGTTTTTGCTTTTGCAGCATCGATGGTTTTTTGCATCACATCATTGATGGCATCCGCTTCACTGCTTGGCATGAAGGCAACTGCGCTTTCATAGGCACCTTTTGGCAATTCAACCACATCTGTGAGATACAGAATCTCATCACCATCGATGGGCTTTAATGTACCAAACACCGCTAAATGCTCAAAATTACGAATGGGCGTTGTCACTGTATCAAAGCGGTTAAAGTCATTGAGCACCATCATATCAGGCACTGTTTGATTCGGTGCAATTAAGCTCTCTTTAAAGGCAATCGGTGTATTGTCCTCAAAGTCCATCATATACAGCGTCATGATGAGTGGGGAAGTGATGGTTTGCCAATCAATCGGGGCATCGAGCACAGTTTTGACATCAAAGTTACGCACTTGTGCTGTTTCCATCATGCCTTGCTCGATTGACGCAATGAATGTGTCCAAAGTTTTGAGCGCTTGCTCACCTTGCGGATTGCCTTTTGCGCTTTTGGCCAATAAGTCACGCATCTCTTTCCATTGGGCGATGGACTCTTTAAATTGTCCGCGCTCATAGAGGGCTTCTGCGTACAAAATGCGTAAATATGTATCGTTAGGATACATGGTGAAAAAGTGATCTAAGCGTTCAACAAGGCGTTTAGGGATTTTCTTTTTCGCACTTTGAAGGTCAGCTTCTAACACAGAAACATTGGCGATGTAATCGGTGGGCGAGAGCTCTAATACACGGTTATAAGCATCTAAAGTGCCCGGCGTCCATTGAGCGCTGTATGCAAGTTTACCGAGCAATTTTAACAGCTTTGGATTGTCATGGGTCTGTTTTGCACTCATGTAAAAGAGCGTTGGGAACACATAACGCAAATCTTCAAACAATTCAGGTTTAGGCGGCTGAGGTTCCACTTCCACGATGCTTTTGAAGGTTTCTAATTCGCTGTCCGGAATGCGATCTAACCACGCTTGTAGTTCAGGCGTGAGTTCACCACGTTTTTGATCATATTCTTGCACATCTTGTGTATATGAATGCGCCCAAAAGCCGCCAATGGCTGCCACAGGGAAGATCAATGCCACCACAGAAATCACAGTGCGCGCACCAGTTGACAATTGACTTTGATGTTTTTTCGTGAGTTTTAATAAATCACGGGCAGCTTCCGCTTGCTTTTGCTCATATTGCGTTTGCGTGATCACGCCATTGTCTAAACTCTTTTTCAAGCGTGCTTCGGTGGCCAGATAATTTTTGGTATAAATATCTTGCAGCGTCGGCTCTGCGGCTGTTTTGTGTTGAAACAGCGGATAAAAGATGATGAGCATCGTCAAGACAAAGAGGATGATGGAAAAGAAAATCATTGGTGTGAATCCTTTTTATTTAACAGCTCAGAAAGTTGCTGGGCTTCTGAAGGTGATAAGGGCTGAACAACTTCCTCAGTCGGCTTTTTACGGCGCGCAAAGACGATGATGAGCACAAGTAATAAGATCACCGCAGGGCCAAACCATAAAAACCAAGTGATGGGTTTGACAGGGGGCGTATAGAGCACAAAATCACCATAACGATCCACCATAAAGGTGAGGATTTCACTGTCGCTGCGGCCATCGTTGATCATCAAATAGACACGATCTTTTAAATCTTTTGCAAGCGGTGCATCTGAATCCGCTAAGTTCTGATTTTGGCATTTCGGGCAGCGTAAATCTGTGATTAAGTGGTTAAAGCGGGTTTCTTGCACTTTGTCTGAAAAGTCATACACATTCACATTTGCCAAGGCAAAGCTGCTCATGAGGAATAGCATTGTTAACAATCGTCTCATTAGGATGGATCTCCTGTTTGCATGATCTCTTCATAGATGGCTTTAAGCTGCGTGTCCCAAATCTCCGGTAAAATCGCACCCACGTGACGATAATGAATCACGTTGTTTTGATCGATGAAGTAAGTTTCAGGTGCACCATAAACGCCAAGCTCGATGCCGACCGCACCGCTCATGTCTAAAAAGTTAAAGAGATAAGGATTACCTAGCTCTTCAAGCCATTCGTATGCTTTTTCAGGATCATCTTTGTAATTGACGCCATAAATTTTGACGCCTTGATCTTTTAACACATTCAAGGTGGCATGTTCATCACGGCATGTGGGGCACCACGTTGCCCAAACATTGAGTAGGGCAGGGCCTTTGATGTCCTCATTGGTGATGATTTCCGCAATGTGCCCAGGTTCAACCAATTTACTGGCACTGAATTCAGGCACTTGTTTGCCTTCACGCGTGGAGGGCAATTTGCTCGGATCATTGCCAAGGGTGATGAAGAAGAAGGCAAAAATCACAACCAATACGCTCACGGTGATGGCGATGATGACAGGCTTTTTCATACAATTCTCCTATTTTTCCGCACGTTCAGGACGGCGCAATGCCAACATGGCAAGCAACGCTGCAATCGAGATGATCACGCCGCCTAACCAAATCCAACGAATGAAAGGTTTGACATACAAGCGAATTGCCCAGCTTTGACCGGGGCGCTCTTCTGCCAATGCAATGTAGAGATCATCAAAGAGGGAAGCGCGCAACGCAACTTCACTGATGGGCATGCCACTTGCGGCATAGATGCGTTTTTCAGGATGCATCATGCGTAAGAATTTGCCCTGATAGCTTACAGAGAATGTCCCTTTGGTGGCAAAGTAGTTCGGCCCTTTGATGTTTTCTAAATTCTCAAGCTTAAATTCATAGCCTTGCACCACTTCCGTTTGCCCAACTTTGAGTAAACGATCCGCTTCAACGCTGTAGTAACTGGTCATCGTGATGCCCACGATGGTGACCACCACACCTAAGTGACCTAAGTTCATGGCAACGCGTGACATTGACTGCGTAAAGAAGCCTTTGATGAAGCTGACGTTGCGTGGTTTATGCATCGCAATTTCTGCCAAAATGCCGAAAAAGACCCAGTAACATAAAATGAGGCCCAATGTCACCATCGGGTTGATGAGCGGCATGCGATCGGCATGACCTTCGGGCAATAAACCATTGACATATAAAACGTAGGCGGCGTTCGATAAAGGACCCATGATCACCGCAGCAATCGCCATGATGATGAGCGGTTTACGAATGCGGCTCAATTGATCTTTCTTGTAGCGCACAAGTGGCGTGATGCCAAGGATCACCAATAAAATCATCGCCAATGGATTGACGGTCTTATTGAAGAAGTTTGGCCCCACAGAAATCTTACCGATTTGTAACATGTCCACAATGAGCGGATAGAGTGTGCCAAGCACCACAATAAAACAGACCACAGATAAGAAGATGTTATTGAGTAAAATGCCGGTTTCACGCGAAAAGAGCGCCACGCCATTGTGCTGACGAATGCGGCTTGAGCGCATGAGTAACAACGCAATTCCGAAGATCACAACACAGGCTAAAATGATGAGGATGATGGCACCGCGGCGAGGGTCGGCAGCAAATGAATGCACCGAAGTCAAAACACCTGAGCGCACTAAGAATGTGCCCAAAACGCTCAATGAGAAGCAAAGGATGGCCATCAGCACAGACCAAACGGAGAAGACTTGACGTTTTTCTGTGGTGATCAATGAGTGCAATAAAGCGGTGGATAAAATCCAAGGGATGAGGGAGGCATTTTCCACAGGATCCCAGAACCACCAGCCGCCCCAGCCCAATTCATAGTAAGCCCACCAACTGCCAACGGTGATGCCGAGGGTTAAAAAGCCCCAAGCCGCCAATACCCAAGGGCGCAACCAACGCACAGTGGTGCGATCAATGTAACCATTGATCAAAATGGCGCACACAAAGGCATACGGAATGGCAAAGCCCACATAACCCATATAGAGTAAAGGCGGGTGGATGATGAGCCCAACGTCTTGCAACAATGGATTTAAGTCACGGCCATCAAACACAATGCTGTTGATCGCGCGTTCAAATGGGTTCGATGTGAAGATCACAAAGGCGATGAAAGAGGCGATGATGGCGCCTAAAATTGCCAGCGTGGTTGCCGTCAATTCGATGGGCAATTTACGCATAAAGAAGATCGCCACGAACATCCATAAAGAGAGCGTGAAGACCCACAATAACATCGAGCCTTCATGGCTGCCCCAAATCGCCGTTAGGCGGAAAATGGCGGGCAGCTGTGTGTTTGAGTTGCTGAACACATACGCATAACTGAAGTCATTGGTATAAAAAGCATAACCTAAGCTCACAAACGAGGTGAGCAGCAGCACAAAGAGCCACAAGGTTAGAGGTTTGGCCGTTTGCATCAGTTTTGTGTTGTGTGTCACAAGTCCAATCAACGGTAGAAAGAGCAATAAAAGCGCTGTCGCGAGCGCAACGTAAAGTGTTAATTCACCAATGGGTAGCATGCTTATTCCTTCGGAGCGCCGGGGTGTCTAGAGTTTTCATCAATCACGATGCCAGATTTTTCAAGTGAAGCTTTCACTTCAGGTGGCATATAAGTTTCATCGTGTTTTGCAAGGATTTCTGTGGCGGTGAAGTGATGATTGTCATCTAATACACCTGTTGCAATCACGCCTTGGCCTTCGCGGAATAAGTCTGGCAACATTTTGTCATAGGTGACATGCACGCGATCTTGACCATCCATGATGTCAAATGCCACGTCGATCACTTCATCACTTTTCACCAATGACCCCGGTGCCACAAGTCCGCCAATGCGAATTGAGCGATCTACAGGTGCTTTGCCTTCTTTAACTTCCACAGGCGAATAATAATAGTTGAGTTCACTTCTTGATGCATAAATGAGTAAACCAATGGCGGCTAAGGTAATCACCACTAAACCCACCACAATGATGGCACGTTGTTTTTGCTTTGGCGTCATGAGTCAATCCCCTCTTGTTTCATAGTGTTGCGTAATTTTTTATTCTCGCTCAGTAGCGGAATCACAAGGCTGAGCAGACAGATCAAAAAGAATCCGTAGCTTAACCAGACGTAGAGACCATGCTTCCCCATTTGCAGAAATTCTGCAAAGCTCCCAAATGCAAATGTCATAGATACTCCGTGGGTTATTGATTTAAATAGTGCTTCATGAGTTTCTCTTTATAGATGAGGTTCACGCTCTTTTTGAGCACATACCCTGAAGTAAAGAGGCCATAAGCTAAGATCATTAAAATCAGTGGTAAAAACATCTCCATCTGAATCGACGGTCCGCCAGAGGCAAAGACTGTACTCTTTTGATGAAGCGAGTTAAAGAAAAAGACAGAAACTTTCACCAAAATGGCCACCGCAATGCCGATCACGGCGAGGATGGAGGTAAAAATGTCTGCTGTTTGGCGATCTTCGATCGCATGGTCAAAGGCAATGTAGCCAATGTAGAAAAAGAGTAAGAGCAACTCAGAGGTTAAGCGAATGTCCCAGACCCACCAAGTGCCCCAGGTCGGCGCGCCCCAAATGGCACCGGTGACCAAGGCGATGAGCGTACAGGTTGCGCCCACAACGGCAATGCTTCTGACCACTAACGTTAACAGTTTAACGCGCCAAATCAAAAAGCATAAACTCATCACCGCCATGGTGATGTATAGCGCAGTAGAGAGCATCGCGGCAGGCACATGAATGTAGATGATGCGAAAACTGTTGCCTTGTTGATAATCAGCTGGGGCAAAGCCTAAGCCCAATGTTAAACCCACAATGCCCAAGATTAAACTGAGCCATAAGCAATAAGGCGCAATGGCATTGGCCAATGGCACATAGTATTTATAGCTGGCATATTTCTTATACCAACTGACTTTTTTGGTGGTCACAGCCATAATTCACTCGATTTAAAAACATAATGCACAATTATAGCGAAGTTGCTAAATTTTGCAGTAGCTAAAAACGGATTCCCCGTCAATTTACAGAAGGTTTACAAATTAGTTTTGTGAGGGAAAATCCCAGATTTCAAAGGTAAATGGGTGGGCATGTTTTTCATCCATAGGATGATGTTCGCGGCTCACGAGTGTTGCTGTTTCAAATGGTAAATTAAGGATTTCAGGCAGTTGTGTATCCCCCACAATGTCTGCATCTACACGCGTGACGTATAAGCGATTCATCATCGGGATGGCTGAGCGATAAAGCTGGGCACCGCCAATGATCATGATCTCAGGCGAATCATTAAAAGTTTCTATCGCTGTCATTAAATTTGTAAAGTAATGGACATTTTCTGGCAAATTTTCAGGGGCGCTTTGTGAGCTGATCACGATGTTTGCGCGCTTAGGCAGCGGGCGACCTAGAGATTCATAGGTTTTTCGTCCCATGATGATGGGTTTACCCACAGTGTTTTGTTTGAAAAATCCTAAGTCATCGGGCAAGTGCCAGGGCAAACTGTTGTTGATGCCGATGGTGCCATTGTTGGCAATGGCCACGATCAAAGAGAGGGTTGAAGACGACATATGATCCTCATAAATAATGGGTGAGGCGCGATTATACTGAAGTTATGCTGAAAATATAATGCCGATGCTGGGCAATTAGATTACAGTGCTTGCATGGAAAGGTGGCCGTAAAGGCAAAAAATCTTCAAATAAACATTGATTAATATTTAAAATCTTTTAAACTAAACACTGTTTTATTATTCTGCATGGTCAAATTTATGAGAACAATTTTAAGAGTCATTTTTAAGCTTTTCTTTAACATTCAAACAAAGCTCGACCCACAAGCGTGCCAAACCCATGGCGTTGTGGTGTGTAACCATCAGTCCTTTTTAGATGGCGTACTTCTTGGGGTTTTTTTACCACAGCGCCCGTTGTTTGTGATCAACACGGACATTGCCAATCGTTGGTATTTTAAACCCTTTTTAAAATTCATTGACCATGTAACCGTTGATCCCTTGCACCCGATGTCTGTTAAATTGCTGACAAAAGTGGTGGCCAGTGGCCGCACCATCGTGATCTTCCCTGAAGGGCGCATTACATTAACAGGGAGCCTCATGAAAATTTATGAAGGGGCAGCCTTTGTGGCGAGTAAAGCAAAAGTGCCTTTGATTCCTGTGATGCTTGAAGGCGCAGAATATTCATATTTCAGCCGCTTAAAAGGCTTGGTGAAGCAGCGTCTATTTACGCCAATCACCATCACAATGGGCGCGCCGATTAATGTGCCAACGCCAGAGCATTTGTATGGCAAAGCGCGCCGCCAATATTTGGCAAAATACACGCATGAATTGATGATGGACATGCGCATTGAGATTTTTGCGCCCACCTCTTTATTTGACATGGTGGTGCAATCGGCGCGTCGCTTTGGCATGGATGCCATCTGTTTAGAAGACATTCAGCGTAAACCTGAATCTTATGGGCAGTTCATCACCAAGATTTTAGGCATCAGCCGCATTGTTGAGCGTTTGACAGAAAAAAATGAACATGTGGGCGTATTACTGCCAAATGCCAGCGGCTCAATTGCGACGATTATGGCGCTGAATTTAACGGGGCGCGTCTGTGCATTATTAAATTACACCGCGGGCGTGGATGGGATGAATGCTGCGATCACAGCTGCGAATGTGAAAACCGTGTTAACCTCACGCATCTTTTTAGAGAAAGGCAATTTAACCCATTTAGTGGCGGCGTTTCCTGAGATCCATTGGGTGTATGCAGAAGATTTACGTAAAGCAATTACAACCGAGGATAAACTTTGGGTGGTGAAAGCAAAACTCATGCCCAAGCGTTATTTGCCGGAACCTGACCCGGATGCAGAAGCTGTGATTTTATTCACATCAGGCTCTGAAGGTAAACCTAAAGGCGTTGTGCATACCAACCGTTCATTATTGACGAATGTGGAGCAGCTCTTTACGGTGGCAGACTTTACAACTAAAGATATCTTTTTCTCAGCATTGCCCATCTTCCATGCTTTTGGTTTAACGGCAGGCACGCTCCTTGGTTTGCGTTCGGGTTGCCGCATCTTTTTGTATCCCTCGCCGCTGCATTATCGCGTCATTCCTGAAATGGTGTATGACACAGGCGCAACCGTACTGTTTGGCACCTCCACATTTTTACAAAATTATGCACGCTTTGCCAATCCGTATGATTTTCGCACGCTGCGTTATGTGGTGGCTGGGGCAGAGCGCTTGTCTGAATCGGTGCGTGATGTGTGGTCAGAAAAATTTGGCATCCGCATTTTAGAAGGCTACGGCGCAACTGAATGCTCACCTGTGATCTCGATCAATGTGCCGATGAGCTATAAAGAGAATACGATTGGTAAAATCTTGCCGGGCATGCGCGCTCGATTAGAAACCATCGATGGCATCGCAGAAGGCGGGCAATTGATCGTTCAAGGTGGCAATGTGATGAAAGGTTATCTCTTTTACAATGCGCCGAATCAATTGGTGCCAACGGAATATCAAGGTGAAAAGGGGTGGTACAACACAGGCGATATTGTGGCGATGGATGATGAAGGGTATTTAACCATCAAGGGGCGCGTCAAACGCTTTGCGAAGATTGCGGGTGAAATGGTGACATTAGAAACCACAGAGCGATTGTTTAAATTGGCATATCCTGAGCATGATCATGCAGCTGTGGTGCGTAAAGATGCGAGCAAAGGTGAGGCAATTGTCTTATTCACCACCGCAAGTGATATGGATCGAAAAACAGTGAGCACATTGGCAAAAGAGCTTGGTTTATCTGAATTATCAGTGGCGCGTGATGTGCGCTCTGTGAAAGAAATTCCGCTGTTAGGTTCAGGGAAGGTTGATTATGCAGGCTTAACCGAACAAGTGATGGAAGAGGGCGCATGACAATGGTGTCGGATCGTTTGTTCAATCGGGGCGTATTGAGTGTGGTCAATGCGCAGTTTTTCTCAGCATTGGCGGACAATGCACTCTTTTTTGCCCTCCTAGAATTGCTCGACCATTTAGGCGCATTAAAAGAGAGCACGTATCTATTGCAAGCATGCTTTTTAGCGGCATATATTTTGCTTGCGCCCTTTGTGGGATTATTTGCGGACAATCAGTCAAAATCTCGGGTGTTAATGCTGGGCAATGGCGCAAAACTATTGGGTGTCGCACTGTTATTTGTTGGGGCATCACCATTTGTGGCATATGCCATTGTGGGCATTGGCGCGGCGATCTATTCACCGGCGAAATTTGGCATTTTAAGTGAATTGGTGACAACGCGTTTATTGGTTAAAGTCAATGGATTGGTGGAAGGTTCCACCATCTTAGCCATATTATTGGGCGCGTATGTGGGCGGCTTATTGGCAGAATGGAACATGACGATGGCCTTTTTATTTGCAGGCTTAATGTATGGCGTTGCCTTAATCTTTAATGTGTTCATTCCGAAAATTAAACGCGCACGTCATGACAGCTTTACGCCTAGCGCATTGCTCAAAAGCTTTGGTGAAATTTTATGGCGCTTACTGAGAGATCCTGGCGCGCGTTTTGCCATTTTGGGCACCAGCCTCTTTTGGGGCGCTGCCACCACGTTACGTTTATTGCTCAATGATTGGGTGCGCGAAGTGTTAGGCGGTGGCACAGAAATGGTGGCCGCTTTAAGTGCGATTGTCAGCATCGGGATTGTGGTGGGCGCACTCCTTGCATCATTGTTCATCACGATCGAACGCTTAAGATATTGTTTATGGGCAGGTTTGATGATGGGCATTTTATGTGTGTTATTTGCGTATCAGACTGACACCATCATGGTGTATGGCTTATTGATCTGCATTGGTGCGATGGGAGGATTGTTTGTGATTCCGATGAATGCATTATTGCAAACCCGCGGTCAATCCTTTGAGAGCACAGGTACAGCGATTGCTGTACAGAACTTTGCTGAAAACAGCGTGATGATCATTATGATGGTGATCTTTGGCGTGCTGGCAGCGCAACAGGTGCCCGTGTTGGCACTCATGGTGAGCTTTGGTCTCTTTTTTATGCTCGGCGTTGTGGGGCTGTTCATTCATTTAAGGTGTCATTGCACATGAAAAGACGCTTGAGTTTAGGTTTCATGCTGAGCATGTGTGCGCCCCTTAATGCGTTGGAGGTTGAATTGTCCATCCATCATTATCCTGTGGTGATTGAGTCGGGGCAATCGTTAGATGATGCGATGCTTCAAGCAGCGCGGTCAGTGCCTAATCTAGCAGCGTCAGATCTTGGGCATGATCACCACGCTGTGAGCAGTTATGCCGCATCGGTGGCCCTTCAATCCCTAGATCATCATTATGATGCACAGCATCAGCGTTGCGTCTTAACGGATTTAACACTGACCCTCGATGGAGAGATGGTGTTGCCCATGTTAAAGAAGGGCTCAATTGATGAAAAGGCGTTTGCAAAAGAGTATGCTGCCCTCAAAGCCCATGAGCTGCATCATCAGTCATTGTGGGCACAATCATTGCGTGATTATGAGGCTAAGTTTCGTGGGTTGAGCCTTGAAGATGATGAGGGATGTGGCGCATTATTTCATGAGATAAATCAAGAAATGAGCAAAACCTTACGGCAAATTGAGGCGGTGAATCTTGCCTATGATTGCGACAGCTATGGTGTGGCATTTGATCTTTCATTCTGTGAGCGTCACAGTGATGACGAAGGTGATTAATTTTTGTTATCATAGCCGCCGTATGCCGAATTATACTCAGAGGGTAAGATGACAATAAAAAGACAACAAGGCTCATTTCTGTTGGAGTTTTTAATCTCGCTGGCCATTTTTTCCATCGCATTGGTGGGGCTTGTGAAATTACAAAACAGAGCAGTCAAGGATCTTGGTGAAGTTCGCACAGAGATGGCAGTGCCCATTTTGATTGCCGATTTTACAGATCGCCTCAATTTACAGCCAAAAGACAATAATGTGTTAGATCCTGCGTCGGTTGCGGCACTGAAAAAGACGGCCAATGCATTATTAAAAGATGTGACAGTGAATGGCCCAACCATCACGATTATTGATTTAGATGATCCCGCCATTAAAACACCTTACACAGTGGTGCTTGATGATAGCCGTCGTGAACCGGAGCCTAATAAATAATGCGTATACTTCAAAAACAACAAGGATTCATCTTATACATTACGTTGATCATGTTGATCATTTTTGCCGTCATTGGTTTAGGTTTGTATCAGCAAAACACCAGTGTCACTCGAAGTGTTCAGTATGTGAGCTTTAAGCAAGAAACGGAAGATCTTGCCATGCGTGCTTTGAATCAGATTGAAGAGACTCAAATCAGCGTAGAGAATGCATGGAAAGCGTGCACAACAAAAACAGGTGTTTTGTGTGATGCCATTGCAGAAAATGCACTCAATAAAGCTGTGACAGAGATGCGAGAAGGTAAAGCGCCTTCAAAGATTGATAATGGTGGAGAGTGGAAAAACCTCGCGATGAAAGGGACGTTTTCTGGCAATGGACAAGTGTATTATGTGATCCAAAATTTGGGCTTAAATCCAGATGAAAAGCGTTATCGCATGTATCGCACCACAATCATTGCGCAAGTGCTCGATACCTTTACTGTGATCAGTTCAGTGATGGCAGCGCCGGCTCAGCCACAGAAAAAACCATAATGTGGATAAAAATTAACCCCTATGTGAGGGGTTAATTGTTTATTTAAAGAAAATTTTTGGCTCTTCGTGATTGCGCTTAAACAAGGTGATCACGTTGCCGATGTGTTGAATCATCGTTGCGCCTAAGGCTTCTGTGATTTGTGCAGCAATGGCTTTTTTCGCATCGCGATCATCGCCAGCGATACGAATTTTGATCAATTCATGGTATTCTATCGCACGTTCTGCTTCTGCTAAGAATGATTCTGTCACGCCTTTCTCGCCCATGATTAAAACTGGCTTCATGGAGTGAGCAAGACCTTTTAAAGAGTGAATGTGTTCTTTGGTTAATTTCATTTGAGTCATGAGTAACGATCCTAGTCAAAAAAAAGTGGAGGCAAGCTTATCGCAACCTCACAAAATCCAACAGCTTTTCTTAAGCTTAAGAATGCTTGCCGTGACATTTTTGGTTGCGGGCATAATCTTGGTGGTCATTTTACCATTCTTTTCTTTATCAAAACGAGATGAATTCATTCTATTGATCTTTTATGGATTGGTCAGTGGCGGTTTCTTAATGGCCAGGGCGCGTTCTTTGACATTAAAACAAAATAAAACCCCGAAACATTAATGAGATTGTTTCAACTGTTGTTAGATGGCGGCTACGCTAAAAAGCGCATTCATCAATTGTTTAAAGGGGGCAAAGTCCTCATCAATAGTCAATCTGTTTTTGATGATGCCATTGAAGTGGATGGGCAATTGCATGAAGTTTTAGTGGATGGCGCGCCTTTTTCCCTTAAACAGCATCACTATTATTTAATGAATAAACCTAAAGGCGTGGTGTGTGCCGTCAAAGATGCTGCGCATCCGACGGTGTGTGATCGATTGCCAAAAGGCGTTGTGCCCATTGGCCGCCTTGATCGCAATACAGAAGGCTTATTAATTTTAACGGACAATGGACAACTGTGTTACCGCTTGCCATTGCCACAATATCATGTGACCAAAAAATATCGCGTGGTGGTCAATGGTGCGTTGACTGAACAAATGGTGACACAATTTATGCAGGGCATTGAGTTTATCGGCGGGATTTGTTGTGCGCCTGCTAAACTTGATATTATAAGCAGCAGTGAAACGATGAGCGAAGCTTTTGTAACCTTAACAGAAGGCAAATTTCATCAAGTGAAAAAGATGTTTCTAGCGGTTGATCGTTATGTGCTAGAGCTTCAACGCATTGAGTATGGTCCACTTTGTTTGGGCCATGATTTACAACCGGGACAATTTCGGGCATTGACGCCAAGTGAGGTCAAAATGCTCTGGGATTGTGCCCAATTGCAATATTAAAGTGAATAATTATGGGTAAAAAACGTACACCAAGCAGTTCAAGATGGCTCAAAGAGCATCATGATGATGAATATGTATTACGTGCACGCAAGGAAAACTGGCGTTCACGCGCGATCTATAAACTTTCAGAAATGGATGAGAAAGATCGTTTATTTAAACCGGGCATGACGATTGTGGACTTAGGGGCAGCGCCCGGCAGTTGGTCGCAATACGCGATGCATAAAGTGGGGCACAATGGTAAGGTGTTCGCCTTAGACATTTTGCCAATGAATCCTGTGGCAGGCGTGGACATCATTACCGGTGACTTTCGTGAAGAGAGCGTCTTACATGAATTAGAAGCCTTATTAGATGGCCGTAAAATTGATGTGGTGATCTCGGACATGGCGCCAAACACAAGCGGCATGAAAGGTGTGGATCAGCCGCGCATGATGTATTTATTAGATTTAGCGTTTGATTTCTCTTATCACCATTTAAAACCGGGCGGCGATTTCTTAATGAAAATCTTCCAAGGGGAAGGCTTTGAGGAGTATTTAAAGCAATTGCGCGAGAATTTCGACAAAGTCCTCACACGTAAGCCAAAAGCCTCACGTGCTCGCAGTTCAGAGATCTATCTATTAGCGCGCGGCTTTAAAGGTCGCAAAGAGTAACGCAACCATTGAATTTAATATATTTAGCCCCATTCATGTGTCAATGGTGACTAAATTCAAGATATTCGGTATAGTTGCAGTTTGAAATTTATTCTCATAAACCACAATTTTTTAACTTAGCAAGAGGTTAATCTTTTGAAATATAACGGAAGAGATATCATTGTTTTGATCGTCGCAATACTTGGTGTATTGTTGGTGTTTCAAAACTTTGGCAGCACCCCAGGGCAAGGCATGGCGTATTCAGAGTTCTTGAATGCCATCGATGACGGGCGTGTGAAAGAAGTGACAATTGCAGGACCGGAAATCAATGGTACCTACAGCAGCGGTCAGCGTTTTACCACATATAATCCTGAAACCAATAATGGTATGTTGATCGATTTGTTGCGTGCAAAAGATGTAACGATCGTGGGTAAAGAGATGCGTTCACGCGGAATTTTGCTCTCCATTATCTTGAATTTATTGCCTGTATTGATTTTATTTGGCCTCATCATGTTCATGATGCGTCAATCAGGGGGCGGTGGTAAAAACCCGATGAGCTTTGGTAAATCTAAAGCGAAGATGCTCAACGCCGATGAAGTGAAAACCCGTTTTTCAGACGTTGCGGGCGCCGATGAAGCGAAGCAAGAAGTGGGCGAAGTGGTGGAATTCTTACGTGATCCCACTAAATTCCAGCGTTTAGGCGGTAAAATGCCCAAAGGTATTTTGATGGTTGGCCCACCTGGAACCGGTAAAACCTTACTGGCTAAAGCCATTGCCGGTGAAGCAGGCGTGCCATTTTTCACGATTTCAGGCTCTGACTTTATGGAGATGTTCGTGGGCGTGGGTGCGGCACGTGTGCGCGATATGTTCGAACAAGCGAAAAAACATGCGCCTTGCATCATCTTCATCGATGAAATTGATGCGGTCGGTCGTCATCGTGGTTCAGGTTTAGGCGGTGGACATGATGAACGTGAACAAACCTTGAACCAAATGCTTGTGGAAATGGATGGCTTTGGCGATAACTCAGGCATCATCATCATTGCAGCGACAAACCGTGTGGATGTCTTAGATCCTGCATTGTTGCGCCCAGGTCGTTTTGACCGTCAAGTGGTTGTGCCATTGCCTGACATTAAAGGCCGTGAAGCGATTTTAAAAGTGCATTTGCGTAAAGTGCCGTTAGCTGCAGATGTGGATGTGTTGAGTTTAGCAAAAGGAACACCAGGCTTTTCAGGTGCGGATTTAGCAAACTTAGTCAATGAAGCAGCACTCTTTGCAGCGCGTCAAAATAAAAATGATGTGGGCATGGATGATATGGAATCTGCTAAAGATAAAATCTTCATGGGGGCAGAACGTCGCTCATTGATGATGACGGCAGATGAAATGCGTTTAACAGCGTATCATGAAGCTGGGCATGCGATTGTGGCGTATCGCTTAAAATCTGATCCTGTGTATAAAGTGACCATCATTCCGCGTGGCCGTGCATTGGGTGTGACTTGGACATTGCCAGAAAATGACAGCGTCAGCAATTCACGTCAATGGCTCAACAACAAAATGGCGATGATTTTTGGTGGCCGCATTGCCGAAGAGCTTATTTTTGGTTATGACAAAGTGACCACCGGCGCAATGAGTGACATTCAGCATTCCACCAACATGGCGCGCAACATGGTGACAAAATGGGGTTTATCTGACAAGTTAGGTTTCCTATTTTATGCACCCGATGGTGATGGTGGCATGATGGGTCGCCCATCTCAAGGTCAGGATACAATGTCAAATGAGACAGCGTTATTGATCGATGAAGAGGTGCGCCGCATTGTGAACGAAAACTATGCCCGTGCGAAAAAAGTGTTAGAAGATGACATCGAGCGCTTACACCGTATGGCGAATGTGTTGTTAGATGTGGAAACCATCGATGCACAGCAAGTGGATGACATCATGCATGATCGCGAACTTAGTAACTCTTCGTTAAACAGTAAGCCAAAAGATGATGGTGGTTCAGCAGCTGAGCCGACACCACCGACGTTAGACTTTGTTTAATGGATGATGAAAAAGCGCCGAAAGGCGCTTTTTTTATGCCGCTAAATTGGCAAACTGTGGGTGAGTTTGACGGTATCCATTGGTACATCAGTTTTGACACTCAAAATTGCTTTGATGGTGGTGAGTTTATTGGCATGAAAATGGCGATAGCTGTCCAAATCTTTCGTCACAATGCGAAGCCATGCATCACATTCGCCCGCCATTAAATGACACTCGATGATCTCTGGCATGTCTTGAATGGCATCAATGAAGCTATCGATGGTTTTCGCATCTTGTGCTTTAAACCACACGCGGGAAAAAAGGGTTAAGCCTGCATCGACTTTTGCGCCATCAATGATGGCCACATAGCGCTTAATCACGCCAGCTTCTTGCAGTAATTTCACACGGCGCAAGCAAGGTGAAGGCGACAATCCCACAAGTTTGGCAAGATCAGTATTCGCTAAGCTTGCATCCTTTTGTAATGCCCTTAAAATGCGGCGATCAATGCTGTCTAATTTTATCGGTGTCATATGCTAATTTTTCATCAATATTTGAAATAAAATGGCAAAATATCATTGATGAATGATAACTACAATCAAAAATTTCAACAATGAAAGACTACAATAGCAGCCGTTTTGTATTGGGGTGGAACTCATGGCTTTTGATAATGTGTTGTTGTTTGGGATCGCGGTTTTTCCTTTGGTGTGTACGCCAGGGCCCGATGTTTTATTCATTGCTTCTCAGGGTTTAACGGCAGGGAAGCGCGCGGTGATGATTGCCAATGCAGGGATTTTAACCGGTTATTGTGTGCATGCCATTTTAAGTGCCCTTGGCGTGGCGGCATTGGTGGCAGCCTCTCCGATTTTATTTAATGTGATCCGTTGGGTGGGTGTTGCATATTTACTATATTTAGCGGCATGCATGATCCGTTCTGCCATGAAGCGCGGGATTTTAGAGATTGCCAAAGATGCTAAAATCACGCAGCACCTTTTTCGTAAGGGCTTTTTAACGAGCTTTTTAAACCCGAAAGGTTTGCTCATTTATTTGGCGATTTTACCGAATTTTATTAAATCCTCAGAGCCTTATGCATTGCAAGCCTTAATGCTTGCGGGCATCTTCATTGTGAGCTGCGCCGTTGTTTATAGTTTAATCGGTTTAAGCTTAGCGAGCCTTGGCAATAAGGGCGCGCCAAGCGATACGCGCCGCAGAGTCGTGGAAGGATTTTCAGGGAGTTTATTGTTAATTGCCGCAGGATACATTGCAGTGAATTAATGCATTGAACAGATTGAAAAAGCCGCAATCCTCAGGGTTGTGGCTTTTTTTTATGATTGACTTTCGAAAAAAGAGGCATAAAATACGAAACTTATTTTTCACTGAATACAGCGCACAAGGAAGAAAATGTTCTATCGCATTTTGATACCCCCAAAGATACCGCGACCGCGGGATCAGCATCGCTGTATCCTCCTCCTTTCTAACATTCGCTAGGCGACGCTAGATTAAATAGGTGAAGGAGGTGACTTAAAGACATACCCATAAGAAAAACAAACTTAAGTTACCTTCTCGCGCATCACACATGATGCAACATCTATTATCTAGGAGTCACCCGTGTTAGCTTTTATTGAGCGATACTTTGAACTAAAGCGCCACAATACATCCCTCAAGCAGGAACTCATCGCTGCTTTCACCACCTTCATTACGATGGTCTATATCGCGTTTGTGAACCCAAAAATCTTGGGCGCCGCCGGTATGGACACACAAGCTGTTTTTGTCACTACGGTGTTAATCACCGCCATTGCCTCTGTGTTGATGGGCGTGGTGGCAAAACTGCCGATTGCGCTCGCGCCCGGTATGGGCATCAATGCTTATTTTGCTTATGTATTAGTGGGGTCAAATGGCCTGACTTGGCAAACCGGCATGACGCTCATTTTCCTAAGCGCCGTCTCTCTTTTTCTATTGTCGCTTTTTAAAATCCGTTATTGGATGGTTTCAAACATTCCTCATTCGCTGCGCATTGGCATCAGTGTGGGTTGTGGGCTATTGATCACGTTGATTGGTCTACACAATGCTCACATCATTGTGGCGAATCCTGACACGATGGTGGCACTTGGTGATCCAAAAAGTTTGTCATTCATTTTGGGATCTTTAGGTTTCTTGATTGTGATTGCCTTAGCGCAGCGCAATGTGTATGCCTCTGTATTGATCTCCTTTGTGGTGATCACAGCCATTGCTTTAGTTGTGGATCCTGAGGTTTCTTATCATGGTTTAGTCAGCATGCCGCCTTCCATTGCGCCAGTCACCGGGCAATTGGAATTTAAAGAGATCGCAAGTTTCTCGATGGTGGGCGTCATTGTATCCGTCATGTTGATTAACTTATTTGAATCATCGGGCACGTTCATTGCCGTGACTACAAAAGCCGGTTTAGCCGATGACAAAGGGCATTATCCGAATCAACAAAAATCCCTATTGATTGACAGTAGTGCTTCTGCCGTGGGCTCATACATGGGCACATCTGCAGTGACGGCATACATTGAAAGCGCCTCAGGCGTTGCAGTCGGTGGGCGCTCAGGTTTGATGTCTTTTGCAGTGGGCATTTTATTTTTAGCGCTCCTCTTTTTCTCACCCCTTGAGAAGATGATTCCCCTTTATGCCACCACAGGGGCATTGCTTTACATTGGTGTTTTGATGATTTCCGAGCTCTCTAAAATTGATTGGGATGATCTCACCGAAGCCACACCCTCTTTTGTCGCAGCTGTTGCGATGCCCTTTACTTTCACCATCACAGAAGGCATTGCCTTAGGTTTCATCACCTATGTGGTGCTGAAATTGTTGGCTGGAAAATTCAAAGACATTACGGTTTGTACCGGTTTAATGGCGCTCTTATTTTTGTTGCGCTACATTTTTTTATAAGTATTGATTGTTAGGAGTTCATAATGAGAAAAGAATCCATTCAAGAAATGATTGATGCAGGTGCTGCAAAAATCCCCGCAGATCGTGTCGTTAAAAACGGTTTATTGGTGAATGTCACATCCAGCGAAATTTATCCCGCGGATGTGGCCATTTACAAAACACAAATTGTTGCCACTGGCAATGTGGATGCTTACATTGGGCAATCCACAGAAATCATCGATGCTAAAGGTAAATATTTGGTGCCAGGCTTAATCGATGGGCATTTGCACATTGAATGCAGCAAATTGTCCATGACCAGTTTTGCTAAAGCGGTGGTTCCACATGGAACCACGAGCATTGTCTCTGGGCTTGATCAATATGTGGTGACCACAGGTTTAGAAGGCATCAAAGAGGTTTTGGCAGAGATTGATGAATTACCACTGCATGTGTTCTGGGGCTTACCTTTTTTCACGCCGTATACATTGCCGCAAAGCAATGTGGCGTTCAATGTGACGGCAGAAGTGCATGAAACGGTACAAAAATGGCCAGAAGTGTATGGCGTTTGGGAAACTGTGTCCGAATTTGTGGAAAATAAGCATCCGGATGTGATGCGTGCTTTAGAGCTCGCACGTGACAATCGCTTGCCCATTTTTGGTTGTGCCCCCATGAATCGCGGTGAGAAACTCAATTCTGTCTTATGCGCCGGCGTGCGCCTTGATCATGAAAGCTATAATCATGAAGAGATGATGGAAAAAGTGCGTAAAGGCATGTTTGTCATCATTCGTGAATCCTCCATTTCTCATTTTTTAGAAGAGAACATGAAGATCGTCACCCATTTAAATCCACGTGTGGCGCGCCGTGTGAGCTTTTGTACGGATGATGTGGTGGCCTCAGAAATCTTGACCAATGGGCACATGGATAAATTGATCCGCATGGCCATTCAAAGCGGCGTTGATCCATTGACTGCCATTCAAATGGGCACCTTGAACTCAGCCGAAGCTTATCGCATTGACCATTTAGTGGGTTCAATCAGCCCAGGGCGCTATGCGGATATTCTCTTGGTGGAAGATTTGGTGAAATTTGAGATCGATGGCGTGATTGCCAAAGGGGAAACCGTGGTCACCGATGGCAAAATGAGTAAAACATTGACGCCGCCCGTGCGTAGTCCTTTATTATTGAACACCATGAAAATGCAGCCTGTTCAGGCTGCTGACATGTGTGTGCGCACAGAAATTGAGAGTGATCGCGTGCATGCTTTATCGCTTGCTGTGGATTTTGATGTGCCCTTTGTGCGTAAAGCCCGCGATGTGGAATTGAATGTCGAAAATGGCATCGTCCTGCCAGACATTGAGCAAGATGTGTTATATGCCACGGTGATTGAGCGCTTTGGTATCACGAATGTGAAGCCTGCGGTGGGCTTTGTGTCTGGTTGGCAATTGAATGCGGGCGCGATGGCAAGCTCGTGTGCCCCGGATGATAACAACGTGGTGTGCATCGGCACAAACAGTGAAGATATGGCATTGGCAGTGAACCATTTAGCCAGCAATGGCGGCGGGCAAGTGATCGTCAAAGATGGCGAGATTTTAGGCTTCTTACCCTTACCGATTGCCGGGATTGTCTCTGATTTAGAGCCTGAAGCGATGGCTAAAGAAGAAGAGAAACTCTTAATGCTTGCCCGTCAATTAGGGTGCAATTTACCGGATCCGCTCTTTTACATGTGTTGTTTACAAATTACGGCGATTCCAGATTTTGCCATTACGGATTTAGGCGTCATTGATTTTGCTGCCCAAGCGGTGACAGAACCTGTTTTAAAATGTAGCTGTAGCCATGGCCGCATCAAAGGTTAAGGAGGAGAATATGTTGGATAAAGAGAATCTCAATGCTGTGATTGACATGGCCGCCGGGCGCATACCGGTTGATACCCTCATCATCAATTGTCAGGTGGTGGATGTGTATAACCAAAGGTTGATGCCAGGACCGCTCGCCATTGGGCGCGGTAAAATTGTCGGCGTTGGCCATGATTATGATGCCAAAAACATTGTGGATGCCAAAGGTGGCATTGTGATGCCAGGGCTCATTGATGGGCACGTGCACATTGAGTCTTCCTCATTAACGCCTGTGCAATTTGCGCGCACCATTTTACCGTTTGGCACCACAACCATCATTGCCGATCCGCATGAGATTGCCAATGTATGCGGCGTGAAGGGCATTCAATATATGCTCGATGCCAGCCGCAATTTGCCGCTGCATGTGAAAATTCAATTACCCTCTTGCGTGCCGGCCACACCTTTTGAATCTGCGGGCGCTGTGTTAGAGGCAGAAGATCTTGAGCCGCTGTTGGCCGATGATGGCGTATTAGGCTTAGGTGAAGTGATGGATTATCCAAGCGTCACGCATCATGAAGATAAAATGATGAACAAAATCATGATGGCAAAGCGTCACAATCGTGTGATTGATGGTCATAGCCCCGGCATGAAAGGGCTGGATTTAACGGCGTATGTGGCAGCGGGCATCATGACGGATCATGAGTGTTCAGACACAGAAGGCATGTTAAAGCGTTTGACGATGGGGCAATACATTTTGCTGCGTGAAGGTTCAACCTGTAAGGATTTATTGAATCTATTGCCTGCAGTGACGCCAAGCAATGCGCGCCGCTGCGTATTTTGTACGGATGACCGTGAGCCCGATGATATTTTGACCACAGGGCACATCAACAAAAGTCTGCGCTTAGCGGTGGAATATGGGGTCGATCCTTTATTGGCTGTGACGATGGCAACCCTCAATGGCGCTGAATGTTTCCGCTTGTATGACAAAGGCGCGATTGCACCGGGTAAGGATGCGGATCTGTTGATCGTCAATGATCTGATAGAATTTGCGCCACGCCATGTGTTTTCCATGGGGCAAGAAGTGGCGCGCGATGGCAAAATGTTGGTGGAGTTGCCGGAATATCATTGTGAAGATGTGCTCAATACCATCAACATCGCGCCCATTTGTGAAGCGGATTTTGCTTTGCCCTTAACGAGTGATCAAGTGCGTGCCATCGGTGTGATTCCTAAAAGTGTGGTGACCAAAAATCTCACATTAACAGTCGCGCGTGATGCAGCCGGGCAATTTCAGGCTGATTTAAATCCCGGGCTCAATAAGTTGGCAGTGATCGAGCGCCATCATGCCACGGGCAATATGGGGCTGGGCATTTTGTCTGGTTATGGCTTGAAAAATGGTGCGATTGCTGTTTCTGTGGCCCATGATTCCCACAATATTGTGGTGGTGGGTGACAATGATGCAGACATGCTTTGCGCGGTGAAAGACATTGAAGCCATGGGCGGCGGTTTTTCTTTAGTACAACATGGAGAAGTGTTGGCGCATTTACCCTTACCGATTGGTGGCTTGATGACAAATCAAAGCGCAGAAGAGGTGGCGACAGTGATTGATCATCTCATTCACACAGCGCGTGAAAAATTTGCCCTCTCAGATGCTTTTCATCCTTTGATGACGCTCGTCTTTATGACATTGCCAGTGATCCCTGAGATTAAACTCACGTCTAATGGTTTATTTGATGTGAAAGCCTTTGAGCTTGTGGATGTGTCCACATCTGTTTAGGTGCAAAAAATTCATCAAAAGCGCTATCGGTGACCATTGATTTCATGGATAATCAATGGTCACTTTTATCGGAATTAAAGTCATGAAATTATTTAAAATCAGTGGTTTAATGTTGTCGATCATGCTTGTGCTGGGTGGATATGCCTCAGCCGTCGCACTGACTGAGTGTGCAAGTCTTAAAGCTGCGGCTGATGCTGGCAATGCAGCCGATCAAGTGCGTTATGGGCAGTGCCTTGCAGACAATACGCCCCGTGAATATGTGGAGTGTGACGCCGATACATTGTGCAGTCATGCGGATTATCGGGCAGGGGAGCAGTGGTTCAGTGCCGCCGCTCAGCAAAACAATGCAGAAGGGTGGATGGGTTTGGCACATGCACACTTTCAGCAAGCCGAAGGCATGGATGATGAGTATCAAGCGGGCATTGCTGCATTGCAGGCGGCGATGGCGTTGGGCTCAACCGATGCTGCGTATGAATGGGCGCGCCAGCAATATTTTAACGGGGAGACTCAGCTTTCTAAAGAAGCGGCTGATGCTATGATCACTGCCTTAACACAAGCGGCACAGGCTGGGAACTATAATGCCGAGCGCATGCTTGGCATCATTTATGCAGAAGGGAAAATTGTGCCAAAGGATATGCATCAAGCTGATGCCTTGTTTGAGTCCTCCGCTAAAATGGGCGGCGCTCCTGCAATTGATCGCTTAATGACACTCTTTGCATGGAGCCCGGATTGGTATTACCTCAATCCTTTAAATGATGGCAGTGAGATGGATGAGGGGCGTTTTTATACGTGGCTTGAGCGGGCAGCCGAAGCGGGTAATGTTGATGCATTAGAGCGCTTATTGACAGAAACCACTACGATCAATGGCACAATCCGAACCGTTGCCCCGAAACATCAAGCATTGTTGGCTACGCATTTAGCCAATATAGTGAACAGCAGTGATCCTTCAGCATTGATGAAAACGTATGAAGCATTGAGTGGTTATGTCTTCAGTCAAAATGATGTGGCAATGCAGCAGCAAATGTTGGGCATTGTGGAGAAGGCGGCGAATCTCAACCATGATCCCGCCCTTTATCATTTAGGCGGATTATATGAAATGGGCACAATTGTGTCGCAAAATGCAGACAAAGCACATGCGCTATATGAACGCATTCAGTCCCCAGAGTGGCAATACAATGTGGCGATTGACGCTTTAATGATTGATGATCCCACCATGCAGCAACAAGGATTGATGTTTTTGAAAAAAGCCGCCGCTGGGCGGCATCCACGAGCCATGATGCGCTTATCAAGACATTACATTAATGGTGAAGGCGTGGCGCAAGATCTGAAACAAGCGCTACATTTGCAGGAAGGGGTTGCAACATCAAATGATGTCACTGTTAAGCATGAGTTGTTGTCTTTCTATTTAGATCAAGAATATGGGGATCATTTTGATGCAGAAAAGGGCATCTATTTTGCCAAACTCATGCAATGTGATCTTGAGGATGATGCATGGTATTGTTATCCATATTATGGGTTTTTGCGTGATCATTAGGGCTTGGGCTTAAAATCACGTAAAATCATCGTCAATATTTAAGGAGAGAGAAATGCACAATCCCACCATTGATCAACGTTTAAACAGCGCTGAAGCTTTATTGCATGAAGAAAAATATCTTGATGCCATTGCACTATTGAGTGATTTAGAGACTGAATTTCCCTTTGATTCGGCGCGCCGTTACATGTTGCTTGGCATGGCGCATGCGAAAGCTCATGATGCTGAATCTGCCTTTGTGGCCTGGCGCATGATCGAGATGAGTTGGAGTTTACCCATTTATGCGGTGGCTCAGCTTTATCTTGGGGATTTGGCAGAATCTGCGGGCGATTTAGAGGGTGCAGAATATTATTGGCAAACCATTGCCCTTGAGTGGGATGCCACTTGTTATGCTCGCGCGCAGCTCAATTTAGGCGAGCTTGCGCTTGATCGCGGTCATGAGGCTGAGGCGATTCACCATTGGCAATCAATTGATGCCGCGTGGGATCGCAATTGTTATGCCAAAGCGCTTTTCCATTTAAGTGAGTTAGAAGAGCAGCGCGGCAACCTAGAGAAAGCAGAACATTATTGGCGCGCCATTCATCGAGAAGATGATGCACAATCCTTTGCTTGGGCGCAACTCTATTTGGCAGATTTGGCAAAATCAAAGGACAATATGGCAGACGCTGTGCGTCATTGGCAAGCGATTGCCCTTGAGGATCAAGCATGGTGCTTTGGGCAGGCACAATTGAATTTAGGTAAACACTATCAAGCGCAAGGTGATTTGGCAGCAGCGCGTGCCCATTTAAGCAGCATCCAACCTGAATGGAACGATACGGCGCACGCATGGGCGGAGCTTTATTTAAAACAATCATCATAGTGTCGGTGTGGTTTTAGGGCGAAAGAAATAGATAATGAATCCAGCTGCAACCATTAGGGTTCCAATCACAGAGTGTTTCCAATCCATTAAAAATAGTTGAGAGGTTGCTGTGATGCCAGCAAGTGTTGGAATGAGAATGCCAAAGGGCAATTTCATTCCAATGTTGCCCCATTTATTCCAAGCGATTTTACCTGCACAAATATTCATCATGACCAATCCCCAAATACCTGCAACACTACAGTAAGCAATAATGCTAGAAATATCACCAGTTAGCATTAAAATCAAAGCAATACAGCCAGATAATAAAACACTCATTTGGGCATGCCCTGATTGACTTTTACGACCTAAAAACTTTGGAATCGAACCTTGTTGAGACATACGTATGATTAACTCGCTGATTCCCAGTAATGATCCATTAGAGCCTGATAAGGTTGATACACAGGCTGTAAAAGCGACAAGTAAACTTCCCCAATTGCCCATTAAAATATTGGCTGCAGATGCAAGGCTTGCATTGTTATTATAATTGCCCCTGGCCATTAAGAGAGCAAAAACGATGCCCATATAAACAATCGTGACAATTGCAATACTGATCATTAAAGCTAAAGGCACAGTTTTTTGTGGATTTTTAACGACATCTGCCATATTGGTAATGACACTGAAACCTAAGTAAGCACTGAAGAGCATTGCTGTTGATGATAGTACAGGTGCTTGTCCATGTGGTAAGAACGGTGTGAGCTTTTGTGATGAAAAAGCTGCCAAGCCAAAACCTATCATGGTAAATAAGACTAAGAGTTTAAAGCCAACCAGTAAATTTTCTACTTTTCCAACGGTTGCGGTCGATGTGAGATTTAAAATAACTAAAAACACCAGTGCAAAAACAGCGAGCAATAAAGCATTGCTTGAGGATAAAAAGTATTGTAGATAATTGCCAAATGAAACGAGCATAAATGCGACGGCAGTCACAGTGGAGATATAAAAAGCCCACATTGTGATGAATTGCCATATTTTTCCAAGTTCAACACCAAGTGTGTAATAACTTGATTGGCCTTTAGGTGCTCGGCTTGCGACGACAGAAAAACTAACCGCGGATAGAGAGACAATAATGCCTGCAAATAAATAGGATAAAAGTGCGCCAGGTCCTGTATCTTTAACCACGACTCCCGCTAGGGCAAATACACCGCCGCCGATCATAGATCCTACTGCAAAGGCGACACAAGAGATTAATCCTAGCTCAGATGTGATGGGACGATGAGCGTTTGACATATTCGTACCTCTAATTTTTAGTTTTATCAGTTTTTAAATTAAAAAAACCGGAGGAATAGATCAATCTATGCCTCCGGATATTTTTAATTAATGTAGGCATTCTTTATGCTTGAGTTTTAGAAAGTGTTGCGCCTGGTTTAGGTGTTGGTAATAAATGCTGTTGGTTTAATGCAGTTAATTGTGCCTCCACTTGGGTTTTCCAAATGGGTTTTCTAATGTGATGCACATATAGCGGGATGAGCACCATAACGGCAGTAATGATGATCACAATCAAAGCATCTACGGCAGAAAACGTGACTAAAGTTAAGATGACAGAGATTGCAATGGTCAAGAGTAATACAACAACAACAAACCAGATCCAAAAGTTACTTTTATTTTTAGAACCACCGATACGAAATGGTCGCGCAGCATCCGCAGCAGTGTAACGCATGCGTAAGATACCAATCGCCATGAGTACATAAACCACACAGTAAATCACTGAGGTTGAGGTGACAAGTAATAAGAACGCAGAGTTAACGGCAGGGATTAATAAATAAACTAAAGCAAAAATGGAGATGATGACAGCTTGTGTAAGGATAATAGAGCGAGAAACACCGTATTTATTTTCACGCCAGAAACCTAAAGAAGGGGGATATAAGCCTCTTCGTGCACTCGCTTGAATGGTTTTAGAAGGACCAGATGCCCAAGCAGACAATTGTACAACCACACCAATGAATACACAGGCAGCAAAGACATTCGCAAGCCATGAAGGAAGACCTAAGACGTGAATCCAAATCACAGGCGCTTGTGCAATATTATTGAGTTCAATTTTGCCAAAAGATACGCTATTTGCTACAAAGAAAGCATTAATGAGGTTGAATAGCAACATAAAGATTAAGGCAATGAAAATACCTTTAATATATGTTTTAATTGGATTATTCAATCGAGTGATATAAACAGATGACATTTCTATGCCACTAAAAATAAAGCAAATGGCAGCTAGATATTGTAATGTCCCTGTGGTTGAGAATGAATCTGGGAATAATTTACTTGCACTGAACTCACCAAGATAATTATTCACTTGAACACCCGTTTTGAATGTTGCAGCAATTCCTAGTATCAATAGGATAATGACAGGAATATAAACGCCAAACCATGCACCCACTTTGCCGCCAATTTTTGCCATATCAAAGAAGATATTGAGAATAGAAATGGCCCAATAAACAATTAGAATACAAGCTAAGGTAAAAATATTACTCTCACTCAATGAGTTATCACCAATAGCGATGGCTAATAAAGGTGCAAGTGCGGAGCCGACCATCACCATGCCAGGGAACATCTGTACCCATAATAACCATGATGTGATGAATCCACAGCGTTCATTTAAGCTATCAGTAACCCATAATTCAGGTCCGCCGGCTTCTGGCTTCATGCCAGCGAATTCTCCCGATATGAGTGTAATGGGCAGTGCAAAAGCAAAAGTAGCAATGCCCATGAATAAAAACATATTCCATCCTGTGGCTGCAAGATCAGGAATATTACGCACGCTGGCGACTAAAGCACAGGTCATACCGATAAAGGTAAGTAAACCTATGGTATTACTTTTAGATTGAGTGACCATCATTCTTCTCCTTCAATTTCTATTTATATGAAGATGAAAGGTACGGACGGCTGACTGAGATGATGTATTAACATCTCAGCCAGTGACCTTCAAAGATTATTTTTGATTGCCAAGAACTTCTGTAATTCTTTGCTCTAAGGCTTGTTTAATAGATGCCGCATAATAATCGAATAAAGCATCATTGGTTAAATATGGTGTCATGATTGCAGCCCTTAAGAGAGTAACAGATTTAACATTTTTCCATTCTTGTGCAGAAAAACCGATAGAGGTTAAGAATGGAAGTGGACTATCTCCATAATCCTCTGTTGAGAAGGCTGTGTGAGATGTCAGGAATCTATTATTGAAGTCATTGCCATGAAGATAAGATGAGTATTTGAAAATCTCTTCATTGAGATTATTTGTTGCCGCTAAGCTCGTTTCGCCTTCAATTTTAAAGACCCAGTCAACCATATTAAGATCAGGATGATTTAAAGGATGTGCTTTAATGGTCATGCCATTAATATTGAATGTTAAGGTCGAGAGGAAATCTCTAAATCGCCAAGCGGCTTCTATAGATGTTGCAGTTAAACGGCCATAACCTGTAATGTCTAAGGGAACGCAGCGATGTGCAGCCCAAACAGCTGCTGCAGTTGCCCCAGCCCTAGAGCCCTCAAGGGTAAATGCCCCCAACATATCTGGCGCTTTAATACCTTTTTCAAATACATAGGGTGCAAAATAAGAAATAATATTTCGCATGGCTTTATATTTGATGGCAATGCCGCCAGCAGCATATGGAACATAGCCCATTTTATGTGGATCAATGGTCACGGATTCTACATCTTTGATGGCTTTGTAGCCGTTATAAATGTCTTCTGAAATTTTAACATCATATGAGAAAACATTATGTTGTTTGTATAATTCAGGCAGCTCATCATATTCAGCGAATTCGCCAGTTTCTTTAATGAATAGAGATCGGCCATAACCACCATAAGCAGCATCACAATGGATATAGAAATAAATGCCTTCTGCTTTTAATTTTTCACGTAATGCAACAACTTTATCCACTTCATCAATGGCGCCTTCTTCTGTTGTACCAACCACCACAACGACACCAAGAATGGGTGTTTTCTGCGCAGCTAAGTCACGAATAATTTTTTCCAGTTCCTCAACATTTTGTCGGTAGTTTGTTTTAACAGGGACTTGTACAATTTGATCTAGACCGACACCAATAATATCGGCTGCTTTGACCCATGAATAGTGTTTTGTTTGTGGCACAATCCATTTTCCAAGTTTAGGAATATTGCGACCACTGCGTGAAGAAGCAGCTTTGACTGCATCGTATTCTTCTGGTGTTAATGACTCACAAATTTCTAAAATTTCTTCGACTGACATATTCAGTAATTGCCACTCAGATTTACCAGCGACTTTCTCTGGTAAGACTTTTTGTAAGGCTAAAGGGATGGATTTAACACAACGAGCATACCAAATGCCCTCTAAGTTAGCGATTGAACCATCAGCAGAGATATGACCCCAGCCCTCATTAAAGTCAAATAATTTTGCGAAATCTGCTCCAATTTCTGCTTCCATTTCTGAAGTTGCCATTGAGGATTCAAGAGCAACGTTGTTAGGATTCCACAACATTGCAAAACTATATGCTGCAATTGCAGGTAATAAAGTTTCAGAGTTCATTTGACCCCAATAACGACCTGCACTATTCCAAGGTACAGAACCTGATCTTAAACGTCTAGAGAGTTCATTCATCACGCCACTCATACGCTCATCTGTGGCAATAAAGTCAGGAGTTTTTTGCTCGGCCTCTGTAATGCCTGGGCGGTCTGTGGGTAAATAATCTTTGCGCCAACTTAAATGATCTTGTACTAGTTGATTAAGAATTTTAGCAAAACGATCACCATTTTCTGCCTGATCACCGATAAATACAGCATGGATATTAGTATTAATAGTCATTTTTTGTACCTCGTAGTGTTATTAATAGGCTTAAGAAATATTATTTAATATAAATAATAATCTTGTATTAATAATACTCCTTTATTTTATTTGTTATCAGTTAAAAATGATTTAATTATTAAATAGTATATTATACTAATATTAGTGTTAATTGTGCGCCACCCCATTCACTCTCACTGACTTCAATGGCGCCTTGATGGGATTTGGCAATGAGTTCCACATAAGCAAGCCCAAGGCCATGGCCGCCGGTTTCTCGTGTGCGGCTGTTGTCTAAACGGGAAAATGGGCGGAAAATCTCATCATAAGCCTCTTTTGGGATGCCTGCGCCATCATCACTGACGGCGATGTGTAATTCATCGTCCACCGTGAAGATGGCGAGTTTCACGCGGCTTGATGTATATTTAAAGGCATTGAGCAGTAAATTATTGACCGCTAATGTGGCCAATTTCGTGTCGAGCATAAAGGACACATCTTCAATGGCAAGCGTCACTTGTACATGACTTGGCTTCATGGGGATTAAGGCATCGCACAGTTGATGCGCCCATGTGACAATGTCTGTGGCATGTTTTTTGGGCAATACATCTTGTTGCTGCATTTTAAAAAAGTTCAGGCTCGTATTGATGAGGGCTTCGAGCTCCTCTAAATCATGATGAATGCCGGGCAATTGGCGGTTAAAATTCTCTTTAGTTTCTGACTCCGCCATCATGGTGAGCCCAAAACGCAGGCGCGCAATCGGGGTGCGTAGTTCATGCGCCATGGCATGGAAAATGATTTTACTGTTGCGCACTTGTTGATCGAGCCGATCTGCCATGGTATTGACCACTTCCGTCAATGTTTTAAATAACCAACTGTGGGCTTTAGGCGCGCGGGCAGAGAGATCGCCAATGGTGAGCTGTTCAGCCGTTGCACGTAGGCGCATGGCATCTCGCCATAAGGGCAGCAGTGCCATAAACAGCAAACAGACAAAGATCAAGGCGCTGACCACAGAACAGACCAAAATAAAAATGAGCAGGGCAGAGGTGTCCGCATCTAAAATGTCATTATTGGCAAGCGGGCCAATTTGCAGCAATTGGTCATTTGGGCCATAACGAAGATAGAGCGTATTTAAGCGATCATCATAGGCTAAATTATCCCCATTGAATTGGGCTAAAACGTCACTTGATAATTCAGTGCCAAGCGGCAGAATCTCCACATTAAAGTTAAAGCGATTGGCGATGGTATTGACCACTTCTTGATCATGAATAGGGTCGCCAGTGAATTGCTCTGCGAGCAGCTTTGCGCTTTCGCCGAGCATTTTTTGATAGAACTCATAATCTTCACTGAGTCCCGTCCATTCGTGGGGCAATGCCACAAAAATATGGAGCGCGCCATACACAATGATGCTTTGCGCCACAAGCATGATGAGCAAATACAAAATGATGCGTGAAGTGAGGGATGGCTGCTGAGAATATTGTTGTGATTTGCCCATGCGATCCTTATGAAACATTTAGTTGTCTAGGGTGAAGAGATAACCTTTACCGCGCACCGTTTTGATCCACGTGGGATTGTCAGGATCTTCCTGTAACTTTTTGCGCACGCGGGAGATTTTTGCATCTATCGAGCGATCATCCCCATCAAATGTAATGCCGCGCAGATCATTGAGCAGATCATCGCGGGTTAAAATGGTGCCCGCTCGGCTCGCGAGTAACCATAAAAGATCAAATTCCGCCGTGGTGAAATCTAAAAGCTCATGCGCGATTTGCACGGTGCGATTGCTGCCATCGATGGTTAAGTCGCCAAACACCAATCGTTGTGGATGATTCGGCGCTTGGCGGCGCAGCAATACACGGATGCGAGCCAATAAGCGGCGCGGTTCTACAGGTTTGGTTAAATAATCATCCGCCCCAAGCTCAAGCCCAATGATTTCGTCAATGTTATCTTCACTCGCCGTTAAGATTAAAATGGGTTGCGTGTAAAAAGGGCGCACATCGCGGCAGATGTCAAAGCCTGATTTACCTGGCAATAGCACATCTAAAATCACCAAATCCGGTGATAAATGTAAAATCGTGGCTTCAGCTGTATCGCCGCGCGCATGGCACGTCACGGTAAAGCCGTGCATTTGTAAGTATTCACTGGTCAATGCAGCAAGCCGTGTATCATCTTCTATAATGAGGATATGTTTAGACATAATGTTTCTCGTACTCGATGATTTATCGTCATGTTATCCATTGAGTATAGCACATCCCCTCTATGCTCTCGCTGATGAATGGTTACACAAACTACACAGAACAGTCACAACAGTTGGCGGATTTTTTAGGATAATACAGCACAATTATTATTCAAATAGGACAATTACTTGTGACAGTCAGCAGCATTTTTTTGTGTGATTTTGATGGCACCATCAGCCTCAAAGATGTCACCGACACATTGATTGAGCATTTTGGGCAAGCGGGATGTGATGAATTAGAAGCCGCTTGGGAAGCTGGTATGATCGGCTCACTTGAGTGCATGAAGGGGCAAATTGCGTTGCTTAAAGCCGATACAGCGGCGCTCAATGCATGTTTAGACACCATTGCGATTGATCCCACATTTGTGGATTTTTTGCAAGCAATGGCAACAGCCGAAGTGCCCGTTGCCATCGTCAGCGATGGTTTAGATTACGCGATTGACTATATTTTACAGCGCCACGGCATCACGAATGTGCCGATCATTGCCAATCACTTGGTGTATGATGGGGATGAAGCTTGGCACTTAGAATTTCCGTATGCCACCACATTTTGTAAGAAACAGAGCGGCAATTGCAAATGTCATCAAGCGGACATTTTGTATCAAACTTATGATCAAGTGCTGTATGTGGGCGATGGCACTTCAGACTTTTGTGTCTCCCATGTGATCGACTTTGTCTATGCAAAAGGCAAACTCATCCATTATTGTGATAAACATGGATTGCCTCATCACGCCATTACAGAATTTGCGGACATTTTGCCCCACGTCGCGCCGCTGCTAAAATGATTAAACATCAATACACAGATAGATAAAGAGAAAAGAGAGTAGAAGTATGATTGAAGATGTGAGCTTTATGCTCGAAGGTGATCGCAACATTGGCGTGTTATTGATTCATGGTTTAACAGGAACGCCGAATGAAATGCGCATCATTGCCAAAGGACTCAATAAAGCAGGGTTTACAGTGTATGCAATGCAACTTGCTGGCCATTGCGGCACAGAAGCCGATTTGTGCAAAACCACGTGGCAAGATTGGTATCAAAGCGTTGAAACTGCCGCAGAATTATTAAATGATAAAGTTGATCATCTATTTGTGGCAGGTTTATCCATGGGTGCAGTGTTATCGCTGAAACTAGCAGAAGAGCGCCCTGATATGATCAAAGGCGTGATGACTTATGCCACCACGTTCCGTTACGATGGTTGGAGCTTGCCATTTTATGCCAAGCATCTGTTTTTCCTTTTAACATGGTTTAAAAAACTCGGCATTTTTCAGCACAAAGCCTTTTTTGAAGAGCCACCTTATGGCTTAAAAGATGAGAAAATCCGAAAAGTGGTGTCAGACAGCATGTTAGGCGGCGATGCTGCATCGGCCGGTTTAGCGAGCAATCCATACCCAGCATTGGCAGAGATGCAATGGTTAGCGAGAGATGTGCGTAAAAATCTGCCTAAAGTCACAGCGCCATGCCTCATCATGCATTCAAGCAATGATGACATTGCGAACATCAATACCAATGCCCGCGTGATTGAGAAAAATGTCAGCGGCCCGACGGTATTCATTCCATTAGATGACAGTTATCACCTCATCACCATTGATCGTGAGCGTAAAGTGGTGATCGAGCAATCAGTGGACTTTGTAGAACGAGTGGTACAAGGAGAATTATGACCGGATTGATCTTTGTTTTATGGATCGCAAATGTTGCCTTTGATACGTTAGGGCAGATTGCTTTTAAATACGCGGCCACCATCGAAACGAAAAACGACACCATGGCGAGCTATTGGCAAGGATTATTGCGTCAAAAATGGCTGTGGATTGGTGTGATTGCCTACATTGTGGAATTCTTTTTATGGTTGGCATTTTTAACGTTGGTGCCCTTATCAAAAGGCGTATTGCTTGCGGCGATGAACATCATCACCATCATGATTGCAGGGCGCTTATTGTTCAATGAAAAACTCATTCCGCTGCGCGTGATTGGCATTGCCTTCATCACAGCTGGCGTTGCCATTGTGGGGATCTTCTGATGAAAAAATTCTATTTGATTGGTTTTGGCATTTTGTTGCTCTTTGACACCTTAGGGCAAACAAGCTTTAAATTGGCGGCAACGGCCGCAGAACCTTTAGCGATGAGCATGGATTGGGTGGTGCGCGTCTTTACGAATGTTTGGGTGTATGTGGCGATCTTTGGTTACATTGTCACTTTTCTAGCATGGATGACATTGCTGCGCCATGCGCCTGTTGGCCCTGCATTTGCGGCTGCCCACATGGAAGTGGTGACGGTGATGATTGTCTCCATTTGGCTCTTTAATGATCACATCACGTTGGGGCGATTTTTAGGGGCGCTTTTGATTGTGATTGGCATCATCTGTTTGGCCTTTGCAGAAAAACAAGCGATGGCGCTCGAAGCGGCTGAGAAAGCAAAAACTTCCGCCGATTAAGGCATTAAGCGATCTAAAATACTTTGGTTAAAGGCGTTTTGGGTCGCTTGCCATGCTGTGAGTTTGTCTAAAGGAATGGGCGCTTGTTGATCTAAACGGCTCAAGAAGCGTTTCCAACCGGTTTGATACGTGTATTCAGACACATCGCCCGTGACATCCGAGCCGATTAAACGGGGTTTGATCGCATCAATCACCGCCATCATGTGGCGCGCCTCTAAAATCCCTTGATCCCAATTGGTTTGCACCACCTGATCACTCAATGCATCTTTGTCAATGGAGAGATAAACAGGGCGTGTGCTGTTTGCTTGCGTTTGTAAAAATGTATTGATCAAATCATCACTTGTCTCAAAGGATTGAAATGCTTTTTTTAGCCCCATCCATTGAGCCCAGCGCGTATTGACCTTCATGGACCAATAAGTGAGTTTATCGCCATAAAGCGGGTGCAAATGATTTTCCCATGAATGGGCAATGCCAATGTCATTTGAGGTGATGCCCAGCACATGAATGTGATGCACTTGGGGCAATTTTGCAATGTGTGCCACCCATGAGCCGCAGTGAATGCCAAAGGGAAAGCGCATGTTGTCAGGGTGATTGTCAAAGATCACCACATCAAAAGGTTCATCGATGGGCATGCGCTCAATCAATAGCGTACTGATGTGATGATAATCGCCGCTGCCCATGAAAACGGTGCCATAGTTCGATGGCAAAATGCGTGCTAAATAGTGGCTCAATTGTTGATATGTTTTCAGGCTTGAGCCAAAGCGGATGGCTTCTTGCCAACTCGATAAATCAATCGTTGTGGCGTGTTCAAGCGATACGCTGTGATCAAAGTCGAGAATCAATGGTGTTTTCATGCGTTCTCCTGATTGAGTTGATCCAAAGTTTTTTGATCACTCTCAAAATAGCGGCTCAAGCGACTCAAAATGGCACGCAACATTGGGTTTTTAATATACACAGCATGTTCTGTGAAGGTGAACTGAGCACCAAGATACGCTTTGATTTGCGGATCCGTCCAACCGGCAATGTAATGGGTCAATTGATGCTGTGCGGCATAATCTAAATTGTGAAACCAGCTGAGGTAATACAAATTGTGTTCGCGCGCCGCAGGATAAACAAAGCCTACATATTTATCCACCAAGCGCTGATTGAGAACATAACAGATGTTATACCCAATTAATTGATCATTGTGATGATAGGTGAAAATGATGCCGCTACTTTGTGCATCTTGCAAAATGGTTTTGAAAAATTCGCGGCTCAGCTGATCAAAATGGATCTCACTTTGATGAAACACATTGAGATACAGATCATAATATTCATTGAGGATGGCGTCATCTTGAAAGATGGCATCCCCAGTTTTGATTTCGCGAATCTCAATGTCCGCAAGGCTTTTGAGTTTGCGGCGCATGTCTTTTCTGCGGGATTTAGAGAGGCGTACGATGTATTCTTCTGAGTTTTTAAAATCAATCGGCACCCATGCTAAGGCTTGGCCAGAGAGTGTGATGAAATTTTCTGCCATCAATGCGGCTTTTAATTCAGCGGCTTTTTGATTGGCCTCATCACTCAATAGGGGCGATTGATTCGGAATGTCTTTGACAATGGTGAGTGCGGTTTTTTGACCATATGCATCACGAATGGTGCGAGCGGTTTGTGTGGCATCGTCATCACCGATTAAGCAATACTCAGACACTGTGGTGCCAATAAACGTGGTTTGCCACGTCAGTGCGTGGTGGATCAGTTTTTGGAGTGGCAGGCGCGCGATTTTTTTAAGGGCATCGGCTTCAAGCGTGGTCAATAGATTAAAGGGTGCGCGAAAGGCAGGCACATTTTGCACCTCCGTTTGCACCACAAAATGGTAGGGCGGAGATTGCTCAAAGGCTTTGATGAGTGAATCAGGTTCTAATTGTGTGAGGTACTGCACTGTCATCCCCCTTGTTGATGGTTCCACAAGGCAAATGGATCATAAGTGACTTATGATCCATCTGAAACGCGTCAATGATTAGCTGTTTTTAGCGCGTGTTAATAATTGATCTAATAAGGCTAAACCTTGATCAATCTCTTCTGTTGAAATGTGAAGCGATGGCGCTAAGGTGATGACGTTTTTATAGTAACCGCCCACATCAAGCACTAAGCCCATTTTCTTACCATTCCAATCTAAGTCGCCAGCTAAACCGATGTCCACCATTTTATCTAACAATGGTTTGTTTGGTGTGAAGCCATCTTCTGTACAGATTTCTGCACGAAGCGCTAAACCTAAACCATCGACATCGCCAATTTCTTTGTGACGTTTTTGTAGATCACGCAAACCTTCTAAGAAGTGTTCCCCTTTCTTCATCACCATGGTTTCATAGTCAGTTTCTTGGGTCATCTTCATCACTTCTAAACCAAGGGCAGTGCCAAGTGGGTTAGAAGCAAAGGTTGAGTGTGTTGAGCCTGGAGGGAAGACATCTGGGTTGATGAGTTCTTCGCGTGCCCATAAGCCGCCAAGTGGATTTAAACCATTGGTTAAGGCTTTGGCAAATACCAAGACATCTGGCGTCACATCAAAGTGCTCGATCGCCCATAATTTACCGGTGCGATAAAAGCCCATTTGGATTTCATCCACCACCAATAAAATGCCATATTGATCCAAGACTTTTTTCAAGCCTTTAAAGAAGTTGCGTGGCGGAATCACATAACCACCAGTGCCTTGAATCGCTTCAACGTAAAACGCCGCATATTCAGCTTCTTTAACTTTAGGGTCCCAAACGCCGTTGTATTCAGTTTCAAAGAGGCGCGCAAAATCATTCACACAATGTTCGCCATACTCTTCTGCCGTCATGCCTTTCGGGCGACGGAATGGGTAAGGGAATGGAATGAATTGTGCACGTTCACCAAAGTGACCATAACGACGGCGATAACGATAGCTTGATGTGATGGAAGATGCACCTAATGTACGACCATGATAGCCGCCTTCAAAGGCAAACATTAAGCTTTTACCATTCGTTGCATTGCGCACCAATTTTAAGGAGTCTTCAATACACTGAGAACCGCCCACGTTAAAATGTACGCGGCCTTCTTTACCAAATTTGCGTTCCATATCGGTGGCAATGGCTTTGGCCAATTCGATTTTCGTTGGGTGCAAATATTGGCTCGCCATTTGTGGCAATGTGTCAATTTGATGTTTTAACACATTGTCTAAGCGTTCGTTTTTATAGCCAAAGTTAACAGCGGAATACCACATTTGAAGGTCAAGGTATTGCACGTCGTTGGCATCATATAAATAGCTGCCGTTACAATCCGTGAAGATTTTTGGGGGATTGACATAGTGAACAGTGTCGCCAAATGAGCAGTATTTCGCTTCATCTTTCAGTAATTGTTGTTCATCGATAGAATGTTTTTCCATGTGCAAAGCTCCATGTTGTCAATGAATGAAATGTTGTTATTGTTGCCAATTGTTGTTCTAAAACCGCACCATTATCGGAAATATGGTGCGGTTTGTGTATTATGATTGTGTGTGACTTTTGTAACATGACCCCAAAATTGGGTTAAAACTCATACGCAACGCCGAGTTGAAATGAGTATAAATCGCTTTTATCCACCATCGGGCTGTGGCGAATGTTTTTATGTAAGTGATCATAACGGCCGGTGGCCATAATTTCCCATTTTGGCGTCACTTGATAGCTTAAATTGAGCTCTAAATAGGGATTAACACCTTGTTTACTGGTGTATTCAGGCAAACCAGAACGCATCGATTCACTGTGATTGATGCCATAATAATAGTTGTTGTAACGCTTATTGTGCCACTCAAGCCCAACCACAGGCATTAAGGTTAAATCTTGCATCGTTAAGGCTGCGGAATAATTGACGGCAAATGTTGTGCCTTTATTGCGGCCAAGTAGATCAGTATTGAGGGTTGCACCAAAACCGCCAAAATCTGTGATCAAAGTATAATCAAGGGTTGCCATCACGCTTTCTTTGCGGCGATTGAGTTGCTTCATGCGCCAATCATCGCTGTCTTTTGGCTTAAAGCCCGTTTGATCATACAGTGCGCCCAATGTCAGTTGCTGCGTATCTGAATGGAGAATATAAACGCCCGCTTCTAAACCATCGATGTAAAAAACCGGACTTTCATAGTTGATGTAGGGCTGCACGCTGTTGTCATGATCGATGCCTTTATAGGGCGAGCGATCAATTTCGCCTAAGACACCGAGTTTAAATGAATCTGCAAGGGCAACGCTGCCGATGCTGCCGATGAGCGCAATTGTGCATAAACGAGAAAGTAACATAATCATTATTCCATTAAAGTGATGAAAATGATGGGTTATGGTTATTGTACTGAATTTTCTCTCTCTTCGCTAAACTCATCGACAATCATCATGTTTGGCAGCTGCAAAAAAGCATCGGGAAACAGATATTGCCCTTGAAAAGGCCCGACATCAATCGATTGCCAAGTGAGCTTAAGCTCAGGTTTTAGGCTCATTAAAGGCTGCTCAATGAGCGTGGTGCAATAAAGATTCTCTTCTGTGCGTGCTTTGAGCACATACGGGCTACCAAGTTGCTTTTTGATGTGATGGCTTAACTGCACGCGTTCAGATTCTGACAAAAAGGCAGGGCGCACGATCACATAATCTTTGGCCATGTGCGCAGCTAAGAAATCTGGCAGTGGCGTTGTGATCACTTGATTGAGATGCTTCGGATCATCATCAGTGGTGGAATGGGTGACCATCACAGGATTGAGATCGGTGATGATGCCAATGTGGGAAAACCTGCCGCCACTTAATTTTTGGATGATCAGGCTATCAACATTATTACCTGTACGCAGCACAATGTCCCCAAGGGCAAGTGTTTTCGCACTGATGCTTGGGCATAAAAAAAGTGCTGTGAGGCTCACAACACTGATTTTAATCCATGATGCAATGATCATCTTAAAGTGCGATTTTCCAGCCTTTTGCTGTTTTCACTGTCGTCATGTCGCCAGCGTCTTCTTCACCTTTTTTGAATGTCACAACAAAATTCACAGAGGCACGTGATTTATCGTCATTAAGATACTTCACATTTTTGATGTCAATTTTAGAGATGCCGCCTTGTGCTTCGCTGTTTGCTTTAGCTTCAGCCGCTGCCATGCCCATTTTACCGACGATCATTTGTTGAACCATAGGATCTTCGCCATCTTTACCTAAATCTAATGCTTTAACCATCGCGTCAGCATCGCCTTTATAGGTGCTTTCGATGAAATGCTTGGTGATGCCTTCAGGCGAATTGTCATCTGAACAGGCAACAATGAAGAATGAAAATAAGATAACCAAAGGATATAAAAGGATTTTTTTCATGTTTTGACACTCGTTGTATATAAAATTAATGACTGAGCGCGCATCATATCACGATTGTTAATTTTATATGCAGCAAATATATCGCTATTCTGTTAAATGGTATATAATTAATGGTTTGTTAAATAGTCAATCCGTGGAGTTTTGAATGGTTGTTATTACCCTGCCAGATGGTAGTCAAAGAGAGTACCCAAATCCTGTTTCAGGTTTTGATATTGTAGAAAGTATTGGCCCAGGTCTTGCAAAAGCCGCTGTGGCAATGGTTGTTGACGGTACCCAAAAAGATCTCTCCACGGTAATAACGGGAAACGCAACGGTCAAAATTCTCACGCCGAAAGATGAGGAAGGTTTAGATGTTGTTCGTCACACATTGGCAGCGCAAGTTTTAGCGCGTGCCGTGAAAACTTTGTATCCAGATGCATTGCTGGCCATTGGCCCAACCATCGATAACGGTTTTTATTACGACATCGATTTTAAAGCGCCCATCACACCTGAAGATTTGCCTGCCATTGAAGCAAAAATGCGCGAAATCATCAAAGAAGGTTTAGATGTAACGCGTGAAATGCACCCACGTGCAGAGGCAATCGAATACTTTGCCGCGCGCGGTGAAACTTATAAAGTGGACATCATTACGCGTGCGCCAGAGGATCAAACAGAAATCTCGTTGTATCGCCAAGGCGACAATGGGGAAGATATTTTCACAGATTTATGTGTGGGTCCGCATTTACCTAGCATTAAAAAAGCGAACATTGCATTTAAATTGATGAATGTTGCGGGCGCTTATTGGCGCGGTGATTCAAACAATAAAATGTTGACGCGTATTTATGCGGTGGCATTTGCCTCTGAAAAAGAGTTGAAAGCACATTTAGCTTTCTTAGAAGAAGTGTCTAAGCGTGATCATCGCCGCATTGGTAAAGCACAAGAGTTGTTCCATTTGCAAGAAGAAGCGCCAGGCATGGTGTTTTGGCACCCTAATGGCTGGCAGCTTTGGCAAATCATCGAGCAATACATGCGTGAACGCCAAAAAGAAGAAGGCTATTTAGAAATTAAAACCCCAATGGTGGTTGATCGTTCCTTGTGGGAAAAATCGGGTCACTGGGAAAACTATCGTGAAAACATGTTCACGACGGCTTCTGAAAACCGCGATTATGCCGTTAAACCAATGAACTGCCCATGTCACGTTCAAGTGTTTAACCACGGTTTGCACTCTTATCGTGATTTGCCTTTACGTTTGGCTGAATTTGGTTCATGTCATCGTAATGAACCTTCGGGCGCATTGCACGGCATTATGCGTGTGCGTGGCTTTGTGCAAGATGATGCGCACATTTTCTGTCGCATTGATCAAGTGGTGAGCGAAGTGGAAAACTTCCACCGTTTTGCCATGAGTGTGTATGATCGCTTTGGCTTTGAAAACATTGCCATCAAGTTGAGCCTTCGCCCTGAAGAGCGCGCAGGTTCTGATGAAGTGTGGGATAAAGCCGAAGAAGGTTTACGCATTGCATTGAAAGCTGCGGGCGTTGAGTGGGAAGAATTGCCGGGTGAAGGCGCATTCTATGGCCCGAAAGTGGAATACCACATCAAAGATGCCATTGGCCGTTCTTGGCAAGTGGGTACAATTCAGTTAGACTTTGTATTACCAGAACGTTTAGACGCAGAATTTGTAGATGAAGATAATACGCGCAAACGTCCTGTTATGCTTCACAGAGCAATTTTAGGCTCATTTGAACGCTTCATTGGCATTTTAATTGAGCATCATGCAGGATCTTTCCCATTCTGGTTAGCGCCAGTCCAAGCATTTGTGGCAGGGATCACAAGTCATCAAGACGACTACGTCAAAGAGATTGAAGCGAAGCTTAAAAAAGCGAACATCCGTACGAAAATTGACTTGAGAAATGAAAAGATTGGATATAAAATCCGTGAAGCTACGATTGGTCGAATCCCTTACCTTTTAGTTGTTGGTAAGCGTGAGGCAGAAGAAGGCTTAGTGTCCGTGAGAACTCGTGAAGGCGAAGATCTTGGCACGATGACTTTAGAAGCTGCCATCGACTTAATGAATAAAGATTAATACTTAATGGAGATAGAGTTATTAGCACACAGAATGAACATAGGTTAAATGACGAGATCACTGCACGTGAGGTTCGTTTGATCGATGCAGAGGGCGAGCAAAAAGGGGTTGTTCCACTTGCGGAAGCCCTCAATATGGCTTATGATAGCGACCTTGATCTTGTGGAGATTTCTCCAAATGCCGCTCCGCCTGTTTGCCGAATTATGAATTATGGTAAATTCAAATTCGAACAACAGAAAAAGCAACACGAAGCGCGTAAAAAGCAGAAACAGATCCAGGTCAAAGAGATCAAGTTCCGTCCAGGAACTGATGAAGGGGATTATCAGGTAAAACTACGCAACCTGATCCGTTTCCTTAGTGATGGTGATAAAACCAAGATCACGCTGCGTTTTCGTGGCCGTGAAATGGCTCACCAAGAGTTGGGAATGAAGCTTCTGAACAGAGTTGAAGAAGATTTGAAAGAATATGGTGTGGTTGAACAGCGTCCTAAATTTGAAGGTCGTCAAATGGTTATGGTTTTAGCACCTGCTAAGAAGTAATCTACCCGTCTATTTTGTTCCTATTTGTTTTAATTATTGATTGAGAAATGCGAGTTAAAAAACTATGCCTAAAATGAAATCAAACAGCGGCGCTAAAAAGCGTTTCCGCAAAAACGGTGGCGGCAACTTTAAGCGTCACGCGTCACACCGTAGCCACATCTTAACTAAGAAATCAACTAAGCGTAAACGCCATTTACGTAATGCTTCTGTTATCAAGAAAGTAGATACAAAAATGGTTAACCGCATGTTGCCTTACGCATAATTGAAGGAGTTTAGATCATGGCAAGAGTAAAACGTGGTGTTATCGCTCACGCGCGTCACAAAAAGGTTTTAAAGAAAGCAAAAGGTTACTACGGTGCACGTTCACGTGTTTATCGCGTTGCTAACCAAGCAGTTATCAAAGCGGGTCAATACGCATACCGCGATCGTCGTCAGAAAAAACGTGATTTCCGTTCTTTATGGATCGTACGTATCAACGCAGCTGCACGTGAGTGTGGTTTGTCTTACAGCCGTTTCATCAATGGTTTGAAAAAAGCAAACGTTGAAATCGATCGTAAAGTATTAGCTGATATTGCTGTATTTGAAAAAGAAGCATTCCGTGCTTTAGCAGAGCAAGCAAAAGCAGCTTTAGCTTAACTGTCAGTATTGATACTGAACCTTCAAGATTGATATTATCAAAGGAAAAGTAAGCATAGCGCTACTTTTCCTTTTTTTATGGATATAAATATGTCACTAGAAAACATTCTTAAGACAGCATTAAGTTCAATTGCTGATGCCAAAAATTTATCAGAGATCGAAGCCGTTCGTGTTGGGCATTTTGGTAAAAAAGGTGTGATCACTGCATTAATGCCTGAGCTTGGAAAGTTAAGCCCAGAAGAGAAAAAGGTCAGAGGGGCTGAAATTAATGCCGTTCGCCAAGAAATCATCAGCGCATTAGAGGCGAAAAAAACAGCATTAGAAGATGCATTGTTGCAAGAAAAATTAGAATCTGAACGTGTGGATGTGACGCAGCCGGGTCGCGGTCAAATGACGGGCGCAGCACACCCGATCACCATTACGCTCAATCGCATCAAATCACTCTTTGGCTCCTTAGGTTTTGAAGCTGTAGAGGGCCCTGAAATTGAATCGGCGTTCTACAACTTTGAAGCTTTGAACATTCCCGCACATCATCCTGCGCGCGCAATGTTTGATACATTCTATTTTAATGAAGATATGTTGCTGCGCACACATACTTCAAACACTCAGATTCATGTGATGCAAGCCCAAAAGCCCCCCATTCAAATGATTGGCTATGGTCGCGTGTATCGCTCTGACTCAGATCAAACACACAGCCCGATGTTCCATCAAGTGGAAGGCTTAGTGATCAATAAAACCGCCACATTCAGTGACTTAAAAGGTTTATTGACTGAGTTCATGCAAAAATTCTTTGAAGAGGATTTAAAACTTCGTTTCCGTCCCTCATTCTTCCCATTCACTGAGCCGTCAGCAGAAGTGGACATTGAATGTGTGATGTGTCATGGCGAAGGTTGCCGTGTTTGTAAACAAACAGGTTGGTTAGAAGTTTTGGGTTGCGGCATGGTTCACCCAAATGTCTTAAAAGCTGTGAATATTGACCCAAATGAATATCAAGGCTTTGCATTTGGTATGGGCGTTGAGCGTTTGGCAATGCTGCGTTATCGCGTGAATGACTTGCGTCTCTTTTATGAGAATGATTTGAGATTCCTCAATCAGTTCAAATAGTCATCCGAATCCTAAATTTTAAACAAAGAATAATCGTATGAAAATATCTATCTCATGGTTAAAAGAGTGGATTGATGAAATTCCACAAAATATTTCCAATCATTTGACGATGCTTGGTTTAGAGGTTGACTCAGAAGCATTGGCAGCCCCTGCTTTCACAAACATTGTGGTGGGTGAAGTGTTAACGGTTGAACCGCATCCAGATGCTGATAAATTGCGCATTGCCACAGTGAATGTGGGAGAAGCTGAGCCATTACAAATCGTATGCGGCGCGCCAAATGTGGCTGCCGGCATTAAAGTGCCAACGGCTGTGATTGGTGCTGTATTGCCGGGTGATTTTAAAATTAAAAAATCCAAATTGCGTGGCGTTGAGTCTTACGGCATGTTGTGTTCTGCCCGTGAGTTGGGCTTAAGTGATGATCACGGCGGCTTGATGATTTTGGCGAAAGATGCGCCAATTGGTGAAGATTTTCGTGAGTATTACAACTTAAATGATGAAATCCTCGAAATCGATTTGACGCCCAACCGCGGTGACTGCTTAAGCATTTATGGTGTTGCGCGCGATTTAGCATTGAGCACCGGGACAGCTTTAAAAGCATGGCCACAGCATCATGTTGATGCTGTGATTGCAGATCAAGTTGCCGTGAATGTTCAAGATACAGAGGCTTGCCCACGCTATTTAGGCCGTAAAATTACCGGCTTAAACATGAGCGCGCCTTCTCCACTTTGGATGACAGAGCGTTTGCGCCGCGCGGGCGTGCGTCCTCATGGCATTTTAGTGGACATCACAAACTATGTGATGTTAGAGCTTGGTCAACCTTTGCATGCGTTTGATGCAGATAAATTGGCGGGTAATATTCATGTTCGTCAATCTGTACAAGGTGAAAGTGTCACATTGTTAAATGGTGACACAGTGACATTAAAAGCGAACACATTGTTGATTGCTGATGATGAAAAAACTGTTGCGCTTGCTGGCATCATGGGTGCGGATAACAGCGTATGTGATGACAACACCAATGCAATTTTCTTAGAATCCGCATGGTTCAATCCATTGGCGATTGCTGGTCGTGCGCGTGAATATGGCTTACATACAGATGCATCGCACCGCTTTGAGCGCGGCGTCGATTTTAATCTACCGATGATTGCCCTTGAATATGCCACCCATTTATTGGTGACATTGGCAGGCGGTCAAGCGGGCGCTGTGACCGTTGCTGAAGATGTGGCGTTATTGCCAAAGCGTGATGCGATCACCGTGCGTTTTGCGCGCATTAGCCAACTTGTGGGTCGTGATTATGCCATCGAGCGCATTACAGAAATTCTAAGCCGCATTGGGGACACTCAAGTGGCAGAGGATCATGCTGTGGTGGTGCCGCCATCTCATCGCTTTGACATTGAAATTGAAAATGATTTGATTGAAGAGATTGCGCGCATCGATGGGTATGACAATATCCATTCGCATTTTAATAACCGCATCTCCACTATGACGCCAATGACAGAGTACACAACGCCTGTGAATGCGTTTAACAATGTGTTGGTGGATCGTGGTTATAACGAAGTGATCACCATGAGTTTTGTGGCGCCAAAATGGCAAGCCATCATTGATAAAATTCAAGCGCCGATTGCGTTGAAAAATCCAATCTCCGCCGATCTTTCTGTGATGAGAACAACGCTTGCAGCAGGACTCATCGCAACGATTGATTACAACTTAAAACGCCAACAAAAACGTGTGCGCATCTTTGAAACAGGTTTAACCTTTAAAGGTGAATTGGCAAACGTAACGCAACAAGCCTATTTAGGCGGTGCGGTTGTGGGCGATGTAGTCTCAGAACAATGGGGTGAAAAAGCGCGTAAAGTGGATTTCTTCGATGTGAAGAATGATGTGGAAGCGTTGTTAGCTCTATCCGCTCACGAGAGCGAAGTGCAATTTGTGGCCAAAGCATTTGATTTATTGCATCCTGGTCAAAGTGCAGAAATTTTTGTACGCGGTGAATCTGTCGGTTACATGGGCAAGATTCATCCGAAAGTGGCAAAAGAGCTCGACGTCAGCGCGGACATTTATTTGTTTGAATTAAATTTAGCTGCCATCAAAACAACACAACCCACAGTCTTTAAACCTTTGTCTAAGTTCCCGCAATCGCGTCGTGACTTAACATTGGTGGTGCCTGAGCACATGACTGTGGCTGCTGTGATTGATGTAATGCGTCAAGTTCAATCGCCACTCCTTCAATCCATTCAATTGTTTGATATTTATCAGTTGGCAAAAGAAGACAAAACAGAAAAATCATTCAGTTTTGGCTTGATTTTCCAAAATGATATGGAAAATATCAAAGATGAAGAGATTGATACTATACTAACCAATATACTCAAGAACCTCGGTGAGGTTCAGGTGTTTTTGCGTCAATAATTCGTAGGGGGTAAAATGGCGACTTTAACAAAAGCTGAGATTGTGGAAAATCTGTATCATGATTTTAATCACATTCAGCGTGAAGAAGCGAAACAATTTGTTGAAGATTTTTTCAATGAAATTCGTGAAGCTTTAACTAAAGGCGAATCTGTCAAATTGTCTGGTTTTGGTAGTTTTGAACTTCGTGACAAAAAGGAACGTCCTGGACGTAACCCAAAAACTGGTGAAGACATTCCAGTTTCTGCGCGTCGTGTGGTGACTTTCCGTGTTGGTCAAAAGTTAAAAACTCGTTTATCTAGCATCAGTGTTGACGAATAAAGATCAGCTGTAAAAAAACCCCGAATTTCGGGGTTTTTTATTGTCTACATTTAGGCCAATTTGACTTGTTCAACAAAGGTTTGAATATCCTCTAGGAAATATTCATCGGTTAAACGCACCATCTCAAGCACTTCAGCGCGTTCACCATGCTCTAAAAACTCATCAGGCAGGCCAAAGGCTTTGAAGGGTTTATAGATGAAGTGTTGGGCTAAAAGCTCTAAAATTGCACTGCCAACGCCACCTGTGACAACGCCATCTTCAATGCTGATGAGGTAATCATGGGTTTTAGCCGCCTCTAAAATCAAGGCTTGATCAAGCGGTTTAACAAAGCGAAGGTCAATCAATGTGGCATTTAACACTTCTGCGGCATGTTTTGCCACATGCAGCAATGTGCCCGTTGCAAAAATGGCAATTGTGTGACCTGCTCGAACCTTGCGCCCTTTACCAAAGGTGATGTCAGAGGTTTCTGTTAAGGCAACGCCTTGAGCACTGCCACGCGGATAGCGCACAGCGGTTGGGTGATCAATCGTCAGCGCTAAATTGAGCATGTGATATTGCTCGTTTTCATCTGAAGGCGCCATCACCACCATATTAGGAATGATGCGTAAATATGCCAAATCAAATGCGCCAATGTGTGTCGGACCATCTGGGCCCACAACGCCTGCGCGATCAATTGCAAACACAATCGGTAAATCTTGTAAAGCCACATCATGAATGAGCTGATCATATCCACGTTGTAAAAAAGTGGAATAGATGGCAACCACAGGCTTTAAGCCTTTCATTTGCATGCCAGCGGCAATGGTGACGGCATGTTGCTCAGCAATCGCCACATCAAAAAAGCGCTTGGGAAAGCGTTGTTCAAACTCCACTAAACCTGAACCTTCACGCATGGCAGGCGTGATGGCGACAACTTTATGGTCACGCGCCGCTGCATCACAAATCCATTGGGAGAAGATTTGCGTGTAGGTTTTGGGTTTCGGTGCTTCAACAGGTTTCGGTGTTGCAGGTGCAGAGACTGCATGGAATTTAATGGGTGCAGATTCAGCGAGCGTGTAGCCTTTGCCTTTTTGAGTGATCAAATGCAGAAGTTTTGGGCCACGCTTTTGTTTTAAATTATTGAGAATGGCGATCAATGAGGGTAAATCATGCCCATTGACGGGTCCAAAATATTGGAAATCTAGGGCTTCAAATAAACCGCCATCACCGGCGACCATGCTTTTGATCTGTTCTTCGGTGCGCTTTGCGAACTCTAAAGCATGTGGCAGCGGCAATTTTTCTATGAGTCGCTTACTCTCTGTGCGCAAAGATTGCAAAATGGGGTTCGATAGTGTCTTAGTGAGCATGTTGCTCAGTGCGCCCACATTCGGGGAAATGGACATATTGTTGTCGTTTAAAATCACCAACATGTCTGCCTTGATGGCGCCAGCATGATTGAGGGCTTCAAATGCCATCCCTGCCGTTAATGCACCATCGCCAATGACTGCCACGGCATGATGGGGATTGTGCAAAAGCTGATTGGCAATGCTCATGCCAAGGGCAGCGCTCACGGATGTTGAAGAGTGCCCAACGGTAAAGGCATCATAACGACTCTCTTTTGGGCAAGGGAAGGGCTTTAAACCATTCTTTTGGCGAATGGTGTTGAGCTGCTCACGGCGCCCTGTCAGAATTTTATGGGGATACGCTTGATGCCCCACATCCCAAATGATGGCATCATTCGGCGCATCAAATACATAATGCAATGCCACCGTCAATTCAATGACGCCAAGGCCAGAGGCAAAGTGTCCACCACTTTTCAACACGCTGTCGATCAAAAATTGGCGCAGCTCAGCCGTCAGCTGTTCAAGCTCTGGCATCGATAAGCGTTTAAGATCTTGCGGTGTTTGAATTTGGTTCAAAAGTGACATATCAATTCTGCCTTTCGATCACATAATGAGTAAGAGTGTTGAGGGCATCAGCCGCGGCATCAAAGGGCGCGAGCATCGACAAGGCTTCTGTCGTTAAGCGATTCATATAATCTTGTGCCGTTTCAATGCCAAGAAGATTCACATATGTGGCTTTTTCTTGCGCCGCATCTTTACCGACACTTTTGCCGAGCACTTCTGCGGTGCTTGTGGCATCTAAAATGTCATCTTGAATTTGGAACATTAAACCCACTTTCGCCGCATAAATTGCCAATTGATCAAAGGCTGCACGGTTAAATTGCGGACCCACTAAATGGCCCATTAAAATGCTCGCTTTGATGAGTGCGCCGGTTTTATGGAGATGAATCTCTTGCAAGCCTTCTAATGTGATCGGTTGATGCTCCGCTTGCATGTCCAAAAATTGACCTTTGATCATGCCAAGAGCGCCGGAGGCTGTGCTCAATAGCTTAAAGAGTTCAACTTTTTGCTCAGCACTGTAAACATCCGCATGGGCAAGGAGGGCAAAGGCTTCTGTCAATAATGCATCACCCACTAAAATGGCGGTGGCTTCATCATAGGCTTTGTGGTTACTGAGTTTGCCGCGGCGATAATCATCATCATCCATTGCAGGGAGATCATCGTGCACTAATGAATAGCAATGGATCATTTCAATGGCCGCTGCAATCGGTAATAGCGCGGCATTGTCTGCACCGCTCAATTGTCCGCCCGCAAAGACGAGCAATGGGCGAATGCGTTTACCACCATCGAGTGCACTGTAGCTCATCGCTTCTTTCAATAAAGGCACGGTGGGCAGTTGATCTAAGTATTGTGCTAGATAGCACTCGAAGGCTTCTCTAAATTCGAACATGGTTATACTCAAAGGCTATCTCATTAAAAGGGAATGTCATCATGATTGGCGGAATCATCAAAGATATCATCGCTAAAAGGTGGCGTGATTTTTGGTGTTTTGTCAGCATCTTTTTGGGTGATGGCTTCAATTTTCTGAGCCGTTTGATCTAATAATGTGCGGCAATCTTGAATGAGCAGTGTGCCATCTGTGAAGAGTTTTAACGACTCATCTAAACTCAACTCGCCAGACTCAAGTTGCTCAATCATCTGTTCGATTGAGGTGAGTTTACTTTCAATGCTTTCATCGCCAGTTTTGCGTTTTGCCACAATATTCCTCGGTTAATTGTAAAGTAATGGAATGGTCAAAAACATATGTCATGACAGAGTTAAACTCTGCAATTTTACTCAAATGAAGTATATAATACTAGCTCTTTGTCTTTTTGCTTTAGAAAAAACGAATAACGCAATCATTATCGGGCGCTCATATTTTGAATAAGGTGGTTATGTGAACAAAAGAATCGTGGCTTTGCTATCCTTGATGTTCTGTGGATTACTCATTGATCTGCCTACGAATATTGCGATGAGCCAAGCATTACCCATCAATACGATTCTCAAAGATGGTTTAGGGGGCGAGAAGAGCGAAACCAAACAACATGAATTGCCAGATCCCTTAAAACTCAGCGCCACATGGTGGGGCTATTTTTCAAGTAAAAATGAAGATGATCTAAAAGGGGCGATTGAGGCGTTCACCAAACATGTGAGTGAGCAAATTGCTCAATTGCCCGCAGAAGAGCAAAAACAGTATCAAACGGTGGTGAATCAAATTTCTGCAAACTTAACGGCCTATGAAGCGTTTAAACGTAAGTCTGTGAAGAAAAGCAGCGTTGCTAAAATCGTCATTGCTCAGCAATACAGCATTAAACAGCTCATTGATTTGATGCATCAGGAACGGGATTTAGAGGGCAATGCCCAGCGCCTTCGCTTAGAAGTGAGCGAATATGAAAAGCAGTTACGCGCCCTAGATCGTCAGCTCAATACCAGTTTAGCCCGTTATTTAGAGATGACGAGCACCGACAGCCACCGTTTTCATGAAGGGCTCAACATCATTCAGTTACAAACAGATGCCGTGTTGATCGATGAGCGCTATAAAGCCATTAAAATTGAGCTAGATGGTATTTTAAAGCAGTTAGATGATGTCAAAATGGTGATGGGCGTTGCGGTCAATAGTTTAGTGACGTCAGAAACGGAGATTCAGCAGCTGCGTGATGCCATCAATCAATCCGAGCAGCGAATGCAGGAGTTGTCAGCTAAATTGTCCCGTGAGCAGCAATTTGCCGCCTTGATGGATTCTTCTGGCACTAAAGAAGATGCTGCCGTTGCTCGTTATCGTGAGCTACGTGTCCTTAATACACAAGTGCATTTGGCCACCATTCAAGCGCAAATTGTGCTGTATAAGATGGAAGAAAATCTCCTGCAATTGCTCTTTGATGGTCATTCAGACAATGAAAAAGCCATGAAAATGGTGCGCCGATATGATAAAGAGCTCAGTGAGCTCAATGCCAAAGCCATCAGCCGTACAGAGCAAAATGAGATTGAGCGCATTCGCTCGACAGAATTGTTGGCAGAATCGCATGCCGATGGTGAACAATCCCTCTTTTTACGCAACATTATTCAAGATCGCTCAAATCTCATTCAAGACACCTCCATCACTTTACAGCGTTTGAATGTGTTGATTGAGGACAGCAATTATGTCTCGCGCCTGACTAAAGAAAAGGTCTTAGCCTTAAGTGGCGGCTGGCGCAATACATATTACAAAGCGCGTTTATTTTTAAGCGATGCTTGGAAAACGGCCAAAGAATCCACCTCCACATCCCTCTTTAAAGTGGGCGAGACACCCGTAACGGCAAGCGGTTTGGTGCGCTTTGTGGTGGTGTTATTCGTCTCTTGGTGGATTGCCTTTTGGCTCAATAAATTGTTACTGCGTGTGGGCAATCGCAATGGCGGTGATAAATTGCCTGCTTTCTATTTAACTGGGCGTTTAACTTATTATTCCATCATTTTGGTGGGGTTTTTAGGTGGGCTCACCATCATTGGGATCGACTTTACAAACTTTGCTTTAGTGGCTGGTGCGCTCGCCATCGGGCTGGGTTTTGGGTTGCAATCGATCGTCAATAACTTTGTGTCAGGCTTGATCATTTTGTTTGAGCGCTCGATTAAAGTGGGTGACTTCATTGAGTTACAAGACCGTAATTTGCGTGGGGAAGTGCGCGCGATTAACGTGCGAGCCACAATTATCGCGGACAATGATAATGTGGAAATTGTGATTCCAAACTCAGAGCTCATCAACACCAAAATGCTCAACTGGACGCTCACAGAGCCCCATCGCCGCATTCGTTATCCATTTAGGGTGGCCTATGGCACGGATAAAGAATTGGTGCGTGAAGCGGTGCTTAAATACGCAGAAGAGGTGCCGCACACTTTAAAAGGGATTCCAGGGCGCAATCCTGCCGTGTGGCTCAATCGCTTTGGGGATTATTATTATGAATTTGAGCTCGTTGTGTGGCTCACCGCGCGTGCAGTTAAACGCCCAAACAGCGTACATGCTGCGTATATGTGGGCGATTGATACTGCATTGAAAGTCAATAACATTGAAGTCCCTGTGCCACAAAGTGAATTGCGCTTTAGAGATAAAAGTGCAATGGCCATTAAGCCCTTTGAAGATGATACAGTGGAGAAGAGTTTTAAAGATGATCTGCGCGAAGTTCAGTTATCATTGTTCAAAAAAAGTGATTAAATGGGGTTGAACTCGCTATAATGTCGTCAATTTTTTAAGGTATAACGGAATTATGTCAAAAGTATTAACATTTCAGGAAATTATCCTCAAACTACAAACATTCTGGGCAGAACATGGCTGTGTGGTGTTACAACCTTACGACATGGAAGTGGGAGCAGGTACGTTCCATTCAGCAACATTCTTGCGCTCATTAGGCCCTGAGCCTTGGGCTTCTGCTTATGTGCAACCCTCTCGTCGCCCAACTGATGGCCGTTATGGTGAAAACCCTAACCGCTTGCAGCATTATTATCAATTCCAAGTGGTGATCAAACCTTCGCCTGCGAATTTCCAAGAGCTCTATTTAGAGTCGTTAAATGTGCTTGGCATCAACACCAAAGTGCATGATGTGCGCTTTGTGGAAGATAACTGGGAATCTCCAACGCTCGGCGCTTGGGGCTTAGGTTGGGAAGTGTGGTTAAACGGCATGGAAGTGACGCAATTTACCTATTTCCAACAAGTGGGCGGCTTAGAGTGTAAACCTGTGATGGGTGAAATCACCTATGGTTTAGAGCGCTTGGCGATGTATCTACAAAATGTCGAGAGCGTTTATGATTTAGTGTGGTCAGAAGGTCCATTTGGCACGATCACTTATGGTGATGTGTTCCATCAAAATGAAGTGGAACAATCGACTTATAACTTTGAATATGCGGATGTGGATTTCTTATTAACGGCATTCAGTTTTTATGAAAAAGAAGCCAAACGCTTGATTGAAGCAAAATTGGCATTGCCAGCATATGAGATGGTGTTAAAAGCATCGCATACTTTTAACTTGTTAGATGCGCGTAAAGCGATCTCTGTGACAGAGCGTCAATCCTACATTTTACGTGTGCGTGAATTGGCCAAATCAGTGGCAGAAGCGTATTACAACAGCCGTGAAGCTTTAGGTTTCCCGATGTTGAAAGATTAAGTATATATGCGTATGAAAAAAGCGATCCATGGATCGCTTTTTTATTGCCGAAGAATATTAGACTTGTAATGCGTAGATCAAATCGATCATAAAGGCAATTTCATCTTTATTTTCAAGGATTTTCCAATCCGTGACGCCAATATCATCTAAAATGGATTGACCATTTGGCAAGTTTTTCATCTCTTTGAGCACTTGTTTGATGGGTTCTGCAAACTCTGCCATTTGTGGTGAGAGCACAAAGCAATGGGCAACGCTTTCGATGTCGCGCGCTTGGGTTGATACCAACGCTTTAAGATCATTGGCAATGGTTTTACTGAGGCCATTGAAGATTTTAGTGGGAATCATCGCAATGTCCGCTTTGCCAGACAATAACGCTTTGATGGCTAAAATATGGTTGCTCACATCTACAAAGGTAAAATCTTCTTTCGTGAGGTTCGCAGGTTCTAATAAAATGGCGCCTAACATGCGAAGATCCGCATTGTCTGCCGCTGCAACATTGACACCTTTTGGAATATTCACCACTTCTTGAATCTCACCATTGACCTTCGTCACGATGGTCACTTCTGCCACATCACTTGTGGGTTGGGCTAAGGCAATGAACTTTTGTTCACGCACAAGCCAGCCTGCATCGTATGGATTGGCATATAAGAAATCTATTTTGCCATCTAATAATGCTTGTTTTTGTTTTTCGAAAGATGAGAAGTCAGTCGTTGTAATGGGGGTGTTGATCTGTTTTGATAGCCATGTCGCAAAGATATACCAACCTGGTAGACGTTGTGGCGCGATGTCTGGTGCTATTGAAAAAGAGATTGTTGACATATAATACTCCATGTAATTTTTATCTTTTTACATTTGTCTGTGAAGAGTTGGTCTCAATTCTAACAGAAAGTAAAAAAATGATCGTTAATTTTGTGCTTAATTGGGCAAGGTAATGTCATTTTGTCATAGTTTACATCTTAATATTGAGGAAAATATGGAACAGTTTTTAAAGGTTGCACTTTTAGCCGCACAAGAGTCTAAAAAAATGATTCGTAAAGCGTACGAAGCACAAGGTTTTAACATTACGATTAAAGGTGATTATACACCAGTTACCGAGGTCGATGTTAATGTGGAAACCCTGATCAGATCAATTATTGTTGAAAATTTTCCTGAGCATGGATTTTGGGGTGAAGAAGGTGGCATGATTAATCCTGAGTCCGATTATCAGTGGCTCATTGATCCGATTGATGGGACTAAAGCCTTTATTCGCCGCCGCCCATTTTTCTCCACACAAATTGCGTTGATGTACAAAGGTGAGATCATTTTAGGTGTGTCATCTGCGCCATGCTTTGGCGAAGGTGAAATGGCCTATGCCACAAAAGGCAATGGCACATTCATCAATGGTGAGCGCGTACATGTGAGTGACATTACTGAATTAAAAGATGCCGTATTTTCCTCAGGCAACATTAAATCATTGGCAAAAGACAGCACAAAATGGCAAAACTATGGCCAATTGCTCTTAGCGATCAATAGCACGCGCGGCTTTGGCGACTTCTTGCATTATCATTACACAGCTGCGGGCAAAGTGGACATTGTGGTTGAATCTGACGTGACAATTTTAGACGTTGCAGCACTTTCCATCATCGTGACAGAAGCGGGCGGAAAAGTGACAGATTTAGCCGGTCAGCCTTTGAGCTTAGAGAGCACAAACATCGTGGCAACAAATGGCGCATTGCACGATGCGGTATTGAGTTATCTTCAATAAATACGCTCGCCATAGGATTGTATGAAGAACATTTTAATTTTGTGCTGTGTGTGGATCATTGCCGCATGCAGCACACCTTCTCGTGCACCGTATATGACGGATGCACCCCTTGAGCAGCGCTTAAAGAGCATTCGTGCGAAAAAGGGCGATCCCATTTTTGTGCGCATTTTTAAAGAAGAACGCATGCTTGAAATTTGGTATGAAAAACATGGCAAATATCAGCAATTGACCAATTATCCCATTTGCTATTACTCAGGTCCTTTAGGGCCAAAGAAACGGCAGGGTGATAAGGTTTCTCCTGAAGGTTTTTATCAGGTGACGCGTCGCGCACTCAATCCCTATAGCCAATATTACAAATCATTTGATTTAGGTTTTCCGAATCAATATGACCGTTTTAAAGGCTATACGGGCGACTATTTGATGGTGCATGGTGATTGTGTCTCTGTGGGGTGCTATGCCATGACCGATCAGCAAATGGATGAGATTTATCAGTTGGTGGCCGCTTCATTGAATCGTGGTCAAAGCTCTGTGCCGGTGCATGTGTTTCCCTTTAAAATGACGGATGCGCGCTTGAGCCGAGAGAAACATTCGCCCCATTATGCTTTTTGGTTAGAGTTGAAAGAAGGGTATGATTATTTTGAGAAATATCATAAGGTTCCGAATGTCGGCATCCGAAGTGGTAAATATACGATCAACCAATAATTTGCTATTTGGTTTTAAATCGGGTATATTTCTGCTCTCAAGCATTAATGGAGAAGTGGCCGAGTGGCTGAAGGCGTTCGCCTGGAAAGCGGATATACGTTAATAGCGTATCGAGGGTTCGAATCCCTCCTTCTCCGCCAGATAATGTAATTAAGCCCTTGTTTCAAGGGCTTTTTTATTGCCTAGTATTTAAATTTCATTGTGACACAATGAGTTCTGTGCCAAATGGACAGATCATCTTAAGGAAAAAAGAATGACAACTGCTGATTTTTATATCTATAAAATTAAAAAAGATGCTCAAGGTAACATTGCAGGCGCGAGAATTCGACGTGTGGATGTTGATCAAACAGGTAAAATCTCTGTGAAAAGTTCACGTTACGCCATCAAATCATTGTTGTGTGATCTCTTGAAAACACAAAAGATTGCCTTTGCCACGGCACATTATGCGAAAAATCAAAAAGTGTGGACGCCAATGCACGCGGTGAATTTAGTGATCCTTGGGGATGCAGAATATTTACGCATTGATGACGCTGAGATTGCTAAAGATGATTTAGGACAATTGCCTGAATTTTTATAATTGAGCGCATATTTGAGATGATAAAAAACCTCAGCATGCTGAGGTTTTTTCATATGGCTTTAAAATTTAGCAATTAATTGAGCTGCAAGGATTTTTTAGATTCCATTAAAAGATCAATCACATCTGGGGCTGTGATGATGAGGGCATCTTTGAGTAAATCCTCTTCTTTGACGCCATTGTGGATCATGCAAGCCTTGCATACCTTCAGTTTGCCACCCGCTTGTAAAAAGGCAGGCAAGAGCTCATGCAGCGCTTTAAAGGGGGCGCCAATGTCAATTTTCTCATCATAGCCTTTTTGTGCTAAAGCCACAGCATCAGAGAGCAGCACAATGTCCACGCTGTAGCCTTTATTTAAGGCTTCATTGCCCATCGTAAAAGCGATGGTGACATTGTTTGCATTTGATTCGTGTTGCGTTAAAGTGATCAATAAATCCGCCATAACATTACTCCTTAGGGGTGATTGCATGGTCGCAGCCATGCGCTAATTGCGTACAAATTAAACGGGTGACATTGTGAACCATCTCATCTTTGGTGATCAAACCATTGAGCAGCATGCCACCTGCGGCATTGGTGGCGCCATAGATCATGATCAAAGTGAGCTTTGGAATTTGGTAGCCTTCGGGTAAAAATGGGGCGAGGGAAGATTGAAGCGTATTGCAATAAAAGTCTTGGACTTCTAGATCAATCTGTTCATATTCAGGATACGCTTTGAGGGCAGAGATGATGGCAGAAAACTCTTTGCCATGATTGTCCATACAATTGATGCAAGTGCCGGCAAAAATGCGCACCGCATCTTTAAGGCAAGTGGCATCTTTGAGGATTTGTTGCTGCATGGTTTCGGCCACTTGTGTATAAGTTTGCTGAAAAAGGATGTGAAGCAGCGTTTTACGATTGCCAAAATGACGATAGGTGATGGGTTTTGTGACGCCTGCTTTATCCGCTAATGTGATCAAAGTGAGGGCTTCGGTGCCTTCTTCACGAATGATCTGATTGGCAACCGACAATAACTGTTCATGGCGTTCATCTTTGTGTAAACGTTGGCTTCTCAACTGCTGTATCCTTATTGATCAATAAATGATGATTCCCTATTATAGGCACAAATACGAGAAGCACATAATTTTGTGGGGATAAATTCTCAAAGATCGCGCAATATGTTAGATTATGAGCATGTTACAGCATTAAAATGTTGAAGGAATGAATTCAATGAGTAAAAAAAGTAAACCTTCGTTCAATCCGCAGATTGCGGCGAATAAAAAGGCTTTTCATGATTATTTCATCGAAGAGAAGATCGAAGCAGGCATCAGCTTAGAAGGTTGGGAAGTCAAAAGCATTCGCGCCGGCAAAGCGCAGATGAAAGAGGCATATGTCACTTTTAAAAATGGTGAGGCGTTTCTCTTTGGGGCGCACATTGCACCGTTGATGTCGGCATCGACCCATGTGCATCCTGATCCGATCCGCACGCGTAAACTGTTACTCCATAAGCATGAGATTGATCGCTTGATGGGTAGCATGGATCGCAAAGGTTACACCATCGTGCCATTGGCAATGTATTGGAAAAAAGGCATGGTGAAGGTGGAAATTGGTTTAGCAAAAGGTAAAAAAGATCATGATAAACGCGCAACCATTAAAGAGCGCGAATGGAACATCGAGAAACAACGTGTGTTAAAAGGAAGTGTGTAATGGTGACGATGTCAAAAAGTCGCTTAGACGAAATTGTGGCAAAAGCAAGAAAAGAAGCGGATCAACGTGCGGCAGGTTATCGTGAGCGTGCCCTTAAAATGTACTCGTGGATTTGTGGTCGCTGTGCGCGTGAGTTTGATCGCAGTAATCTATTTGAATTGACCGTGCATCACCGCGATCATGATCATGACAACAATCCGCCTGATGGCAGCAACTGGGAATTGTTGTGTTTGTATTGTCATGACAATGAGCATCAGCGCCAAGAGGAAGCTTTGCGTGCAAAATATCATGTCAGCGAAGATGAAAAAGTTGAGGTAAAACATAATCCTTTTGCAGGATTGGCGGACATGCTCAAAAAATAGGCGCAATAAAGTTTGACAGCGCCGGAGATTACGCTATAATGAGCCCCTCTTTTGAGACAAGCGCCCATAGCTCAGCTGGATAGAGTACCTGGCTACGAACCAGGCGGTCGGAGGTTCGACTCCTTCTGGGCGCGCCAATTGATAGAAACCCTGCACGAAAGTGTAGGGTTTTTTGGTATTGAGCGGATGAAAAATGATCGAAACATTTGTTTGACAGATTTAAAAATCACGCTATAATGATTGCCTCTTTTGAGAATGCGCCCATAGCTCAGCTGGATAGAGTACCTGGCTACGAACCAGGCGGTCGGAGGTTCGACTCCTTCTGGGCGCGCCAATTGATGAAGCCCCTGCACAATGTGCAGGGTTTTTTCATTTCCGGCATTTAATTTTATTGGCAATAAAAAAGGCTGAAAATTCAGCCTCTGATGATTTAATTGTATTTAATATTAAATACGTTTTGCCAATGCTGCGGCTTGACCAATGTAGTTGTGTGGCGTTAATTTCTTCAATGCCACTTTCACATCTTCTGGTAATTCAAGCGTGTCGATGAAGGCCGTTAATTTTGCTGCATCCACTTTTTGACCACGGGTTAAGGCTTTGAGTTTTTCATACGGTGCTTCGATGCCATAGCGGCGCATTACGGTTTGAATCGGTTCAGCTAGGACTTCCCAGTTGTGATCTAAATCCGCATGAATGTTCGCTTCATTGACTTCTAATTTAGACAAGCCTTTTTGTAGGCTTTTATAAGCGATCATGGTGTAACCAAAGGCTGAGCCTAAGCTTCTTAATACTGTTGAGTCGCTTAAATCACGTTGCCATCTTGAGATTGGTAATTTCTCTGCAAAATGAGTGAATAGGGCGTTTGCAATGCCAAAGTTGCCTTCTGCATTTTCAAAGTCAATTGGATTGACTTTATGCGGCATCGTTGATGAACCCACTTCGCCTGCGATCACTTTTTGTTTGAAGTAAGCAAGGCTGATGTATCCCCAAATGTCACGGGCTAAGTCGATCATGATGGTGTTTGAACGGCTCATGATGTGAGAGAGTTCAGCCACATAATCGTGCGGTTCAATTTGTGTGGAATAGGGCATGAAGCTTAAACCTAAATGTTTTTCCACCAATGTCATGGCGTGGTTTTCCCAATCCACATCCGGATAAGCCACCATGTGTGCATTGTAGTTACCGACAGCACCATTGATTTTGCCAAAGAACTCAAAGTTCTCAAGGGCTTTGTATTGGCGCTCTAAACGATACACCACGTTGGCCATCTCTTTACCAAGCGTTGAGGGTGTGGCCGATTGTCCGTGTGTGCGTGACAACAATGGAATGTCTGCCAATGTGTGTGCCATTGTGCGAAGCGTTGCGATGATGTTGGCCAATTCTGGCATCATTACATCATTGACGCTCTCTTTAAGCATCAAAGCATAGGATAAGTTGTTGATGTCTTCTGAGGTACACGCAAAGTGTAAAAACTCAGAGTATTGCTCCACTTCAGGGACAGAGCGGAACGCATCTTTTAACCAATATTCCACCGCTTTGACGTCATGATTGGTGGTTTTTTCGATCTCTTTGACGGCTTTAGCATCGCTTGGCGCAAAGTTTAGATAGATGTCGCGCAATAACTGCACGGTGTCATTAGAGAATGCTGGCACTTCAGGAATGCCTGCATTTTCAGACAATGCGATGAACCATTCAATTTCTACAGTGATTCTAGCTTTCACTAAGCCATATTCACTCATGAGTTTTTGTAATGGTGAGGTTTGGCGTGAATAACGACCATCGAGTGGAGAAAGTGCAGTAATTGCATCCAACATATTTAAGCCCCTTTAGGAATAACAATGTTTGAAGAAAATTTAAAACAGCCGATCAAAAATAATAACCACGCAATCATCAATGAGATGCCGCCAATGGGGGCAACCATTCCGAATGCGGTGATGCCCGTCAATGCGATGGCGTATAAGCTGCCCGCAAAGCACACAATGCCAAGCGTGAAGAGTGCGCTGGCAATGAAAAAATAACGTTGGGTTTGAAATACATATGCGGCCAATGCGGATAAGAGAATCGCAATGCCATGAATCATTTGATAATAATTGCCGCGCTCCCATAAACTCATTTGATATTCATTGAACATCGGTTTTAACGCATGCGCACCAAATGCGCCAAAGGCAACGGCAAGGGCGCACATCAATCCGCCAATGATGAAAAAACTACGCATGAGCATTCTCCTCAAAAAGTTCTAGGAGGGCTGTGTGATCTGGGCGACCAATTTTCGCACGGTGATCATCCGTCACCACAATCGGGCGCTCTAATAGGGCGATGTTGTTGGCTAAATGGGCAAGTTTTTCAGCATCTGACCAAGTACCCCATTGATCTTTAATGGGGGCAAAAGCATCATCTTTCATGCGCACCATGGCATCAATGTTGTGATCAAGGTAACCGGCAATCTCTGTCAATGTGGCAAGGGTTGGTGGGGTTTTTAAGTAGTTGATGACATTAAACGTCACCCCTTTTTCTGTCAGCAGCGCAAATGCTGCACGAGATTTAGAACAATTGTCATTATGATAAATGGTCCACATTATGGCCTCCCGAGACGATAAAATTCTTGTAAATAATTGACGCGCTGCTTTGGACTCATGACGCGAATGCCAGGCAGCTTAGGAAAATCTTTTGGTAACATTGATTCAGCAATGTATAAAGTATGTTTTGTGCGCGTGATGGCGACATATAAGAGGTTAATCTCTTCAATGATTTTAAGGATTTGGCTGGCATCTGCGCTTTTTGCTAAGCGTTTGACTTCATCTTCTGTAATGAAATCCTCCACTAAATAGACTTCATCATACTCAAGCCCTTTGCTGCGATGAACGGTTGAAAAGACTAAATCTGCCGTGGCTTTGTCCTCTTTCTCCACCAAACGCGCTTTGAGTTTTTTCATGACGTTAAAGATGTTTGCACCATAGAGTCTCACAAGTTCAATCAACATTTTTAGCTGTGCATCATTGGTGGTTTCGGCATATTCCTCAAGAGCCTCAAGGCTTGGGAAGGTTTTAATCATCGGGCTATGGATTTTATCGAATTTGCCCAAATGTAAATTCACCACATCATAAAGGGATGTGCCTTCCTCAGTGTGCGTATAAGCATGAATGCTGCCCTCAAAGTACAAGCTGCCTGTGAGGGATGGATCATGAATATAACGAATGGCTTCACGCAATAAGCCTAAATTGGTGCGCCCGAGGACAATTTTTTGATGTTGGTTTGCACGGTTGCCCATGCCTTCGATTTTGGCATCTTCTTTGATGTGTAGATGGGATTTCCATGCCAAGATTGATTGCGCTAATTGGGCAATGTCTGAAGAAAATCGAAAGCTACAACTTAAAGGGAAGGTGACAAAATCCGTCTCTTCCAAGGCATTGACGGCATAACGCCAACTGTAAATTTGTTGATGACGATCCCCGACGATCATTTTTTTCGCAGGTTGCTTTAAGAAAATGTCCAGCATCACAGGGGAGGCATCTTGTCCTTCATCAAAGCAAATGTAATCAAAGGGCAATTGTGGGCTCAATAATTGAAATTTTTTGAGGTAAAAGTCATGGGTGATGGCAATGTCAGCCTGATTCATTTTGCGCATCCACGTGCGCGTGTGTTCAGTGATTTCATGGTGATTATTATTGACAAAGGCTTTAGCTTTCGCATCGCTCAAAGTGGCTGCGTAATCAAGCTCAGAAGCGCTTCGGATGGCGCTGTTGCAATAGAGCATCATCAGTTGATCAATGTGGTGCGCCATTAAATAAGCGCGCTGCATGGGCATCGATTGCCCAAGCTCTAAAATCTGAACGATTTCAGGTAGGCTATAACCATTATTTTTGATCTGATAACCACCGCGGCGCACAATATAACGATACGCCAATGAGTGGGCTGTTTCCACCGTCACATTGTACAGTTGTGCTTCACGAAAGCGAATCATCGCTTCTTGTTTGACGGTTTGGTTAAAGGCTAAATAGAGGATCCGAGCATCAAGCGGACGGGATTTTGCATAGGCAACGATGGTGGTTGTTTTGCCAGAACCAGCAACCGCATTCACTTTTAAGTTGGCATCAATTGCAAGAATCGCATCTTGCTCGGGGGTCAGCTTCATTATTTAGGCAAAGTCATAAGATCGAGGTGATATTACAAAAGTGCTATTCTAACAAAGATCATAAAAGATTGAGCGACTAAATTGCGGGAGAGTGAATGCAAATTCTGATGGTGGGTTATGGCGCAATGGCAAAAGTGGTGATGCAAGCATTGCCTAAAGAGATGGCCATTCAATGGTTGGTGGTGCGTGAGGGCAAGGTTCAAGCGGTGCAGCATGAAGTGGGTAGCAGTATTCAAGTGGTGTCAAAAATCGATGACATTCAAGGCACGCCCGATGCGGTGATTGAAGTGGCAGGGCAAAGTGCCCTACAAATGCATTTACCGAAAGCCATTGCCTTTGGCGTACCGATTGGCATCATTTCTGTCGGTGCATTTGCGGATGATCAATGGCATCAATCGATGGTGGTATCTGCGCGAAAATTTGGCAGCCGTTTGCATATTTTATCTGGTGCGATTGCAGGTGTTGATGCATTGAGTGCTGCGAGGCATGCAGGCTTAGATGAAGTGATTTATCAAGGCAGAAAGCCGCCTGCCGGTTGGCAAGGCAGCCATGCGGAGCATTTGGTGAATTTATCTGAATTGACAGAAGCGGTCACATTTTATCGGGGGACTGCTCGGGAGGCTGCTCAGCTATTTCCTGCCAACACCAATGTGGCAGCAACCCTTGCATTGGCAGGGATTGGCATGGATCAAACAACGGTGGAGCTCACTGCAGATCCGAATATTGGTCGCAATCAACATCAAGTGAAGGCACGCGGCGCTTTTGGGCAATTAGCATTGGTGATCGAAGGAGATCCCCTTAAGGATAACCCGAAAACCTCGCAATTAGCTGCGATGAGTGTGGTGCGTTTTTGTCATGATTTAATCAATCCCATAATCATCGCATAAATTGATTGATGAAATTTAGACAATAAAAAAGCCGACATTGTCGGCTTTTTTCAATGATGCAGAACTGATTTACACAGATTTAACCGCAGCAATCATGTCATTGACCATCTTCTGAGCATCGCCATACACCATGTTGGTATTGTCGAGGTAGAAGAGGTGGTTTTCAATGCCAGAGAAGCCCGCGCCTTGACCACGCTTAATCACAAACACTTGTTTTGCCATGTCTGCATTTAAGATTGGCATGCCATAAATTGGGCTAGATTTATCTGTACGTGCCACAGGGTTCACAACGTCGTTTGCACCGATTACTAAAACTGCATCCGTGTCTTTAAACTCATCGTTGATTTCATCTAAGTCAAAGATCAAGTCATACGGAATGCCAGCTTCTGCAAGCAATACGTTCATGTGTCCTGGCATACGACCGGCCACAGGATGGATGGCAAATTTCACATCCACGCCTTTATCTTCAAGCAATTTTGTCAATTCAGCCACTTTGTGCTGCGCTTGCGCCACTGCTAAACCATAACCCGGAACGATGATCACTTTTTGTGCATACGCCATGGTCATCGCTGCATCGCCTGCGCCCACTGGCTTTAAGCTGCCCGTGATCTCTTCAGTGCTGGCTTGTGCATCACCAAAGTTAGAGAACAATACGTTAGACAATGAACGGTTCATCGCTTTGGCCATTAAAATGGTCAATAAAGAACCCGCTGCACCCACAACCATACCGGAAACCACTAAGCCGTAGTTATGGGTTGCGATCCCTTCAAATGCCACAGCTAAACCTGTTAACGCATTGAATAAAGAGATGACCACAGGCATGTCCGCACCGCCAATTGGGATGGCGATTAAAATGCCTAATGCAGATGCCACCACAAACAATAAAACCACATAGAAGTAATCTGGGTGTGTGGCATCGGGTGCCACATTAGCCAGCATGATCACAAATAAAATGGCTGCCATCAATAAACCTGCATTGATGAGGTTACGACCTTTGATGCGCACGGTTTTGTTCATGCGACCATCTAATTTCATCCACGCGATGATGGAACCTGTAAAGGAGATCACGCCGATTAAACCACCGATGCCCGCTAACAACAGCATAGGCGGTACGCTTCTAAAGTCCGCGCCACTGTGTAATTCCACCAATGTGCCTGTACGAAGCAATGTGATGGCAGCAATACACGCTGCAGAGGCTGAGCCCACACCGTTATAAATGGCGATCATTTGTGGCATGTCCGTCATTTTGACGCTTTTTGCCGTAATGTTCGCAATGATGCCACCGATTAAAATGGCGATGATGATGAGTAAGTAGTTACTATGCACATCAGGATGAATGAAGGTGATGAGGGTGGCAAAAGCCATTGCGTAACCTGCCCAAACAATCCCTGAACGTGCCGTTGAAGGATGGCTCATGCGTTTGAGCGCAAAAATAAAAGTGATCGCCGTGGCAAAATAGCCAAGATTGACGATAAATTGTAATAATCCACTCATTGTTTATTTCCCCTTTTTATCGCTTGGCTTAAACATTTCGAGCATGCGTTCGGTCACAACGTAACCACCCACAGCATTTGCTGCACCAAAAATCACTGCGATGAAACCTAAAGTTGTTTGCCAAAAGCCCTCAGCTTCGCCAAGTGCGATCATTGCGCCAATCAAAACGACGCCATGAATAAAGTTAGAACCGGACATTAACGGCGTGTGTAAGATTGCAGGCACCCTTGAAATGATTTCAAACCCCACAATCGCCGCAAGTGCGATGACGAAAAGTGTAATCATGATTATTTCTCCAATGTTTGACGAACGCGTTCATGCACGATTTTGCCATCTTTCGTTAAGAGGCATTGCGCGATCACTTCATCGTCATAATCTAAAGTCAATTGTCCCTCGGCCATAAAAGGTGAGAGCAAGTTAAAGATGTTTTTTGCATACATTTCTGATGCGTGAAGGGCTGCGCGAGAAGCAACATTCACAGGGCCAGAGATGGTGACATTGTTGTATTGCACAATTTTACCCACTTGCGTCAATGCACAGTTGCCGCCTGTTTCTGCCGCTAAATCGATGATGACAGAACCCGCTGGCATCTCTTCGACCATATCTTCTGTGATGATTACAGGCGCTTTACGACCCGGAATGGCAGCTGTACTGATCACTGCATGGGCTTTACTTAAGTGTTTTTTAAGGGCAGCCGCTTGCATGGCCACTTCTTCTTCTGTCAGTTCACGGGCATAACCGCCTTCACCGGCTGCATTGACGCCTGTATCAATGAGTTTAGCGCCCAAAGATTCCACTTGTTCTTTCGCATCAGGACGAATGTCATAGGCTTCCACTTGTGCACCTAAGCGGCGTGCGGTACCAATGGCTTGTAAGCCTGCAACACCTGCGCCAATGACCACAACTTTTGCAGGGCGAATGGTGCCTGCCGCTGTGGTTAACATTGGGAATAAACGTGGTGACAAGGAAGCGGCCATCAATACACCTTCATAGCCCACAATGGTGGCTTGAGAGGAGAGGGCATCCATGCTTTGAGCACGCGTGATTCTTGGAATCAATTCCATCGCAAATGATGTGATGTTTTTCGCTTGTAACGCTTTGACCACATCTGCATTTTGATAAGGGTTGAGTAAACCCACTAAAATGGAGTTTGGCGCAAGGGCTTCGATGGTTTCTAAGCTTGGGGATTGCACACAAAGGACAATATCATTTTCACTAAATGTTGGGGCTTTGACCGCAACATCTTGGTAACTTTCATCGGGGAAGAAAGCTTGCTTGCCAGCATTTGGCGTGACAGTTACAGAGAATCCGAGATCACTGAAACGTTTGGCAACTAAAGGATCAAGCGCAACACGCTTCTCCTGAGCTGCACATTCCTTGAGGACAATAATATTTTGTGTCATGTGTACACCTTAAAATTGCAGTTAATATATTAAGTCGGGTCATCCTATCATATTTTTTTAATTATCCGTATTTGCACGAAGTAATTAATTAATTTTGCTCAATATTTGTCGGTTTTTCACCCTGTAAATTCGAGGATGTAATGCGCTGTCTGAAGGTACTGAGTTTGATGGATTGATCCGGCTCTTTTTGAAGCTCATAAATCACCTCATAGACGATGGAGGGATTCTCAACTTCTGTGGGGATATTTGGCCCTTCCACTTTATATTGCGCAAGCACGCCACACAAGCGTTTATTGCGATTAGGATCAAAGTAAAGCTCTTGATTATACGCATAATTTTGAATGGTTAAGGTGGCATTTGGCGATGAGCTTTTAACGAGTTCAGGAATGCCTTGGGCTAAAATTTTTTCAAGTAAAGCTGTGCTGCTGTCATCGGTGCATTCTTCAATGATGTTGATGTCATCAGTCTCAATGCCTGTCACCGTGGATTCTGCTTCTAGAGCATTGGCTGAACGAAACTCTATGGCGCCCATTTTCCATGCCACGCCTGCCCCTGCAAGCAATAACACCACGAGGGACCATGCATAAACTGCCGAAGAACGCTGTGTAGATGTTTGTTTTAATTCTTGATTATCTGACATAAAAAGTGCTCCATAAAGTTAAGTGATTGACATTGTTATTCGTCTGTACCCGCCATATTGTTATAGTCGATGGTGGTCAAATTTGCAAAGCGAGAGTATTTGCCTTGGAATGCCAATTTAACGGTGCCAATCGGGCCGTTACGTTGTTTACCAATGATCACTTCCGCGACGCCTTTGTCGGGACTCTCAGGATTGTATACTTCATCGCGATAAATAAAGCAAATTAAGTCGGCATCCTGCTCGATCGCTCCGGATTCACGTAAGTCACTCATAATCGGACGTTTATTAGGACGTTGCTCAAGGCTTCGGTTGAGCTGCGAGAGCACAATCACGGGCACTTCTAATTCACGCGCCATGAGTTTGAGTGAACGGGAAATTTCAGACACCTCCGCAACACGTTGCTCGCCTAAACCGGGGACTTTCATCAATTGCAGGTAATCCACCATGATGAGCCCTAAATCTTTCTCTTCACGTTTAAGACGACGGGCACGGGCACGCATTTCAGAGGGGCTTAAGCCGCCTTGATCATCAATAAAAATGCGGGTTTGATTGAGCTGCTTTGTGGCAGAAACTAAACGCTGCATTTCATGGGCATCTAAACGGCCAGAGCGCAAATTGGTTTGTTCAATGCGCCCAAGGGATGAGAACATCCGCATCACGAGTTGCTCTGCGGGCATCTCCATACTGAAAACGGCAATCGGTTTTTTAGTGGATAAGGCAACCGCCTCAACAATGTTCATGGCAAACGTGGTTTTACCCATCGAAGGACGACCTGCCACTACGATCATATCGCCGTTTTGTAAGCCGGATGTCATATTGTCAAACTCAGTCCAGCCTGTGGGCGCACCGGTGATACCATCTTCAATTTTACCTAGTTCATCTAAACGCTGAAGGGAGGCTTGCAAAACAGTATTGATGCCCACTAAACCTTCACCGGCTTTTGAGCCTTGCTCTGCAATGGCGAACACACTTTTTTCGGCATCTTCGAGCATCTCTGCGGTGGTTTTACCATCTGGATTAAAACCTGTGTCCACAATTTTGGAACCAGCACCTATGAGCTGACGAACAATGGAGCGATCACGAATGATGTCAGCGTAGGCCGTGATGTTTGTCGCGCCGGTTGTTTCAGCGGCGAGCATGGCTAAATAAGTACGGCCGCCCGCATCTTCTAATTTATTTTGCTGCGCTAAGTGATCGGCCACCGTTAAAATGTCAATCGGTTTGCCATCTTCAGCCAATGCTTGAATGGTGGTGAAAATTAAACGATGATCCCCACGATAGAAGTCAATGGCACTGATGCGTCCATCAATGCGTTGCCAACCTTCTGCATCATAAAGCAGGGCGCCAAGCAAGGCTTGCTCTGCTTCTATGGAGTGCGGTGGGATTTTAAGTTGCTGAATTTGTTGATCATCCATGGTGCTGACAGGTTTCCTAATGATGGACTGAATAAAGGGCGATAATTCTAACATAGATCATGAAATTTTAATTATGTAGGCATCGATTGCGAATTTTTACTTGCAACTATGAATCGTTCTCGTTAGAATCTTCGTAATTTGTTGAATTTATAGCGAAGTCATCTTGTCATTTTTGACATCATTCAACACGTGTGACACATTCAAAATTAGAAAAGAGGTAGCATGAATACTCTCAACGACAACCAGCCATCGATCATTGAAACGGTTGATGACACCTTGTTCTATGAGCAATACATTACTGCACATAATGAATTAGTGTGTGAAAATCGCCGTAATTTATTAAAACTCACCACAGGCGCATTGGCCGCAACATCTCTTATGGGCGTGTTTGCGATGCAACCTTCGCTTGCGAAAGAAGCAGTGACAAAAGAACGCGAGTTGAGAATTTATACGCCTGCTTTAGGGGAAACCACCCGTGTGATCTACTGGATCCCTGGTGAAGGTTACATCCGTGAATCCTTAGATGAAATTTCTTGGGCATTGCGTGATCGCCGCACAAAGAGCGCAAAACTCTATGACCCACACGTGTTAGATCAATTGTATGCCCTTCGCTTGCAACTAGGTTATCACAAGCCGACACATGCACTCAGCGGTTACCGCTCACCACAAACAAATGCGATGCTCAGCCGTCAGCAAGGTGGCGTGGCGAAAAACAGCTTCCACATGCGTGGTCGTGCCATTGACATCAGAATGCCAGGCACAGCAACTTCAAACATCAGACGCGCAGCGCTTTCATTGAAAGCAGGCGGCGTCGGTTACTATAGCCGCTCTAACTTTGTCCACATTGACAGCGGACAAGTGAGAACTTGGGGTCGCTAATCCGTTAAAAAATTTGTAAGCCATGGGTTCATGGCTTTTTTTTCGTGTATCAGTTGAGTTAGGATTTATTATGAAGGATCATCAAAAAGCATTCATCGAATTAGCGATTCAATACAATGCGTTAAAGTTCGGCGAGTTCACTTTAAAATCAGGCCGCGTCAGCCCGTATTTTTTCAATGCAGGCGCATTCAATACAGGTGAAGCATTGGCAAAGCTTGGTGAATTCTATGCCACGATGATCAACGAAGCGGGTTTATCATTTGACATGATGTTTGGCCCTGCATACAAAGGCATTCCATTGGTCTCATCTGCCGTGTCTGCATTGTATAACAAATTTGGTCAAAATTATCCTTGGAGCTTTAACCGCAAAGAGGCGAAAGATCATGGCGAAGGCGGCATGATTGTGGGTTCTGCATTAACAGGCAATGTGTTGTTGATTGATGATGTGATGACGGCAGGCACTGCCATCCGTGAATCGATTGAATTGATCGAAAAAGCAGGGGCAAAGCCAACGGCGGTTGTGTTGATGCTTGATCGTGAAGAGCGCGGTAAAACAGAATTGTCTGCCGTCCAAGAGATGCGTGAAACTTTTGGCTTACATGTGAGCGCATTGATCACCATGAGCGATTTGATCCAATATTTAGAACAAAGCGGTGAGCATGCCGAAACATTGGCAAACATGAAAGCATACCGCGCACAATACGGAGTATAAAATGTCAGCGCCAGATCGAGCTAAGATTCACGTTAAATCTCACCAACGTTTGTTTGATGGCTTTTATAAAGTGGATGAGCTCATTTTTGATCATCCAACCTTTAAAGGCGAGATGATTGAGGATGTGCGCCGCGAGATCTTTGTGCGTAAAGATGCCGTTGCGGTGTTGCCGTATGATCCTGTGACGGATCAAGTGTTATTGATTCGTCAGCTTCGCATCGCAGCGATCGGGCACACTGAGCATCCGTGGGTGGTTGAATTGATTGCCGGGCTCATTGATAAAGCAGGCGAAGATGTGAAAGATGTTGCAGTGCGTGAAGCGTATGAAGAAGCCGGCTTATCGCTGACACATTTGCGTCACATTGGTGAATTTTTCCCATCTGTGGGTGGCAGCAATGAGTATATGTATCTTTTTGCGGCGGTGTGTGATTTATCCGCAGCAGGCGGTTATTATGGGCTTTGTGAGGAGAAAGAGGACATCGAAGCTTTTGTCATCAGCCGCATCGAAGCCATGAATCGTCTCAATAATGGAGAAATTCAAACCGCTTCCACCATTATTGCGTTACAATGGTTGGCGCTGAATTATCAGTCGTATCAAAAATAGACACAATAATTTTGAGGTTATTATGATTTTGCACATTCATCCTGACAATCCCCAAGCGCGTTTGATCAATCAAGCGGTGGAGATTTTGCGTGCGGGTGGAATTGTGATTTATCCGACCGATTCTAGTTACAGCTTTTGTTGTATGCTTGGAAATCAAAGTGGTATGGAACGCATTCGCCAAATTCGTGAGGTGGATGATGACCATTTTTTCTCTTTGGTGTGTCGTGATTTATCAGAATTGGCCACGTATGCCATGGTGGATAACAGTCAATATCGTTTGTTGCGCGCGGTGTTACCGGGGGCGTATACATTCATTTTAAAGGGGTCGAAAGACATTCCGAAAAAACTATTGACGCCCAAACGTAAAACCATTGGTTTACGCGTGCCAAAGCATAAGATCACTCAGGATTTGTTAGAAGCGTTAGGCGAGCCTTTGTTGAGCACAACAGTGACATTGCCTAACTATTCGGCGGAAGATTTACGGGAAATTTATCAGATCGAGGATTTGTTAGAAAAACGCGTCGATGCAATCATTGATGCCGGTGACTGTAGTCACTTGCCCACGACAGTGATTGATTTAACATCTGGTGTGCCAGAAATTATCCGCGAAGGTGAGGGAGCGATTGATCTATTTGTTTAAATTTTATTGCGTATGATGTAAAAAATATGCAATTTAATTTTAAATGGTATACAATGCTTTCCTTTTTATGGTTACCAAATAGTTGGTTTTGAGTAATAGGTTTATCAATTATGAATATCGTACAGCAATTAGAGCAAGAGATGATGAACCGTGAACTTCCTGAGTTTTCAACAGGGGATACGGTTATCGTTAATGTAAAAGTTAAAGAAGGAAACCGTGAACGTGTTCAAGCATTCGAAGGCGTAGTGATCGCTAAGCGTAATCGCGGTATGGGTTCTGCTTTCACAGTTCGTAAAATTTCTCATGGTGTTGGTGTAGAACGTACGTTCCAAACATACAGCCCATTGATCGCATCATTAAGCGTTAAACGTCGCGGTGATGTTCGTAAAGCGAAGATTTACTATCTTCGTAATCTTGAAGGTAAGGCAGCTCGTATTAAAGAGAAACTTACAATCAAAGCGAAATAATTTTCGAATCATCTCAGCAAAAACCCTAGCTTGTTCTAGGGTTTTTGTTTATGGGGCGAAAAAACATGGTCAAACAAATTTATTGCATCACAGATGGCAAAATGGGGCATCAGCGCCAAACGGAAGGTTTAGCCACAGCATTGCAAATGCTCGTGCCTGCAAACATTACATGGTTGCCTGCGTTTTCCTTATGGCAATGTCTATTGAGCGGCGGAAAATGTGCATCATCCATTGATAAAAATGCCATCGTCATTGGGGCAGGGCATCGCACACATTTTGCATTGCTCTATTATCGCTTGCGTTATCATGCTAAAAGCATTGTCATCATGAAACCCTCATTGCCAAAATCATGGTTTGATCATTGCATTGTGCCGCGCCATGATCATGTGACCGGTTCAAATGTATTGGTGACAGAAGGCGCGATGAATGTGCTTTCCCTTCAAACAGTCGAGAAAATCCCACAAACGGTGATTTTAATTGGCGGCCCGAGTGAACATTGCGCATGGCGTAATGAAGACATTTATCAGCAGCTCAGCGATTGGGTGAAAACAACGGATGGGCGGATGATTTTATCCACATCAAGGCGTACACCTGCGGACTTTTTAAACAAGATGCCAGATGCGTTAAAAGCCGCGATTGAGTACCATGATGTGGCAAATTTACCAAGTGATTGGCTGCCTAAAGCGTTGCTTGAAAGTCAACATGCATGGGTAACGGCAGATTCTGTCTCCATGGTGTTTGAGGCTTTAAGTGCAGGTTGTGACACAAAAGTGATTGCAGTGGCAGGTTTAACCGGTAAAATGGCGGAAAATTTACAGCAATTACCACATTTAATGAGCACGCGCTTAAACGAATCGGGGCGTGTGGCACAACAATTATTAGCAATGGGGCTTTTTGAATGACATCAGAGAAATCGTGCGGCTTACCACAAAAGGTGGCCATTTTTTTCTTCTCCGCCATGTTTTGGCTATACATTGCCAAGATGGGGATTTTTAATGGCGTTGTGATTGCCACGGCCGTATGGGGCATTTATGTATTGATTCGCCATCGCTGTGAAGTGATCAGCTATTTAAAATCATCCCAATTTTTATGGCTGTTTTTACTGCTCTTTGTGCCGGTGGTGATTTCTGCCATTGGTAGTTTAACCCCGAAAGATAGTTGGCGCACTGTGCTCAATATCAGCCGATTTTTCTTCATTGGTGGGTTGGCGATTGTCTTAACACAAAGTTCAGTGGAGAAAATTCGCTGGGCAGTGTTGGGCTTCATTGCCTTGATCTCTGTGGATGCTGTGATTGAATGGCTCACCGGTTATCATTTAACGGGCGTGAGTCGTGATCGCGTGCGCATTATGGGGCTCTTTCAGTTTTACCATTTAGGCTATGTGCTCGGCACATTGACGCCCATCATTTTCTATCAAACCTATCAGAGCTTTGCGGCTAAAAATCGCGGACGCTTTGCATGGTTAGTCATTACGGCTTGTGCTTTGATTGCCATTTTTGTGGCCGGTGCACGCGCAGGTTGGGTCTCTTTATTGGTCAGCGGTGGCTTGTTATTATTGTGGTTGTTGATCCATCGAAAGATCTCTTGGAAGCGCGTCATTGTGGCATTAGGATTGTGTATCGTCGTTGCAGGGAGCATCACACAAATTCCGATGGTGAAAAATCGCTTGGTGAATCCAAATGGTGCGGCCACTGTGGAATTTGGCAGTTATGAATGGTTTGATAAACTATCTTCTGCACGCTTAGTGTTGTGGGAATTTGCTTGGAAACATTATCAAGAATATCCTGTGATTGGCGCAGGCACAGGCAGCTTTCATCAAACCTTTACAGAGCAGCCCCAAGAGTTAAAAGGTGCGCATGATGAAGCTTTCTTCCCACATTTTCATGGTTTAGAAGTATTGTCAGAAACAGGTACTGTGGGCTTTATTTGTTACCTCATTGTGGTGTTCAGTGTATTGTGGCTGTTGTTGTCTGCCCCCTATTTTTCAGTATGGTTGGCGGTGGCATTCATTGCCATGATGCCGATCAATACCCATGTGGCATTTTATGGCAGTTTTTGGGCAGTATTGATTTGGGTGCCTTTGATCTTGGGCTTACGCGAAAGATTTTTACGCCGTAAGGCTGACGCAGCACTTGAAAATAGACTAAACTGATAGCATTCATGAATCCATTGAGTTTTTAAGAGGGAGTTTTATGTTTAAACGTATTTTATTATGGACAGTGACGAACGTTGCGGTGATTGCAGTCATCACAGTGATTTTATCCGTCACCGGTTTGAGCGGTGCGTTAAACGGTGGCCAAGGTTTATTGCCAATGTTGCTTGCCGCAGCGGTGGTGGGCTTTACCGGCTCCATCATCTCTTTATTAATGTCAAAAAAAATGGCCATCCATGGCATGGGTGTGCACATTATTACCGAGCCTTCTAACCAAATGGAAGCATGGCTTGTGGATACAGTGCATCGCCAAGCAAAAGAAGCAGGCATTGGTTTGCCGGATGTGGGTATTTTTGAGTCAGCTGACCCGAATGCCTTTGCAACGGGCGCGAATAAAAATGCAGCCCTTGTGGCCGTCAGCACAGGTTTATTGCACACAATGAATCGAGATGAAATCGAAGCAGTGCTCGGTCATGAAGTTGCCCACGTTGCCAATGGTGACATGGTGACCTTAACTTTAATCCAAGGCGTGGTGAATACCTTTGTGATCTTCTTATCACGCATTGTGGCGAACATCATCACATCAGCCTTGCAAGGGAATAACGATGATGAGGCACCAGTTGAAAACAGTGGCACATTCTTCATTGTCTCGTTTGTATTGCAGATCATTTTTGGCTTCTTAGCAAGCATCATTGTGGCGTGGTTCAGCCGTAAGCGTGAATTTAAAGCTGATGAAGGCGGTGCACGTTTAGCAGGGCGCGATAAAATGATTGGCGCATTGCAAGCCTTACAGCGCGGTCATGCGAACGAAGATTTGCCGGGCAATATGGCAGCATTTGGCATCTCTGGTAAAGTTGCGAACTTATTCAGTACGCATCCACCATTAGAAGAGCGCATTGATGCTTTGCGTTTACAGCAACGTTAATAAAGTGAATTGAATAAAAAAAACCGTTGATGATTCAACGGTTTTTTTATTGATCAGCCAAAAATCTTTGCAAGGAGCCAAGCGGTCTTGATGTGGTTGTTTAAAAAGAGCTTGGCAACGATGCGTTTGATGAAGGGTAAATCCTGTAAATCGATCATTTGTTCTGTGATTAAGCGGGTAAAGTTTGCTTGAGCAATGGGGAAAAGCATGGCTTTGAGTTCAGGTTCTTTAGTTTTACGGATGATTTTGCTCACAAGCATCCGATACGCATCCTCTGCCATCTGTTGTTTGAGGCGCGCTGCCATTGCTTGAGAAATGCGCGGCGCTTTAAAAAAGTAATCATACGTATATTGTAGGCGGCGGGTGGCATCATTGAGATAACGTTGATGTTTTAAACTTGACGTCACACTGCTCGGGTGCCTGCGATAAAAATAGAGTGGCAAGTCAATGAACGCATAATCACGCGTGTTTGCGAGGATTTGTAGCGTGTAGAATACATCATCTTCATAGAAGATCTCTTCACAAAAGCGCTCATGACGATAGCGCTCAGTTCGGTAGAGTTTATTCCAAACATTTGCTTGCGGCGAATGGGCATCTTTATCTAAAAAGCGCACAAAACCATCATGATAAACCGTAATAGGTAAGGGCGAAGGAATCGCAACAGGCTGAATGTGATTCTCATCACTGAATAAGACCTTATCAAACGCCACGCAATCGAGGGTATCAGAGGATTCAATGACGGCTAAGCTCACTTTTAAAGCCTCAGGATGCAGCAAATCATCGCCATCGAGAATCATGAAGTAATCGCACGGTTGTATTTTTTCTAGACCCACATTGCGCGAATGGCACGGTGAGCCATAATTGCGCTCATTTTGTATGGCCACAAAGCGTGGATCTTTTTCGCTAAAGGCCGTGAGTTTTGCAAAGGTGTCATCGGTGGAGCAATCATCAATGCAGTAGCAGGTAAAATCTGCATGGCTTTGCTCAGCGATTGCCGTTAAGCAAGATGTGACATAGTCAGAGAGATTGTAAAACACAACAATGATGCCAACACTCTTCATAAAAAATCTCCATTAAAAAATTGCCCCAATGAAGGGGCAAATCAAGGATTATTGTAAGTAAGCTTTTGTGGCATCATCAAAGCGCTGCTGCATGGTGTTTGATGCAGGTTGACCGAGTTTGCTGAACACCACAATGGCGATCGTGGCTAAAATGAAGCCTGGGATGATTTCATACAATGATAAAATCGGCACGCTGTCAAATAGGCCTTGGCTGATGTTTTGGTATTGATCATCTGTTAAGCCGCCATAAGTGAGGGAAATATAAATCGGGACGATGTTTTTATACACAATCACCGACAATGCACCCACGATCATGCCCGCTAAAGCACCATTACGCGTCATGCCTTTCCATAAGAGGGATAAAATCACCACAGGACCAAATGCTGCCCCAAAGCCTGCCCAAGCGTAGGAGACTAAGGATAAGACTTTACTGTTCGGATCTTTGGCAATGAAGATGGCGATCGCTGCAATCATGAACACCATAAAGCGACCGACCCACACAAGTTCTCTATCTGAGGCATTGCGTCTAAAGAATCCTTTGTATAAATCTTCAGTTAAGGCGCTTGATGATACAAGGAGCTGACAGCTCAACGTACTCATCACTGCTGCCAATACACCTGATAACACAATGCCTGCCACCCAAGGATTGAGTAGGTATTTGGCCAATTCCATAAAGACTTTTTCAGAATCACCATTGACGATGCCAGCAATGGCTGCATTTTGTGTAAAGTATGCACGGCCAAAAAAGCCAATGCAGATGGCGCCAAATAGACACAAGGCCATCCAGGTGATGGAGATGCGGCGGGCTTTTGGAATGGTGTTCACAGATTCAGCCGCCATAAAGCGCACCAAAATGTGTGGCTGACCAAAATAACCTAATCCCCATGCTAAAAGGGAGATGATGCCGATGGTGGTCATGTTGTGGAAGATGTTCATGAAGTTAGGATTTTCTTTTAATACGATCTCCATCGTTTGCGGAAGGTCAGACAAGGAGAGGATCACCATGGTGGGCAGTAAAAGCAATGCAAAGATCATCAAAGTCGCTTGAATGGTGTCTGTCCAACTGACGGCTAAAAAGCCCCCAATGAATACATATAAAATGGTTGCCAAAGCGCCCACCCAAAGAGCCGTATCATAATTCATGTTAAAGGTGCTTTGGAATAAGCGTGCGCCTGCCACAATGCCAGAGGCACAGTAGATCAAAAAGAAGAATAGGATGATGAGGGCAGCAAAAATTTTCAATAAGCGTTTGTCATCTTCAAAGCGGCTATGGAAATAGTCTGGCAATGTTAAGGCATTGTTATTGAATTCAGTAAAGACGCGAAGGCGTCCTGCCACAAATAGCCAGTTTAAATACGCACCGAGGGTTAAGCCGATGGCGATCCATGATTCTGATAAGCCTGCTAAATAAATCGCGCCGGGTAAGCCCATTAAGAGCCAACCGCTCATGTCAGAGGCGCCGGCAGATAATGCAGTGACCACACTGCCAAGGCTGCGACCCCCTAAAATATAATCGGATAAATTTTGCGTGGCGCGATAAGCGATGAAGCCAATGGCGATCATCGCAAATATGTATAAGAAAAATGTAATGGTTAATGGGTTAAATGACATGTCTACCTCCTAGGAGGTGACATTATACTCAAATTTCGTAAGGATTTTTGATGGATAACGCCTCTAAAATCTCAATTTCCAAACTTTCCATCTCTTCGGCCTCTTCATCGATGATGTGATCATAGCCTAAAAGGTGCAAGACACCATGTGTCACCATGTGGGCTAAGTGATGGTCGAAGGTTTTTTCTTGCTCAATGGCTTCCGCTTCCACCACGCTCAAACAGATGATTAAATCCCCAAGAAAATAGACATCACTCTCTGGCAGATTACATGTTGAAGGAAAAGAGAGTACATTGGTGGGCTTATCTTTGGCGCGATAGGTGTGGTTGAGGGCTTGAATCTCCTCATCATCTGCAAAACGAATGGTGAGTTCTACAGTTGGCTCATCAATGGCGATGAAGGACAGGGCATTATTGACCCAAATTGCTAATTGATCATCCGTTGGGATGCTTGGATGGGTGGATGCATTTTGTACATCTAGCACTAAATCACTCATGACTGTTGTCCTCAGCCTTTTGATAGGCATTGATGATTTTGGCCACAAGCGGATGGCGCACCACATCTTTTGAGTCAAAGAACGTCATGGAGATGCCTTCGACGCCCTCAAGCACATGCATGGCATTTTTAAGCCCTGATTTGACATGCTTAGGTAAGTCAATTTGGGAGATGTCGCCTGTAATCACCGCCGTTGAGTTAAACCCTAAACGGGTGAGGAACATTTTCATCTGTTCAACGGTTGTGTTTTGCGCTTCATCTAAAATAATGAAGGCATCGTTTAAAGTGCGACCACGCATAAAAGCAAGGGGCGCGATTTCGATCACGTTGCGCTCGATGAGTTTGAGCACCGTTTCAAAACCCAGCATTTCATACAATGCATCATATAAAGGGCGCAAATATGGATCGACTTTTTGTGTCAAATCACCCGGTAAAAAGCCTAAACGCTCACCGGCTTCAACGGCAGGGCGCACTAAAATGATGCGGCGAATGGTTTGGCGTTCTAAGGCATCAACGGCGGAAGCCACCGCTAAAAATGTTTTACCGGTACCGGCAGGGCCAATGCCAAAGTTGATGGCATTTTCTGAAATTTCATTGAGATATTGTTGTTGATTGAGGCTGCGCCCGCGGATCATGCCGCGCTTATTTTTTAAGACCACTTCTTTGCGCTGAGTGTGTGCCGTATTGATGGCAGAGGCAACATCAAAGTTCGCGCCATGAAGGGTTAAACGCACCACGTCTTCATCTAAAATTTCTTCAGCGGTGGCATCATACAGGTGTTCTAAAACCAATTTAGCCGCAGCTTCGGCTTTTTCTTCCCCAATGATTTTAAATTGAGTGCCACGATTGGCAATCTCCACAGCAAAATGTCTCTCCACTAAATGTAAATGGGCATTTAAATTGCCACAGAGATTTGCGAGGCGTTCATTGTTGTCTGGAAAAGTCAGCTCAATCATTCATCTACCATATCTAAAAGGAAACCATTATACACCCAACGCCCCTAGAAGAAAGAGTGCATCTCTATTTCTAAGGTGGCAATAATTCGCTATAATCAAACCCATGAATCGATTGACCTTTAAAAGTGAGAATCTGGTGTGGCTATAAATCCAACGCAAAATAATACGAATGATGCAGCGCAACCGAAGAGTCCTTCATTGATGCGATTGATGCACAATGGCCTTGTGAAGGCATTGATGGAAAAAGGATTGGTGACCGAAGCGCACTTAGACCGAGCCGATACCATCATGCAGGCCGATAAATGCTCCTTAATGCGAGCATTGATCACCTTGAACATTGCGCCGCAAGCGCTGTTTGAAGTGACGCAGAGTTTGTCAAACTTGCCGCGTTTTGACTTTAGAGCATTTGATCTACGCACAAAACCGCCTGAGCTGTTGTCCACAGAAGAGATGGAAAAAAACCTTGTATTTCCGCTTCGCATGAAAAATGGCACGCTTTATGTGGCGGTGGCGGATCCGACGGATAGCCGCATGCTTGAAACATTGCGCTTTAAGTCACGCGCCATCATTGAGCCCATTTTAGTGGCGCCGATGCAATTGGTGGCACACTTTGAATCGTATGGCGGCGTGAACCGTGAGAAGTTGCAAAGCATCTTCACCCAAATGGAGACGCAAAAGAAAGAAGAAGCCACAGATCCGGATGCATCGGTCACTTATAACTTGATGAGTGACAAAGACAATTCACCGATCGTGCGCTTCATTAACGGCGTATTGGCCGATGCCATTACGCGCGGTGTGTCGGATTTGCACTTTGAACCGTATGAACACAGTTATCGCGTACGCTTTCGCATCGATGGCGTATTGCAAGAGGTATATACACCGCCAGATAGCTTTAGAGATCAAATTGCGGCGCGTATTAAAGTCATGTCCCAATTAGACATCACCGAAAAGCGCGTGCCACAAGATGGTCGTATTAAAGTGGATTTGAAAGGTCGCATCATTGACTTTCGTGTGAGCATCTGTCCGACCCTTTGGGGCGAGAAGATCGTTATGCGTATTTTAGACAGCTCAGCTGCGAACCTTAACATCGAGATTTTGGGCTTCAGTGACATTCAAAAGAAAAACATTCTAGAAGCCATTCAAAAACCACAAGGGATGATTTTGGTCACAGGGCCCACAGGTTCGGGTAAGACGGTGACGCTTTACACCTGTTTAGGCATTCTCAATCAGCCGACCACCAATATTTCCACTGCAGAAGATCCTGTTGAGATCAACTTAGAGGGCATCAATCAGGTGCCAGTGAATCCAAAAGTGGGGCTGAACTTTGCGGCGGCATTGAAATCCTTCCTTCGTCAAGATCCGGACATCATCATGGTGGGTGAGATTCGTGACTTAGAAACGGCGGACATTGCCATTAAAGCGGCGCAAACGGGTCACTTGGTGTTATCAACCTTGCATACAAACTCAGCGCCTGAAACCCTCACCCGTTTGATCAACATGGGTGTGGAAACCTTCAACATTGCCTCAACTGTGCATTTGATCATCGCGCAGCGCTTAGCCCGCCGTTTATGTTCTTACTGTAAGGAGCCGGTGCGCATTGAGTCAAAAGTGTTGGAAAGCTTAGGCTTTTCTGCGATGCAAGCTGCGGGACAAATTTATGGTCCTGTGGGCTGTGAGATGTGTAACAAAGGTTATAAAGGACGCGTCGGTATTTATGAAGTGATGCCCATTTCTGATACCATGGAGCGCATGATTTTAGACAAAGCGAGCGCCGTTGATATTGCAGAACAGGCTCGTTTAGAAGGGGTGGATAGCATTCGTCAATCTGCCATCAAAAAAGTAGTAGAAGGGGTGACCAGCATCGATGAGTTATTGCGTGTCACCACGGATTAATGATGCGGTCTTGTTTAAGTTAATGATATGGAGACTATGATGAAAAAAGTGATTGATTCACCAAAAGCGCCAAAAGCCGTTGGCCCTTATTCACAAGCACAAGTGTTTAAAGATTTATTGTTCACATCGGGTCAAATCCCATTAGATCCAGACAGCGGTGCTGTTGTGGGCAATGATGTGAAAACTCAAGCCCAGCGCGTATTTGAAAATTTACGTGCCGTGCTTGAAGAAGCCGGCGCAAGCTTTGATACAGTGATCAAAGCCACCTGTTATTTAGACAATATGGAAGATTTCGCAGCATTTAACGAAATCTATGCTCATTATTTAGGTGAAAGCTTGCCTGCACGTTCATGCTTCGAAGTGGCGCGTTTGCCAAAAGATGTATTGTGCGAAGTTGAACTGATTGCGTATGTTCCATAATTTATGCGTTTAGATCAATTCCTACAAAAGACTTTAGGGGTTTCTCGCCAAACGGCCAGAAGCATTCTTAAAAGCAAACAAGTGAGCGTCAATGGGGAAATGGTCAAACAAGCAAAACATCAACTCGATCTTGCTGTGGATCGAGTTTTTTATGGCCAAGAGCCGCTTGTTTACCAAGAATTCTACTATTGGATGCTCAATAAACCGAAGGGTTATGTGTCTAGCCACATTCATGATGGCGGCATTCCCATTTATCAATTGTTAGAAGATTTTAGTCATGTGGAGATGCATTGCGCAGGGCGCTTAGATGTGGACACCACGGGCTTAGTGCTCATCACGAATAATGGTCAATGGTCGCACAGAGTCGCGCACCCAAGCCAAGCGTGCTTTAAGCGTTATCGCGTGATGACACAAATGCCATTGTCAGATGATGCCATTGCTGCCTTAGAAAAAGGCGTCACCCTTGGCAATGGTGAAACCACATTGCCCGCGACAGTGGTACGTTTAGCAGACAATGAAATTGAGCTGTCCATTTGTGAAGGCAAATTCCATCAAGTCAAACGCATGCTCAAAGCTGTGGACAATGAAGTGATTGATTTGCACCGTTTACAAATTGGTGCCATCACCCTTGGCGATCTCGCTGAAGGGGATTTCCGAGCATTAACAGAAGCAGAGATTGAGGAGTTTGCATGATGCAAGATGCATTTAGCGCCCTTTATCAGCGCGCTGCCCATCAAACCTTTGATCAAAGTCTTTGGTTTGTGGATGAAAATTATGATGTGGCAAATCGCCCATTGATGATCAATGTGACAGATGCCATCACCAACCGCATTGACATTGCAGATTACTTAGCTGAGCATTGCACGGTGAATTTATCGGATTATGATTGTGCATCGTACGCCGATCACAGCATTGATGCAGTGTATTTGCGCGTGCCTAAATCTAAGGCATTGCTCAATCATATGGTGCGTGAATCATTGCGTGTCTTAAAGCGAAATGGGCGCTTAATTTGCGTGGGCTTTAACGATGAAGGGATTAAAAACACCTTTAAAAAGATTGAAAAAGCCACCGGTGAACTCATCGAGCAAGAGTTATTAGGCAAAGGGCTACGCATTGCAGAATTTAGCGTCACTGCGGCGAATGCTGCGGCGATTGAAGATCGTGGCTATCAAAACACCCTCAATGTTACCAATGACTTAGGTTTAACAATTGTGGGCAAAGCAGGTGTGTATGGGGCAGAGAAGATCGATGCGGGCAGTGCATGGCTGTGCGATGTGATGTTAGAGAATCTTTCGACTTTGCCAAATGCAGTGTTAGATTTAGGCTGCGGCAATGGTTTGATTGCTCTGCGTTTAGCGCAGCACTTTCCGGCAACCCATTATGTGGCGACGGACAATAACGTCACCGCAGTTGAGATGTGCCGCTTAAACTTTGCTAAAAATGGTGTGCAAGGTGAGGTAATTTTAGCTGATTGCGGGCAGACTTTAGCTGATCGCAGCTTTGAGATGATTGTGTGTAATCCGCCTTTTCATCAAGGTTTTGACACCTCTGAAGCCTTAACATTGAAGTTCTTAGCCACCATTGAGCGTTTGCTCACTAGAAAAGGGCAAGCGTGGCTTGTGATGAATCGATTTTTAAAAGTCGAGCACCTCATTAAAGGCACGGGGCTACAATTGACGAAGATTGATGAGAATCATCAATTTAAAATCTTAAAGCTCAATCGATGAGCATAAAAAAACCCTCAATTCTGAGGGTTTTTTATTAGATTAGAGATGCATTAATCTTTTTGTGGGCCAGCAGCCACTAAAGATTTGCCTAAATCTGTGTCTGTGTATTGGGCAAAGTTTTTGATGAAGCGGCTCGCTAAATCATCTGCTTTTGCTTCCCATTCAGCAGCGTTGGCATAAGTATCACGTGGATCTAACAATTTAGGATCAACATTTGGTAATTCAGTTGGCACTTCTAAATTGAAGATCGGAATGTGTTTAGATGGCAACTGATCAATTTCACCGCTGATGATGGAATTGATGATGGTGCGCGTATCTTTCAATGAGATGCGTTTACCTGTGCCGTTCCAACCTGTGTTCACTAAGTAAGCTTCTGCACCTGATTCTTGCATTTTCTTCACCAATACATCTGAGTATTGTGTTGGGTGAAGCAATAAAAATGCTGCGCCAAAACATGCTGAGAATGTGGGTGTTGGCTCAGTAATGCCGCGTTCTGTACCGGCAACTTTTGAAGTAAAGCCTGATAAGAAGTAGTATTGCGTTTGCTCTGGGGTTAATTTAGACACTGGAGGGAACACGCCAAATGCATCTGCCGTTAAGAAGATCACTTTTTGTGCAGGACCTGCTTTAGAGATCGGCTCCACAATGTTTTCAATGTGGTTAATCGGGTAAGACACACGCGTGTTTTCTGTTTTAGAACCATCGTTGAAATCTACAGTGCCATCTTCTAACACCACAACGTTTTCTAACAATGCATCACGGCGGATTGCGCCATAAATTTCAGGTTCATGATCTTTAGATAAATTGATGGTTTTTGCATAGCAGCCGCCCTCAAAGTTAAACACGCCATCATCATCCCAGCCGTGTTCATCATCACCGATCAATTCGCGGTTTGGATCTGTAGATAATGTGGTTTTACCTGTGCCAGATAAACCAAAGAAGATGGCCACATCGCCATCTTTACCCACGTTTGCAGAGCAGTGCATGGAGGCAATGCCTTTTAATGGCAATAAGTAGTTCATGACAGAGAAGAGACCTTTTTTCATCTCGCCGCCGTACCATGTACCACCGATCAATTGAACATTTTCAGTTAAGTTAAATGCTACGAAGTTTTCTGAGTGTAAACCGTGTTCTTTCCAGTTTTCATCAGTACATTTTGCGCCATTCATCACGGTGAAGTTAGGTTCAAATGTTTTGAGCTCTTCTTCCGTTGGGCGAATGAACATGTTTTTCACAAAATGTGCTTGCCATGCCACTTCTGTGATGAAGCGTACGCTTAAACGCGTGTCTTTGTTTGCACCACAAAATGCATCGATGATGTAGAGTTTTTTGCCTGTCAATTGATGCGTGACCACATCTTTTAACTCTGTCCACACTTCTTGCGTAATGGGATCATTATCATTTTTAACGCCACCGGTACCATTCCACCATAAAGTGTTTTCAGTGGTTGCATCTTTGACGATGAACTTATCTTTTGGGGAACGACCAGTGAAAATACCTGTATCCACTGCCAGCGCACCTAGATTGGTTAAGGTTGCTTTTTCATAGCCAGTTAATGATGGATCCATTTCTGCCTCAAACAGCACATCATAACTCGGATTATAAATAATCTCCGATGCTACAATATTGTGTGATTGCAAAAAGGCCTTAATCTTATCGATCATTTCAATCTCCAGGATGAGTGTCAGTGTAATAAAGTTAAATAATAAAGTTGAATATTATACAAGAATGCTACAAGTTTACTACAAATAGTTCGAGTTATTTCGATCACATGATTTGTGCTTTTAGCTTTTGGAATTTGTTTTGGAATTTGTATTTAAACTGATCCCAATAACGCTTCATAAAGCTTGCTTGTTCCACGGTTTCTTGTGCATAAAGTGGGGTGTTTAAAATGGTTTGTGTGCCATTTTTAACGATGAATTCGCCAATTTTTTGACCTTTTTCGACAGGCGCAATGAGGGGTTTTTTCACCTCAACGCTCGCACGTAAATTGTCATATTGACCACGCGGATAAGTGATGTAGATGTTTTTATCCGACACTAAATTCACGCTGTTGCTTTCCCCTTCATGAATGGGGGATTGCAAAATCACTTGGTCAGCATCGTATAATTTTTTGTGCTCAAAGTTCATAAACGCATAGTTCAAAAGCTCTGTCGATAACTGAGCGCGCTCTTTTTCGCTGTTTGTGCCAAGCACCACAACAATCACGCGAAAGCCATTACGAATGGCGCTTGAGGCTAAGTTATAGCCCGCTGAACGGGTGTGGCCTGTTTTGATACCATCCACACTTGGATCTGTCCACAATAAAGTGTTGCGGTTCTTTTGTGTGATGCCATTCCATGTGAAGGATTTGTGTGAGTAGATTTCATAATGTTCTGGGAAATCTTGAATCAAATGGCGCGACAAAACAGCAAGATCATAGGCGCTGCTGTAATGATTCGGATGCGGTAAACCTGAAGCATTCATGAAATTGGTGTCATTCATGCCAAGTTCTTTGGCTTTTTTGTTCATCTCAACGGCAAAATTGGGCTCACTGCCACGTAGATATTCTGCTAAAGCAATCGATGAATCATTGCCTGATTGAATCACAAGGCCAAGCACTAAATCATGCACGGTGATCTGTGTGCCTGCTTCTGCAAACATGCGTGAACCTTCTTGAGATTGGGCATATGGCGAGATGCTCACTTTAGCATCGGGCGCAATGACGCCTTTGTCTAACGCTTCGGCGATGAGGTAGCTTGTCATCACTTTGGTGACGCTTGCAGGCTCAAGGCGCTCTTTGCCATTGTAATCGGCTAAGATTTCGCCAGTGTCATAATCCATGATCACCCATGCTTTGACGGGGACATTGACGTGAATCGGGGGCAATTGCTGAGCAAAGCTCGCAGTTGAAAAAATCGAAAGACAAACCAGTAGAATTTTTTTCATGAATCGACTCTATGTTTATGACTGAATGTGGAAGGTTTTTGCCGATAAACCCTCTTTTTTGAGGGCCAATGCTGCTTCATCGGCTGCTTGTTGGGTATTATAACGATGAACAATCACGCGGTAAAACTGTCCGTCGTAATGAACTTCGGTGGGCAATTGATAGGCTTGCTGAATTTGCTCTTTAAAATTGCTCGCATTGTAAGGGCTGCTGTAGGCATTGAGCTGAATGGTGTAATTGCCATTAGCATCATGCTTTGGCAAGATCGGCGCATCATTATTGACCAGAGAATCACCATGGGAATCGGAGATCACATCGGTGGCCTCTGGAATGTATGTGTGCCCATAGGCTGCTTTTTCAGAGTTTAAGTGTTGGTAAGGCTTTAATGCCACCACGCGCACTTTCGCTGTCCCTTTGCCGATCATGCCCAAATCTTTAGCGGCTTGATAGGACAGATCAATGATGCGGCCTTTCGCAAAAGGTCCGCGATCATCAACGCGCACATTGACGGATTTACCATTTTCAAGATTTGTCACTTGCACATAAGTGGGGATGGGCAATGTGCGATGCGCCGCTGAATAAGCATGCATATTATAAGGCGTGCCGCTTGAAGTGCGCTTAGCATGGAAATCTTTCCCATACCAAGAAGCAATGCCCGTTTCGCTGTAGCCTTTTGAGGTTTCTTTGACATGATACGTCTGCCCAAGGGCTTGATAGCTTTTCGGGTTGCCATATTTACTGACGGGCTCTTTTTTCGGCACGGCACCATGGCTGTTTTGTTCGGTTTTTGGTGCACTGCTACAGCCTGCAATGATGAGCGGGACTAAAGCGGCGACAAGTAACAGAGGTTTACGCATCATTATTTTCTTTCGTTGATGGCATTGGCCAATTGAGAAACCGCCAACGCATACATATTTGAATGGTTGTAACGGGTGATCACATAGAAGTTATGAAAGCCCAACCAATATTCATAATGATTTGGGGAGACTTCAAAGTCCATCAAAGTCACAGGTAGGGTGGTGGTCAGATTGGTTTTAACGCCTAAGGATTTAAGCTTCGCTAGGCTTGTTTTCGGTGGCAATACGCGCCCACGTTGGAAATAGCTGGCCACTGCCTGAGGATTGGTGACATCGACTTTAGCAATCAATGGACCATTGCGCTGCCAACCATGTTTAGATAAATAGTTGGCCACAGAGCCAATGGCATCCACAGGATTGTCCCATAAATCTTTCACGCCATCGCCATCAAAATCAACCGCATATTGTAAATAGCTTGAGGGCATAAATTGCGGATAACCCATTGCGCCAGCATAGGAGCCTTTAAAGCTGAAGGGATCACGTTTCATGCCGTAAGCGATTTTAAGGAAATTGGCAAGCTCTTTAGAGAAAAACTCAGCACGACGCGGATATTCAAAGCTCAAGGTTGCGAGTGCATCCACCACCGCCCAATTGCCTTTATTGGTGCCATAACCGGTTTCTACACCAATGATGGCGGCAATCACAGCAGCCGAGACGCCATATTCGCGTTCAGCACGTTCTAAGGCGGATTGATATTGATGGTAAAACGCCACCCCTTGATTGATGCGCTGTTCTGTCATGAAAATGGGACGATAGCGACCCCAATTCATTTTTTCCGCAGGGCGATTCATCGCCTCAACAATCGTGGGTTTAATCGATGCACGGTTCATGGTTTGTGTGAGCCATGCTTGATCAATGCCGGTGGATTGATGGGTTTTTTCAATGAAATTTGCCACATCTGCCCGTTCTGCTAAATGGGTTTGTGCACGGGGCACCGCTTGCTCAGGATGCGCTGTGCGCGTTGGCGTCGGTGCGGTTGAGCATGCACTGATGAATAGGATCGTTGAACAGGCTAACCATAGATTGAGTCGTTTCACGTTGTGTATTCCTTTTCTTTTTTAGGCTCGGGGTGGGCGAAAATGCTCATGATTATACCAAATGAGATGAACAAGGTCACAATGGATGTACCCCCGTAACTGATGAAGGGCAATGGCACGCCCACAATTGGTAATAAACCGCTGACCATGCCAGCATTGACGAAGATGTAAAAGAAGAAGCATGCCGTAATTGATCCGCCAATCAGTTTATTAAAGGGCGTTGTCGATCGATTGACTAAGTAAAAGGCACGCAAAATGATCATAAAGTACAAGGATAACAAAAAGGCGATGCCCACAAAACCAAATTCTTCAGCGGTGATGGCGTAGATAAAATCGGTTGAGGATTCTGGTAGGAATTTTAAGGAGGCTTGTGTGCTGTTGAGCCAGCCTTTGCCATACATGCCACCTGAGCCAATGGCAATTTTAGACTGAATGATTTGATAACCTTTACCAAGGGGATCAGATTCAGGATTGAGCAGCGTTAAAATGCGGCTTTTTTGATAGGTTTGTAATCCAAATTCCCACACAAATGGCAGCGCACTGCCCACAATCACAAGGGTTGCGATGATGTAACGCCACAATAAGCCACTGAAAAAAATCACCGTGATGCAGGCAAAGAGAATCAAAAGCGCTGTGCCTAAATCAGGCTGACGCAACACCAATGCAAAGGGCATAAGGGTGATGATGAGTGCCAATATGATGTTGATAAAACTCGGTGGTAAACTGCGATTGCTAAGGAAGTAAGCCACCATCATTGGGGCGGCTAATTTAGCAAATTCAGAGGGTTGAAAACGCACCACTTTTAAATCAAGCCAACGGTGTGAGCCATTGACCTCAACGCCCACCACATAAATCAGGGCAAGCGCAATGAGGGTGATGCCAAAAAAGTAGGGCGTCAGGCTTTTGATCACATGGGGCGGAATGAAAGCGATGATCATCATGGCGATGATGCCGATGATCATGCGTAACGCTTGGGCTTGCACAATGTCAAAGTTACTGCCAGAGGCACTGTATAAAATCGCAAGGCCACAGGCGCAGACGGTCAATAGCAGTAAAAATAGCGTGGTGTCTAAATGAAAAAGCGCCAATAAACCTTTGGGTCTAGGGGCGAGATGTGCGTCAAAGCGTTGCATTATTCACCTGCCTTTGCATTGGTTTTAGGGGTTTGTAGGGGGGCTTTAAAGTGCGTCATCCAGGCATGGATCACCTCTTTAGCAAGCGGCGCGGCAACGCCTGAGCCCGAGCCGCCATTTTCTAAAAAAACTGTCACCACAATGCTAGGATCATTCGCTGGTGCAAAGGCTGTGAACCATGCGTGATCATGATGTTTTTTCGCCAATGCATCTTTATTGTAAACAGCATTTTGGGCAATGGATTTGACTTGTGCAGTCCCTGATTTACCAGCAATCTTATAATTTAAACCGGTGGCGATGCGCCGCGCAGTGCCTTTATTGTCATGCACAACACCCACCATGCCATCGATGATGCTTTGCCAATATTCAGGGCGACTGACGTGTATGGGTTCAATGGGCACAGGTTCATTGATCACCATTTCATTGGTGCTAGGATTGCGGATGGCATGCAAAATATGGGGCACAAATGCATTGCCACGCTGGGCGACAATTGTGGTGGCTTGGTTGACTTGTAAAGGCGTAGTCAGCCAATAACTTTGCCCAATGCCCGCGGTGACGGTTTCCCCATCAAACCAAGGTTGATTGAAGTTCAATCGTTTATATTCAGGCGTTGGCAGCACGCCGCGGCTTTCCCCTAATAAATCAATGCCAGTGGGCTGGCCTAAATAGAACTGCTTTAAAAAATCCGTCATGGGTGTAATGCCCATTTTATAAGCAAGATCATAATAATAAACATCGCACGATTGCACGAGGGATAGGTATAAATTCACTTTCCCATGCCCCCAACGGCGCCAATCGCGGAATTTATGTTTATTGCCGGGCACTTGGAAAAATCCTTGGCAATTGATGTGGGAGGTTGCCGTGATGATGCCTGCCTCTAAACCGGCTAAGGCAATTTGTGGCTTAATGGTGGAGCCTGGCGGATAGCGCCCTTGCATGACTCGATTTAAGAAAGGTTTATCAGGGTTGCTGTTTAAATCATCAAAGTCTTTATGGCTGATGCCATTGACGAAAAGATTGGGGTTGTAATTGGGTTTTGAGACAAACGCAAGCACTTCGCCAGTTTTGGGATCAAATGCCACAATGGCGCCTGTGTGATCACCGAGCACCTCTTCTGCCACTTTTTGTAGACGCATGTCTAGGGTCAGATAGATGTCACGCCCTGGCGTTGGCAATGTTTGTTCTAAACGGCGAATGATGCGGCCATTGGAATTGGTTTCCACTTCTTCAAAACCCATGGTGCCACGCAAAACATCTTCAAAGCTTTTTTCCGCTCCTTTTTTACCAATGTGAGTGAGGGTAAGATATTGGTTTTGAATGTTTTTTGCCTCGATGTCCTTCATGTCGTTTTGATCGATCCGCCCAACATAGCCGAGCGCATGAACCGCCGTATTATATTCAGGATAAAAGCGCGTGAGTTGGGAGGAGATGTCCACACCATCGAGCTGATAGAGATTGACCGATAAGCGATTGATCTCAGCTTCAGTGAGCTGCTCTTTTAAGGGCACAGGTGTTTGGCGGGCAGTGACGCGATCGGTGCGATAATATTTATTGAGCTCTTGCTCGGAAATATCCACCCATTGCGACAGTGTTTCGATGATCTCTGCCACTGGTTTTGAGGTGTTTTGACGCGTGATGGTCAGATTAAATGAGGGCACATTTGTGGCGAGCACCACACCATTGCGATCAAAGATTTGTCCACGGGTAGGCGGCATCGGAATGAGCTGGATTCGGTTAGAATCCGACATGGTGGCATATTTATGGTGCAAATTGATTTGCAAATGAAAGAGCTGCGTCAGCAGCAGCGTAAAGCATGCAATGATGATGATCAGCATGAACAGGACGCGATTGCGAAAAATGATCTGTAATTTTGCTTTACTTCGTTTTTTTCGCGCAATGACTTTAGAGAAAAATACCATACGTTTTTATCGAGAAGGGATCTTCAGTATATGACAAGCTTCGTTCAATAACGTCAGAATCAATGGCCAAATGAGGGCGGAGGTGACAATGGAACCAAACATCCAGAAGTTAAACTCATTGGTGTTGCCCACCATGTTATTGATGATCAATGAGAGTAACACTTGTAACACATAAAAGCCCATAAAAGCTAAGGATAGCTGACCGATGGAAATTCTGTTGAGCCATTTGTTGTGGCGCTTTGTGATGTAAGCGGTGATGGCGAAAATGAGTGCATTGAGCCCAAGCGGATAAAAGAGGGTGATGTCTAAGAGTAAACCCACACTCCACGCAGAGAGGATGCTGAATTGTTTTTTGGTGTAATGGAGCCAAAAGAGCGTGATCATCAATAAAAATTGTGGGCGAAAGGGCTCAAGGTAATTTGAGAGCGAAATGAGCTCTAACGACAACCCTAATACAATGGAAACAATCAATAAAATATAGTACTTCATTGTGCCGCAGCCTCAGGCAAGGGGGATAAATCAGGTTCGATGGATTTGAGCACCAAGACTTCACGCGTTTTATTGAGTTCTGCGGTGGGCTTTGCGCTGATTTTGGCAAAGTGATTGGTGGGATCATGCTCAATGCTTGTGACAATCGCCACAGGATAACCTTGTGGGAAGCGTTGATCTAAGCCTGAGGAGATCAATAAATCCCCCACTTTAATGTCTTCATCAATGGGGATGTTTAAAATGTTTAATGATTGACTGTTGCCGGTGCCTTGGGCAAGACCGCGGATGCCATTGCGATTGACTTGCACAGAAAAAATGTGCTGAGGATCTGAGATTAAAATCGCTTTACTTGAACGAGGATTGACCTCAATGATCTGCCCGATGACGCCAGAGGTATCAATGATGGGTTGATGCACTTCAACGGCATCATTGCTGCCGCGATTGAGCTCAACAATGAAGCGATAAGGGTTGGTGTTTGTGCTCATGATCTCTGCAATGATCGAGGGATATTGCAACGTATTTGAAGAGCGCAATAACATGCGTAAACGACGATTTTCAGCCAGTAGACTTGCATTGCGTTGCACTTCAAACTCTAAAATATATTGGCGATTTTGTAATTGCTCGATGGTGTCGATGAGCTCTTTTTTATCACTGGCCCAGATTTTAATCTGTTTACCGAGTGAACTTGGCAACTCTGCCAATAATTTAATGGGATAAATGACCGCATTGACCGATGATTTAATGGGCATCGTGTGCAGCGTGCGCGCATCTAAATACAACAAAACAACTGACGCGAGCACAGCAATCACCATTTTAATGGTGATGATGCTCTGGTTCGGAATCAGTTGCTTTTTTTGCGCGCTTGATTGTGTCATTCAATTTATTCAAGTGCAAATGCGTTTAAACCATACATGCCTTGCATTTCTAGGGCTTTACCACCGCCACGCACCACACAGGTTAATGGATCATCTGCGATGATGGCATCTAATCCTGTCTCTTCAGAGATGAGTAGATCGATGTTGCGTAAAAGCGCGCCGCCACCGGTGATGACAATGCCACGCTCAGAAATGTCAGCCGCCAATTCTGGGGGTGTTTGCTCAAGGGCTAAACGCACCGCGCTGACGATGCCTTGTAATGGCTCCATCAAGGCTTCTAAAATTTCATTGGACGTGAGGGTAAATGTGCGCGGAATGCCTTCGCTTAAGTTACGGCCACGCACTTGTGTCTCTAACACTTCATTGAGTGGATAGGCTGTGCCCACATCTTGCTTGATGCGCTCAGCGGTTGGCTCGCCAATGAGCATGCCATAGTTGCGGCGTACATATTGAATGATGGCTTCATCAAAATGGTCACCGCCAATGCGGATGGAGTTGGCATACACAATCCCTGTTAAGGAGATCACTGCCACCTCAGAGGTACCACCGCCAATGTCTAAAATCATTGAACCGGTGGCTTCGTGAACCGGAATGCCTGCGCCAAGGGCAGCAGCCATGGGTTCAGGAATTAGTTTAACATCAATGGCGCCGGATGCTTCTGTGGCTTCTTTGATGGCGCGTTTTTCCACATGGGTCGCACCTGATGGTACACAAACAATGATGCGTGGCGTGGGTTTAATGAAGGCACGTTTATGCAATACGCGATTGATGAAGCTGCCGAGCATGTCTTCTGTGCGCTCGATGTCAGCAATCACGCCATCTTTTAAAGGGCGATATGCATCAATGCCATCTGGCGTTCTGCCGAGCATGCGTTTGGCTTCATGACCGACAGCGGCGACTCTTTCACGGCCTGTTTTTTTATCTTTTTCCATAGCCACAACGGACGGCTCATTTAAAATGATGCCCTGTCCGCGAGCATAGATGAGTGTGTTCGCTGTTCCGAGGTCGATTGAAAGATCACAAGAGAAGAGTGACTTTAGTCGTTTTGGTATCATAATTTGTCCATCTGCCATCAGGAAAATAAAAATAAGGTGCCCATTTTACATGGTTTTGAGGGAATATAAACCTATGGGGCTATAAAAAAATGTGACAATGCAGTAACATACAATGGCTTTTAAAAATAGACATGTATAGGTGCCTTATGAAAAAGAAAAAGTTGATTGCAGGAAACTGGAAAATGAATGGCGACATCGCGCTCGCTCAAACAATCGTCGATGGCATTAAAGATGCTGCCGATCAAAGCAATCATGATGTGGTGATCGCGCCACCTTTTGTGTATTTGCCTCAAGTGGCGTTATGGGCAAAAGAGAGTAAAATTCAGCTCAGTGCACAAAATTTAGCAAAATTTGATCAAGGTGCTTATACCGGTGAAGTCTCTGGCAAAATGCTCAAAGACATTGGCTGTCAATATGTGCTTGTCGGTCACTCAGAGCGTCGTCAATATTTTGGCGAAACCAATGATGTGGTGGCAGAAAAAGTAGAGTTTGCCCTTAAAAATGGTTTAACCCCGATTTTATGTGTGGGCGAAACCCTTGAAGAGCGCGAAAGCGATGCTTGGAAAAGTGTGATCGAAGCGCAGCTAAATAGTGTTGTTCAGCGCATTGGCATGGAAGCATTTGAGAACGTTGTTGTAGCTTATGAGCCCGTTTGGGCAATTGGTACAGGCAAGTCAGCGAGTGCAGAGATTGCCAACGAAGTGCACGCGTTTATTTTCTGTACATTAATTGGTAAAAGTGATAGTATTCGCGATTCTTTACGTATTCTATATGGTGGAAGTGTCACGGCTGATAACTCCGCACAATATATGGCCATGAGCCATATTGATGGCGTGTTAGTGGGCGGCGCTTCATTGAAACCAGATGTATTTTCACAAATTATTCGAAGTGTTGAGTAACATTGAAGGTTTAATATGGTATTAACAACAATCATTACAGTGATTCACGTTATTGTGGCTTTGTGTATTGTCGGATTGGTTTTGATTCAACACGGCAAAGGCGCAGACGCAGGAACGGCTTTTGGTAGCGGAGCTTCTGGTACAGTATTTGGTGCTGCCGGTAAAAGTAACTTTTTAGCACGCATGACAAAATGGTTAGTGGTGGTGTTTTTCCTCACCAGTTTTTCCATGATGGTCTTGTATGGCAAAAAAGCCACAATTGAAGGCGAGAGCGTGTTAGATGTGCCAGCTGTATCGATTGTGCCAACGATTGAAGATCTGTCTGTTCCTTCTGTTGATCCTGTAGAAAATTCAACAAAATAAATTAATGTGCAAATCGCGCATTAATTATGCAGACAAATAGAAAAATTAATATATACTGTTTGAGTTAATTGCCGGCGTGGTGGAATTGGTAGACACGCTACCTTGAGGTGGTAGTGCTGAAAGGCTTCCCGGTTCAAGTCCGGGCGTCGGTACCATTATACTAATAAAGAATGGAAACCTATGGCTTTAGATAATCGAAAAGAAGTCGACTATAATTGGGTTGGTCGTGATAAGTTAGGTAATCGTGTTGAGGGTGTGTTAAAAGCAGCGTCTCCCACTAAGGTGAGATCTCTGTTAAATGCCCAAGGCATTCAACCACTCAAAATTGTCAAAGCTAAAGTCAAAAAAGGTAAGGGCGGTAAGGTTAAGCCCGATGACATTATGCTCTTCACGCGCCAATTGGCGACGATGCTAGCAGCAGGTCTACCGTTATCTGAAGCACTCTCTATGCAGGCTTCAGGCGCATCTAAAATTGCTTTAAGTGAATTATTGTATACAGTCAAAACCGACGTTGATCGCGGTGGTGGCTTGTCGAACGCTTTAGCAAAACATCCTTTTATCTTTGATCGCACCTATGTGGGCTTAGTGGCTGCCGGTGAGCGTTCAGGGACACTTGAAATCATTCTAGCGCAGCTTGCGGATTTCTTAGAAAAATCAAGTCGCATCAAAAAAACCATCAAAAAAGCATTGGTTTATCCTGCCATCGTTATTTTCATTGCGTTAAGCATCACCGCTTTAATTTTATGGAAAGTGGTGCCTGTCTTTGCGGACATGTTTAAAGAGCAGGGTAGGGAATTACCCGGTGCAACGCAATTTGTTGTGAACATTTCAGAAGGGATTCGCTCATGGGGCTTCATTTATACCTTAATGGGCATTGGCGTCTTCATTTATCTCTTTAAGCGTTTACTGCGCACGAATTTAAAATTCAAACGCAAATTTGATGAAGTGGTGCTTAAACTCCCGATTTTTGGTAATTTGATTGTATTGTCTAACAGTGCAAACTTTGCAAGTACGTTGGCGACGATGTATGAGGCAGGTACGCCAATGATTGCAGCCTTAACAACGGTGGCGGATTCAACCAGTAATTCTGTATTTAAAGAAGCAATTGAGAAAATTAATGCGAACGTCTCCATCGGGCAAGAGTTAAACTTTGCGATGCGTCAATCAAAAATGTTCCCCGATATGGTGAGCTATATGGTGGGCATTGGTGAAAAATCCGGTAACTTATCTGAAATGTTGAATAAAGTTTCAAACTTATACATGGAAGATATCGACAATGCCGTGGGCGCGATGATGTCAATGATTGAACCGATTTTGATCGTGATTCTAGGCTCGCTCGTTGGTGGTATTGTTGTGGCGATGTATTTACCGCTCTTTAGTATGGCTGAAGGTATGTAGTGCAAGCAGAAATCCCCTTGTTCATCTTAATTTTTATTCTCGGAGCTGCCATTGGCAGCTTTTTGAATGTTGTTGCCTATCGTTTGCCTAAAATTCTGTTTGATCAAGATTATCGTGTGATTTCAGGGTTTTTGCGTGAAGAGGCGGCAAAGCCCGATCGCTTTAAAAGTGGCATTCCCATTTTAGATCGCATTTTGTCCCGTAACAATGCCGATCAACTCTTAACAAAGCATGATGTATTGCCCGCAAAAGGATTGCTATATTTAGCAACGCCTGCATCAAGCTGCCCAAACTGTGGGCATAAAATCCGCGCGTATGAAAACATTCCTGTCTTAGGTTGGCTCTTTTTAAGGGGCAAATGTTCAGGCTGCCATTCTCCTATTTCTGTGCAATATCCGCTCGTTGAGTTATTCACTGGATTATTAACAGTTGCCGTGATTTACGTGACGGGCTTAGATTTAAATGGCGCGCTCTTTGTCTTTTTTATGTGGATTTTGATGACGTTGTCATTGATTGATCTCAAATTCTACGTATTGCCGGATCAATTGACCTTACCATTGATGTGGCTTGGCTTATTGTCGAGTTTTTATGGTTGGATTCATGTTAATTTTCAGGAAGCCTTTTTAGGTGCAATCGTCGGCTATTTATCTTTATGGTTCATCAATCAAGTGGCGCGCCTTATTTTGCGTCGTGATGGCATGGGCAATGGCGACTTTAAACTATTGGCTGCCCTTGGCGCATGGTTGGGTTTAGGCAATCTCTTTAATGTGATTTTGCTCTCTTCCATCAGTGGTGCGATCGTGGGCATTGCAGTGATGATGATTTCTAAAAATCGTATGATTCCGTATGGGCCATTTTTAGCGCTCGCTGCCTTGTTGATTGTACTTTTTGGCATTGAGCCCCACACCTTTTTCTATCTTGCCTCATGATGGATCGACAGATCATTGTTCTGACGGGTGGCATTGCTTCTGGCAAAACATTGGCCTCTAATTATTTGGGCACGCTCAATGCACATGTGATTGATACAGATGTCATCGCGCGTCAATTATTACAAAAAGATGGCAATCCCTATTCTGAAACAGCGCTCACAGCGGTTAAAGCTGCCTTTGGCGATGAAATTTTTAAAGCGGGTGTGATTGACCGCGTTCAATTGCGCGCATTGATTTTCAGTGATCCCGTCCATAAAACAACGCTGGAAAATATTATGCACCCATTGATTCATCAGCGGGTTCAAGATTTATTGGGCACAGGCGATGGCTCATATGATTTAGTGGTGGTGCCTCTATTGCATGAAGGCTCACCATATGTCGCGCTGGCCGATCAAATTCTAGTGATTGAAGTGGATGAAGAAATACAGCTTGAGCGCGTGATGGCGCGTGATCACATTGATGAAACCTTGGCAAAACGCATCATTGATTCTCAACCAAGCAATCAGGCGCGCAGGGCTTTAGCGAATACAATCATCCTCAATACGAATGCTGAATATACGCAAAAAGTATTGAAACAGTTAGATAAACAGTATAGTCTAGCACCATCTAAGAATAGGGTGACATGATTTATGATTTATGAATTTCCTCTCAGTGAGGGTGTTCGCCGTTTGTTGCGTGCGGAGATGCTGTTTAAACAGAGCCAGTCGCACATTGAGTATGACAATCCATTTAGCACGATTGCAGCATTGTCAGCATTGGTGGATTTAGTGGAAGTGATCTCGAAAAATAATTTAAAAATTGAGATGATCAAACAGTTAGATCGTTTGCAATATAAAGAAGAGATCAGTGACGCACAGCGTCAAGAGATGAAAGAACTCAGCCAAGATTTAGTCTTTGGCAGCGTGAAAGCTTTTGATGAAGTCAAAGAAAACATCTTTTTAAATGTGGTTCGTCAGCGTTTGAAAATGACCGGCGGATTGGGCGCATTTGATTTGCCAAACCTCCATCATTGGTTGCGCTTTGAGCACGGATTGCGTTTAGAGCACATGGATCGTTGGTTTAAGCAGTTTGCGCCCACAGAAAAAGCATTGAATTATGTTTTATCGATGTTGCGCGCTTTGTCAGATCAAGAAGTGTGCCATTTTAAACAAGGACTATTTTACAAAACGGTAAAATGGGACGCTGAATTGGTGCGCCTAGACATGGGAGATAAAATGATCTACCCAGAGTTCAGCGGCAATAAGCAGCAATTGAGCATTCGATTAATGGAACAAACATCACCTTTTGATCCTGTCACGCAAGTGAAAGAGGATTTAGAGATGGTGGTTGAACGTTGTGGTTAATAGAGGTTTTTTATGAGTCAAGAAAAGAAAATTGCATTGGTAACAGGCGCAACTCGCGGGATTGGTAAAGCGATTGCCGAAGCTTTAGTGGCAGCGAACTACTTTGTGGTGGGCACCGCAACATCAGAAAATGGTGTGGCAACCATTCAAGGCTTCTTAGGCGACAATGGCGATGCGCTTGTATTGAATGTTGCAGAAAGCGAAAGCATTGATGCAGTCTTAAAAGCCATCACTGAAAAGCATGGCGTGATCTCTGTATTGGTGAACAATGCAGGCATCACAAAAGATCAGTTACTCATGAGAATGAAAGATCAAGATTGGTCTGATGTGATCACGACTAACTTAACCAGTATTTATAAATTATCGAAAGCAGTGATGCGCGATATGATGAAAGCGCGTTTTGGCCGCATTGTGAACATTACCTCCATCGTGGGCGTAACAGGCAATGCTGGGCAGACGAACTATGCAGCGGCAAAAGCAGGTGTGATCGGCTTTACAAAATCCATGGCCATTGAAGTTGCAAGCCGTGGTATTACTGTAAACTGCGTTGCGCCCGGGTTTATTGACACCGATATGACAAAAGATCTGCCAGACGCAGTGAAAGAGTCATTACTCAAAAATATTCCAATGAATATGCTCGGTCAACCTGAAGATATTGCCAATGCAGTGAAGTTTTTAGTGGCGGATGAGTCAGGTTACATCACTGGCGAAACGATCCATGTGAACGGTGGAATGTACATGCCATAGTGCAGGACTTGAAAAAGTCTTGGACTTTGTGCAACATTTTTTCTAAAATACAATTTGGTAATTTGATACCTATATTTTTTATTAAGTTAAGGATTTTTAAAATTATGAGCGATATCGAAGCACGTGTTAAGAAGATTGTTATGGAACAACTTCAAGTGAAAGAAGATCAAGTAACAAATTCATCTTCTTTCATTGATGATCTAAGCGCGGACTCTTTAGATACAGTTGAGTTGGTAATGGCTCTTGAAGAAGAGTTTGATTGTGAAATCCCAGATGAAGAAGCTGAAAAAATCACAACAGTTCAACAAGCAATTGACTACGTGACAGCAAACTTAGATAAATAATTTATTCAATGTCATAATTTGAATAATCTGGTCAGAATTGTCGATAGAGCGGTTCTCATAGGACTCAAAGGTTTTATGAAACCGTTCTATTTTTTTATCATATAAACATTAAGGAAATCGGTTATGAAACAGCGAGTAGTTGTCACAGGCTTAGGCATCGTTTCTGCATTGGGTAATACTGTGGAATCGGCTTGGACGAATATTTTAGCTGGAGTGAGTGGTGCTGCACCCATTACTGCATTTGATGCAACAGGGTATCCGGTCACTTTTTCGGCATCAACCAAAGATTTTGACGTTTCAAAATACATGAATCCGAAAGATGCCAAACGTATGGATCTATTCATTCAATACGGGATTGGCGCTGCGGTGGATGCGATTAAAGACGCAGGTCTTGAAATCACAGATGCCAATGCAGATCGTATCGGTGCGATGCTCGGCTCTGGCATTGGTGGCTTGCCTGGCATTGAAGATAACTGCGAAACTTTATTGAAAAAAGGCCCGAATCGAATCAGTCCTTTTTATGTGCCACGTTCAATCATCAATATGTTGCCTGGTCAATTATCGATTTTGACAGGATTTAAAGGCCCTTCCATTTCTGCTGTGACCGCATGTGCCTCAGGGACACATTCCATTGGTTTAGCAGCGCGCATGATTGCGTATGGAGATGCCGATGTGATGATCGCAGGTGGTGCAGAGATGGCCACAACCCCAACAGGCATCGGTGGTTTTGCCGCTGCGCGTGCCTTATCTTCTCGCAATGATGAACCCACAAAAGCCTCTCGTCCGTGGGACAAAGACCGTGATGGCTTTGTACTTGGCGATGGTGCCGGCGTCATCATCTTAGAATCTTATGAACATGCTGTAAAACGCGGTGCACGCATTTACTGTGAATTGGTGGGCTTTGGTGCCACCAGTGATGCCTATCACATCACTTCGCCAATGGAAAACGGTGAAGGCGCAGCGCGCTGTATGCAAATGGCATTGAATGATGCAAAAATGAACCCAGATGCCATTGATTACATCAATGCGCATGGAACATCCACAAAGCTTGGTGATATGGCAGAATTGACCGCTGTGAAATCCATTTTTGGTGAGCATGCTTATCAACTGGCCATGAGCTCAACAAAATCCATGACCGGTCACTTATTAGGTGCCGCTGGCGGGATTGAAGCTGTCTTTGCGATTTTATCCATTCGTGACAATGTTGCGCCGCCCACCATTAATTTAGACAATCCGGATGAGGGGTGTGATCTCAATTTGGTGCCACATACGGCACAAGCGCGCAAAATTGATGTTGCCATCTCTAACTCTTTTGGCTTTGGCGGCACAAATGGCACGTTGATCTTCTCTAGGATGCAAGATTAATGGCATCACTGTTGCATTATCTTCAAAAAGCATTGCTGTTCATCGTTAAATATGTGCTCTCGCGTGCCATTTTATTGGCGGTCTTTGTGGGGCTCTTTTTGTGGCTCGCACAATTTGGGTACAACTTTTTAACGTACATGAAAACGCCCATGATCACCACCGAAACGCCTGTTTTGGTGGAAGTGAAACCGGGCATGAACAGCGATGCATTATTGCGTGAATTAAAAGCGAAAATCCCTTCGACGGATCCAAATTTCCTTAAAATCTATGGCCGCTTAACCGGCACACTCAGCGACATTAAAGCCGGTGAGTATGAGATCACCGATCAAATGCGACCGGCGGATTTTTGGACGAATGTCATCAAAGGACGCAGCATGCAATACGGCTTTACGTTGGTGGAAGGTTGGAATTTTAAACAGATGCGCGATGCGATGATCAATCATCCGAACATTGTGCAAACCATCCCCAAAGATGCGACGCCCGATGAAGTCATGGCGCTCATCGGTTACAAAGGGCAGCCGTATGAAGGTTATTTCATGCCGGAAACGTATCTCTTTCCGCGTGGGTATACGGATGTTGAGCTTTTAAAGCGCAGTTATGAATCCATGCAGCAGTTTGTCAATCAAGTGTGGGAAAAGCGTGATTTAGACTTACCTATCAAGAATCAACATGAATTATTAACGCTCGCGTCAATCATTGAGAAAGAGACAGGCGTTGCCCATGAGCGCCCAGAAATTGCCGGCGTCTTTGTGCGCCGCTTACAAAAAGGCATGCGCTTACAGACAGATCCAACGGTGATTTATGGTTTAGGTGATCGCTATCGCGGTACGATTTATCGCAGTGATCTTCAGCGTGATACACCATATAACACTTATACGCGTAATGGCTTGCCCCCAACGCCGATTGCAATGCCAAGCGTTGCGGCGGTGTATGCGGCGGCGAATCCTAAAGAGGGCAATAGCCTGTACTTTGTGGCCAAAGGCGATGGTTCAGGCGAGCATATTTTTAGCGCAACGTTAGAGCAGCACAATCAAGCGGTTCGCAATTATCGAGCGCGCTTAAATAATGGAAATTAAACATGCAAACAGGACGTTTCATTACGTTTGAGGGCACGGAAGGCGCGGGCAAAAGTACGCAAATTCCATTGCTCAAAGCTTGGCTTGAATTACAAGGTAAAACCGTCATCACCACAAGAGAGCCGGGCGGTACACCTTTGTCTGAAAAGATTCGTGCCTTACTTTTAAATGATGACATGACGGCAGAAACAGAATTATTACTCATGTTCGCCGCACGTAAAGATCACATTGAACAGGTGATTCAGCCGGCATTACTACGTGGCGACTGGGTATTGTGTGATCGCTTTACTGAGGCAACGTATGCGTATCAAGCCGCAGGGCGTGCGATTGATGTCTCCCGCATTGCTTATTTAGAAGATTGGCTGCAAGGCACATTGCGCCCTGATTGCACATTGTGGTTTGACATTGATGTGGCACAAGGCATGGCACGCGCTGAAAAACGCCATGCGCTCGATCGCTTTGAGCAAGAAGCCATGAGCTTTTTTGACAAAGTGCGCAGTGGCTATGCTGAGCAAGCCGTAAAGCGACCGGCACAATTTAAACGCATTGATGCGGCATTAAGCATCGATGAAATCACTTTGCAAATCACAGAACAGTTGCAACCGCTGCTATGAGTCAAGCCCTTTCGTTTCATGCATTGCCATGGTTTGATCAGCCCTTAGCCGAGTTAATGGCGCGTTATGATCATGGTCAGTTTCCGCAATCTCTGTTGATGCTCGGTGAGCAAGGCATTGGTAAACAACAGTTTGCTGAAGATGTGGCACAAAGCATGTTGTGCTTAAATCGCACCCATCATGAGCCGTGCGGGCAGTGCCAAAGTTGTGTGTGGTTAAAGCGTGGCAATCATCCGGATTATTTAGCTGTGATGACGGAAGAAAAAAGCCAAGTGATTAAGATTGACCAAATTCGTCAGCTCATTCAATTTGCGCAAATGACCAGTGAAACGGGGCGCAAAGTGATCGTGATCCACAATGCCGATGAGATGAATGTCAATGCGGCCAATGCGCTGTTAAAAACGTTAGAAGAGCCGACGCCCAATTGCTACCTGATTTTAGTGAGCAATTATCCCAAAAAATTACCCATCACCATCACCAGCCGTTGTCAACGTTTACCCTTGACGCTGCATGATACTGCTTTGGCATTTGACTGGCTTTGCCAAACATTGCCAAATACCGCGCCTCACATCATCGAGCAAGCAATGGCGCTGAGCTACAATCGCCCTTTACAAGCTCAAGCATTGTTAGCGAGCGATGGCTTAGACACAATAACAACACTACAAAAACAGTTTGCTAAATTTGTGCAGCAGCCCATTGATAATCCTGAGCTTGTGGAGATGATGACAAAAAATTGGGCGCTTGCCAGTCATGCCATTCATTTATGGCTCTCACAAGCATTAAAGGGGCAGGGCAACATTGCAGGACTCAATGCGATTGCACCACAAAAGCTGATGGAACTTTATGATGCGTTCATTCGCTTGATGCATTTATCGGATACCACTGTCAAACAAGAGTGGCTCATCCAAGATTGGCTGACAAAATTTGTCACTCCTTAGGCAAAAATTGGACAGCGATTAAGCTATCTTGTTTCTATATTATTGATATTTATATAAAATATATTGTTGGCATGGTTTGTGCTTTATTAAAAGCATGTCTGACAGGCTAATATTAATTTTAAACTAATTTATTTAGGAGTCGTTATGTTACAAAAAGGTTTTACTTTAATTGAATTAATGATCGTTGTTGCTATCATCGGTATTTTGTCTATGTTTGCATTGCCTGCATACCAAGATTACACAAAACGTACATACGTTTCTGAAGGTTTGGCTTTGGCAAGTGCTGCAAAAATGCAAGTGACAGAAGAGTTCTCATCTACAGGCATTTGGCCAACGAGTAATGCTAAAGCTAATTTAGCAGCAGCAAATGCTATCACTGGCCAGTCAGTCAGTGGTATTCAAGTAGTATTAGGTACAAGTTATGGGGGGGCAAATACAGCGGTGAATAGTGCCGCTGCAATAAAAAATGATGCTGTTGTTAGTAATATTTTAATTCATTATAATGCACGTGTAACAGGCGTTGCTGCTGATAATACTTATAAAGATGCTACGGCAGGTACAGCTGCATCTGGTGTGTTAGAATTAGCACCTGTAATTTATGAAAGTGCTGATAATCAAGGTTCTGTTAAATGGGTTTGCCAAAAACAAGATCCGACAGCTGCTAACATTGAAATTAAATGGTTGCCATCAGCATGTCGTACAGAAGTTGCTGGGTAATTAAATAACAGCTTAAATATTTGAAAAACCCCGCTTTGCGGGGTTTTTTATTGCCAAAGATTAAATCAATGCGCGTCTAAGTTGCTCGATTTGATCACGCACACGGGCAGCCTCCTCAAATTCTAGGTTTTTCGCGTGTTCCATCATCGCTTTTTCAAGCATGGCAATTTGTGCAGTGACAGTTTTGGGATCTTGCACTTGATGGAGATCAATGTCAGGTGACCAAATTTGTCGCTCATCATTTTGCTCAGTGATGTCACGGGCGCCTTCCATAATATCCGCCACTTTTTTATGCACTGTGGTGGGCGTAATGCCATGCAGTGCATTGTAGGCTTGCTGTTTTGCCCGTCGTCTTTCTGTTTCCTCAATGGCAACGGCCATCGCTTTGGTGATTTTATTGGCGTATAAAATCGCCTTGCCTTCTGAATTGCGCGCCGCGCGCCCAATGGTTTGGATGAGCGAGCGCTCAGAGCGCAAAAAGCCCTCTTTATCCGCATCTAAAATCGCCACAAGGGAAACCTCGGGAATATCGAGCCCTTCGCGCAGCAAGTTAATGCCCACTAACACATCAAACACACCTAAGCGCAGATCACGGATGATCTCGGTGCGCTCGACGGTGTCAATGTCCGAGTGCAAATAACGCACTTTCACTTGATGCTCACTTAAAAAGTCCGTCAAATCCTCGCTCATGCGCTTGGTCAAGGTGGTGATGAGCACGCGCTCATTTTTAGCCGCGCGGTTGTAAATTTCACTCAACACATCATCAACTTGTGTATCAGCCGGGCGCACTTCAATGATGGGATCAAGCAATCCTGTGGGGCGCACCACTTGTTCGGCGATGTTGTCTGCATGTTCAGCTTCATAGGTGCTTGGCGTTGCTGAAACAAAGATGGATTGCGGCATTAGCTTTTCAAACTCATCAAATCGCAAGGGGCGATTGTCGAGTGCTGAAGGTAAGCGAAAGCCATAAGTGACCAAATTCTCTTTACGGGAGCGATCCCCTTTATACATCGCGCCAATTTGTGGAATGGTGACGTGGGATTCATCAATGAACAGCAGGGCATTGTCAGGCAGATAATCAAACAGCGTGGGCGGTGCGGCACCAGGATTTCTGCCAGAGAGATAACGGGAATAGTTTTCGATGCCTTGGCAATAGCCTAATTCCACAATCATCTCAAGATCAAAGCGCGTGCGTTGCTCAAGGCGCTGGGCTTCCACTAATTTATCCTGTGCACGTAAATGTTCAAGCTGCTGCACAAGTTCCGCCTTAATGCCATCAATGGCACCTAACAAGGTTTCTCTTGGCGTCACATAATGGCTGGAAGGATACACCGTTAAACGGGGCACTTTGCGCTCAATGTGTCCTGTTAATGGATCAAAAAAGCTTAAGCGCTCCACCTCGTCATCAAACAATTCAATGCGTACGGCATAGCGCTCACTTTCTGCAGGGAATACATCAATGACATCACCACGCACACGAAAATGCCCGCGCTCTAATACGGTATCATTGCGGGTGTATTGCAGTTCAGCAAGCCGCTTTAAGATGCTGCGCTGATCGATCACTTCACCGACGGAGAGATGCAAAATCATCTTCATATAATGATCTTTATCCCCAAGCCCATAAATGGCGGAAACCGTCGCCACAATGATGGTGTCATTGCGCTCTAAAATTGCCTTCGTGGCAGAGAGGCGCATTTGCTCGATGTGATCATTGACGGAGGCGTCTTTTTCAATGTAAGTGTCCGATGCCGCCACATAAGCTTCCGGTTGATAATAATCATAGTAAGAGACAAAGTATTCCACGGCATTATTTGGGAAAAACGCTTTCATTTCGCCATAGAGCTGGGCGGCCAATGTTTTATTTGGTGCAAGAATGATGGCAGGGCGCTGCGTTTGTGCGATAATGTTCGCCATGGTGAAGGTTTTGCCTGAACCGGTAACCCCAAGCAGCGTTTGTGCCGCTACGCCATTGTTTAATCCATCGATCAAACTGTGTATGGCAAGCGGTTGGTCCCCCGCGGGCTGATAGTGACTGTTGAGTTCAAATGCGTTCATTTTGATAAAATATTCTCAATAAAGATTGAATTTTAATGGTGTTGCCACCATCCATATACAAGTGTGAAATTTAAATTGTATGATTTAAAAAATCAGTTACGATGGTAAAGTTTACCGATCGTTATCTAAAAATTATTTTGGAGTCGTTATTATATTATGTCACATTCCCCAGAAGTTCATCAGCGTCCAATGATTGCAATTCGTGATTTGGTGGTGTTTCCGACATTAACCGTACCACTTTTAATTGGTCGCCCTCTATCTATGGGTGCACTACAGGCTGCTGAGCATTTTAATAATGAAGTTATCTTAGTGACTCATATTTCAATGGATAGCGAAACTGTGAACATGGAGAGTGTTTACGGTACAGGCGTGATCGGGCGCATTATCCAAAAAGTGCAGATCGAAGATGGTACCTATAAAGTGCTCGTGGAAACTGAAGAGCGCGTTAAATTACATGGCATTACACAAGTGGCAGCGAAAGATGATGAAGAGAATGATCATTGCATGGCTGATTATGAAGTGGTGCCTGTTGAAGAAGATTTGTCCGAAAACTTAGCAAAAGTGTATGGCAATGTCATTCGCAATCTCTTTAACAATGTGGCAAGCCTCACAAAAGTGCCAGAAGATCTCTTAAAGCATCTGAAAAATGAAGAAGATTTATATAGTTTAGCCGTGAAGGTGATTAACTATTTGCCTGTATCGATTGCGAAAAAGCAAGAGATCCTTGAAGAGGATACCATCGGGCAATTGGTGAAAAATTTAGTCTCTCAGCTCACCTATGAAGTGGATGTGCTTGAGACACAAAACCGTATTCAAGCCTCTGTACAAAAACAGATGAGCAAAAATCAGCGCGAATACTATTTAAATGAGCAGATCAAAGCGATCAGAAGTGAGCTTGATGATCTAAATGACACCGGTTTATCTGAATTAGATCAGCTTGAAGAGCAGATCATTGCGGCAAAAATGCCAAAAGAGGCAGAAGAGAAAGCATTGCTTGAGCTCAAACGCTTAAAATCCATGCCGGCGATGTCATCTGAAGGCACCGTTGCGCGCACGTACATCGATTGGCTATTGAAAATGCCATGGAATCAGCGCTCGCGCCTTAAATATGACATCACTAAAGCAGAAGAGCGTTTAGATCAAGATCACTCAGGCTTAGATAAAGTGAAGGATCGCATTTTAGAATATTTAGCGGTCACGAATCATACGAAAAGCGTGAAGGGCAATATTTTATGTTTAATTGGCCCGCCGGGCGTGGGTAAAACCACATTGGCGCGCTCAATTGCTGAAGCCACTGGGCGTGAATTGGTGCGCATGAGCTTAGGCGGCGTACATGATGAATCAGAAATTCGTGGTCATCGCCGGACATACATTGGCGCATTGCCGGGCAAAATTGTGCAGATGTTGGCAAAAGCAAAAACCAAAAATCCGTTGATGCTTTTAGATGAGATCGACAAAATGGGTTCTGATTACAAAGGTGATCCTGCCCATGCCATGCTTGAAGTGTTAGATCCTGAGCAAAACTCAACATTCAATGATCACTACTTAGATGTGGATGTGGATTTATCAGAGGTGATGTTCATCGCAACGGCCAATAGCTTTAACATTCCGGGTCCTTTGCGTGATCGCATGGAGATCATCGAATTATCAAGTTACACAGAGCTTGAAAAACTCGACATCGCGAAAAATTACTTGTTGCCAAAGCAGTTAAAAGAGCACAAGTTAAAAGAGAATGCCATTGAGATCTCGGATGATCTATTGCTCGACATCATTCGTTTATATACGAAAGAAGCGGGCGTACGCTCTTTAGATCGTCAAATTGCGAAAATCTGCCGTAAAGCGATTAAAGACATCCTTAAAGCCGGTGAAGCCGCCCACAAAGGGAAAGGCAAAGCAAAAGTGAAGGTCAGTGAGCATCCGACCATTGTATTGACCAAAGCATTGCTTGAACAATATTTAGGTGTGCCGCGTTTCCGCTTTGGCGTGAAGGAAAAAGAGGATCAAGTGGGCTATGTCAATGGCTTGGCTTGGACGCAATTAGGTGGTGAATTGCTTGGCATTGAAGTGGAAGTGATGCCGGGGAAAGGCAATCTCATTACGACAGGCAGCTTAGGCGATGTGATGAAAGAATCGATGCGCACCGCCATGAGCCTCATTCGTGCCCGTGCGAAATCTTATGGTTTAGCGGATGATTTTGCCGACAAGATCGACATCCATGTGCATGCACCAGAAGGTGCGGTGCCAAAAGATGGCCCAAGCGCTGGTGGTGCCATCACAGTTGCCATTTTATCAGCCTTGTTGAATCAAGCGATTCGTGCGGACATTGGCATGACGGGTGAAGTGACATTGCGCGGTCACATTTTAGCCATTGGCGGCTTGAAAGAAAAGCTTCTCGCAGCTGCCCGTGCCGGCCTTAAAAAGGTGCTCATTCCTGAGGAAAATGTGAAGGATTTAGAGGACGTACCGGCAGAAATCAAGGCTCAATTGACCATTATTCCGGTGTCACATTTTGATGAGGTGGTTTCTCATGCTTTTGTGAAAAATATCGAGAAAAATGAAGAATTTCAACGATATAGCGGTTTAAATGACTTTTCTGTGCCTGTGACTAACGTCAAGAGTGTTGAAAAACACTGCTAAAATTTCTTGACTCGTCAGTAATTGCAACGTATAAAGCATATTGAGCTCCCCAGAATAGGGGAGCAGTCATTCAAATGTGATAATAAACTAGGTAGGTATTTTATGAACAAAACAGAATTGATTGCTGCGGTTGCAGAAAAAGCGGAAATTAGCAAAGTATCAGCTGCTAAAACAGTTGATGCGGTAATGGAAACAATCAAAGAAACTTTACAAGCTGGTGATAGCGTAACGTTGATCGGTTTTGGTACTTTCTCAGTACGTGATCGTGCAGCACGCACAGGTCGCGATCCACGTAACCCATCTAAAACAATTGAAATCAAAGCTTCTAAAGTACCTGCATTCAAAGCTGGTAAAGGCTTGAAAGATGCGGTGAACGGTTCTGCAAAAAAAGCTAAATAATTTTTAGTTTTTTTATCTGAACAAGCTCTAATTCGACACGTTCGAGTTAGAGTTTTTTTATGTGCTATCCTATGGGCTTATTTTCACACTGATTGAATGAGCCATGAGTCAAATTTCTTTATCATCTCTGTTTGAACTGTTGCCGCACACTGAGTGCAAACGCGCCCACACCTTTCGCCGAGCATTACACACATTAAAAAAATCGCACGGTGATGAGCCACAAGCCTTAGAGGCATTGGCAACGGATATGATGACTTCCGCTGAATGCGTGCTTGCCAAAAAAGCGGCATTTCCCGAGCTGAATTACAACGAATCTTTACCCATTTATGCGGCGCGCGATGAGATCAAAGCGGCGCTTGAGGCGCATCCTGTCATTGTGGTGTGCGGGGAAACAGGCTCAGGAAAAACCACGCAATTGGCGAAATTCTGTTTAGAACTTGGTTTAGGCGCGCGTGGGTTGATTGGCCATACGCAACCCAGACGTTTAGCGGCGCGCAGTGTTGCCGATCGCATCGCAGAAGAGTTGCATGTGCCCATTGGCGGCTTTGTGGGTTATAAGATGCGCTTTGCCGATCAAACAGCGCCAGAGACCACCGTCAAACTCATGACTGATGGTATTTTGCTCGCAGAACTCACCAAAGATCCTTATCTGAATCAATATGAAGTGATCATCATCGATGAAGCCCATGAGCGCTCATTGAACATTGACTTTTTGCTTGGCATTTTAAAACGCATTTTAGAAAAACGCCGGGATTTAAAAGTCATCATTACATCGGCGACCATTGATCCTGAGAAATTTGCCACATTTTTTAAAACGCCGCACCATTCTGTGCCCATTATCAATGTGTCAGGGCGCACTTATCCAGTGGAGATTCGTTATCGCCCGCTCATTCAAGAGAACGAAGGCGATGATTTAAGCCTTATTGAAGGCATCACCGCAGCGGTGCATGAATTGAGCACAGAGCAACCTGGGGATATTTTGGTCTTTTTACCTGGGGAGCGTGAGATCCGTGATGCTGCCGATGTACTGTCTAAAGAATTTTCACGGCATTATGATGTGTTACCGCTCTTTTCTCGTTTAAGCAATGCTGAGCAAAATCGCATTTTTAAACCGCATCATAAACTGCGCATTGTGCTAGCGACCAACGTTGCCGAAACCTCTTTAACCGTCCCCGGCATTAAATATGTGATTGATTCAGGCATTGCGCGCATCAGCCGTTATAGCCCACGTTCACGCTTGCAGCGCTTGTTGATCGAGCCGATTGCCCAAGCTTCTGCAAATCAGCGCAGCGGCCGTTGTGGGCGTGTGAGCGAAGGCATTGCCATTCGTCTATTTAGCCGCGAGGATTTTGAGGCGCGTCCGCTCTTTTTAGATCCTGAAATTAAGCGCACGCAATTGGCATCCGTCATTTTACAAATGGCGCATTTGCGCTTAGGCAATCCGGAAGATTTTACCTTTATTGAACCGCCAGAAGCCCGTCAGATCAAAGAGGGTTACATGGCACTTCGAGAGATCAAAGCGATTGATGACCAAAGCCGTTTGACGCGCTTGGGGCGACAATTGGCACTGCTGCCACTTGATCCACGTTTTGGCGCGATGATCTTTAAAGGTGCAGAGCTTGGCGTGGCGCATGAAATGCTGATTTTGGTGGCGCTATTATCCATCCAAAACCCGAATGAACGTCCGATTGATAAACAACAAGCTGCTGATGAGAAGCACCGCCTCTTTAAGGATAAACAGTCCGACTTTATGGGCTATTTGAACTTATGGTTTTGGTATCAAAACACGGTGAAGGGCAATTCTCAATCTTATTTGCGTGAGTTGTGCCGTCAGCATTTTATCTCTTTTATGCGCATGCGTGAATGGTTTGAGCTTTATCAACAGATCCGCGAGATGCTCAAATCAAGTGATGTGCGCCTCAATGATTTGCCAACATTGGCAGAAACACAAACGGGTGATTATGATTTTCCTGCCTTTAACAGTGATTTGATCCATCAATCCTTATTGGTGGGTTTGTTAGATCACATTGGTGCATTGGGTGAAGAGGGCGCTTATCAAGGGGCAATGGGGCAAAAGTTTCGCATTTTCCCTGGCTCAAGCTTATATAAAAAGCCACCAAAATGGTTGATGGCGATGGAGATTGTGGAAACGTCCCAAGTGTATGCGCGCATGTGTGCGGGCATTAAGCCTGAATGGCTAGAGATCATTGGCAGCCATTTAATCAAATCTCAATACAATGAACCGCATTGGAGCAAAAAGCAGGGGCAAGCGGTGGCAGAAGAGACAGTGTTTCTCTTCAATTTAGCCATCATTCGCAATCGCCGAGTGAGCTTTGGTGCCATTAATCCTGAATTGTCCCGCGAATTGATGATCAAAGAAGGTTTGATTCAAGATGACATTGCCACGCGTGCAGCGTTTTATCGTAAAAATCGTGCCACCATTGAAAAAGTCGAAACGATGGAGGATAAAACCCGCCGCCGTGACATTTTAGCGGAAGAAGTGGTGCTCTATGAATGGTACGATGCACGCTTGCCAAAGGATTGCTACAGCGTTAAAAAACTTGAAAAATGGTGCCAAGTCAAAGCAAATAATGATGCATTGATTTTCTCAGAGCGCGACATTTTAGCTCACGATGAGGATCTGAATTTAGAAGAGTTTCCAGAAGTGCTAGAGCTCAATGGCTTAAAACTCAATGCTCAATACCTTTTTGATCCTGCGGCAGAAGATGATGGCATGACGCTGTTGGTGCCGTTAGCCGCGCTGAATTTATTGGATCAAACCCGTTTAGATTGGCTCTCTCATGGTTTGATTTTAGAGAAAATTACAGAGTTGCTGCGCACATTGCCCAAAAGTTATCGTCGTCAATTTGTGCCGCTGCCAGATTTTGCCGCAGAGATTTTTAATGCCATTGAGTTTGCCGAAGGCAACCTCTATTTTCAGCTGCAAACCATCATTCAGCGTTTGCGTGGCATTGAGATTGAGCCGCATGAGTTTGATGAAAAAGCATTGCCAAAGCACTTACGGATGAACATTCGCATCATTGATGCTGGCGGCAAAACCCTTGGGCAAGGGCGCGAGCTTGATGCATTGCAAAAGAAATTCTCCCATAAGGCAGAATCTGCCTTCCAGCAATTGGTGGCGACAGAATCCCCATCGAAAAAGCGTAAAAAAGCTGTGCTGGCTGAAAAGGTGGTGCACAGTGAGCCGCAACCCCATAGCTTTACCGATGATAATTGGGTGATTGAGCCAGAGGTGAAATTTACGCGCAATGGCATTCAATTGGTTGGTTACGTGGCGCTTGAAGCGTCAGAAGATGGACTCAAAGCAAAACTCTATGATCGACAAAGTGAAGCGAGCCGTGCGCATCTACACACTTTGATTGAGCTCAGTTTAAAAGCCCTTCGCCAAGAGGTGAAGTACCTACAAAAGCAATGGCCGCAGTTTGGCAAGCTCGCGTTGATGTTTAGGCAAGTGGGCAATGAGACGATTTTAAAAGAGGATTTGATGAAGGCAGTGATTCGCGATTATCTCGATGAAGCCACATTGCCACGCGATGCAAAAACCTTCAATCAGCTCATTGATACGATGCGTAAAGGCATTGTGAGTCAAGCCACTGATTTGACAAAACTGGTGATTGAAATCTTTATGGAGAGTGAAAAAGTCTCCGATGCGCTGCGTGCTTTGCACCCGATGAATCGCGCATTGATTGAAAAGCCCATTCAAAAAGCGAAAGATCGCCTCATTTATGCTGGCTTCATCAGCGAAACGCCTGCCTTTTGGCGTGCACAATTGCCGCGTTATTTAAAAGCGATGGCGGTGCGTGTCGAGCGCTTTAGCCAAAACATCAGCCGTGATGAGGCTCATGCTAAGATCATTGCCAACCATTTATCACAACTTGCAAAAGCGGTGGAGAAGTTTGGCAACAGCCCTGAAGTGGTGGAATATCGTTGGATGATTGAGGAACTTGCTGTCTCTTTATTCGCACAGCCAATGAAAACGGCGGTGCCGGTGTCAGAAAAGCGTCTCAATAAAGTGTGGGAAGCCCTAGATTTGATGATGAAGAATCAGCGGTAGAATTGATTTTTCATCTCTGTTTTGCAGCCCTCGGCAGATCAGTTAGAATGGGGCAGCATTAGGAGACGCACTTCATGAAAAAAGGACCGATCAAATCCATGGCACATCTAGATTTTACGTTACTGTTTTTAATCATCATTGCAGGGCTTGGGCTGTTGAGTAAAAATGACACTGTATTGATCGCGATGCTTGTGCTCATTGTGATGAAAATAACGCCGCTCAATCAATTGTTGCCATGGGTGGAGAAAAAGGGCTTATGGCTTGGCGTGATTGTGCTCACAATTGGCGTCATGTCGCCATTGGCAAGTGGCAAAATCAATCCGCTTGAGGTGCTTGGGAATTTAAAAAATTGGCAATCGGTGATGGCAATCATCATGGGCATTGCGGTGGCTTGGCTCGGCTCGCAAGGTGCAGCGTTATTAGAAGCGCGCCCGATGTATGTGCCAGAACTTTTAATTGGAACGATCATCGGCGTTGCGCTCTTTAATGGTGTGCCCGTTGGGCCACTCATTGCCGCAGGACTTTTATCTTTATTGGTACGATGGCAGTAAGCTTTAGCGTATAATGGGCTTTTTTATCCCAAAATGTGAGGGCACAATGCCAAAAGATTTCTTACAAAGCATGGCCGGTAAAATTCAAGAATCATTACCTGAAGGCCTCAAAAATACTCATGCGGAGATCGAAAACATGGTCAAAACGCAAATGGAAAACCTCTTGCCAAACTTTAAGTTTGCTAAGCAAGATGAGTTTGAGATCCAACAAAAGATTTTATTGAAAACCCGCAGCGAAGTCGATGCATTAAAGCAGCGCGTTGAAGCGTTAGAAGCGGTGATTGAATCTTTGAACAAACAAAAAACGGATCAAGCTGAATGAAACAGTTGGCAGCATGGCAAAATCAACGTTGGCTTTGGTTGCTTGGCGGCTTTATGGCGCTCGGACTTGAGTTGGTGGCGGTGTACTATTTTCAAGGGCATTTAAAGCAAGATCCCTGTGAAAAGTGTGTGTACATCCGTTTTGCCTTGGTGGCGGCGTTTGTGTTTGCCATGATTGCTGCCATTCATCCCCGAGCGCTGATCTGTAAAGTGGTGGGTTATGCGGGCGTTTTGTGGGCATTGGTGAAAGGTTGGCTCTACAGCTATCAGTTAGAGCGCATCATTTTAGACCGCCTGAGTCCTGATTATAATCCCTTCACAAGCAGCTGCTCGTTAACGAATGCAGATTTCCCTTTTGGGCTGCCGATGAATCATTGGGTGCCATCGCATTTTCAGCAGTTTGGTATTTGCGGGGAAGACACATGGCAGCTGATGGGCATGAATATGGCAGAATGGATGTTGATGATCTTTACGGCCTTCATTGTGGTGGTGAGCTTGATGTTATTGTCAGCCTTGTATGAAGGATGGAGAAAAAGAGTATGAACCGATTATTATGCGTGTTGATGACGACATTTGCCCTGCAAACGGGTTTTGCCATGGCGGAGGGGCATTTGCAGCAGCCTTCTGATTATGCGGCATTAAAAAGTACTCAGCAATTGATTGATGTGCGTACGCCCGCAGAATTCAGTGAAGGCACGTTAGACAATGCACAAAACATCGACTTTTTAGCCGATGATTTCAGAGCAAACATTCAAACCCTCAATAAAAATGAGCCGGTGTATCTATTTTGCCGCTCTGGCAATCGCAGTGAAAAAGCTCGTAACATTCTGTTAGAGGAAGGCTTTAAAGAAGTGTACGATTTAGAAGGTGGCTACAAAGCTTGGACATTGTGGCAAGAGATGAATAAGGAGAAAACATTATGATGAAAGCCATTCGTTGGATTTTAGGGAAAATCATTTTAGCTGTCGATGCCATCACAGCACCGACGCCGATGGCGCGTTCAGTGGAAGCGCAACAAAAACTAGATGAAGCCACGGCTAAATTAAAGTTGTATCAATATCATGCGTGCCCATTTTGCGTAAAAGTGCGCCGTGAGATTCGCCGTTTGAATCTAAACATTGAGCTCATTGATGCCAAAGAACCTGCAGCAGAAAAACGTTTAATGGAAAATGGCGGCAAGCGCCAAGTGCCATGCTTGTACATCATCAATCCGGACAACTCCATAACGTGGTTATATGAGTCCGATGCCATCATCATCTTTTTACAAACTTTGGCGAAGGAATCAGTGTAATGGCGGTTTTGTTACCTGAAATTGAAACATTTTTGCAGTGTGAAACACCACAAGCATGGATTGATGAAGCAAAGAAGCCAGAAAACATGGACATTTTGCTCATTGACCATGCCAATTGTGAGAAAAAAGCGGCGTTTACCGCACTCAATCTCATTATGAAATACACAGAGCTTGAGGACTTACAGCATAAAATGTCCCGCTTAGCGCGTGAGGAGCTGCGTCATTTTGAGCAAGTGGCAGCCATCATGAAAAAGCGCAATGTGACGTATCGCTATTTAGAGGCCTCTAAATATGCAGATCGCTTGCGTCAGCATTTACGCAAAACGGCGAAAGAGCGTTTGACGGATATTTTGATCATCGGTGCTTACATTGAAGCGCGTTCGTGTGAGCGTTTTTTCCGTGTTGCGCCGCATTTAGATGATGAGCTCAACCATTTTTACAATGCATTGATTAAATCAGAAGGGCGCCATTATCAGGATTATTTAAAATTAGCGGAGCAATATGCTGGGCAATCGATTGATGAGCGCATTGCGTTCTTTGGAGAAGTGGAAAAGGCGGCGATTTTAACGCCGGATTCTGTGTTCCGTTTCCACAGCGGCATGCCGGCGTAATATGACAAATATTGATTGGGTGGTGGTCAAAAAGCCCATCAAGCATTTATACATTCGCATTCAACGCGATGGTCAAGTGTGTGTCAGTGCGCCAGAGCATTTATCACAAGCGGCTCTTGAAGCCGCTTTGCTGCATCATGAGCCTTGGGTTTTAACAAAGCTTGCGGCGTTTGATGCAGCAAAAACCACAGATGGCGTTTATCTTTGGGGGCAACCTTATGTGGGGGAGGGTGATCTTGATGCGTTGTATCGGCAAGCATTGAATGCGGCGATTCCCCCATTATTAGAAAAGTGGTTGCCCATCATGGGGGTGACGTTAAATGAGTGGCGCCTTAAAAAAATGAAAACGCGCTGGGGCACATGTAATCCGCGTGCGCAGCGCATTTGGCTCAATGTCTATCTTGCCGCATATCCACAAGAGTGCTTAGAGTATGTGGTTGTGCACGAGCTTACGCATCTATTAGAAGCCAGTCATAATCACCGTTTTAAAGCGCTCATGACGCACTTTTTGCCGGATTGGCGTGCCCGTGCTGAACTGCTTAAAACCTCACGACATACGATTTAACTGCGCCCCAATGCCGCTGAAACGTTCGGTATGATTGCGAATGGTGGTTTCGATGATGCGCGGCGTACCCATCAATGTGAGCTGTTTTTTAGCGCGCGTAATGCCTGTATAGAGCAGCTCTTTGGTGAGGATTTTACTGTAAAAATCTGGCAATACGAGCATCACATGATCAAACTCACTGCCTTGCGATTTATGGATCGTCATGGCAAAAGCCGTTTCATAATGGGGCAATAGCTGCACAGGTAGCGCCCTTAATTCGCCATTGTCACTTTCAAAATAGGCAATGATGCGCCCATTGTCCTCTGTGATAATGCCCACATCACCATTGAAGATGTGATTGACATAATCATTTTGCAAAATCATGATGGCTTGCCCGTGATAAAGCCCATTGCCATCAGCATTAAACAGTGTGGTGCTGATGTATTCATTGAGCGCATGGGTGCCGAACTCTGACACATTGATGGCGGATAAAATGCGCACCTTTTGTAGCGCATCAAAGAGCACGTGTGGCTCAGCTTTGCTTTGGCACAGCGCAACATAATCAGCAAGTAGTGCATGAATGAGCGTGCGCCAGTTGCCCACTTCTCCAGTATTGATGAAGGTGAGCTCATCGGGAAATTGCGCCACAATTGGCATGAAACTGCGGGCATGCTGCTCATTGACAGCTTTTGCCAATTGCCCAATCCCTGAATGCTCAGAAAATCGATGACTTTTGGTTAACAGCGTCACATTATTAAGGGGCACATCCTTTGGGGTGAATTCAGTAGATAACGATTGCCCCATGATGCTTTCAATGAGGGCAAGGCGCTTGGCATCATAACCGATGTTTTGGCAAATCTCTCCCATAATGGCGCCAGCTTCCACGGAGGCCAGCTGATCTTTATCGCCCAAAATAATGATGCGCACATGCGGCGGTAAAGCTTCAATCAAGAGATTGAAAATATAGAGATCAATCATCGAGGCCTCATCAATGATGATGAGGTCGGTGGGTAAAGGATGATACGTATGATAACGCGGCTTGATTTGATTGGGGTTAAAACTCAATAAGCGATGCAGCGTGGTGCTTTGATTGGGGATTTTATCCAGTAAATGGGTCAGTTCTGGCCGCTGGGCTTTAAAGTTGGTTTTTTGCTTTTCAATGGATTCACTCAAGCGTGCCGCTGCTTTTCCCGTGGGGGCGGCAAGTGAAATGTGTAAATTCGGATGCTCATTGAGGAGCAGCATCAAAATGCGAATCACCGTGGTGGTTTTGCCGGTGCCAGGCCCGCCGGAAATGATGGAGGTGGGCGAAAGAAGTGCATTGACAGCGGCGATTTTTTGATGATCAATCTCATTGCTTCGTGGAAAGAGTTGATGTAAAAGATCGATGGTGTCATCACTTGGCATGTTCGCATCGCTGTCTTGATGGCGCTTTAAAAAATCCACAATGATGGTTTCGTAGTGGAGGTTTTTAGCCAAATAAACGCCATTATTGGCAATCGCTAAAGGATAATGAGGCTGTTGCTTGATCCAAGCAAACAGCGGCGCCCAATCCTCAATGGCGTCAATGCCGGCCAAATGTTTGAGGGTTGTCATGCATTCATCAATCTTTTGGGCATCAAAGCCGGTGAACCATCGTTCATGATGAATGTAGCGCAGTGGCACCATGGTGTGCTTTGAGCCATAAGCGCGGCTCACAATGAGGGCCAGTAACTGTAATTTTAGATCCGTTTTGCTGAGGGTTTTGGCAAAATGGCAATCAATGCTTGTGAAAAAGCCTGATGATTGGGCATACGTTAATAAATCGCTCATGGTTGCTCCATCAATTGATCTAGGGCGTTGATGTGATCACGGCTTGGCAAGGTGTAATAGATGCCTGTATCACCGGTATTTGTCATGCCGCGCACAAAGAGATAAAACACGCCGCCAAAGTGACGATCATAATCAAAATCTGACATGCGAAAACGTAAATAACGGACCAATGCCACGGTATAGATGAGGTATTGCACATCATAATAGTTGTCAAGCATCGCTTGGTGCAGCGCATCGTGCTGATAATCCTTAAGTGTATTGCCAAGGTGATTGGTTTTATAATCGATGATGTAAAATTTTCCTTCGTGCATAAAAATGAGGTCAATGAAGCCTTTCATCATGCCTTCGAGTGTGAAAAAATCAAGCTCGGCAGTTTGCTCACGGTGTTGATTTAAAAAATCATTGAAGCGCTCAGGCGTTAAATGCGCCACTGGAAAGAGAAATTCCAATTCATGCAGAGCGTTTGTCTGCAGCGCATCCCCAAAGGTGCAATGAGGCAACAGGGGATGGGCAAAAATTTTAGTGAGCCAGGCTTCTAAAATGGGCACCCACAGCTCTAATTGTGTGGTGACGGTTTCTGGCAAGGCGCTTTTTGTGATGAGGTCAGCGAGTCGATTGTCTTCAAAAATGGCCTGGGGTGCATATTTTTCAAATAAAGTGTGCATGAATGTGCCCGTTTGTGCCCCTTTTGGAAAGGTGAAGATGGATGGAGGCAGCGCTTCATCGGGTAGAACATCAGGTTCACTGTCAGGGTTAATGGGGGATTCATCGCTGAGGTTATCGGCAAAATAGGAGTTTGGTGCATGGCGCGTCAATTGTGTGAAGCTAGAGATGTTCCATCGACGATTAATGTGTCCATGAAAATGGGCAGCGCTTAAAACATCGTTGACCACAGGTGGCGGATCGTAGTGAACGCTTGGCGTCTCATTGATGGTGATGACATTGACGGACTGAAGTTGACGGAGTGCTTCAAGCGTAAAGGGTTCATTGCCAGGATGATCAAAAAGCTTGGCATACACAATGTTGGCATTGATGTTGCTTTTGCCAGACAGAAAATTTTCTGACAAGGCAATCTCGCAATAATATTTTGCACGCGTGAGCGCCACATACAGCAGTCGCATGTTTTCAGCTTGCATTTCTGTGAGGGCATCGGCTTCAAAGTCAGGGTTGGCTTGAAAGTCAATGGTTTTTAGGTTTGGATCTTTTGGGTCATCGACAATAAAGGGCGGCTTAATGTTACGAGTTTCTAGGCTTGAAGGCACAAAGGTGATGGGAAACTCCAGCCCTTTTGAGCTGTGAATGGTCATGATGGTGATGACATTCATCTCACTTTCTAAACGCAAACTATAGCTGCCCCCGGCGGTTTCATCGCCGCCTTCATCGGGCAGTTGCATTTGTAGATTGAGCCAGTCAAGCAATGCCTCTTTTGTGGGTGCTAACAAGCTTTGGGCTTGCAGTAATTCACACACATGGCGAATGTCCGTCATGATGCGGTCAAATTCCGGATGATTACGAAAACGGTGAATGCGTCCATGGCGATGAAGGAATTTATCCACCATCGGGATGATGCCAAAGCGTTCCCAATCCTCTAAGCACTGTTCGCGCTCGGAGAGTAAAGACTCATATTGCAAATGGTCATGGAGCACATTGTGCAGATCTTGCAAGGTGAATTGATAGAGTAAAGAGGCAAACGTTTGCTTCATTAATTCTTGATTGCGTAGGTTTAATAAGCTTTTTAAAAAGAGATGAATGAGGTGCGCCGCTTCACTCTTAAAGACTTTATTTTTATCAGAAAGGTACACCGCCGGTAGATTCTCTGCGCGAAGGGCTTTTAAAATCGTGGTGGCATCATTTTTATCACGCACCAAAATGGTGATGTCATTGTTTTCAATCGAGCGGCGGATGCCATCTTTATGGATTTGACCGCTTTTGAGTAGGCACTTGATGCGCTGTGCAATGTAATGCGCTGTTGCCGCTTGAAAGGTGCCTTTATTGTTGTCACCCGACAAATGGGCAATCGTGATGCCTGTTTGAGGCTCATCATCAATGGAGAGATAACTCAGCGCTGCTTTTTCTGGCGTACTCACCGGCTGAAAGGGAATGTTTTCATTTAAAAAGGGGTAGGGCGTTTGCTCAAAGAGTTCATTGACGCTTTTGACTAAAGCGGCGCTTGAACGGTAATTGGTGCCCAGCGAATAACTGTGCTCAGCGGCTGCTTTTGCTTGTAAATAGGTGTGAATGTCTGCCCCGCGGAATTTATAAATGGATTGCTTAGGATCGCCAATCATCAAGAGTGTGCGTTCTTTGCTGTGACCAAAGAGGGTGGAGAAAATCTCATATTGTGTGTGATCGGTATCTTGGAATTCATCGATCATCGCCACTTGATAACGTTTTTGAATGTGTGCAAGTTGCGTGGGTGTGGCTTGTCGGACGAGTTTAGCCGTTTCATGAATGAGGTCATCGAAAAACAACACGCCATGTTTGCCTTTGATGCGTAAAAAGATGCGGTCAAAAGCTTTGGTGGCATAGCTCCAGAGCAAGGTTTTGATTTGATTGATGTCTTGTTCGCCATCCTCATTAAAGGCATTGAATACGGCATCTTCTAAAGCAAAGAGATTGTCAGGGGCGATTAAAGTATCGGCCACAGATAAAAAAGGCGACACCATGGTTTGTACATGGTCAGGCGTTTTATACACAGGAAAGGCAATGGCCGCTAAACGCTCTGAGAAAAAATAACACTCCTCGCGCCAAAACTGTTTGGCCGCTTGGGTTTTCAGTTCCGTGTCTGAGGTTTCAAGACGCACATCAAAGGGTAAATGGGAGTCTAAAGGGTTTTGGCTCAAAAATCGCTGACAAAAGCTGTGAATGGTGAATACGTTCGCATCACTCATCAGGCGTTCTGCTTCTTTGAGAATGAGGCGGGCTTTGTAATGCTCAGTCTGTGGGACGATCTTGAGCATCTCCATAATCAGCTGATCTTCACTGTGGCCTGTTTTAAATGCCTCTTGCACCTCTAAAATTCGGCTGTAGATGCGCACGCGCAGCTCAGCGGTGGCAGCCTTAGTGAACGTCACAATGAGAATGTCTTCTAAGCGAAGGGGCGCAACGCCAATGCCCAGCAGATAACGAATCACAAGTGTGGTGATGGTGTATGTTTTGCCGGTGCCTGCGGATGCCTCAATGAGCACTCTGCCTTCGAGTTTAGAGGTCAATGGTTCGATAATTTTCATAACTATTTGTTTTAATTCGCCTTACTGAGATCATTACGGAAGGTAATTATTTCATTAGGATATTTGAGTTCGATTGGTTTATAATCATCTGATTGAAAGGCAAGTGTATTACAGAATTAAACGAATTGTAATAACAGAAAATCAAAAAGGTTAGGAACTATATGAAATTCGTTACAGTTAATATTTTGGGAACGGTTGACCGTGACACGGGTCGAGAGATTATTGTGGGCGCCGCGCATCGTAGCCAGTATTCATTTGTAGCCATTGAACACATCACCTTGATCAATGTTAAAGATAAAAAAGTCTATTTAACCCTCACGACGGGTAAAGTTTTGATTTGTACATTAGGCGTGCTTGCATTATTAAAAGATCACATTGATTAATGAACGCATGACGCATCAAAAAGCCAAACGATTGTTTGGCTTTTTTGTTATGTCTGATTGAGCGTTAGCTAAAAGACATCGGTTGTTTTAACACCACCAATAAAACAATCGCCACAAGGAGTACCGTTGGCAATTCATTGAATAAGCGGTAGAACTTATGGGTGTGCTTGTTGAGGTCTAAGCGGAATTTTTTCACATAGATGCGGCACATCACATGATAAGCCACTAAAAATACCACCAATAATAATTTAATGTGTAACCATGCCATTTTTAAAAGGGCTGGGTTTTTAACAATCATGGTGATACCAAATGCAATGGTGAAAAAGGCGCCAATGTCCATCATGATGGCCAATTTACGCTCCATCACTTTAAAGGTTTCATTTGTTTGTGGATCTTTGTTCATGGCGTGATACACAAATAAGCGCGGTAGATAAAAGAGGCCTGCAAACCACGTCACCATCGCGATGATGTGCCAAGCCTTGAATGCTAAATAACTCATAAAACAACTCCCTGTTGGTAAAAAGTCACCCATTGTAACCTTGAAATCATCTTTGTGGAATTTTCTCTTCTTGAGTTATAAGGTGCACTTAGCGATAATAAACGCTTTATTTTGAGTAGGATTTGTCTCTCTAATGACTAATACAATTGTACGACGTCAAACCACGCAAGTGATGGTTGGGAAGGTCGGCATTGGATCGGATTATCCCATCCGTGTGCAATCGATGACCAATACAGATACCGAAGACGTCGCGGCCACCACACAACAGATCATTGAATTGGCGGATGTGGGCTCTGAGTTGGTGCGCATCACCGTCAATACCGAAAAAGCGGCTGAATCTGTGCCGAAAATTGTCGATGAATTGTTAAAGCGCGGGTACGATACGCCGGTCATTGGCGACTTTCATTTCAATGGCCATCGTTTGGTGACGAAATATCCAGAATGCGCAGCAGCATTGGCGAAACTTCGCATCAATCCGGGTAATGTGGGGCGCGGTCAAAAGCGTGATGAGCAGTTCTCTGCCATGATTGAAGCGGCAGTGAAATTTCAAAAGCCGGTGCGCATTGGCGTCAATTGGGGCAGTTTAGATCAAGCTGTGCTGGCGAGATTGTTCAGCGAAAATCAGGATCGCGCGGTGCCACTGAGCAATGAGATGATCATGCGTGAAGCGATGATTGTGTCAGCATTAGAGAGCGTTGCGTATGCCAAATCTTTGGGGCTTCGTGATGATCAGATGATTTTATCTGTCAAAGTGAGCCAATGCCAAGATTTGATCGCCGTGTATCAGCGCATGGCGATGCAAACAAATTTACCGCTCCATTTAGGGTTAACAGAAGCTGGTATGGGCACTAAAGGCATTGTGGCATCGACGGCGGCGTTGTCCGTGATTTTGCAGCAAGGCATTGGCGACACCATTCGCGTCTCTTTAACGCCATTGCCAGGGGCGCCACGCACTGAAGAAGTGATGGTGGGTAAAGACATTTTGCAAAGCTTAGGGCTTCGTCTGTTTTCACCGAAAGTGACAGCATGCCCAGGATGTGGGCGCACAAGCAGCGATTACTTCCAGCGTTTAGCCCAAGACATTCAAGGTTACTTAGATGAAGTGATGCCTCAATGGAAAGGCACTTATCCGGGTGTTGAATCGATGGTGGTTGCGGTGATGGGCTGCGTGGTCAATGGTCCTGGTGAATCAAAATTAGCGAACATTGGCATCAGTTTGCCCGGCAGCGGTGAAGCACCGGTGGCGCCTGTGTACGAAGATGGACAAAAAACGGTGACGTTAAAAGGTGACCGAATTGCAGATGAATTTATAGAGATTGTGAAACAATATGTCGAAAGAACTTATGGGTAATACAGAAAAGCCGGTTTATATGCGTGAAGTGCGCAGTTTTGTCAAACGCGAAGGGCGCCTGACAGCAGGGCAAGAACGCGTTTTAGAGAGCAGCGAATATTTATTGCGTGAAGAAGATTTAGGGGATGTGCTCGATTTAGATCAGCTCTTTGGGCGCACGAATACAGAACGCACTTTAGAGATTGGCTTTGGCAATGGTGAATCCTTAGCCACAATGGCAGAAGCTGCGCCAACACGTGACTTTTTGGGCGTAGAAGTGCATCGTCCGGGTGTTGGGCATTTATTGTTAGAAGTGGAAAAGCGCGGTTTGACCAATTTACGTGCTGCCAATGAAGATGCAGTGGAATTACTCAAACATAAAATTAAAGATGGCAGCTTTGATCGTGTGCAAATCTTCTTTGCAGATCCTTGGCACAAGAAAAAACACCATAAACGTCGCTTGGTGCAAACTGAATTCATGAATTTATTGGCGACAAAAATGAGCAAAGGCGGCATTTTACATCTAGCCACTGATTGGGAAAATTATGCAGAACAGATGATGGAAGTGTTAACGGCGCATCCTGATTTTGAAAACTGTTATGAAGGCTTTGCGCCGCGCCCTGACTTTAGACCAAAAACAAAATTTGAAGCCCGCGGCGAACGCTTAGGTCACGGCGTTTGGGATTTGTTGTTTAAGCGTCGTTAAGTGTTGTGAGCCAACGCTCTATGATCATCAAAAGCATCCTTCGAGCCAGCGTCTTGACGTTGATGCCGCTCGTTGCGCATGCCGACATTTATTCGTATTTAGATGAGTTTGGGCAAACCCATTATGTGAATCATCCGATTGAGGGCGGGGCGCTTGTGAAACGACTCTCGCCCATTATGGAAGAAGACAATGCGGTGGAAGATGTGCAGCAATTGCTCAATGCACCGCGCTTTAGCCGCACGGTGACGATGGTGTCTGATGGCTCTGAGTTCCAAGGGGATTTCCCGCGCCCTCGCGCATTTGCCAATCATGGCATTGAGGCTGCAGGCGTTAATCCCATTCTTCGTCCGCCCCCTTCGTTGCCCACTATGAAAGGGCGTGATAGCTTTGCGCCTTACATTACGATGGTGGCGCGGCAATATGATTTACAGCCAGCGCTGTTGCATGCGGTGATTACGGTGGAGTCTGCTTATAATCCAAATGCCATCTCCCATGCGGGTGCAAAAGGATTGATGCAATTGATGCCGGCTGCAGCGGCACGTTTTGGGGTGGATGATCCTTATGATCCCATTCAAAACATGCGCGGTGGCGCTGCTTATTTGCGTTGGTTGTTGGATTATTTTGGGGATGTTTCGCTTGCTTTAGCGGGTTATAACGCCGGTGAAGGCTCTGTACGTAAATATGGCAATAAAATCCCACCTTTTAAAGAAACGATGAATTATGTACCAAAAGTGTTACAATACTATCAACAGTATAGGGCACAAGGTTACTAAAATTAACATAAAGTATGATCTAGCTCAGGATCAATGGCAGATCACTTCTGTATAGTGAGTAAAGTAGTCAGACAATAATAAAGTTTTATTCAATCACCTCTTTAAACGTAAGGAGTATATTATGGCCACACAATTCTTAATGCCTTCTAAAAACATTATGGGTGCAGGTGCACTCGATCTCGCGTATGACGACATTAAAGCCCAAGGCTTTAAAAAAATCTTAATCGTGAGTGATGAAGGCTTAAAAGGCGCAGGTATCATTGACTTAGTTGTAAAAGGTTTGAAAGATAAAGGCATTGAATCTGCCGTTTACTCAGGCACTAAGCCAAACCCAACCACAAAAAACGTGGAAGAAGGTTTGGCAATTTTAAAAGCAGAGCATTGTGATGCCATCATCTCTTTAGGTGGCGGTTCTCCGCATGACTGTGCTAAAGGCATTGCTTTAGTGGCAGCGAATGGCGGTAAAATCAACGATTATGAAGGCATCAATAAATCAGCAAAACCTCAGTTGCCATTGATTGCCATTAACACAACTGCGGGTACCGCTTCTGAAATGACCTATTTCTGTATCATTACAGATGAATCACGCCACATTAAAATGGCGATTGTAGATGCGCACACCACACCATTATTATCCGTGAATGATCCTGAATTGATGAAAGGCATGCCAAAATCATTAACAGCTGCCACAGGGATGGATGCATTGACGCATGCGATTGAGGCTTATGTATCAACGGCGGCAACACCGATCACAGATGCATGTGCCGTTAAAGCGGTGGCGCTCATTCATAAAAATTTACGCGATGCAGTGAATGATGGCGCAAATATGCATGCCCGTGAACAAATGGCGTACGCACAATTTTTAGCAGGGATGGCATTTAACAACGCATCTTTAGGTTATGTGCACGCAATGGCGCATCAACTGGGCGGTTTTTATGACTTACCACATGGCGTATGTAACGCAGTCTTATTGCCACACGTACAAGAATACAATGCGAAAGTGGCGGCAGGGCGCTTAAAAGATTTAGCGGCATGCTTTGACATCGACACTCGCGCGATGAGTGATGAAGAAGGTGCAAAAGCGTTAATTGCAGCGATTCGTACATTAAGTCAAGATGTGGGCATTCCTGCAGGCTTAAAAGATTTAGGTGCGAAAGAAGAAGATTTCACAATCTTGGCAGAAAATGCATTGAAAGATGCTTGCTCCTTCACGAACCCACGTAAAGGCGATGAAGCAGAAGTGATTGCAATCTTCAAAGCAGCATTCTAACTGTAACAAATTGAACAATTGATTATAATCCCCACTCGTTGGGGATTTTTTTATGAATAAAGGTGGCAAAGTGCATGATTATCAGGATTTGATTCGTCTATTTAAGGATGAATTTTACGATGAATTCAATACTCTATTGGTGAAAGGGGAGGATGAGCCCATTTATATTCCTGCCAATGATGTGGTGCCATATCATCAAATTGTCTTTGCCCATGGCTACTTTACCAGTGCGCTGCACGAAACCTCTCATTGGTGCATTGCAGGACAGGCACGCCGTTTATTGGAAGATTATGGCTATTGGTATTGCCCAGATGGGCGCACGGAAGATCAGCAAAATCAATTTCAACAGATGGAGATTCGTCCGCAATCGGTGGATTGGCTCTTTTGTTTGGCGACGAATGTGCCGTTTTATGTCAGTTGCGATAATTTAGAGGGCGATTTTGAGCCTGATCATGTGGCATTTCGTGAAAGTGTGCGCCAAAATGTGATTAAAATGTTGGCAAATGATGACATTCCGCCCCGTGCCGCACGTTTTTTAAAGGCATTAAATGGCTTTTATGGTACAGAAAAGATGACGGTGTCGCGCTTTATAGAACTCAGCGCACAATAATTTCAATTATTTTTATGCTTTATCTTATTGTTAAATATGGTTTTTGTGAAATACTTTAAAATTAATTGAAAAAGAGTGTTGACACCTCTCTGAATTTATCTATAATGAGCACCTCTTCTGAACGAGGCGCTGCTGAAAAGCGGTGAGTTTGAAGGGTTTTGAGAGGTTGAGATAGTTGTTTAAGTCTCCCTCGCTGAAAAAA
>NZ_NEFL01000004.1:0-177914 GCF_002252325.1 Wohlfahrtiimonas chitiniclastica
ATAAAATATACGCTGGAATTGATTTGGTTCGAAACTTGTATTTCTGTAATCACTTCAATACAAGCTCCCACACAAACCACTTAAGATTAATCTGTTAAAGAACTCGAGGGAGTCAAGTGACTCAACCCCGTGAAGAGCAGGCTATTTTACATGATCTAAATCATTTGTCAACACCTAATTTGAAAAGTTTTTTCAGCGAGGGAGATTTAAACAACTATCTTAACCTCTCAAAACCCTTCAAACTCACCGCTTTTCAGCAGCGCCTCGTTCAGAAGAGGTGCTCATTATAGATAAATTCAGAGAGGTGTCAACACCCTTTTTCAATTAATTTTAAAGTATTTCACAAATAACATATTTAACAATGAGATAGAGCTTGAAAATAATTGAAATTAATTGCATCCAAGCCTGCTTCACAACCATCTACCCTTAGATTTAATGCAATTTTTCATGTTGCTTGATACAAAAAACCCCAATATTTCTTCAATACCGGGGTGATTTTTTCATGCATTGCGCACTAAATGCCCATACATACGCCAATGGATTGCAAAGTTTTCACCATAGAATGATCTCTTGGTAATAATCTTGGACGCCCAGCCACCTTTTCTAAAGGTACAGGAACTAACGCGCCCCCTTGACTGGCCACCATCACACCAGTGATGCCTGCTTTTAAGTATTCAATGGCTTTACTGCCACATTGTGTGGCAAAAATACGATCGCCTGCTGTTGGCGTACCACCACGGCTCACATAACCTAATGTGGTCAAGCGCGCTTCAATGCCAGTCAATTCAGGAATCTGATCCACTAAACGCATCGCTGCCACATGTTTTTTAGGTTTTAAGCCAAGCAATGCATCCTCTTGTGAGATTGCACCTTCTGCCACAACTAATAATGCCGCTTTGTGCTCATAAATTTGTGCTTTTAAGGATTTAACAATCGCTGTTGTTGAATAAGGAATCTCTGGCACCAAACAAATGTCCGCGCCGCCCGCTAAAGCTGCACCGGCTGCCAACCAACCTGCATCGCGCCCCATCACTTCTAAAATCATCAAGCGATGATGGGAATCTGCCGTGGTGCGTAAACGATCAAGCGCCATCACAGACACTTGCACTGCCGTATCATAGCCAAAGGTGATGTCCGTTTGTGCAATGTCGTTATCAATGGTTTTTGGCAACGTCACAATCGGCACGCCTTTTTTCGCCAACTCATAAGAGAAGCGTTGTGTACCATCACCACCTAAACACACCAATGCATCTAATCCTAAGTCATTAAAGCTTTTGACACAGTTTTCAACGGCCTCTTCTGTCCCTTTTGCACGACCGCCACCTCGACCGGTGCCCAAAATCGTCCCACCTAGGCCGATGATTGGGCTCACATCCGCTTTTTCTAGAGGTTTAATGCAGCCTTCGGCTAAGCCTAAAAAGCCATCATGAATACCGGTCACTTTCCATCCTTCTTGGAAAGCTGTCAGTGCCACTGCTCTTAATGCAGCATTTAACCCCTGACAATCACCGCCTGCAGTTAACACACCAATATGTTTACTCATGAACCCTTCCTTTTTATTCGTCTTCATTTTTCCAAACATGGCGAACTGTGATGTCTGTTTCAATTTTTAACGGCTGCACCAATTCAGCAAGCACCAATACTGCCAATGCCTCATCATCTTTCACACACACCACTTCACCCGCCACTTCATTATGGGCATAAATTGTGTCACCAATATTAACGTGTTGCCCATTTAAAGCCACTTGCCCGAGGCGTTTTTTATTTTTACCCAAATCACGTAGGCGCGTCACAATCTCTTGACCAATGTAACAACCTTTACGCGGATGCACACCTTTTAATACATCTAAACTCACCATTTGTGGCACATATTTACCTTGCGTTGCTGCCACAATCCATGGAATGGGTTCACTTGGGATCATTTGCATTGCTTCAGTCTCATCGACATCAGCCACGTCAATGGTCACTTTAGATCTAAACAGATAGCGCTTTAACAGTGTTGCGATCGCTTCGCTGATCTCTTTTGGCAAGTAAAGATCAAAGGTTTCAGAGTCCACGCGATTGATCCAAAACACCGCTTCTAATCGCCCTTTAATATTACATAAACCCGCTAAACCAGAATTGCCTTCATGAGCATATAAATAGTCTAAATGATCCATGTCTGCCGTCAATTGACCATGGAGGAAATTACGGGCATCAATGCCTTTGACCACCAATTTTGCAAATTCCATCATCTTTTCACCTCATTTGTGTTCATCGATTGAGTATCAGTATAGCGGCATTCTACCTTTTGATCGGATAGATTTGCACCCATTTCCTTTTCGTATCATAATCTTTGCGCTTCATGATTATACTAACTACCAAACCGAGGTTAATATGCGTCCGCTAAAAGCTTATCTCTCAAAAAGCGCTTTACTGCATAATGTGGCGTTTTTACAGCAGAAAGCCCCAAACAGTCAATTGTGCACCGTACTCAAAGCCAATGCTTATGGGCATCGCGTGGCATTGATGGTGCCCATTTTAGAACATGTGGTCAACTTCTTTGCGGTCGCCGCGATTGAAGAGGCCGAAACCATTCGCACATTGTCTAACACTCCCATTATTCTACTCGAAGGTGTCTTTGAGCATCATGAATATCATTTATGTGATGAGTTTAATTTTATCCCTGCCATTGGTAATGCACATCAGCTCAATGGCTTATTAGATGCAAAACTCATGAATCCGATTGATGTATTCATCAAAATCAACAGCGGCATGAACCGCCTTGGCATCCGCCCTGAAGAGTTGGGGCATTATTATCAAGCCCTCAAAGACTCAGAGAATGTGAAAAGCATTCAATTGATGACCCATTTAGCGTGCGCCGATGAAGCTGATGACACCAAAACACGCACACAATTGGCATTGATGGCAAATTTACCGCAGCATCTCAGTGCAAGCATTTCAAACTCTGCCAATATTTTTGATGATCAAAAACCTAAGCAATCCATTGTTCGCGCAGGTTTAGCATTATATGGTGCCTCACCCTTTGATGATCAAACCGCTGAAAGCATCGGTTTAAAACCCATTTTAGAATTGCGTTCTAAAATCATTCATGTCAATCACATCAAAGCGGGCGAACATGTGGGTTATGGCGCAACATTCACAGCGCCCCATGATTTACCTGTGGGCGTTGTGGCATGTGGCTATGCGGATGGTTATCCGCGTGAGGTGAGCAAAGAGGCTTATGTGCTCATCGATGGTTATAAAGCCCCAATCATTGGGCGCGTTGCCATGGATATGTTCATGGTGGATTTAAGCGCTGTGCCAGAGTCAAAATGGGATCGCGAAGTCATTTTATTTGGCGAAGCCTTACCGATTGAATATGTCGCTCAATGGGCAGGCACCATTCCCTACACCATCTTCACCCATTTAGCGGCACGCATTCACTTTAATGTGATCGATTAATCATCGTAATGAACTTTAAGGCCAGCGAAGCTTTGGCTCGTTGGCATCACTTCAATGCGGTTAATATTGATGTGTTTTGGCTGGTTTGCGAGCCAAAACACAATCTCCGCAATATCCTTACCGGTTAAAGGCTCAGCTTTATCATACAGTGCTGCCGCTTTATCATCATCCCCTTTAAAGCGCACATTGGAAAACTCTGTTTCCCCACATAAACCGGGTTCCACATTTGTCACACGAATGCGTTTGCCAAATAAATCAGCACGCAAATTTAAACTGAACTGTTTCACAAAAGCTTTTGTGGCACCATACACATTGCCGCCAGCATACGGCCAACTGCCCGCAGTTGAACCCATATTAATGATGTATCCCTCATTTTTTGCCACCATGTGCGGTAAAAAGAGTTGCGTTAAAGAGATGAGCCCCATCACATTGGTGTTCACCATCGTTGCCCAATCCTCAAAATTGGCTTGATCAGCCGTTTCCATGCCAAGGGCTAAACCTGCATTATTGATGAGGATATCCACTTGTCCAAAGGTTTCGATGATCTCATCCACCACTTGTGTGGCGGCTACGCGATCGGCAACATCTAATGTGAAGCCTGTAAATTGCGCTTTTAACTCTGTTTTCAACGCCGCTAAACGTTCTGTGCGCCTTGCAATGCCAATCACATGATGACCATGCGATGCAAACACGCGCGCCATCTCTTGCCCAAAACCTGCCGATACACCTGTAATCACGACATTCATTTGCAACCTCCTAAGTAATTTATGGTGAATGATGCTTAACTCTCTTCAAAGGGAAATAAGATCACATCATTGATGTTATGTGTATTTGTCGCCGCCATCAAGAGGCGATCAATCCCCATGGCAACACCGCTGACCAGCGCTGGCATGCTGGCCATCTCTTGTAAAAAGAGTTCATCGATCGCAACAGGTGCTAAACCATATTGCGTGCGCACTTGATTTTCTGCTTCAAAACGGGCACGCTGTTCGATGGGATCCGTTAATTCCTCATAACCATTGGCCAATTCTAACCCATGCCAATACACTTCAAAGCGTTTGCCAATGGCATTGCCAGCGCAATCTTGGGTGATTTTTGCTAAAGATGCTTGAGAGGCCGGATAACTATGGAGCACCGTGATCACATCAGGATCAAACGTTGGCTCAATGAGGTGGCTCATGATTAAATCTAAATATTCATCTTTCGTTTGCGGTGTAAATGCAAGGGAAACACCCTGCGTTTTTAATACAGCATCCAGCTCTTTCTCAGTTGCCATGAAAGGATTGAGGGCAAGCTTTTCCATAAAGAGCGTCAAATAACTGTATTCCACCACTTCGATGTGCTGCTTTGAGAGCATGCGGATCAAATGAATCACCTCTTGAGTCAATTCAAAAAGATCATAATTCACACGATACCATTCGAGCATCGTGAATTCTGGCGTGTGCCGTGGGCTTAACTCACCATCACGAAATACTTTGCCTAAATAATAGATCGAACCTGATTGATGAGCGAGCAAACGCTTCATGTGATATTCAGGCGAAGTGATCAAATATGTGGTGTGCCGATAGAGCTTCCCCGGACCATTGAATGTGCTCATAAAATTTAACAGTGCCGGATCGCTGTTACCAAATTGACTCATGATGGGCGTATCCACTTCAAGCACTGCATCTTGATGAAAATATTCACGAATGGCGCGCAGCATCTTCGCGCGGCGCATCACCTTCTCTTGCATAATGACCTCAATAAAAAAGCCTAGAATCTTCTAGGCTTTATGTGTTGTAAATGTATTAATTGATCTTACTCAGAAGCGCTTCGGCTCTCGCCACTTGCGATGGATTACCATCACGCACCACCTCTTCTAAAAGCGGTTTGGCCAAACTTGGATCAAAATCAATATAAGCCTCTGCCAATTCTAACTTAATTTGCTCGGACTCATCATCTTCTGATGCTTCAGCCACAGGCACTTCCACCACTTGAACCACAGGCTTTTCAACCATCACCTCTTTTTCAATCACAGTGGGCGCAATCGGTGCAACAACTGGCGCTGCCTCTACGACTGTTTCCACTATAGGCGCAGCAGGCGCTGTTGCCACAGGTTCTGTGATGATCACAGGTTCAGGCGTTGACTCAGTGAATGCTGGAATGTCAATCAACTCAATCTCTTCTAAAGGCTCCATGCCTTCAAATGCATCGACCGTTTCAATCGTTTCAGCAATGGGCGCTTCAAACTCAGATAAATCAAAGCTTGGGAAATCCATTTCATCCACAGCATCCATCATTTGTGGGGCTTCGGCAATTTCTGTATTGGTCACAATCTCTTCTGTGATGATCTCAGGCATGTCCGCAACTTCTGGTACAGCCACAGATTCCACGGTACGAATGTGCTCTAAAGACTCTTCGGCTTTCGCAACATTGTCTTTCACAGAATCGCCAATTGGATCAATGTCTGCAGGCGCACTGAAATCTAAGGATTCTAAGAATTCATGACCGGCTTCATTGTCATCGACATCCGCCACAAAGCTTAAATCTAAATTATGGTCCACTTCTTCGGTGGAAACTTCCATTAAATCGGCAAACTCAATGGCGTCATCTTCTTCAAATTTTGCCAAATCAATCGCTGAAATGTCTGCCACTTGTTCATCATTGGCCAATGTGGTTTGTGCTGTGTCGATCAAATCCCCAAAGCTCACATATTCTGTAATCTCAGCGGTGGGATCATTGTTTTCTTCACTGGCAATCGCTTCAATTGCACCGCTGTCTGAATCTTGTGAAACAAACAATGGATTGTTCTCACCAAAACTCACAGCCTCAGGTTCATCTGATGGCGTGACTTCTTCAACAGCAATGGGATCAAATGCAATCGGCTCAAAATCCATCGCTGGCTCAACCGTTGCCACTGCTGCTTCAACTGCTTCTACCACAGGCTCAGATTCTGCCGGTGCCTCTTCTGTATTGCGACCTGTGAAATCTAACACGCCATCAAATTCTAACGTGTCAAATGTTGGCATCTCTTCAACGCTTTCTGCCTCAGCCTCAGCTTTAGGCGCTTCAAAGCCAGATAAATCAAACTCTAAGCCGCCCATTTCAGGTTCAGCTGCTGCCGCCGTTTCCACTGCTGTGGACGGTATTTCACTGGGCGCATCAAATGAGAAATCAAAATCCAGCGTGTCAAACTCTGCTTCTTGTGGTTTTTCATCTGTTTTAGGTGCAGTTGCCACCGCGGCTGCAGTCACAGCTGCTGCTGGTGCTGCAAAAGAGAGATCAAAATCCAGTGCCGCCATGTCATCTTCAGCATCTTGAGTCGCAGCTGCAGCTTGTGGCTTCTCTTCTGTGAAGGAGAAATCAAAGTCTAAACTTTGGATCTCAGTGCCATCTTTCGCTGGACTTGCCCCTTCTGAACTGAGCACCGCTGCAACTGGCGCAGCAATGGCAGCGGCTGCCGCAGCTTTTGCAGATGCTGATTTCACTTGCGGTGCACCTTTTTTAGGTGTCTCTTCGATGATTTCTTCAGCGATCACCGATTCCTCAGCTGGTGCTTCAGATTTTTTGCCTTTTTTCGCTTTTTTCTCTTTCGGTGCTTTTGGCGCTTTATCGGTTGAACCTTCCCCCGCTTGACGACGACGCATCGCCACAATCGCTAAAATGGCCAACAATAAAATTAATGCACCACCGCCCACGTACATAATGTTGTCAAAAATGATCTCAATGATGCCAGGCTCTTCTTCCGGCTCTTCCACCATAAAGACTTTTGGTTTTGCAGGTGCAACATTGGCCACAGATTCTGTCACCTCAGCCACGCTTGCCGTCACGTTTTCACTTTGTGCAGGTGTTGTCACATCCACCGTTTCAGTGGCAACCGATGCACTCATCTCATCGCCTTGTGCCTCTACTTGTGGCTCAGCGGGTGCAACATCGGCAGGAACATCATTCACAGCTGCAATGGATGGTTCACTCGGTGAAATCACTGTCATGTCATTGGCTGGACTATTGACCGGATGCACCACTTTCACAGGCACTTCATCGGTGACCACAGTTTCAGTGACGGCACCATCATTATCGACAACTTCAGCGGCAACGGCAGCCGGTGCAACATTGGCAGCTGTTGGCGCTAAAGATCCACTGGCAGATGCTGGTGGTGCAGGCAATTCATAAATAAAGCCCACCGCTTCTGTGGTGGCCTCTGCCTTCACAAAATTGTGCTGTTTCTTAGGTGTTTCCACAGGAATGATCAACGTGACATCTGCACGCAATACACCCGCAGGTGTAAAGGCTGAGGGATTGTGTTTTTTGATGATTTCAATCATCTTTTGGGGAGGGATGTGAGCAGGACGCACTTTATTGGCAATGCTCCACATGGTTTCACCCGCTTCAACGGGACCATAACGCTTCACAAGCGCAGGATCAACGGTATTCTTTAAGTGGCTCTGTGCTTTTGGTGCTTTTGCTTCAACTTTTGCAGGTTTGTCCGCTTTTTTATCTGTTGATGCTTTATCAACCTTTTTTTGAGCCTGTTCTGCTTTAACCGCAGCTTTTTCAACAGGCTTTTTCACTTCTGCCACTTTTGGTTGCGTGTCTGCATCTTTCGCATCGGCAACTTTTGGGGCAACAGGCGCCACCACAGGTACATCCGATAATGTCACTTGATTTGTGGATTCAGCCACTTGATCTGCATCCATGCTGACGCCATCGATCTCAATTTCTGCAACCTCCGCAGCAGGTTCCGGGCGAATGTCTAATAAAATCGGCAATTCAAACAATTGGCGGCGATTATTTTCATCGCGGCTTTCAAGCAACAATGTTAACGCTGGGGTTTCCACCTCTTCTGTCGTGGTGACCACCAATTGCTTTTTACCCTCTTCTTCCACCACATTGACGGATAAATCATAAGTGGGAATCGGATGATTTAATCTTAAATACTCCGTGCGCTCCGCAAGTATCACATCCCCTTCCCCGATCACATCTGCCTGTAAGCGCAAAGGCTCATTTAAATAGGAGATGGTTCTTAAGTTCTCAACATCTGCCGCATGCGATAGCCCAAAGACACCTAACAATGCGATGGCCAAAATATTTTTTCTTATCATAGTTTGTTCCGAGTACTCAATATGATTCGTCTCTAACACATTAGAGCGAGTTTTAAAATTTTAAATAACCGCCATTCTAACGAAAATTTTGAAAATCTGTTGTAAAAAATGCCATATTATAACTAACTAAGATCAATTTAATGTCGGTATCATTTCCATACACTACTATAGTGTACGGACAATCACAAAAATATAACCACAACAAGAGGAGGAGAACCTGATGGCTATTTTATGTCTCAGCACAGTATTGCCAAATTTTAACCAATGGATTAAAAATTTACATGCCATTGACCCTACATTAGACCTTCGCACGAAAGACAATCCAGGTGATTTATCCGAAATCACATCCGTATTGGCATGGAAAGCAAATGATGAAGATTTCAAACAACTGCCAAATTTAAAGTTCGTGCAATCAACCGGCATGGGCATTGATCACATTTTAGAGTGCAAAAGCATCCCTGAAGGCACCATCATTGCACGCATTGTGGATCATGATATGAAAGAGCAAATGGCGGAATATGCACTCTATGGTGCGCTTAAAGCTTGCCGCAATATGCAATATTACAATCGTGATCAGGTCAATAAAGAATGGCACATGCGCAGCCGAATTTTGCCACAAGATTTAACCATTGGCGTTCTTGGATTGGGTGAACTTGGCAGTTACGTCGCCAATACATTAAAAGCGTATGGTTTTCATGTGATTGGTTGGAAAAATACGCCACCTAAAGAGAAAGATGCCAGCATTTATCACGGTCAAGATCAATTACCTGAGTTTTTAAGCCAATGCAACATTCTTGTTTGCCTATTGCCATTAACGCCAGAGACGCAACACATTTTAAATCGTGACACTTTTGCGATGTTGCCAAAAGGTGCTTATCTCATCAATCCTGCCCGCGGCGGACATGTTAAAGAAGCTGATTTATTGGAAGCGATTCAAAGTGGGCACATCAGCGGCGCGCTCCTTGATGTGTTTGACACTGAGCCTTTACCGAAGGATCACCCTTTTTGGGATGAAGCGGCCATTGAAATTACGCCACATGTTGCCGCAATGACCAATCCGATCACAGCGAGTGAACAAGTGGCTGAAAACTTTCGCTTAGTGCGCGAAGGAAAGCTGCCGAATAACTTAGTGGATTTAAACCGCGGATATTAACTTATGATATGATGAACGGGTTAAACCATTGCGAGGTCACCATGCTAAAATTTAACACGTTCATCTTTTATCTTGGCATTTTCTTAACGGGCTTAGGGCTTGTGGTGGGCTTGCCGCTCATCATCATTGGCTATCAAGATGTGGGCATGTATTTGACCACCATGATTGCGCCCCTTGGCTTTTTACTCTTTTTCACAGGCTTCATTGGCGCGGTGGCATTGCGTCCACATGAAGAACGCATCAAATCTGATGTGGAATCTCGTCAAAAAGCAGAAAAATACCAACGAACCGTGCCAGATTAATCAAAAACCGCCCATCGGCGGTTTTTTGTTATTTGCGTTTTGTGATGCGCTGACGATGGCTCTCAGACAAGACAGCCCCCGTTGCCACAGAAACGTTCAAACTTTCAATGCGTCCTTCCATCGGAATTTTTAAGAGAAAATCACACGCTTCACGTGTTAAGCGGCGCATGCCTTCCCCTTCTGAACCCATGATGATGGCAAGGGCACCGGTTAAATTCGCTTGATAAATGGTTTCAGTGGCTTCACCGGCTAAACCTGCCAACCAAACGCCGCGCTCTTTTAAATCATCAATGGTGCGCGCTAAGTTTGTCACCTCAATGAATGGCACGCGCTCAGAGCTGCCGCTTGAGATTTTACGCACAATTGGCGTCAATCCACAGGCACGATCTTTTGGCACAATCACTGCATCCACCCCAAAGGCTTCTGCACTTCGTAAACATGCACCCACGTTGTGTGGATCAGTCACGCCATCTAAAATCAATAAAAATGGCGCGGAATTTGCTTCTAATAAATCATGCAAATGATTTTCATTTTTAGCCGATTGCACGCGCACTTCTGCCGCAATCCCTTGATGACGCGCTTCCCCAACTTTGGTTTCCAACATCTTTTGGTTCACCATGTTCACAGGGATTTTTTTATCTTGAATGCGATTTAAAAACGCTTGGGCACGTTTATCTAAGCGTTGATCATTGAGCCAAACCTGTACGACAGAGCCCTCATCAAACGCCGCCTCCACTGCATGAAAGCCATGAATCCACATTGTTGCATTGCTCATCTTTTCACCTTATTCCATTATCATCAGCAAAAAAACCGCACACAGTGCGGTTTTTCATTGGCATTATTGTCAATTAATTGCGGTTCATCGCATTTAATGCTTCATAAGCTTCAAGTACGCGTTCAACCAAAGTCACTTGACCTGCACGCAACCATGCACGTGGATCATAGTATTTTTTATTAGGTTTATCCGCACCTTCAGGATTGCCCAACTGACCTTGTAAATAGTCTTTGTACTCGTTGTAATAACCTAACACGCCTTTCCAAGTTGCCCACTGTGTATCTGTATCGATGTTCATTTTGATCACACCAAAAGAGATTGCATCGCGGATGTCTTGCAAATCAGAACCTGAACCGCCGTGGAATACGAAGTCTAAGCTTTTTGCAGGTAAATTGAATTTTTCAGACACATATTTTTGTGAGTTGTCTAAAATCGCTGGCGTCAAACGCACGTTGCCAGGCTTATAAACGCCATGCACGTTGCCGAAAGAGGCTGCAATCGTAAAGCGTGGGCTGATTTTGATCAATTGTTCATACGCATACGCAACATCAGCAGGTTGTGTGTAAAGCAATGAGTTGTCGATGTCTGTGTTATCTACGCCATCTTCTTCACCGCCTGTGCAACCTAATTCGATTTCAAGCGTCATGCCTAATTTTGCCATGCGCTCTAAATATTGAGCTGACGTTGCAATGTTCTCTTCTAATGACTCTTCAGATAAATCGATCATGTGAGAGGAGAATAATGGTTTACCTGTTTCTTTAAAGAAAACTTCGCCGGCATCTAATAAGCCATCGATCCATGGTAACAATTTTCTTGCTGCATGGTCTGTGTGTAAAATCACAGGGACACCGTATGCTTCAGCCACTGCATGTACATACTTAGCACCTGCAACTGCACCGCGAATCGCCGCTTCATGGCCTTCTAATTTCAATCCTTTACCAATAAAGAATTGAGCGCCGCCGTTAGAGAACTGAATGATCACTGGTGATTTGGCTTTAGCAGCCGCTTCTAACACACCGTTGATGGATTCTGTGTTCACCACGTTCACAGCTGGCAATGCAAAACCTTCTGCTTTTGCGATTTCAAATACTTTTTGTACATCATCACCAAACAATACACCTGGTTTTACTGCATCTAAAATTTTAGCCATTTGATCGATCTCCTAAAATTACTAATCATTTCTCGCCACATTCTAGCACAACAGAAGATTTTTTCGTCATGATAATCTAAACTTAATCCACATAATAATCCGATAAAAAAACCATTGGACATGCCATGAATGACTATTTAGATAATCCAAAGAAAATCCACTCTGACATCATCAATGCACTCAAAGCGATTTCTGTGCTTGTGATTCCTGCGGCGGCGCTGTTTTTGTTCAACATTGCCATTTATGCGTACAAAATGGCATATTTTTCCACCTTTCATCTGCCTTTCATTCCGATTGAATCATCCTTGTGGCTCGATGTGGTGGAGAACAAAACCTTAGTCATTTTACTGCTCACCCTGCTCTTTTTTGCCATTGGCATCATCACAGCGGGCGTTTTTCTATTTCGCCACAGTTTAGAGAAAATCGCCAATCAAGAATTTTCATGGTCATTATTCATCGCAACCTTTGTGCTGCTCAGCCCCTTTATCTTTAGCTTACATGGGCTATCTTTGAGCACCCAAGTGCTGATGATTGTGCTCTATGCTCTCCTGATTCCTTTTTTATTCACCAAGCATTTTCACATAACCTTGCACCATTTAAGCCATCTATTGCCCGAAAAATTTCACATGCAAAAGAAGGAAAAAGCAGTGCTCCATGACATTGCTTTCATCATCCTTGGCATCACCTATTTGTTTGTGATCTTCATCATGTTCATTTTATTGATGGAATCGGTGGCCGGACGCCTTGGCACTTATCATGCTAAAGAGGTGGAGAGCATCATGCGCTCAAAATCTTTTGAGCACCTGCCTGAGCACATCAAAGTTAACGGCACCTCACTGTATTTAGAAGCGTGCGATGCCCGCAAATGTTTGGGCTATCAAGCCATCACCGAAAACAATGAAACTGTGATTCAGCCGAGGTTTTTCACGGTTTATGAGATTGATTTTATTAATCCTGAAGTGTACTGAGCCACAATTATGGCGCAAGCTTTCCAATCAAATGCAGCACTGTCTCAATGCGCAGTGCCTCCTCTTCTAATGGAAAACGATAACGCAGCACCTCTTGCCCTTGCAATTGGTAAAAATCAGGCTTTTTCTGAATCAAATCCACCAATGTGCGTAAATTGATGTTCGGTTTCGCGCCAAAGACAATGCGAATGCCTTCATTGTTTGCCTCAATTTTTTCAAGATTCAGCGGCGCAGCTTTTAATTTAATCTCTGCAATTTTAAAGAGGCGTTTCGCCTGCTCTGGCAATAGCCCAAAGCGATCAATCATCTCAATATGAATGTCATTTAACGCACTCATATCTTCAGCGCTCGCGATGCGTTTATAAAGGGACAATCGCGTCGGAATGTCCATAATATAATCTTCAGGAATGAGCGCAGGCAAACCCAGCGTCACTTCCATGCCTTGTTTAAAGGGTTGATTGACATCCAGAGTTTCGCCGCGTTTAATCGCTTCCACCGCGCGGGTCAAAAGCTCCATATACAACGAGAAACCCATCTCCGTAATCTGTCCGCTTTGGGATTCCCCGAGCAACTCGCCTGCGCCACGAATCTCTAAATCATGGTTGGCAATCATAAAGCCTGCGCCCAATGTTTCGGTTTCTGTTAAAGCTTCAATGCGTTTAATGGCATCTTTAGTCATCTCACGCGCTGGCGGTACAATCAAATAACAGTACGCACGCTGATGAGAACGCCCAACGCGACCGCGCAACTGATGCAACTGTGCAAGCCCAAGTTTATCCGCGCGATTAATGATCATCGTATTGGCATTGGGCACATCAATCCCTGATTCGACAATCGTGGTGCACAATAACACTTGAATGCGATGATGATAAAAATCGAGCATCACTTGCTCAAGCTCCGCCTCTTTCATCTGACCATGGGCAATGCCAATGGTGATGCCGGGCATTAAGCGCTCAATCGTGGCTTGCATCAACTCAATGGTGTCCACTTCATTGTGCAAAATGTACAATTGCCCACCGCGTTTTAATTCGCGGTTCATGGCTTCCACCATTAATTCATCATTCCATTGATTGACAAAGGTTTTGACCGCAATGCGCTCCACCGGCGGCGTTGCGATGATGGACAGTTCCCTCAACCCAGACAGCCCCATATTCAACGTGCGTGGAATGGGCGTTGCCGTCATCGTCAGTAAATTCACCTCTGTGCGCAGGGATTTGAGTTTCTCTTTATGTTTCACCCCAAAGCGATGTTCTTCATCGATCACAATGAGCCCAAGATTTTTAAAGTGCACATCTTTAGAGAGAATTTTGTGCGTACCGATCACAATATCAACTTGCCCCTCAGCGAGGAGCGCAAGGGTTTGTTTGGTTTCTTTGGTGCTTCTAAAGCGCGATAAACCGGCAATTTTGACAGGCCAATCGGCAAAGCGATCCATAAAATCTTGGACATGTTGCTCAGCTAATAACGTCGTTGGTGCCAAAACCGCCACTTGATAACCATTCATCACTGCCATGAATGCCGCGCGCATCGCCACTTCTGTTTTCCCAAAGCCCACATCCCCACAAATGATGCGATCCATTTTACCCACTGTTAAGTCACTTAAGACATCATCAATGGCGCGCTGCTGATCGGGCGTCGTTTGAAATGGGAAGCTTTTGGCAAAATCATCATATTCCGGCACAATCGCCATGCCGTGGGCTTTTTGTAATTCTCTACGGGAATAAATGTCTAGCAATTCTGCAGCCGTGTCATGAATCTTTTCAGAAGCTTTTTTACACACCTTCTCCCACTGATCCGAGCCCAACTTGTGCCACGGCGCATTCTCTTTTGAGCCACCTGTGTATAAAGAGAGATCATTTAAATCCGTGATCGGAATGTATAAGCGCCCATTGCCTTTGTATTCGATCACAAGGAGCTCATTGTCATCAATGTTATCAAGCCCCACATAGCGACCGACGCCATGCTTTAAATGCACGATGGGATCACCCTCTTTAAGGTGATCAATGCTCGTGAGCATTGATTTCACATCCACCGTTTTTTGCTGTTTCTTGCGCCCTGTTTGCATGGGCACGCCAAGGAGCCCATTTTCCGTCACAATGGCAAATTGATGATCATAACGAAAGCCTTCACTCAGCGCGCCCACCATCACAGCAAACGGCGCGGGATTTTTTGCAAACGTCACAAAATCATCAGCAATTTTCGGCGAGAGCGCCAAACTTTTTAAGCGCTCTAACAGCATTTCACGGCGGCCATGCGTCTCTGTGGTGATGATCAACGCATTGTCTTTGTGTTGCGCTAACCATTCTGGCACTTGATTGATCTGCGTGATTGCCGGCGCTTCATGTGTAAAAGTCACTTGAATTTTAGGGCGCTGACTCAATAACTCTTCAAGCCCTAATACATTCAAATATAAGCGCATCGGCGATAATAGCGGTTTTTTCACATCATGACGATAACGCTCATAGCGGCTATCGATGAGTTTTTGAAATTGCTCGCCACTTTTAAACAATTCAGGATAGAGCACAAATGTCGTGTGCTCCGTCAAATAATCAAACAACGTCGCTGTTTTATCAAAAAATAGGGGCAGATAATTTTCAATACCTGCGGGCAAATTGCCCTGCATGATCTCTTGATACAGTGCGCATTTTGTCGTATCGACCTCAAATGTCTCTTTAAATTTCTTCTCAAAACGTTCAAGGGCAATTTTGCTCATTTCAAATTCACGGGCTGGCAAAATCGAGAGTTCGGTCAATGTTTCAAGCGTGCGCTGTGTTTCTGGGTCAAACGTGCGAATGGTTTCCACTTCATCATCAAACAATTCAATGCGAATGGGCGATGCAATGCCCATTGGAAAAAGATCAATAATACCGCCACGAATGGTAAATTCACCGGGCTCCATCACTTGTTTAACATGTTGATAACCGCTGGCTTCTAGCCCTAAGCGCCATGCTTCACGATCCACGTGATCATTGGGCTTTAACAATAGACTGTGACCATCTAAAAAGCGCGGCGGCGCAATGCGTTGCATCAAGGTTGGGATTGTCACCACAAGCGTATCAATCAATCTTTGACGCAAGCGTGCTAGAGCCGATAAACGCGCAGAGATGATGTTCAACTGTGGGGAAAAGGCATCATAAGGCAAGGTTTCCGTATCAGGAAAGAGCACCGCATGATGATCAAAAAACGCCAAATCCTGCACCAAGCTTTCTGCTTGCTGCATATTCTCCACAATGACCACCAAGGTTTGCGTGCTATTTTTTGCGGCATTTTGCAACTGATGGGCAAACGCGGCGCCATTGGCCACAGACCAATCCACCGTTTTGATCGTTGAAGGTACCGATGCTGAATCAACCACAAATGCTTTTTGTTTAGCCATAATCTTTTTTGAAGTGTGATGAAAGCATCATTGTCAGCGAATTGCCCTATGAATACAAGTGAAAAACTCATGATTCTGCACGTTAAATCAGACAAGTTGCCCAATCTTTCGTTATAATAATTTGTTGAATACAAAAATTTATGGTGATTGATACATGTCCTCTTTTTTTATTACTTGCGCACAAGGCTTAGCGCCCTATGTTATCGATGAACTCGCAGCTTTAGGCATCGAATCGACAAGCGATGCAACTGGCGTGCGCTTTGAAGGTGGACTCAAAGAGGCTTATCAAGCACTGCTCTGGACGCGCTGCGGTTCTCGTGTGTTATTGCAGCTCAAAGCAGGCTCGATGAAGGATTTAGACGATCTGCATCGTCAGCTCTCAGGTTTTCCGTGGTCCACCCACATGTCAGATCGAAGCACATTTGTGATCCAAGTGACCACAAAGCGCGCCCAACACATCCACACACAATATGCCGCGCAGCGCGTGAAAGATGCGATTGTGGATTATTTTGATATGACGACAGGCGGCCGCCCATCGGTTGAAAAAACAGATCCTGACTTGCGTTTTTATGTGCACATTCAAGACACAGCCTACACGCTCTATTTAGATTTAAGCGGCGAACCTTTACACAAGCGCGGCTTTCGTACAGAGCAAGGCGTTGCACCGATTAAAGAAAATTTAGCCGCTGCCCTTTTGTATCGCTCAAAATGGCCAGAGAAAGCTAAAGAACATCAAGATTTTATTGATCCATTGTGCGGCGCAGGTACCATTTTGATTGAAGCGGCATTGATGGCGCGTGACATTGCGCCCGGGCTTTTCCGCCGTAGTTTTGGCTTTGAAAACTGGCGCGGTCACAATGAACACACTTGGGGTGAATGCATTAAAATTGCCAAGCATCGCGCTGAAGTGGGCGCAAACACCTATCAAGGCAAACTCTATGGCGTTGAGCGCAATGCACGCATGATCGGCATCACCAAAGCCAATGCGGATCGCGCAGGCGTTTTAAAAAACATGTCCTTTGCCCATCAAATGTTTGAACATTTTAAAAAACCTGCGGACATGTCCGAAAAAGGTTTGATCGTCACCAACCCACCATATGGTGAGCGCTTAGGCGAAAAAGAAGAGCTCAAATCCACATACATTGCCCTTGGCGATTGGCTGCGTGCTTATGAAGGCTATGAAGCAGGCATCATCACCTCTGATGTGGAGCTTGGTAAACAAATGGGATTGCGCGCCCGTAAAGTCAATAAATTTTACAACGGTGCGTTAGAGTGCGTGTATTTGCAATTTGCCATCGAACCACAATATTTCGTGGATCGTAAAGCGGCTGAAGAGCGCCAAGAGAAACGTGATCATGACGAGATCATGAGTGAAGGTGGCATTGACTTCTTTAACCGCCTCACCAAGAATCGTAAAAAATGGGAAAAATGGGCCAAGCAAAATCATGTCATGTGTTATCGCACTTATGATTCTGACTTGCCTGAATTCAATGTCGCGATCGATCGTTATGATCAATCTCTGGTGATTTATGAATACAAAGCCCCAAAAAGCATTGATCCTGAAAAAGCTGCCAAGCGCTTAGAGAAAATCAAAGCGATTGTCCCAATCGTCTTTAGTGATTTAAAACCTGAAAACATTCACTTTAAATTGCGTGAACGTAAAAAAGGCACCGAGCAGTATGAAAAAGAGAATGCCCAAGGCGACTTTTTTGCGGTGGAAGAAAACGGTTCTAAATTCTGGGTGAATTTGGTCAATTATTTAGACACAGGCTTATTCTTAGATCATCGCAATGTGCGCAAAATGATCCAAGAGAAAGCCAAAAATACGAATTTTCTCAATCTGTTTGCTTACACTGGCAGCGCAAGCATCTTTGCCGCTGCAGGCGGCGCAAAAGCAGTCACCACGGTGGATATGTCTAAAACCTATTTAAAATGGGCAGAAAATAACTTTGCCCTCAATGGTTTTAATGGCAAAGCGTATCAATTCATTCAAAAAGATGTTTTAGAATGGCTCACACAAACCGCCGCCCACATCGAAGCCTTACCTTTGATGAAAAAGCGTGATGCACGTTATGATTTGATCTTTATGGATCCGCCTTCGTTCTCTAACTCAAAACGCATGAGCGATGTGTTAGACATTCAGCGCGATCACATTCGCCTCATCAATGACGCGATGACATTGCTGACTAAAGAGGGTTTACTCATCTTCTCAACGAATTTGCGTAACTTTAAAATGGAGCCTACATTGTTTGAAGAGTATGACATTCAAGATGTTTCACGTGAAACATTGCCAATGGATTTTGCCCGTGATCCAAAAATCAGACAGTGTTATTTGATTCGCCATAAAAACGCATAAGCCAGTCACATCATCAGATGTGGCATGGATAATGCATGCATCACAACCATAAAAAAAGCCCCTCAAATGAGGGGCTTTTTGTTCACCGGTTAGAAGGTGTATTTCAAGGTGAGGCTTGCACCGTAATCTTTCGCTTTATGCTTGCCTTGACGATAGTTTGCATCCACAGAGAGGGAGAAGTTTTTATCTAAACGTGCACCCACACCCGCTTTTGCTTCATACATCAAGCCACCTTTGTAGCCTTCATTGCGATCATTGTTGTGATACACAACTGCTCGAGTATCATCATACCAAAGGTTCATACCCGCATACGGTCTGATGTCGCCATCTTTTGGATAAATGAAGGCACCAACTCGACCGACCACATCCCCTTTCAAGGATTGTGAAACACGCGTACCACCGACATCCACATAATCTTTCGCACTGAAATCTAAGTACGTGATTTGTGCTTGTGGCTCGATCACAAGGTTGTTGCCTAAGTCAATCGGGTAACCCCCTTGCAATGTGAAGCTCCACACATGTGAGCGATACGAATCTTGCGGATTGCCTTCTGTGGTGATCTTATTCTTATAACTACCATAAGAGAGAATACCATCCACATATGGCGTCAATGGATTATTACCATCTGCATACCATGAACCGTAAATACCGTAAGTTTGACCGGTCACTTTACCTTTACCATGGCTGCCTGAAATGATGCTGTGAGAATCAGACTTCGCTTCCATCGTACCGATGAACACACCGAGCTGCACTAAACTATTGCCCGCACGCATGAGCTGATCACCACCGAAGGTGGTGTTGTAGTAATCATAATCATAGTGCACAGTGCCACCCGATGTGCGGCCTTTGTGTTTACCGCCTGCCGTTGTGTTCCATAAACTGCTGTCTAAGAACACAGCATCTTCACTCGATGAACCGCCTGCTTGTAAACGTGACAATGAACGTAAACCGCCCGCCCCATTGATCAAACCGCCACCAAAACCAGGGCCACCTAAACCAGGCACTTGCGATTGTGTTGTCGAGCCAGTATTGGACAAGTTGTTACCGGTATCTGGGCGCGTGGTTAAAGATTTTAAGAACCAATCTTTATCCGCTTGCGTCAATTGATACTGATAAGCACCTTGCGTCACTAAGTTACCTAACGTGAAGGCATGGGCATCTGAACCGCCTGTACTGATGAGTTTCACACCGGCATCATCCACTGTGCCAAGTAAACCTGAGATGTCATACACCGTCACTTTCGTTTGGCCGCTGGCATGTCCTGTGATCACCAATTGATCCGCATTCACTGTTTGACCATGACGTGCCACATTCATGTTCAGTAAGCCATTTTGACCCACATAGTTACCATGGATCACCAAGGCATTACCCACTGCTTGACCTCGCAAATCAATGGTGTTGGCATTCGTGAAGTTGCCTTTGACCTCTAGCGTCACCGGTGAAGGTGCTGCCACAGCTTGCATGCGCATTTGACCATTGCTTGAAGCAGGGCGACCCACTTGCACCAAACCTTGGTTCATAAAGTCACCTTGCATGGTGCCTGTACCATAGAAGCTTGCGCCCTCTGCGATGCTGACTGAGTTGGCTTTTTGCGTGGTGCCATTGAGATCAAAGAATGTACCTTGCTCTAAAACTAAGCGATTGGCATTGCCTAACGCCTCATTGCCCACCACTTTCAAGCCACCTGAGATGACAGTCGCATCACCACTGAAGGTGTTTTTGCCAGATAAAGTCACAGCATTATTGGCAGCATCATTATGGATTTCAATGCCACCTTTGCCGCCGCGCTCACCAATATTGGCCGTCAATGTATTGTTACGACCTTGCACACCTTCAATCGCCACAGTGTTGCCATCTAAAATGGTGAGGTCTTTCATTTGATAGCTCACATATAAACCATCTTCATTCGCACCTGTACTTAAACCATAATCAAATGAACCTTCTGCCACCACTGTGTCTGTGCCAGTGGCCACTGTACCCTTGTTTGTCAAATTCAAAACACTTGGCGTGCTGATCTCAGCGCCTTGATCATCTTTAAGTGTCAAGGCCAAATCGCTGGTCAATGCACCTTTAACCCCATTTTTTGTGGCCAATAATTGGAAGGCAGGCTCGCCCACATTTAATTCAATGAGGCGATTGCCTTTCACGGATGGATCTAATGTATGCAAGAATTTCTCAACCGTGATGCCACCTTTTTGCTGACTCAAATCTAAGGTATCAACATGCACCACGTTATTTGATTCAATCACTGCCCAATCTTGGTGTACACCATTATTGAACACCAATGAACCTTCTTGTAAATGCAGTTGATCTAAATGCACATCCCCTTTGTGATCCCCAAAGTTCATTTGTGCATCTTTGTTGATGTTCAAAGTGGCATGTCCTAATGCATCGGCGCTGCCATCTGTGAGGGTGAACTTCGTGTTCTCTAAATTCACAGTGCCTGCAAATTCATTGCCCACGTGCTCACCTAGCGTGAAGTCACCGCCATTACCCGTCACATTGAATGAACCTTTACCTTTCAAGCGATGGTTAAATTCGCCATCCTGACCATTTAAGACAGTGTCTTGATCACGCAAATTAAAGCCAATGTCATCACCGATGGTCACTTTGTCACTGTCAAGTTTGGTGCCATTTGTGAAGATTAAATCACCACTGCCCCCAACTTTTGCCGTCAATTGATCATCTTTAAAGCCATCTAACACCAAGCCACTGGTATCATCGATCATCACATCTGTGGGTGATCCTAAGCGTGCATTGTCTGTAATGCTCACTTCACTGCCTTGATTCAAATTGATTTGGCCTTTAAAGTCCGTATTTTCTGAGGTGATGTTCACTTTGCTGTTGTCAAAGTTGATATTGCCAGAGCCTTTGATGGTTTGATTCATCTCATGGCTGGCATTGTCACCTGTGGGCACATCAATGATGGTTAAATTAGAAGGCTGACCCGATAAATCCACCACCGTATCTTTGCCACCTAAGCGGTTCATATCATTACGGATGATGAGATCACCATACTCAGTCACACTGATTTCACCGCCAAAGCCTTGATTGTCTCCAGCCAATTCCACTTTACCTTGTGTGGTGTTTGGCGCAGCTTCAATCGTGATGTGACCTTTACCGGTGATGCGATTTTTCACAGCATTGTCATCAACTTTATCACCTTGCAACGTTAATTCGCCGCTGTTATCAATCGTCGCACCGCCTAAGCTACCGCCTTGCTCGATGGTCACAGTACCTTTATCCGCAATGTTGACGTTCGTGCCTTTGCCTAAATCGTCATTTTTGCCCTTCACGGTAAAGCCTGCATCTCGATTGATGGTCAATGTACCATCGCCTGTTAAGCCGCCGTCTGAAGAGGTTGAACCGGTGTCTTTAATCACCAACTCACCACCGCCAAAGTCCACTTTACCGGTATTATTGAAGTTTTTATCCACCTCAACTTTACCTGCTGAACCATCCTCTTTTTGACCAATGATGAGGGTGCCTTTAGGCGCATTGTTGTTGAAGTTGCCTTCAACCGTCATCTCCCCACCCCCTAAATCAATCAAACCATCATTGTTCACATCTTTATTGACAGCAATGTTGCCGCCACCTGTGGTGATGGTACCAGTATCATGGTTAATGATGCTGCCATTGTCCACAGAGATGTCACCGCCTTCAGTTGTAATGGTGCCAGCATTATCTAAATCACCATTGTTCACCACCACATTGCCGCCTGGCAATGGTTTGCCTTGTGGATCGGTCATACCGCCCGTGTTGATGTCGCTGCCTTTATTATTCGTTAAGGCATTGTCGCCGGGTTGTACAGGTGTACCATCTGGTTTTGTACCCGTCACCGTCACATTACCGCCACCGGTATGAATCGTACCCGTGCTTGGCTGGCCATCTTTATCACCATTGATTAAGATGCCACCCACATTCACATCGCCACCTTTCGCCGGCTGGCCATTGTTATCCACAATGGTATGGCCTTGATCATCTTTCGGTGCAGCAGTGTCCACTTGACCTGTATTCTCTAAATTACCGCTAGATGTGACTTCACCGCCCCCTGTGGTAATGGTGCCTGTGTCGTGGTTTTTGATGTTGCCATTGTCAGTACCCACCTTACCACCTTCTGTTGCAATGGTGCCGTGGTTGTCAATGTCGCCATTGTTCACCACAACATCCCCACCTGGCAATGGTTTGCCTTGCGGATCGGTCATGCCACCTGTGTTGATGTCACTGCCTTTATTATTCGTTAAGGCATTGTCACCAGGTTTCAAATCTGTACCATTCTTATTACCTGCAACCGTCACATCACCGCCACCGGTATGAATCGTACCTGTATTTGGCTGACCATCTTTATCGCCATTGACCAAAACGCCGCCCACATCCACATGACCACCTGGAATTGGGTTGCCATTGTTGTCGACGATAGTGTGACCTTGATCATCTTTCGGTGAGGAGGTATCAATGTCACCTTTGTTGTTCAAGTCACCGCCTGCAACCACTTGACCGCCGCCTGTAGTGATGGTGCCATCTTTCGAGTTCCCAGTACCTAGATCAGTGTTATTGATGTCTTTTCCTGCGATGACATCGCCACCTTTTTCATTCGGTTTAGAGGTATCAATCTCACCTTTGTTGTTGATGTTGTGATCACCGCCGGCTTCAACTTTCCCACCGTCAGTGATGATGGTGCCGCCTGGATTGTTATTGATGTCGCCATCATTCGTTGTGGTATTACCCCCACCGGTATGAATGCTGCCATCATTGGTCAGTGTCGTATCTTTACCACCCACCGTTACATCACCGCCACCTGTGGTAATGGTGCCTGTGTCATGGTTTTTGATGTTGCCATTGTCAGTGCCCACATTGCCACCATCTGTATTGATGGTGCCGTGGTTGTCAATGTCGCCATTTTTCACCACCACATTGCCGCCTGGCAATGGTTTGCCTTGCGGATCGGTCATACCACCTGTATCAATATCGCTGCCTTTATTGTTCGTTAAGGCATTGTCGCCGGGTTGTACAGGTGTACCATCTGGTTTTGTACCCGTCACCGTTACATCACCGCCACCGGTATGAATCGTGCCTGTATTTGGCTGACCATCTGGATCACCATTGACCAAAACGCCGCCCACATCCACATGACCACCTGGAATTGTATTGCCATTGTTATCGACAATCGTATGGCCTTGATCATCTTTTGGTGAGGATGTATCAATGTCACCTCTGTTGTTCAAGTCACCGCCTGCAACCACTTGACCGCCGCCCGTGGTAATCGTGCCATCTTTCGAGTTCCCAGTACCTAGATCAGTGTTATTGATGTCTTTTCCTGCGATGACATCGCCACCTTTTTCATTCGGTTTAGAGGTATCAATCTCACCTTTGTTGTTGATGTTGCCATTATCCGTGCCAACATTACCACCATCGGTGATGATGGTACCACCAGGGTCATTGTTAATGTCACCATCGCCTTTATTGGTCACATCACCGCCGCCGGTATTGATGGTGCCACCATTGTTAGTATTACCATTGCCGTTATTGGTCACATCACCGCCGCCAGTATTGATGGTACCGCTTGGCTTATTGTCAATGTCACCTTTGTCGGTTTCAGTGTTGCCGCCACCCGTATTGATGGTGCCACTGTTATCAACACCGCCATCACCCCCTGAAACGGTGCTGCCACCTGTATCAATGTTTTGATCTTTACCGTTATCTAGACCATCGACAAACGTCAATTTTTGATTGCCGTATTTGGCGTATAAACCTTTACCCCCTTGGCCATTTTGTGTGATCAATTGATCATGTCCTAGGAAATAGTTTTGATCCACCAATACCTTACGGCCACCCTCTAATGTCACCGTATGTTGCACAGGTTTTGTCATGTTATCGATGTGTTGACCATTGATGATCAAATCCAGTGTCATATCTTTTTGACTGATGCTGATATTGCCAGAGGCTTGGCCTAATTGATACAAATGCGTAGGCTCTAACAACTGTTCTAACGTAATGCCATCTGTGGGCGTTGTGGTTGTCCAATCCTTTTTCACTTCAATGGAAACCGTGCCGTTGTTCAAGTTAAGATTCTCCGCAGTGATGATGCCATCAGCGCGTTCAGGTGAATTGCCTTCTTCAAAAATCAAGTCACCACCATTGACCGTCACATTTTTGTGCGTGGTGTCTTTAAGAATGGTCACTTCAGAACCTTTCTCTACACTCAAGCTACTGCCTTGCAGTTTTGTGCCATCAACGGATAATTTGCCAGATTCAACCAACAAAGTGCCTTTAAAGTCATTGCCCACTTGATCGCCGATCGACAATTGATTGCCGGCTGCACTGAGTTTTAATTCACCCTCACCAGATAATGCTTGATTAAAGGTATAATCGCTTGTTTTATCAATGTTCGTGCGACCATCTTTGGCAATTTGTAATTTTGCAGTGCCTAAATCTGCTGCATCTGAGACATTCAATGTGCTGTTTTGCATCACATTCAATTGCCCATTGCCACTGACTTTACCGCTTAACGTTGAGTCGCCCTTTGTAAAGCTCAATGCATGATCCTGCAATGATACATCACCCGCTGCCGTTGTTTGACCCACGGTTAGATCAGCGCCAAGCGCCAAAGTTGCACCTTCTTTGATGTTCAATGAACCTTGCTCACCAAAGGCTTGACCATTTTTCGCCGTCACAACACCCCCCACTAAAGTGGTGCCACCGGTGTAACTGTTTTGCCCACTGATGGTCAATGCTTGCTGTGTTGCATCAAAAGTGGCTGCCCCTTGTCCCGTCATGGTGGTGGAAAAATCTTGCGTTTTCCCTTGTTCACCACGAATGGTAAGGTTTTTCTGATCTAAAATATCGATGCTCGATAAATGTGAATCTAAGAAAAGACCATGTTGATTTTTCTGTGCCGTGCTGATGCGATTGCTATAGACCGCATTGGCAACCTGCTCACCGGCTGCATTAATGGCTGTACGGGTGTCAGTCTCTGTCCCTGCGGCCATATTTTGACCATTTAATGCAATGTTTGCTTGACTGATGTCGAGCGCATTTTTTGTGGCAATGAACTGTAACTGTTTACCGTCAGAGGCCAACTCAAAGAGCGATTCAGTCTCTGCATCAATCGCCCCTGTACCATCGCCAAAGCCTTTGACCGTCAAATCAATTGTGCCGCCATCAATGGTGAGCGTATCTGTGGTGAGTAAACCTTCTGCTTGACCCGTCGTTGCATCCCCGCTTAATTTCACCGTGCCTTTTTTCACAGCAATGGTTTTTGCAGAAGCATCTGCGGCTACGGTCAATTGACCCTCAGCATCTAATACAACATTCGCATTTGATAAGGTTTGCGCATTCTCTTGATTCAATGCCACCTGACCATTGGCAATCGCTACGGTACCCGCAAAGGCATTGCCCACATTTTCACCTAAAGCAAAATCACCCTGTTGCGCATTGATGCTTACTAAACCTTCACCGGTTAATGCTGAGTCAAACCCTGTCGTTTCAAGGTTTAATGTGGCATTTTTATCCACATTCATGCCCACAGTTTTGCTGAACTGATCTTGCTTTTTAATCATCAATTGACCATTGTCTTTGATGTTAACCTGTCCATTGCCCGTCACTGAGCCTTGCAACTCACCCACCGTACCGGTGATGTTCAATGCACTTTGATCCCCTAACTTCAGCTGTGCTTTGCCTAAATTTGTCGCGCCATTAATGCTCACAGCTTTTTGTGCTTGAACATCCATTGTGCCGGTAAATTCGGTATTTGTCCCAGACAATGCCACAGAGTCATGAATGTTAATATTCCCCTGACCACTGAGGTTATTGCTCAATGTTTCAACTTTACCAACACTCAAAGTGCCATCGATGACAAAATCACCTTGACCTAAGCCATCTTGAACATTCAAATTCAATGCGCCCGTATCTTTCACAGTCACATTTGCAGCTAAGCCCTGATTGACAGTATTTACAGTGGCTTCCCCGCCTGAAATGATCAATTGACCTTCGCCAATTAGACCTTGCAATTGACTGTCATCCGTAATCTCTAATGTCCCTTTTTCAAGGGCAACCGTGCCATTATTGTTCAGCTGATTGATCTCTTGTGTTTTACCGCCAAGATTCACCACCGCACCTTGAGCAACATCTAAATGCGCAGCTTCACCAAAAGCATTGTCTGCAATTAAGGTGACCGTGCCGGCCGTCACTTTAGTATCACCTTTATAGGTATTCCCAATGTTACCAAACTGCATGTTCGCCTTTGCAGCATTTAACACCAAGCCACCTGCGCCCGTGACTAAGAGTTCAACTTTCTCTTTTTCTGAGCCAGCCGTTGATGCCATTGCGAGATTTTTACCGGCATAAATGTCCACTTGATGCAAACCAGAGGTGATGAATAAACCTTTTTGATCACCATTTTGCGTTGCAGCGTTGCTGGTGTAATCCACAACGCCCACCACTTCATCATTTTGCTTAACATTGACACGAGTATTTGCACTGTTTTGATCATCGTCTAGCAGGACTTTTTCACCATTGATTTCAATGGCCAAATCCTCTGCTTTTGTCACTTGATCTGCAAACACCAACTGCAATGTGCGATCTTTAATGCTGCGGCTAAAGAGATCTTCTTCGCTTAAATTGCCGCCATCATATGGAATGTTCGGTTGCCCAGGCTGATAACCCTCTGCCTCCACCTTCACCAAACCACCTTGGTTCAACACCAAATCCGCCACTTGTAAAGTGCCGCTTTCTGAGGAGTGATCATTGATTTTACCGGTGAAATGGAGCACACCTCCATCATTTAAGGTAAAGTTTTTCGTTTTAGTCACACCTTGACTTTCCACGCTGATCACTGAACCTGCATTCGCGATGATGTTTGCATTTTGCACGATGGCATGATTCGTTGGGTAAAGCGTGAAATTCGCATTGTTAATGTCAAAAGTCCCGGCAAATTTCGTGCCCACTTTATCACCAAAGGTGAAGTTCTCTTTATCTGCATCGACCTTCACAATCCCGCTGCCGGTCAACGCTGAATTAAAGGCATCATCCTTGAGATTCAATTGACCTTTTTCACTGACATTCACCGTCAAAGTGTCCGCTAATTTGCTAGGATCTGTGAGGGTGATTTGATGCTGATCGGCAACATTCACAATGCCCGTACCGGTCACATTTGTCTGCCAATTACCTGTGTATTGCGCATCCACCACGCCATTGTCATTGACCTCAATCTGTCCTTTGCCCAATTGCTGAGCATCCGTGACCGTCAATGTACTTGGCACTTGATGCACACCTTGCACTTTATAAATACCGCTAAAATCTGCGTTATTACCTGTGAGTGTAATCTGACTGCCATCAGCAATCACCACATCACCACCACCGCTGAGCACCTGCTTGAGAGCACCACTGATTTTATTGAGCACCAAATCGCCTTCTTTGGCAATCTCAATCTTCTGACCATTGCCCAATTGTGGCAAACCCGACACCGTCAATGTGCCCGCTTGATCAATGTTGATGTTACCTGTGAATGCCGCATTATTAGAGGTCAAAGTCACTGCTTTATTGATGTTCAACTGCCCTGCACCACTGAGCTGATTAGCAAGCGTTAAATCACTGTTCGCATTGAGTGTACCGGCAAGTGCCATTTGTCCTTGACCCAAACCATTGTCAACATCTAGATTTAACGTACCGGTTTGATCAATGGCGATGTTTGCCGTGAGTCCTTCATTCACCGTCTTCACTGTACTGACGCCTTGAATGGCCAATTGACCGGCACCCGTCACACCCGCAATGTCAGTATTGCCCGTGATTGTCAATGCCCCCTGATTTAAATTTAGGCTGCCTTCGTTGTTTAATGTGGTGATGGTTTGCTGCTGACCATTCAAATCCACCGCAGCATCTTTAGCCACTGTCATGGCACCCACACCAAAGCCCTCTTTTTCAGCAAGCTTCACTGTGCCTGCTGTCACTGTTGTGCCACCTTGATAGCTGTTGCCTTCATGACCAAAATTCATGGTGCCTTTTGAGGCATCTAACGACACGCCACCTTCACCGGTGACTAAAGTGTTAAAGGTTTTATCTTTAGATTTTTCCGTTGTGGCAATGGCAATATTTTGATCCTTCAATGCTTCCACAGAGTGTAAACCTTGCGTCACAAATAATCCGTGCTGTGTGCCCTGCTGTGTGCTGATGCCATCACCATAATGCACCTTAGCCACCGTTTGGCCATTTTGTTTCAGCATTTTAGTGGTGTCAATTTCATCACCTTTCGTCACATCCACAGTTTGACCATCAACCATGACCGCAGTTTTATCGAGCGTCACAGCTTGATTTGATGTGATCAAATTGATACTGTCAATACGACCTGTGCCTTGATCAAACAGCGTTGCTGCATCCACTTCTTGCCCATCAGTGATTTGTGTGCCAGAGGCAGAATTATCGCCTAGCGTAATGTTGATTTGTCCCGCATTTAACTTCAATGCATCCACAGACAATTGGCCATTGGCCTTTAATGTTGTCGGATTGGCGCTTAAATTTAAGTTTGCCCCATCGTTTAACGTGACGGTTTTTGCAGTCACATCTGAAGAGACCGTTAAGTTTGCCTGATCATTCAACGTCAAAGATGCTTGACCAAACACCGCACTGTTGCTTTGATCAATTTCCATCTCTGAACTTGTGATGTCAAACTCACCTTTAAAGCCTTTCCCGACATTTTTTCCTAAACTGAATGTTTGATTTCTACTATCAATGGCCACCACACCATCACCGGTCAGCGCTTGATTGAAGTTTTTACTTAATAATTCTTGCAGCGTTAATGTAGCACCTTTTGCCACATGCACCGCACCTGTCCCTAACACCCCTGAGTTTTTCACCAGCACCTTGCCATTATTGATCACCGTGCCGCCGGTGTAACTTTGTGGGTTGAGAACGTCTAAATTCCCCGATTGATTGATCAGCTGCCCCTGACCTGTCACACTTCTCAATGCGGTGGTGTGATCTTTGCCTAAATCGAGAATCAATTGGCTTGCAGAGTTGTTGATGGCCACGTTACTGTCTAAAACCATCGCCGATTGACCATCCCCAAGGCGTAAATGGCCATTTTGAATGTTCAGGGTGCCAGAGGTTTTGATATTGCCCACCAATGTGGTTGTGGTGCCTTTTGTACCATCACGCGTCACGCCAATGGCATCGACAATATTGCCTTTAAATGTGGCATCACCACCGGTAAATTTCACAGTGGTTTTATTTTTTTTACTGCTGAGGGTGACATCGCTGACTTTCGCTTGATCCGTGATCACCAACGTACCATCTGACAGCGCCAATGTACCTTTTTGCCCTAATACTTGACCCGAGATCTGACCACCATTGGCAATGGTTTGTGTATGTCCTGCCAAATCAAGGGTTGCACCTGTGGCAACGTTCAACTGTGAAGTTTTACCAAAGCTTTCGTTAATGCCACTGATCACTTTGCCTGCGGCAATATTCGTTGCACCTGTATAAGTATTCGCCTTGGCAATTGTCAATCCTGCTGCGTTGCCATAGAAATCAAAATTCTTACCCGTTAATAACGCATTCATGGTTTGCGCACCCGTTAAATCTTGCGCGCTGATTTTGGCTTTTGAGCCACTGTTGAGGGATGTTAAACCCAATGCTAAATTAATGCCGCGGTCTGTGACTTTCACATCCCCCGTGCCATAGTTTGCCGTCAAATCCTTCGTGCCATAGCCATTGTCTAATACGACAGATATGCTGTTGCCCACCACAGGTTTGCCATCTTGACCATAAAGCGCAACTTCAAGCGCCTGTCCAATACTGCTTTTTTCAACATTGGTGGCTTTAATGATGTCCATGGGCTGTGCATTATTGCTTTGCGCCACTAAGTTACCCGTTTGGTTAAAGCTTTTATCATCAATCGCCACTGTCAATTTAGGTTGATTGCTGACACTTAATGTATTGACTGACAATTGAGAACCTAAGGCCACACCGATTGTACCGCCATCTAATTTAAGGTTGCCAGCGATGCCCTGTGGACCTTGATTGATGTTCAACACACCTTTGTTTTGCACCACCAATTGCGCACCGGCTTTATTGACCAAAGATAAATTGTTTTTTGAAGCATCCAGCGTGCCTGAATTCAATTGCACTTGGCCAGTAAAATCATGCCCTGTGGTTTTTGCTACAGAGAATTTCAATGTCGGATCCGTTAAATTGATCACCACATTGCCACTGCCTTTTAAGACATTATTAAAAGTGGTCGCAGTGCCTTTTGCTAAGGTGTATTGACCACCTTGTTGCACGTCAACGTACCCGGTGCCTAAATCACCAAAAGTTTTTGTGGTGACCATGTCCCCCTCTTTACCACGAGAGATCAATTCACCATCGGCTAAAATCACATTGACATTCTTGCCAATGGTCATCCCACCTGAAAATGTATTTGCCGCTGAAAACGTGACATTTGCCAAATTTTTAGCAGTGTTCACCACCGTGATGACACCTTTTTGCCCATCAACATCACTCCACACATTTAAAAATGCTGCATCGTGACCATTGGCATCTAATGTATTGCTCGCATCATGGGACAGTGTGAACTTCTGACGCTGATTAAATACATTCGCAGCATAACCGAGCGTTTCAGGCTTATATAAACGCAAGGTGCCGCCTCTAAAATCTGGGCGCACTTTAAAGTTTAGATCATAGCTGTCCCAAGCCGTAGAGCCACTCCCGCGTTTGACAATGTCTTGCAAATCTGCGGGATTGGCAAATTCACCGATGACACCCCCTGGACCAGCGCCCTTCACATCACTACCCACATGTAAAGTTGTGGTGCCTTTTAATAAACTTGAGCTTTGATCTGGTTTATGTGTCGAGAACCATAAGGTATATGCATCACCATTGACAAGGTCGTCAAACAATCCTGGGCAGGCTGTGGTATTTTTTGCAGGATCCGTGCCACAATCTAGATCACTTTTATTGAGACCAAAATCATTCGGTGTGACGATGCGGTCATCACTCCCCGGAGCAAATGAATTATAATCATCATCCCCCACCATGCCATTTTCTGAAGGCACTTTAGGGTTATAAGCCCCATCATAAATCGCCATCACGCCATCCACAGGGGATCGACTCTCTAAAAATGAGTACTCTTTTGTAAGATCATTCGCAGTTGCTGAATAAAATTCAGGTCTGAACAATACCGTGGCATAATTATATAGATACCCGCCATCCTTCACTGATTGAGTTTCTAATTTTGCAGGATAAAGTAAAGTGCTTGAGTTTAAAGCACGGTGTTTAAGTTCGACTGAACCACTTTGTGTATTGCTCGAGCTGAGGTTATATTTAATTTGCTGATTTGTATTAAATTTTGCCTGCGCCGTTAATGGTGCTACCAATAATCCCGATAAGACTAAAATTTTCCACAACGCATTGAATTTAAAGCCTTGTGATGGCAATGCATCACTGACGGTCACACTGCTCGTTGCCCCCGAACTTTTTGCGTATTCACTTGCCACAACTTTACGCTGTAATTTTACACTCCAGATAACCTTAAATATTTTATTCATGTTTAATACCCATGTTAATTAATGAAATTACAAAGCATAGTTTTATTATTATTTAAACTTATATTAATAAGGGTATTATATTTATAATAAAACTAAAAGCTTTTCCAATAATTTTCTTATATTAAAATCGGTTATTGTTATTTATATGCCTGTATATTTAATTAATTTTATTAATCTTTCATTAAAAAAGCCGCTTTAACAGCGGCTGATCATCCATGGAGGGTTAAGCTCGATCGATCCACATACCTTTAATTGGGCGTGCTAAGACGGCTAATACAGCAATCAAACAGATTTCAATGGAGACTGACCAATACACATGGCCTAAAATTTCACTCCATAATTCATAGCCATTTAAGTTCCACAGCCAACCCACTTGCCCTTCAGCATAGGCAGGATTCCTAAAGCCCAATAACGGAATGAAAAAACCATGCATCACAATCGTGATCACTAAACCGTACATTGCCCCGTACCACATACGAACGCGTGGCCAGTAAGCAGACATCAAAACGTACAAGAAGGCAAAGGCGAAACTAAAGAGCCAATGATAGAGCGTCACAGCACCCGGCACTTGCACGCCTTGATAGACATAATCTAACGAATGAGAATTAAAACCCATCCAACTGAACCAAGCATCAAGGTGCGCACCTGGCGGTGAGATTTCTCCTGGCATGCGCGGCGGCATGTTCACTTCCGAGCCCCATTTCACCAAAGAGCTCATAAAGCCACCCACCAATGTTGTCCAGATGATCACTTTTTGATTGGTTTTGTTGCGTAACACATCACAATTTTTCATAGGATTCTCCTGATTATTCATCGTTAATGATGTTGCCTCATTATTATTGCGCCTCTTTTTTAGCCGCTCCAATCAATTTTTTCTATGCGCTAGAGAATTTGTATATAATGCTCTAAGCGATGCGGTTGACATAGTACACGCCCTCATTGCGTTTATTAATGATCCCGATTGTCATTATTAGAGTACAAATAGAACGGAAACAGTGCTATATTATTGGCATCTTAATCTTTAAGCGGGAATTTATAAATTTCAATGTTAAAAATCACACGGGAAACAGATTATGCTCTGCTCATCATGACCCACCTAGCTAAACATGATGATGCAAAAAGTGCCTCACAGATTTCAAGTGAGTGTCATTTGAGCCCTGCGTTCACCAGTAAGATTTTGAAAATTCTCACCAAAGAATCATTGCTTGCGTCTATTCGAGGATCACAAGGCGGTTATCTTTTGAATAAAAAACCAGAAGACATTTCACTCCTTGAGATTTTAGTGGCCATTGAGGGACCGATGTCCATCAATGACTGCGTTGGGGATCACTCAGCATGTGAGCGATCACAGCATTGTGAACTCACCTCCCATTGGGCGCTCATCAATCAAATTCTATTGCGCGAATTTTCAAACATATCCTTGGCTTCTTTGGCAGCACTGCCTCATAGAGAGCGTCAAAGAGAAGTTGTCATTCCCATCACAAAAGTTACTGTTTAGAGAGTTATTTATGGAACAAATTCACAAATTAACTGAGGAAGAGTACGCGTACGGATTCGTCACAGAAATCCCTCAGGAAACCTTGCCACCGGGTTTAGATGAAGATGTGATTCGTAAAATTTCAGCAATGAAAAAAGAACCACAATGGTTGTTAGATTATCGCTTAAAAGCGTATGCAGCATGGCTTGAGATGGAAATGCCAGATTGGGCGCATCTAAACATTGCCCCAATTGATTACCAAGCGATCTCTTACTATTCTGCGCCAAAATCTTTATCTGAGTTAAAAGAAGAAGCACCGAAAAGTTTAGATGAAGTCGATCCTGAATTATTGCGCACTTATGAACGCTTAGGCATTCCATTAGAAGAGCAAGAAGTGTTAGCAGGTGTTGCCGTCGATGCAGTATTTGACTCTGTATCTGTGGCCACAAGCTATAAAGGCAAATTACTCGAGCAAGGCATCATCTTCTGCTCATTCAGTGAAGCGGTACAAGAATACCCTGAGCTTGTGAAACAATATTTAGGCTCTGTGGTTTCTTATAAAGATAACTTCTTTGCTGCGTTAAATGCTGCTGTGTTCACAGATGGTTCATTTGTTTACATTCCTAAAGGCGTGCGCTGCCCAATGGAATTGTCCACATATTTTCGCATCAATGCGGCAAACACCGGACAATTTGAGCGCACATTAATCATTGCAGATGATCAAAGCTATGTCTCTTATTTAGAAGGCTGTACAGCACCTCAGCGCGATGAAAACCAATTGCATGCAGCGGTTGTTGAGCTCATTGCCCTTGAAGAAGCCAACATCAAATATTCCACGGTACAAAACTGGTACCCTGGCGATAAAAATGGTGTGGGCGGCATCTACAACTTTGTGACCAAGCGCGGTTTATGCCAAGGTAGAAAATCAAAAATCTCTTGGACACAAGTGGAAACCGGTTCTTCCATCACATGGAAATACCCAAGCTGCATTTTAAAAGGTGATGATTCTGTCGGTGAGTTCTATTCTGTGGCCGTTGCCCGTGATTGCCAACAAGCCGATACGGGCACAAAGATGATCCACATTGGTAAAAACACACGTTCTACCATTATTTCTAAAGGGATCTCTGCTGGCACTGCACAAAATATCTACCGTGGCCAAGTGCGCATCAATCCGGGTGCAACCGGTTCGCACAACTATTCACAATGTGATTCCATGTTAATGGGTGATCGTTGTGGCGCGCACACCTTCCCTTATATTGATGTGCGTAACTCACAATCTAAAGTTGAGCATGAAGCTTCCACGTCGAAAATCTCTGAAGAGCAGTTGTTTTACTGTCAGCAAAGAGGTTTGTCGCAGGAAGATGCCATCAGCTTGATTGTGAATGGCTTCTGTAAAGAAATTTTCCAAGAGTTGCCGATGGAGTTCGCCGTAGAAGCACAAAAACTCATCGAGCTTAAACTCGAAGGCAGCGTTGGTTAAATCGTTATTGGGAAACAAAGCAATGTTAGAAATTAAAAATTTAAAAGTAGCTGTTGAAGATCACATCATTTTAAAAGGCGTGAGCTTAACTGTTAAAACGGGCGAAATCCACGCCATCATGGGGCCAAATGGTTCTGGTAAAAGTACATTATCGAACATCATCGCAGGGAAAGATGGTTATGACATCTTAGAAGGCGAAATCTGGTTAAATGGCGAAAACATCTTAGAATTAGATCCTGAAGAGCGCGCGCACAAAGGTCTATTTTTAGGCTTCCAGCATCCTGCTGAATTGCCTGGCGTGAACAACATGTACTTCTTGAAAAGTGCTGTGAACAGCATTCGTAAAGCACGTGGCCAAGAAGAAATGGACGCATTAGAATTCTACGAATTCTTACAAGATCGCATGAAAAAGGTCAAAATGGACCCTGCGTTCTTAAAGCGCTTTGTGAATGAAGGCTTCTCTGGCGGTGAGAAAAAACGCAACGAAATTTTACAAATGCTCGTGCTTGAACCAAGCATGATCGTATTAGATGAAACGGATTCAGGCTTAGACATCGATGCCCTTAAAGTGATTTCTGATGGCATCAACACACTTCGCGATGATCAACGTTCATTCTTGCTCATCACGCACTATCAACGTTTATTGAATTATGTTTCACCGGATGTTGTTCACGTGTTAGTTGATGGTGAAATTGTGGCCACAGGCGATAAATCCTTAGCCCTTGAGTTAGAAAAAAATGGTTACATCTCTTACCGCGGTGATAATGCAGGCGGTTCTCGTAAAGAATAAAGGAATTGAACATGCTTCAAACATTAACGGATAATCTCCGCTTAGAACGCTGGAGAGAGACGCCTTTAAAACGAGTTTTATCGACCGAATGGCAAGGCGCGGTGGCAGCTTACCCACAATTGATGCCAACGGATCACACAATGCCCGAAAAGTGCTTTGTGCTTACCATCGTCAATGGTGAAGTGAACCCACAATGGTTCAACGAAAACTTAGTGCCAGAAGGCGTATTGATCACCCTTGAAAAGGGTAAGATTCAATTAAAAGTGATTCCAAATACGGACATTGCGACACCTTTTGTCATCTACAACTACACAGTGTCTGAAGAAGGTGCACGCACCGCTGATCTAGACATTTCTGTAGAAGTGGGCGATGAATCTAAACTCACGGTTTTATTTGTCGAAGCGGGTAAAGGTCAATATTTATCCAGCCCGAAAGTGGCGGCTAAAGTTGGACAAGCCGCAACGCTCAACTGGTTGAAAATGAGCTTAAACCCTGAGATGGCTTCAAGCTTTTATGAGTTTGAATGCGATCAAGCGGCAGAAAGTGCCACAAGCATTCTGCATTATCAAGCAGGCGGCGATGTGGTTCGCTCTGACATCACGGTGCATTTAAAAGGTGAAATGTCTCACTCAAACTTCATTGCCCTCAACTTAGGCAGTGGCAAGCAATCGCTTGAAAACGTGATGACACTTCACCATGAAGTGCCACATTGTACGAGTGAGCAAAGCATCAAAAACCTATTGGCGGACAATGCCAATGCCCTATTTGATGGCATGATCAATGTGCATCAAGATGCGCAAAAAACCGATGCCAATCAGCTCACACGCTCCATTTTATTGAGCGATAAAGCCCGTGCAATGACCATTCCACGCTTAGAAATCTATGCCGATGATGTGCGCTGTACACATGGTGCAACGGTTGGTTTCTTAGAGCCTGAGTCACTCTTTTATCTTCGCTCACGCGGGATTGAGTTACAAGAAGCGCAAGCGATGTTATTGCTCTCTTATGCCGCAGAATTCCTAGGCATGATCGAGCATGAAACCGTCAAAGAGTGGATGCACAAACAATTGGAAAATGATTTAACATCAGTTCGCCCTGCATAATCGAGGATTTTTTATGTCAAAGATCGACACAATTCGCCAAGCCTTCCCGATTTTATCGGAAAAAGTTCACGATAAACCTGTGATATTTTTAGATACGGGCGCGTCCGCGCAAAAGCCGACGTGTGTCATCGAAGCAGAAAAAAATGTCTATGAGAAGTATTACGCCAACATTCATCGTGGCGTGTACTTCTTCAGTCAGGAATCCACCGAGCGTTATGAAAATGTGCGTAAAGTGGTGTGCAACTTAATCGGCAGCCATGATCCGCGTGAAATCATCTTCACAAAAGGCACCACTGAAAGCATCAACTTAGTGGCGCACAGTTTAGGTGGTTTGTTGCTCAAAGAAGGGGATCAGGTGATGATCACTGAAATGGAGCACCATGCGAACATCGTGCCTTGGCAGATGATTTGTCAGCTCAAAGGTGCCCATTTATTGGTGGTGCCTGTGCTTGATGATGGCAGTTTAGACATGGCATTTTTGGATGCAAACTTAACCGAACGCGTTAAGATTGTGGCCGTCACACAAATTTCCAACGTGCTCGGCACCATCAATGACATTGCCACCATCACACAAAAAGCCCATGCTGTGGGTGCAAAAATTTTGGTGGATGGTGCCCAAGGCATCGTGCATGAGCCATTGAATGTGTCCCAATTAGATGTGGATTTTTACGTCTTCTCTGCCCACAAACTCTATGGCCCAACGGGCGTTGGCGTGGTGTATGGTAAAAAAGATCTTCTCAATGCCATGCCGCCTTATCAAACAGGTGGCGACATGATTGATGAAGTGACGTTTGAAAAAACCACGTTTGCACCATTGCCCAATAAGTTTGAAGCCGGTACGCCGAACATTGCAGGTGTGATTGCCTTTGAAGCGGCGATTAAATTTGTCCAAGAGATTGGCTTTGATTACATCGCTGCCCATGAAAAAGAGCTGCTTGATTATGCCACTGCAAAATTGTCAAAAATTCCTGAAGTGCGCATTATCGGCACGGCACCGAATAAAGTGGGCGTGATCTCTTTTGTGGTCAAAGGCGTGCATCCTCATGACATTGGCACGATGCTTGATCACTTTGGCGTTGCGGTTCGCGTGGGTCATCACTGCGCTCAACCCATCATGCGCCGCTTTGGTGTGCCTGCGACGGCGCGCATGTCCTTTGGCATGTACAACACCAAAGAAGAAGTGGATCAATTGATCGATGGCTTAAAGAAAATCATTGAGATGTTCAGCTAAATTCAATTTTCCTGAGATCTATAAAAACCCCAATCATTGATTGGGGTTTTGTTTTATCAAACCTTGTGACGGAATCTACATAGAATATTTCTTAGAACCTCATTCAAAAGATTCCTACTGACCGCCTTAAGTTTCGCTCGTATAATGAAGCACCCTATTTTTCGAGCAACCGTCATGAGCACTCCCATCAAAAGCGCTAAGCTTGGTTTTTTCCTATCCTTATTCACCGCGTTCATTTGGGGCAATGTGCCGATCGCCATCAAAGAAATCATGCAATCACTCGATGCACCGACTTTGGTTTGGTATCGTTTTGTGATCTCGCTGGCCATTTTATGGCCAATCCTTGCCATCAAAAAATCACTGCCCATTCAAACCATCGCGAAAAACCCAAAATCTCTCTTGTTATTATCTGTGCTGACCCTTGGCATCATCGGTAACTTTGTGTTATTCAGCGCATCCCTCAGTTATACCACGCCAACGGTGTCACAAATCGTGATGCAATTATCGAGCGTTGGGCTACTTTTTGCGGGCGTGATTTTCTTTAAAGAGCGCCTCTCCATTGTGCAAATGATTGGCGTGAGCATCCTTATTTCAGGGTTATTGCTCTTTTTTAACCGCAATTTGCTCGAAATGATTTCATCCTTCAATGCTTATGCTTTTGGCGTGATATTGGCGGCTTTGTCCGCATTTTCATGGGTGTTATTTGCAATGGCACAAAAAGTTGCCCTCAAACAGTTTAACTCCCTACAAATCCTCTTCATCCTCAATGCGCTTGGCATCCTGTTCTTAATGCCCTTTGCCGATTTTTCCGCCATTTTTAATCTCTCGACATTGCAACTTTGTTTGCTGCTCTATTGCGGACTCAATACGGTGCTCGGTTATGGCGCTTTAGCTGAAGCGATGCGCTATTGGGATGTGTCAAAAGTGAGCACCATCATCACCTTAACACCGCTCTTCACGCTATGTTTTTCTGAGCTTTTTGCCACTTTATGGCCCAATATTTTTGCGCACCCAAATTTAAATCTCTTGGGTTACATTGGCGTTTTCGTGGTGGTTTTTGGGGCGATGTTTATGGTCATTGGCGAGTCGATGCTTAAAGTGCTCAAGCGCGTTTGATTTTGGGGCTATACTGAAAAACTTTTCCACCGTTAGGATCAATCATGAATCAAAAAGTGCTCGTTGGCATCCTGTTTGTGGTGCTCTCACAATTGGCCTTTGCGCTGATGGACAGCTCAATCAAATGGCTGGGCAGCGAGTTATCCACCGCCACCATTGTTTTTTTCCGTAACCTTGTCACCCTTCTTTGGGTGGCGCCCGCTTTTTGGCTCACCGGTGAAGTGAAAAACTCATTCAAGCGCTTGCCGCTTCATGCCATTCGCTCCCTTTCTGGGCAAATTGGCATGATTCTCATTTTCACCTCTTTAGCCGTTTTACCGCTCTCAGATGCCACCGTGCTGCGCTCATTGACGCCTTTATTTGTGCCACTGTTGGCCGCGATTTGGCTTAAAGAAAAACTCACTTGGGTATTAATCCCAAGCTTTATTTTGGCAATGATCGGCTCATGGATGCTTGCAAGTGCTGATAAACCACAATTTTCCCTCCTCTCTTTTATCCCCATCATTGCGGGTATTTTTGTGGCCCTTGCCATGGTGGCCATCAAGCGCGTGAGCAAAGTGGCGGGCAGCTCAGAGATTGTCTTTTATTTCTCTTTCACCGGCTGCATCTCTGCCATGATTTTTGCAGCATTCACAGAATTTAATTTACCCACGGATTTACGCATTTGGGGCATCATTGTGCTGATGGGATTTTTTGGCTCGCTTGGGCAAGTGTGGGTGACAAAGGCCAATCAAATGACGGATGCATCCCTTTTAGCGCCCTTTTATTACCTCAATGCCGTCTTTGGCGCGATTCTCTCCCACTTCTTTTGGCATGAACGCTTAGGCATTTGGGGTTGGATGGGGGCTGTACTGATCATCAGTGGTGGTTTGTTATTGGTCTTTAAGCGAAAATGATCATCTTTTCATCGTGATATCATTGATAACATGACGTAATTTCACCCTTTTTTCATAAAAAATTTTTATGCAATCTAAAAGATTCTAAATATTTCAGTGGCTGCTCATTCAACTTGAGCAGCCATTTTTTCTGGCCTTAAAAAACACAATGCCAATCATATTGATCATGCATCAGAACAATGCTTTATAAAATTTTTTAATGCTCATGAAAAAATTCGTGCGTTTGAAAAAAAAATTGTCTTATAATCGCCTCCGCTTTTTTTAGCGCGTTAAGGGTTAAGCCCATCACTTTATTGATCATTAAGGTATTTATATGAAAAAAATCATCCTTGCAGTTTCCTTAGTTGGCGCTCTTTCCTCCGCAGCTTATGCGCAAAACAATGACAAAACTGGTTTTTATGTCACCGGTAAAATCGGCACATCCATCACTCACATGTCTAAACAAAAAGCTGAATACATTGATGGCGACGATGCTGCAGACAATGAATCAATCAGCAAAGGCAGCAAAAACAAAAGCGTATTTGCAGGTGGCGTTGCCTTTGGTTACAACTTCTCTCAAGCCTTTGGCTTACCAGTTCGCGCTGAATTAGATTTCACCGCACGCGGTAAAGCAAAAGCGAATGAAACATTCAATATTCCTGGTGAACCTGAAACGATAGGCGTTTCTAATCAATTGAACATCAATACTGTGATGGCCAATGTTTACTATGATTTTACCAATGAGTCCGCATTCACGCCTTACGTGTCTGCTGGTATTGGTTATGCAAATGTGAAGCAAACCGTTAAATTGAATGTCAATGAAGCGGGGGGAGATACATTCAATGCCTCTAACTCTCACCGCTCTAACAACTTTGCATGGAGCGTGGGTGCTGGTGTTCAATACGCATTGAATTCTGATTTAGCATTAGATTTAAGCTACCGTTATGTGGATGCAGGGAAATCTAAAGTTTCCTTCCGTGAAGACAACAGCACCACAACCTTTAAAACACGTGCAAAATCTCATGACATCATGCTTGGCATCACTTACAACTTCTAATTGAATCACCATCAAAAAGCACCCATTGGGTGCTTTTTTTATTTCAAATCCACAGATTTTGCAGTAATGCCAGAAGAATTGCCTTCATTGTCCACCACAAAAAATCCGCGATTTGGCGTCCATTCCACGCAGTATAAATCCTCAATATTGGCATAGCCTAATTTCAACATTTCCTGTTTAAGCCAGGTGCTTGAGCGCTGCGCATCTTTCAAATTATCTTCTAAAATGCTGCCTTGATTGATGAGTAAAAAGCCTAAACATGCTTCTGTTTTCAAAAATACAGTAAACTGCCCATCGGTTTCTAAGCGCACATCATCCACATCTAATAGGCTAAAAATCCGCTGCTCACGAAGCTTAGCCGTCAATTGCTCTGCATTGATTTTATTTTGCTTCATCGCTTTAACATCAAGCTTGCCATCTTTCACCAAAAACACCACGCGACCATAAAACAGATCACTGAAAAAGCGGATTTTCGTAAGTTTATGAATGCCAAGGTTGATGATTGTCCACACCACAATGCCAAACACCATGTGCCACACAGACAATGCAGGCGCATAAATCGTCCCCCCAACAATGGCACCAATGACAAAAGAGTTCACCACATCTGTGGGCGTCATTTGGGACATTTGGGATTTACCCGAAATCCGCAAAAAGATCAAAACGCACAGCATGCCCACCACCAATTTAATGACCATGGAACTTTGCATGTGTAAACTCAAGTCAAACATAATGCTCCTTAGAATTCTGATGGCACTTTTGCTTTGGCCAACTGTTGTGCACGTGCATCTAATGCCTCAATCACCGCTGGCGTTAAATAGCTCGCTAAATCATCTGCAAACCAATGTCCTGCCACTTTCGCATACAGATAAGCACTCGCATAATCTTCCTCTTTGGCATACATTTGCGCCAATTGTGCCGCAGCGTAACTATGGCCCTCAATGGATAAACGCTTTAACCATGCGCGCGCAAAGGCATCTTCTCGATGAAGGCGTAACAATGACTCTACAATATTGTCCGATAAATACAATGCCTGTGAATCAATGATGGCACTAAACACTGCATTCATCAATGCAGTTGCCTGCTGCTCATCACGCGCTAAGGTTTGATCCCCTTGCCAATAAAGTTCAGCCAACTTAATGCCATAGATTAAATCGCCGCCTTGATATGCTTTGTCATAATAGCGTGCAGCCTTGTTAAAGTGACTGGCATGCTCATCGGTATCGGTGGCATGAAACTCTCCAAGCTTCGGATACAATGATTGCTGTGTCGCTAATGGCAATGTGTCGAGCAGTGCTTCTGCTCGCTCATCTTGATGCATCAACAGATAAAAATCCACCAAAGCTTCATTGGCCGCCTCAAGCTTTTGTGCAGCAAAGGTCAATAAATCTTCAATGCCCGTTTGCTCAGCCTCATTGACCAATGGATACATCATGCGCATGATTTTAAGCTGTGCCAACTTTAACGCCGCCTCGTGATTGCCTGCATCCACCGCAGCTTCTAACCATTTTAATTGTAAATAAGGCGCATAATCCTCATAACCATAATAATCCGCCAAACTCAGCATCGCATCACCATTACCAGCCGCTGCCGCTTGATTGAGCAATGCCAACCCTTTTTTGACATCATCTGGGCGACTTTTAAAGGGTTCAGTGGTGACATAATAGCGCCCTAACGCTTCCTTTGCTGCATCATCACCTTGTTCGGCAGGCACAAAATAACGCTCATAATCTGCCATGATCGCTGTCGCTTCCTCATCAGGTTCGTTGAGCTTTTGATACAGCGCCACCGCTTTAGACCAATCATGGGGTTCAATCTCGCCATAATAGTAAGCATAGGCCAAAGTTTGCAATGCCCATTGATTGTTTTGGGCACTGAGTTCTTCAAGGAGCGCCCAATATTTTGCCTCATCTTTTCGGATGCCAGAACCAAATTGATACGCTTTGGCCAATGTTTCTAAATCTTGCTGCTTGAGGGCTTCATCATAAGCTTCAAGCTCCTCAATATAATAGCGGCTTTGATCCGCATCGAGCGCTTGCCAATCTTGCATCCATGCCACCACATCTTCCCGCGTAATGGTAGGATCAATGTTTTGTACATATCGCTGATACAACTCATAATAGGCAGCGTCTTCCCCTGCTTTTGCACGCTTTAAATGATGTTGCGTGGCGCGCTGTAAATTTTCGGGGGTTTGTGAACGATCAAGTGCATCTACCAATAAGTACCCTGCGGTCTCTTTCGTCTGTGCCCAAGGCTCAAGCAAGGCAAGGGCTTGATCAAATCGCCCTTGACGCTGATAAATGCTTGCCATAAATTCTGCATCTTCCCAATCAGTTTTTGCGGCAATGGCGCGCTGCTTAAAATATGCGGCTTCATTTTTGGCATGCTGAAAGTTCCTGGCAATGTCCTCAGATGGCGCATCAATTTTGCCATACCAAATCACAGCTTCATCGTAATCCATTTCATTGACATAAAAATAGGCCACCGCTTCATAGGCTTCTTCTGTCTGTAACAGATCTGCGCGTGCTTTCAGCCATTTGAGTTCATTGCGTGCATCATTTTGATCATGATAATGCTCAATCAACTTTGCCATTGCGCGTTCATCATTCGCTGTTGCAAACGCGAGCATGCGGGCAAAGCCCTCTTTTTCATACACGCGGTTGCCAAGTTGCCACAGCGCTTCATAAAAGCAATGATCGGGATCATTTGCTTCGCAGCCCTCTTTTAACACTGCACGCGCATCAAAACCATTGCGATGATCTGAATAAACGGCTTGATCATACAGCCATGCCGCAATTTCCGGATATTCAGTGCGTAATGGCAATAAAATGTCCGTCACCGCTTGGCGATTTTCTGGCAAAGCCATTGCAGCAATCACCTGCTCAACCCCTTCTGCGCGCTGTGCTTCATCCGTAGATTGCAGCAATAATTGACCGAGCGGCAAACGTGCCCGACCATCAAATGAGCGCTGATAATAATCTTTTGCTTGCGTCAGATCCACAGCCGTGCCAATGCCATGCTGATAATCATCCCCAAGTTCATAAAAACTCTCGGCATCATTAAAATTGTTGGCAATGATCTCTAGATAATATTGATGGGCTTTTCTAGGATTTTTTTGAACGCCCTGCCCGCCATATTTAAGAAGATGCGCGCTGCTGAGCTTGGCATAATAGGTGCTCGATTCACTGGTATTGAGCGCAATGACCCGTTCATATTGCGTCAAAGCTTGCTGATCTAAGCCGCGCTCTGCAAAAAAGCGCGCAGCAAATAACAAGACATCGATGTCCGTATCCGTCAATTGTGTGGCTTTTTGATAATAGGACAGTAAATTAGGATCATTTGGTGATGAGATGCGCAGCAATTCAGCGAGTTCATAATATGCACGATAATCTTTAGGATGTTCTGTGATCGCGCGCTCATACCAATATTGTGCCATCATTATGTCCGACTCAATGTCCTGATCAAAATCACCAAAATGATAAATGCGCGCAGCCTTTAACATAGACTTTAAATGGCCATTGTCCGCACGGCGCAATGTTTTTTCCATGGATGCATCCTCTAAAATTAACGCAGAGATGGCAAGGCTTGATGCATGTAAAAGCGTGGGCACCGAACCGTGATCGGCCACTGCTAGATTGAGCGTCGTATAAGGAACGCTCAAAAGCGAACACAATGCGGCATACTGCGTCATCGAACGGATCATAAATCAAAGCCTTAAAGTTTCATAAAAAATAGCTGCCATTGTGGCACATTTTGCGCAAATTGAAATCGCGCGCTTTGCGATTTATTCTCACTCTTTTATAAAGTTTACTGATAGAATAAGGCGTTTATAACTTTTGTATGATCTTAAGGATATCTCACCATTATGACTTTTTTGGAATTCTTTCGTGCTGAATTGATATGGTTTGCAGGCTTAACCATCGTATTTGTCCTGATCATTTTAAATGAATTAAAATCAATCAAAACCAAAGCATTTTTGATCTCTTCTGTGAAAGCGTTACAATTGTCTAATGACGATCAAGCGGTATTTGTAGACATCCGTGATGCTGATGCCTATAAAAGAGCCCACATTCCAAGCGCAGTACACATGCCAGTGGACCAATTATCCACAAAAGTCACCACCAGCAGCGCATTGAAAAATAAAGTGATCGTTTTATATTGTGACTCTGCATCTGCCTCAACGGCGGCTGTGGAAAAATTACGTAAAGAGCATCCTGATGTGAGCCTCTTTTCACTTCAAGGCGGTATCAATGCTTGGACACAAGCAAATTTACCTGTTGAATCATCTAAAAAATAGGAGTTGAACAATGTCAGTTGAAATGTATTACATGCCTTCTTGCCCATATTGCAAACGCGCATTAGATTTATTAAAAAGCAAAGGCGCGGACGTGACCATCTATGATGTGAATCAAGACGCTAAATTGTGGGAAGAGAGCAAATCTCGCTCAGGCCGTGACACTGTGCCACAAATCTTCATCAATGATCAACACATTGGCGGTTGTGATGACCTTGTTGCCTTAAATGCCAAAGGCGGCTTAGATCCACTCTTAGCAAAATAATTAACCACTTTATAAAGGAAAACGTATGTCTGAGAATGCAGCAAACGCAGCAGCGAACGAAGGTCCGATCTTTAACGTTCATAAGTTATACAATAAAAACATCTCTGTTGAAGTGCCAAATGCACCTGCGTGTTTTAAAAATGAAACCGCACCAGAGATCTCTGTGCAGTTAGCAAACTTAGCCACACAAATCGATGATGGTTTGACAGAAGTTGCCTTACGTTTAACCGTGACTGCTAAAGTCGGCGATGATGTATTGTACTTAGTGGAAATCGAGCAAGCAGGCGTATTCACCATTGAAGGCTTTAGTGATGAACAACGCAGCCACATGGAAGGCGCATTTTGCCCGAACATTTTGTTCCCATACGCGCGTGAAACATTAGATTCTATGGTGTTAAAAGCAGGCTTCCCGCCATTAACGTTAGCCCCTGTGAACTTTGATTTGCTCTACGCACAACGTTTAGAACAGATGCAAGCTGAAGGGAATGCATAATCCATCATGCATTCACAAAAACCCTCTTTTTGAGGGTTTTTCTTTATTTGAGAATGAAAAATTATGCGGATTGCTCAGGACTTCGTTACCAAAGAATTACCCAAAATCATTCGCCTGCCCTATTGTCTCATCACAGGCGATGAACCGGCGTTGATGCTCAACACAGAGCAGACCATCAAAAATGCCATCATGAATTTAGGGCGCTATGAGCGTGAAGTGTTTGATGTGGACAATAAATTTGATTGGTCGCACATTTTAACCACCGGCCAAAGTTTGTCCCTTTTTTCGACAGAAAAACTCATCCAATTACGCTTTACCCAAAAGCCCGATGCCAAAACTTTCAAGCAGCTCTATGAGTGTTTAGATCAAACCCATTCGGATCTTTTTTACCTCATCACCATGCCAAAGCTTGATCGCAATGCCCAAAAAAATAAAACGGTGCAAATGGTGGAGCGCAACGGTTGCCTGATCACGGTGTTTCCACCCGATCACACAAAATTACCACAATGGATCAAAGAGCGCGCCCGCCAATTGCAAGTGAATTTACTGCCTGAATCGGTGGCGTTCATCAGCGCGCACAATGAAGGCAACTTTTTAGCCATTGAACAATTGCTAACGCAGTTACAATTTTTATATGGCAATGCGCCGATTTCCCATGAGATGATCATTGAGCTTAGCAGCGAGAACTCAAACTTTGTGGCATTTGATTTAAGTTCAGCCCTACTGACGGCAGACATTGCCCGCATTTACCGAATTTTGCAAGGTTTACGCTCAGAGGGTGATGCACCCATTTTAGTCAATTGGGTACTGCATAAAGAGATCAACCTCATCCATCGCATGCAAAGCAAAATGGCACAAGGCGCCACAATGGAAATGGCGCTCAATGACGTTTGGGGCAGCCAAAAAGCCATGTATCGCCAAGCCCTCAATCGTTTAAGTCCACAGCGCATCCGCCATTTAACCCGCATGGTGGTTCAAATTGATTTGGCCACAAAAGGTCAATTGAACGAAAATCCTTGGAATGCCATCATGCGCACCGCCTTTGCCTTCGCTGGCAAACGTCTTCTTCCGTTAAGTGCAGAGATCAATCTATGAATGCATTACCGCCATTAAATGTACTGCTTGAGGCCATTTTAAGTGCCGCTCGCACCCCGTTAAAAATCACCGACATGCAAGCCTTGTTTGAGCTGCATGAACAGCCAAGCACCGAAGCCATTAAAGAAGCCCTCACGGCGTTGAAATACCAATTAGAAGGGCGTGGCGTTGAACTTGTGGAGGTGGCCTCAGGCTATCGCATTCAAGTGCCGCAACAATTCTCCCCATGGGTTTCGCGCTTGTTTGATGAAAAGCCACAGCGCTACAGCCGCGCGCTCCTTGAAACCTTGGCATTGATTGCCTACCGCCAACCGATTAGCCGAGGGGACATTGAAGAGATTCGCGGCGTTGCCGTCAGCAGCAACATCATTAAAACATTGCTTGAACGTGAATGGATTAAAGTACTCGGTCAGCGTGAAGTGCCCGGGCGCCCAAATCTATACGGCACCACCAAACAATTTTTGGATGATTTTAACCTCAAGCAATTGAGTGAACTGCCACCCCTCATTGAACTTGAGAAATTAGAATCCACCGTTGAACACATGGCGTTATCACTCGATACAGAGGAGGCATGATGTTTCGCCCCTTGTCGCTCTACATTGGCCTGCGCTACACGCGGGCTCAACGCAAAAAAAATTTCATCTCATTCATCTCGTTCATCTCAATCGGTGGCATTGCCTTAGGCATGATGACCATGATTGTGGTGCTCTCGGTGATGAATGGTTTTCAAAATGAGGTCAAAGCACGCAATTTAGCCATGGCTTATGACATTGCCATCACGGATCACAATCCACAAGGCTTTGTGAAAGATTGGGAAAATGTGTATGACGCCGTGCGCCATGAGCCAAATGTGATTGCGGGTGCGCCCTTTAATAATGGTGAAGGATTGTTAGCGGCCAATGGACAATTTGCCCCCATCAAAATCCAAGGGGTTGATCCGCTTTATGAAGAGGAAGTCTCCACCATCAGCGATAAAATCACCGCGGATTTCATCACAGCCAGTGACTTCTCCATTTTACAGCCCGGTGAATTTGGCATCATTTTAGGCACAGATTTAGCGCTCTCTCTTGGCGCCAGTGTTGGCGATCACGTGACGTTGATCACGCCCAAAATCCAAGTGACCGCAGCAGGTGCCATTCCACGCATGAAACGTTTAACAGTGGTGGGTATTTTTCGCTTAGGGCAATATGAATATGATGCCACGATGGGCATCATGAATGCATCAGACAGCGGACGCATTTATCAAATCCCAAAAAACAGCGTCTCAGGCGTGCGCCTTAAACTCACTGATCCGATGATTGCGCGAGAAACCGCAGAACGCTTACAGCAAAAACTGGGCGATGATTATCGCGTCAGCACGTGGATTGATGAGTTCAAAACCCTATTTAAAATGATCGAAATTGAAAAACTCACCATGTTCACCATCATGAGCCTCATTGTGGCGGTGGCTGTTTTTAATGTGGTCTCCACACTTGTCATGGTGGTGACAGAGAAACGCCCTGAAATTGCCATTTTACGCACCCTTGGCATGTCACCGATGCAAATCATGGTGATCTTTATGGTGCAAGGCACGTTCATTGGCTTTTTTGGTGCATTGATTGGCATCGGACTTGGCTTATTGATTGCGTTGAATGTGAATCACATCGTCAGCGCTGTGGAATCCTTGTTTGGTAGCAATGTGGGTGAAGCATTTTATGTGCTTGAGATTCCATCTGAGGTGGTGTGGAGTGACATTTACATTGTGGCGGGCATTGCCTTTGGGCTTGCGAGTTTAGCGACCCTTTATCCGGCATGGAAAGCCGCCCAAACTCAACCGGCGGAGGCCCTGCGTTATGATTAAGCTTTTTAAACCGTTAAGCCTTGCCATTGGGCTGCGCTACACTGGCGCAAAACGCAAAAATAACTTCATCTCTTTCATCTCACTGGTCTCTATTGGCGGCATTGCTCTTGGGCTCACCGCCATTATTGTGGTGCTCTCCGTCATGAATGGCTTTCAACAAGGCATTCAAGAAGTAAGCGCGTCGATGGCGTATGATCTTAAAATCGTCAAACGGGCAGAAAGCGGTTATTTTGATGATTGGGAAACACTGTATCAAACCGCTGCCCTTGATGAAAATGTGCTGGCAGGCGCGCCGTTTACCAATGGTGAAGGGCTCATGAATGCCAATGGTTTGATGCGACCTGTGCGCATTGAAGGCGTGAATCCCACGTATCAATCTGAAGTTTCTGACATCTTGCCAAACTTTGATGCCTTAAATGGTGACAGCGCCAATGTGATCCTCGGTAAAGATTTAGCGGAACTATTAGATGCGCACATTGGCGAGCAAGTGATGCTGATTACGCCTGAAGTGTCTCCCCATTCAGAAACCGTGATCCCGCGCACCAAAGCCTTTACAGTGGTGGATATTTTCAGCGTGGGCATGTATGAATATGATGCGAATATGGCGATCATTCACATTGATGATGCCAATCAGATCTTTAAAATCCCCAGCGATGAAGTCCAAGGCATCCGTTTAAAACTGAAAGACCCAAGCATCGCGCGGCCAACGGCATTGAACCTTGTGGATCAATTTGCAGACAATGACATCCTGATTTACAGCTGGGTGGATCAATTTGCCACCCTGGCCAAAATGATCGACACAGAAAAACGCACCATTTTTGTCATCATGAGTTTGATCATTGCAGTGGCAGTGTTTAATGTGGTGTCAACATTAGTGATGGTGGTCAATGATAAGCGCTCAGAAATTGCCATTTTAAGAACCTTAGGACTTGCGCCACGCTCGATCCTTGCCATTTTTATGGTGCAAGGGATTGTGATTGGTTTTTGGGGCGTTTTACTTGGCACAAGTTTAGGTTTACTCATCACATACAATGTCAATCGTTTGATCGGTTGGCTGGAGTCCTTCTTGGGTTACACCGTGTTTGAGCCGAGCGTTTATCCCCTTTCCCACATCCCCACTGTGATCAATGTGGGCGACATTGCATTGATCGCATTGATCGCATTTTTATTGGCCAGTTTAGCCACCCTCTATCCTGCATGGAGCGCCGCTAAAACTCAACCTGCTGAGGCATTACGTTATGAGTGATCCGATTTTAGAGGCCAAAAACTTGGCCAAATCCTACATTGACCATAAAAATGAGGTCAAAATTTTTGATGCCCTGAATTTTACCTTAGCGCCTAAAGATCGCGTGGCGATTGTTGGGGCATCAGGTTCTGGAAAAAGTACCTTGCTGCATGTGTTATCTGGGCTTGATCAACCAACATCTGGTGAAGTGTGGCTCAATGGTCATTGCTTGAGTCAAGGCTCAGAAAAAGCGCGCGGCGTTTGGCGCAACCGTTATTTAGGCTTCATTTATCAATTTCATCATCTACTGCCTGAATTTACAGCGGTGGATAATGTTGCCATTCCCTGCATCATTGGCGGCATGAGTGTCAAAGAAGCCACAGAACGTGCACAATCAATGCTCAATCGCGTGGGATTGTCTCACCGCTTGTCACATAAGCCCTCTGCCCTATCGGGCGGTGAACGCCAACGTGTGGCGATTGCGCGTGCATTGGTCACAGAGCCTTTAGCGGTCTTAGCCGATGAACCCACCGGCAATCTTGACAGTGACAATGCGCATGCTGTGTTTGATTTAATGTGCGAGATCAATGAAGAGATCGGCACCGCCCTTGTGGTGGTGACACATGATTTAACCCTTGCCCATAAAATGGATCATCGTTTTCGTTTAGCAAATCATCAACTCATTCAAGAACAATAAATAACAGGACTCATCATGTACGATTTTTTCATGCAGTTTGTGGATCTCTTTTTGCATTTAGATCAATACCTCGAAGTGGCGGTGCAGCAATATGGCTTTTGGATCTATTTAATTTTAATCGCCATCATCTTTTGTGAAACAGGCTTGGTGGTGACGCCGATTTTACCGGGTGATTCTTTATTGTTCGCAGCAGGCGCATTAGCAGCGATGGGATTATTAAATATTTATATTCTCTTTGGTACATTATTGGTGGCCGCCATTTTAGGCGATGCCCTCAATTATCAGATCGGCCACTACTTTGGTTTAAAAGTGTTTAAGAAAGAGGCTAAAATTTTTAAATTACAGTACCTAGAAAAAACCCACCATTTTTATGAAAAATATGGCAGTAAGACCATTGTGATCGCACGATTTGTACCAATCGTGCGCACATTTGCACCTTTTGTTGCAGGGGCGAGCAAAATGACTTATAAAACTTTTGCCACCTTTAATATTTTAGGTGCGCTATTATGGATGTTCTTAATGCTCGGTGCGGGCTATTTATTTGGTACCATTCCATGGATCAAACAAAATTTCTCCATCATTGTCCTTGGCATTATCTTCATTTCGATTTTACCGATGCTCTATGAAATCGGCAAAGCCTACATAGAACATCGCAATGGACAGGCGGATGAAAAACAGAAAAGTTGATGAGATTATTTGCAAAGTTGCTGTAAAACTTATAAAATTCGCAGCACTAAAAAATAACAGTTTTCCTTTCTGAACTGAATAATCCCCAAGATTGATGTCCTTAGCCCTCATTCTTCGCTAAGCGACTGTATTCCTTATCTTTTATTGTTTACCTCAAAAAATACTCTATGAACTTAACTGAATTGAAACAAATGCCTGCTGCTGAGCTGATTCGCATCGCTCAAGAAATGCAGCTAGAAGGTATAGCCCGTGCTAAAAAGCATGACTTGATCTTCTCTATTTTAAAAGCCCATGCAAAAAATGGCGAAGAGATCACCGGTGACGGCGTGTTAGAGATTCTCAACGACGGTTACGGCTTTTTACGCGGCGCAGACAGCTCCTACATGGCCGGTCCTGATGATGTTTACATCAGCCCATCGCAAATTCGTAAGTTTAACTTACGCACAGGCGATACGGTTTCAGGCAAAATTCGTCCCCCTAAAGACAATGAAAAATATTTCTCTTTAGCGAAAGTCGACACCATCAACTATGAGCCTGTGGAAAACTCCACGCGCAAAGTGGCTTTTGAAAACTTAACGCCCATTCACCCTAATGAACTCCTTAAAATGGAGCGTGGTAATGGTTCAAGTGAAGACATCACAGCGCGCCTCATTGACATGGTTGCCCCCATTGGTAAAGGTCAGCGTAGCTTAATCGTGGCACCACCGAAAACAGGTAAAACGGTGATGTTACAAAACATTGCCCAATCCATCGAAAGCAATCATCCTGAATGTTATTTGATTGTTCTCTTGATTGATGAACGCCCTGAAGAGGTGACAGAAATGCGCCGTTTAGTGCGTGGTGATGTGATTGCCTCAACCTTCGATGAACCTGCTGTGCGCCATGTACAAGTGGCAGAAATGGTCATCGAAAAAGCGCGCCGCATGGTGGAACACAACCGTGATGTGGTGATCTTATTAGACTCCATCACGCGTTTAGCCCGCGCTTATAATGCTGTGGTGCCATCATCAGGTAAAGTGTTATCTGGGGGCGTGGATGCGAATGCCTTACATCGTCCTAAGCGCTTCTTTGGTGCAGCCCGTAACATCGAAAATGGCGGCAGCTTAACCATCATCGCCACAGCCCTTGTGGACACCGGTTCAAAAATGGACGAAGTGATTTATGAAGAGTTCAAAGGCACAGGTAACTCTGAATTACACTTAGACCGTTCAGTGGCAGAAAAACGCATTTTCCCTGCCATTGACATCAACCGTTCAGGCACGCGTAAAGAAGAACTCTTAACCGATCCTGACGACTTAACAAAAATGTGGATTCTTCGTAAAATCTTGTATCCGATGGATGAAATTCAGTCCATGGAATTCGTGTTAGAGCGACTCAAAGAAACGAAGACAAATCAAGCATTTTTTGATGCAATGAAACGCTAAGTATTGCGCAAAAAATATCTTTTTGTTAGAATATTGTGCTATTTTAAACTAAGTAGGCTTTTGATCAGCCGTTTTATTTTACTTAATACTGGATTTTTATTATGAAAGCAGAAGGTCATCCAAATTATCGCCCAGTTGTTTTCCAAGACAGCTCTAGCGACTTTGCAGTTTTAACGCGTTCTACAATCGCGACTAAAGAAACAATCACTTGGACAGATGGTAACGAATACCCTCTTTACAAAATTGAAGTTTCTTCTCAATCACACCCTTTCTTCACTGGTAAACAAAACATTGTGGATACAGAAGGTCGTGTTGATCGCTTCCGTAAAAAATACGGTCGTTAATCAGTTCAAAAAGAAAAGCATCGAGTCGATGCTTTTTTTTTGCGCATCAGAATTTTGCTAAGTTGATCAAGCTCGTTTATATTAGTCGGATGTGTTACCACAAGTACACGTTTAAAATAGATTAGATCTTAAAAAAATTAAGATCACAAGGAGGAAAAAAATGACAACTAATAGAAATAGCGTTACCTATATTGACAACCGTACACAACAACAAGGGGAATTTCCAATCCTCGAGTCAGTATATGGTGATGATGTTGTTGATATTGCAGCTATGAATCGCACCTTGAATTTATTCAGCTACGATCCTGGTTTCGTATCGACAGCAAGCTGTGAAAGCGCCATCACATACTTAGATGGTGACAAAGGCGAATTACTCTATCGTGGTTATCCCATCGAAGAGTTGGCTGAAAAATCAAACTTCTTAGACGTTTGCTACTTGATCTTCAATGGCCAATTGCCTGATGCAAAAGAGTCCACAGACTTCCATAACATCATCATGACACACAGCATGATGCATGAAAACCTAAAAGTCTTCCTGCAAGGCTTCCGTTATGACTCCCACCCAATGGCGATTTTAGCGGGTACCGTTGCATCGATGGCAGGCTTCTACCATGATAAATTAGACATCCATAATCCTGAGCACCGTATGATCACAGCACACCGCTTGATCTCAAAAATGCCAACGATTGTGGCGGCTGCATACAAACATTCCATCGGTATGCCGCTGGTTTACCCAACGAACTCATTGTCATATGCTGGTAACTTCTTAAACATGATGTTCAGCTCCCCATGTGCCCCTTATGAAATCGATCCAATTGCTGAAAAAGCGATGGACGTTTTATTCATTTTACATGCGGATCATGAGCAAAATGCTTCAACCTCTACAGTACGTATGGCAGGCTCTTCTGGCGCGAACCCATATGCGGCCATCTCAGCGGGTATTTCTTGCTTATGGGGTGCATCTCACGGCGGTGCGAATGAAGCGGTATTGACGATGCTCAATGAAATTGGCACAGTTGAAAATGTTAATAAATACGTGGCAAAAGCAAAAGATAAAGAAGATCCATTCCGCTTGATGGGCTTTGGTCACCGCGTTTATAAAAACTTTGACCCACGCGCACGCTTAATCAAAGGCATTGCCGATGAAGTGCTCGCAAAATATGGCAATGATCCATTGATGGAAGTGGCCAAACGTTTAGAAGAGATGGCATTGAAAGATGAATACTTCATTGAGCGCCGTTTATATCCAAACGTCGACTTCTACTCTGGCATCATCTACAAAGCGTTAGGTTTCCCAACACACATGTTCACACCACTCTTTGCATTGGCGCGTACAGTTGGTTGGATCACCCATTGGAACGAAATGATCTCCGATCCGAAGATGAAAATCTCTCGTCCAAGACAACGCTACATCGGACACACACTCCGACACATTTAATTGATTTGAATAACCGCCAGATATGGCGGTTTTTTTTGGAAAACGTGATATTTAGAAGGACAACTATGAACACACTATACGGGCAGGCTGTATTATCTTGCGAACAATTTGATCTTCAAACTTTAAACCGTTTGTTTGAACTTGCAGATATTTTACAACCTGTGGCACAAGGCAAAGCACGCACAAATGTTTTAGAAGGCGCCATTATGGGCAGTCTATTCTTTGAAGCCAGTACGCGCACGCGTTTGAGCTTTGATGCAGCATTCATGCGCCTTGGCGGTAAAGTTTCTAACACAACTGGGGTTTCCTTCTCTTCGATTGTTAAAGGTGAATCCATTGAGGACACCGCGCGCGTGATCTCTGGTTACTTTGATGTGGTTGTGGTGCGTCATCCTGAAGAAGAAGCCATTCATAAAATGGCAGGCGCAACCAATACACCCATCATTAATGCCGGCAATGGCGCGGGTGAACATCCGACCCAAGCACTGTTAGATGCCTACACCATTCACAATGAGTTTAAACAAAATGGTAAAACAATGGACAATTGCCGCATCGCCATGATTGGTGATTTGCGCTATGGTCGCACGGTGCACTCATTGGTTAAACTCATGTCCCTTTATCAAAACATCACGTTTACCTTTGCCTCGCCTGATTTCTTAAGCATGCCTGAATACATTGTTGAATTTGCCCGCAAGCGTGGTCATACAGTGATTGAAACTGATCAGCTCAAAGATGGCATTCACAACAATGATGTCATTTACGCCACGCGCATTCAAAAAGAGCGTTTCACTCAAGGTGAAGAGACACGCCAGCCTGAATTGAGCTTTCGCATCAATCAAGCATTGATCGATGAATATGCGTTAAAAGATGCCATCATCATGCATCCATTGCCCCGTGACAGCCGCGAAAATGCCAATGATCTGAGCAATGATTTAGATGGTGATCCACGTCTTGCCATCTTCCGTCAATCGGATGCAGGTGTCCCTGCGCGCATGGCATTGTTTGCCATGGTGCTTGGGGTGGATCACGAGATCGAAAAAACCATCACGCCAACGGCTTGGTTCACGCCCGATTCGTTACATTAATAACGTTTTGTGGTTGAATCGGTTATAATTGTGCCGTTTATTCATTCGTTCATCAGTGAAAACTTCTTAGGAGAAAAGGTATGTCAGCGATTAAAAATTTAGTGGCGCGCGAAATCATTGATTCTCGTGGTAATCCAACTGTTTGGGTTGAAGCAACCTTAGAATCAGGTGTTAAAGGCACAGCTGCTGTGCCAAGTGGTGCATCAACCGGTGCCCGTGAAGCCATCGAATTGCGTGATGGTGATCAATCTCGTTACGGTGGTAAAGGCGTATTAAAAGCTTGTGCAAACATCAATGGCGAAATTTTAGCGGCTTTAAAAGGTTTAGATGCCAATGATCAAAAAGCGATCGACGAAGTATTGATCGAATTAGATGGCACAGACAACAAAGGTCGCTTAGGCGCCAATGCTTTATTAGGTGTATCTTTAGCCGTTGCGCATGCTGCTGCCAACGAAAAAGGCGTGCCTTTATATCGTCATTTAAATGACACCACAAAATACGTATTGCCTGTGCCAATGATGAACATCTTAAATGGTGGCGCACATGCGGATAACTCTGTGGATGTCCAAGAATTCATGATCTTGCCAGTGGGCGCGCCTTCTTTTAAAGAAGCAGTGCGTTGTGGCGCTGAAATTTTCCATGCCCTTAAAGATGTATTAAATGCCCGTGGTTTAGCGACCACTGTCGGTGATGAAGGTGGCTTTGCACCGAACTTATCTTCTAACGAAGAAGCTTTAGAAGTGATCATGGCTGCCATTGAAAAAGCAGGCTATACACCTGGTAAAGATGTATTTTTAGGTTTAGATGTGGCATCTTCTGAGTTCTACAAAGATGGTAAATACGTTTTAGAATCTGAAGGCAAAGCCTTCACATCTGCTGAATTTGCTGACTTCTTAGCCGATTGGGTGGCACGTTATCCAATCATCACCATCGAAGATGGCATGGATGAAGCTGACTGGGAAGGTTGGGCAATCCTCACACAAAAATTGGGCGATAAAATCCAATTGGTGGGCGATGATTTATTTGTCACAAACACTAAAATCTTAAAAGAAGGCATCGATAAAAACATTGCCAACTCTATTTTGATCAAATTCAACCAAATCGGTACATTAACAGAAACATTAGATGCCATCAAAATGGCAGATGATGCAAACTACACCTCTGTTGTGTCTCACCGCTCAGGTGAAACCGCAGATACAACGATTGCAGATCTTGCTGCCGCTGCCCTTAGCACACAGTTGAAAACAGGTTCATTGTGCCGCTCTGACCGCGTTGCAAAATACAACCGTTTGATCTGCATTGAAGATGAATTGGGTGACAATGCTGTGTATGCAGGTAAAGATGCATTCAAAAGCGTGAAATTCTAATTTCACTTAAAAACAAAAAACCTCTGAAAATTCAGAGGTTTTTTATTGGCTTTAAATGTTCCGTAAACGCTCGCGCTGAGTCGCCATCGATTTAATCCCTTCACTGAATAACTCCCAGAAAGAGTGATTCTCAAAACTACTTTGTAAAATCTCTAAACCGCTGTCATTTGTATGATCAGGCATGGTGTTCGCTACAGAACGCTTGGATTTTCTACCATTGGCATACGTGATGTTGGTCTCTTCGATCCAACCCTCTTTCGCCGCTGTCGATGCATCATCACATGCAAACTGCGTATAAGTAATGGCACCTTTGGGATCTACGCATTTATTCACGGCGCGTTTTTCTGGTTTTTTAACACTCGATGCATCTAACATTGGCACATCTGCCATTGCGACCGATAACATCATGGCTGCCATCACCCATAAAATGCGACCCATACACTACCTATTGTGGTTTCGGTAATTGAGGTGGCTCAGGCTCTTGTTCTAAGCGCTGAGCGGCAGTGCCTGTTGAATCATAATCTAGGGATTCATCCCCAAAGCGATTGGCATCCGTGACATTCGTTTCACTGAGCCAGCCTTCCGTTGCACTGTCATAATGATCTGGGCAATCAAACTCTGTATATACGATGGTTTTGTGATCTTTTGCCACACATTTATTAATCACGGCATCTTCTGCTGATGCCAGTGTCGTCAAACCTAAACAAAATGCGCCGACGGTGAATAATTTTTTATACATATCTATTCCTTCGTTTCCATCGCTCGTGCAACGGTGATGATTAATCAATAGGCGTCGATTATAACAAATTATTCTGATCCGTCATTGTATTTGAATCAAGCGCGAAGGCTTAATCACATGGGGTAAATGACGTTCTCCTAAACCTAAAAAGGTCTGATCATACGCATATAAACGATAAAATTGCTCATCTAATGCATGGGGAAACGCAATCTTTTGCCCATTTTTCAAGCGCGCCGTCTCTTCCTCATTGAAAATCAAAATGGGATAATCTGCAATTGCACTATCAACAGGCAATAACAGCTCATCTGCACGATTCTCTAAAAGCGCAGCCTCTAAATCTTCCATCGTAATCAACGTTGGGGCAAAATAAGGCGCAACTTCCGTTCGGCGCAGCATGGTTAAATGGCCAAGCGTACCGATGGATTTGGCAATGTCTTCGGCTAACACACGCACATATGTCCCTTTTGAGCAGGTCACTTCAGCCGTAAAGCTGTGATCATCAAACTCAATCAGCGTCAATGCATAAATGGTGATGTCGCGAGCAGGGCGCGCCACCTCAATGCCTTCACGCGCAAGCTCATACAGGCGTTTACCTTCATGATGCAATGCTGAAACCATCGGTGGAATTTGCTGAATGTCACCCGTAAAGTTCACCATCGCCGTTTCTAATAAGGCTGTGGATAACTCAGGAATCATCGCTGTCGCAATCACTTCGCCCTCAGCATCGCCTGTGTGGGTTGCTTCCCCTAAACGACACGTGAAACGATACGTTTTGCGGTTATTTAAAAGCTGATGGTTAAATTTACTCGCTTCCCCAAAGCAAATGGGCAATAAACCTGTGGCCATTGGATCTAATGTGCCCGCATGCCCAGCTTTTACAGCGCGATATAAATATTTGACCTTCTGCAGAATATTATTACTCGATACGCCTTTTGGCTTATCTAAAAGTAAAACGCCATCCAATGGACGGCGCTTGATTTTAGCTGTTTTACTCATCGTGATCTTTGTGTCGTGCTTCATCTTCTTGAACAGCTTCTGTGATCAAGGCTGATAACTCATTGCCCTTCTCTAACTGCTCATCGTATACAAATTCAAATTTTGGGATCTTACGTAGTTTTAAGACCTTGCCGAGCATTCTTTGGAAAAGCGGGGCATATTCATTGAGGAGCGCAACCATTTCTGCGCGCTCTTCAACCGGTCCTAAATAGGTCACCAAAACTTTAGCTTGGGATAGATCTCTCACCACTTTCACTAAAGTGATGGAGATCATCATGACACGTGAATCACCAATCTCTTTACGAATCAACAAAGAGAGTTCTTGCTTTAGCTGCTCATCAATGCGACGAGTTCTTGAGATATTCGCCATGTTTCCCTCCTAATTAGAGAGTACGCTCCACTTGAACGCGCTCATAAACTTCGATTTGATCGCCCACTTTAACATCATTGTAGTTCTTAACGCCAATACCACATTCCATGCCCATGCGCACTTCGCTCACATCATCTTTAAAGCGACGGAGGGATTCTAACGCACCTTCATAGATCACAATGTTATCACGCAATACACGAATTGGGTTATTACGTTTGATCAAGCCTTCTGTCACCATACAGCCTGCAATCGCACCAATTTTCGGTGATCTGAACACATCACGCACTTCGGCAACACCGATGATGCTTTCTTTGAATTCAGGCGCTAACTTACCGATCAAGGCAGTTTTGATCTCATCGATCACATCATAAATGATGCTGTAGTAATGAAGTGCTAAGCCCTCATCTTCGATGATTTTCTTCGCTGAGTTGTCCGCACGAACGTTAAAGCCGATTACAATCGCATCTGATGCCACTGCTAAGTTCGCATCTGATTCGTTGATACCGCCTACGCCACTTGAAACCACTTTCACAGAGACTTCATCTGTGGATAACTCTTCTAATGCATTGATCAACGCTTCAACAGAACCCTGAACGTCTGCTTTTAACACAACGTTCACAACGTTCATTGCGCCTTCGCTGATGTTCGCAAACAAGTTCTCTAATTTAGATTTTTGTTGTCTTGCCAATTTCACTTCACGGAATTTGCCTTGACGGAACAACGCAATTTCACGTGCTTTACGTTCATCGGCCACCACAGTCACTTCATCACCTGCATTTGGCACCCCTGATAAACCAAGGATTTCCACAGGAATGGATGGACCGGCTTCTGGCACTTGCTGACCTTTCTCATTGATCAAGGCACGCACTTTACCGTATTCTAAGCCCGCTAAAACGATGTCGCCTTTTTTCAAGAGACCTGATTGAACCAATACCGTTGCCACTGTACCGCGGCCACGATCTAAACGAGATTCAACCACCGCACCACGTGCAGGACCTTCTGCAACCGCTGTTAATTCTAAGATTTCAGCTTGAACTAAGATTTGATCTAATAAGTTATCAATCCCTTCACCAGATTTTGACGATACGAAAGCAAATAAGTTTTCACCGCCCCAATCTTCAGAAATGATGCCTTGTTGAGACAATTCAGACAAGATGCGATCACGATCCGCCGTTGGCTTATCAATTTTTGTCACCGCCACAATGATGGGCACATTCGCAGCGCGTGCATGTTGAATGGCTTCGATGGTTTGTGGCATCACGCCATCATCGGAAGCAACCACCAAGACAACGATGTCTGTCACTTTCGCACCACGGGCACGCATTGCGGTAAACGCACTGTGTCCTGGAGTATCTAAGAAGGTGATCACGCCTTTAGGTGTCGTCACATGATAAGCACCGATGTGCTGAGTGATCCCGCCTGCTTCGCCTTTCACCACGTGTGCTTTACGCAAGTAGTCAAGCAATGAGGTTTTACCATGATCTACGTGACCCATGATCGTCACAACAGGTGGACGCGTGACAGGCACTAAATCACTTTCGTTAAAGCCTTGCATCAACTCTTCTTCAAGCACGTTTTCACTCACAAGCTTGTAAGCGTGACCCATTTCTTCCACCACAATTGCGGCAGTTTCTTGATCTAACACTTGGTTGATGGTGACCATTGAACCCATTTTCATTAAGGTTTTGATCACTTCAGCGGCTTTCACTGCCATTTTGTGTGCCAAATCAGCCACAGTGATGGTTTCGCCTAAGACAACTTCAGCCTTTTGAGGGGCAACAGGCTTCGTAAAGCCATGTTTTGTCGGTTGTGCCATTTTGCGTTTTTTACCACCGCCACGACGATTACCACCATCTTCATCATCATAATCAAAATGTGTGCGACCTTTCTCTTTACCACGCTTGCCTGAGGCTTTTTTGCCATCTTCACGCAAATCATCTAAGTCGCGAGGGCTCTTACGATGCACTTTCGCCGCTTCTTTTGCGCGATCAGCCACAGCATCTGCTGCAGGCGCTGTTGCACCTGTTGGTGCAGAAGGTTTCGCTTTTTTCTCTACCACAACATTAGAGACTTTCTTGTCATCTCTTTTGTGTGAACGTGCATCAGACTTAGGTTTATGTTGACCTTGTCCTTTCGGAGTGTTTGATGCTTTCTTTTTACTTTTATCTTCAGTTTTATCGGTATTGTTAAAACTAATTTGTACCTTAGAAACTGTACTTTCACTTGCCATACGAGCTGCATCCGCAATTTTCTGAATTTCTTCGTTTTGCTTACGTTCTTCTTGCAGTTTACGACGCTCAACCGCTTCTTTAGCTGCACGCTCTTCGGCTTCTGCACGTTCCTTTGCAATACGTAAACGCTCTTGTTGTTTTGCTTCACCTTCTGCTTTTGCAGCCGCTTTGGCCACTTGTTCAGCAGATGGAGCAACAGCGGCTGGTGCCGCTGATGTTACTGGTGTCTCTTTTTGAGCAGCTTTTGGCGCTTGCACCGCTGTTTCTGCCTGTTCTGCAACCGCTTCTACGGCTGTGTTCTCAATCTCTGAGTCCACAGGCGCTGCTGCATCACGTTTTACATACGTTTTTTTCTTACGAACTTCAACGGCCACCGTGCGCGCTTGACCCGGCGCACTGGCAACTTTCAATTCAGTATGAGTTTTGCGTTTCAATGTGATTTTGCTTGGTGCTTTTTCTTCTGTTTTTTCTGTCATATGTCACTCCCTATACAAACCAACTCTGTCTTGCTGTCATGATATATTGACTGGCAGTTTCTTCATCAATCGCTGCCATTTCTGCCAACTCATCTGAAGCTAATTCTGCCAGATCATCAGGTGTGCTGACACCTTTCTTAGCAAGTTTATAGGCGAGAATATGATCACCTTCCAACAATTGAATCAAATCAGCACTTGGTGCTTTATCGCCTAACTCTTTTTTCAACGATGCGTAAGATTCCAATGCATTTTTTGCTGCATCTCGAAGGGCTTCGACGATCTCTTCGTCAAACTCTTCAATTTCAAGCATTTCTGCAATTGGCACATACGCCACTTCTTCTAAGGACGAGAAACCTTCACGTACTAGAATTTCTGCCACTTCTTCATCCACTTCAAGCTCATCAACAAACAATTGACTGATGCGTGAAGTCTCTTTTTGCTGTTTATTTTCTGCTTCTTCGGCGCTCATCACATTGAGTTCCCAGCCCGTCAATTCAGAAGCTAAACGCACGTTTTGACCATTGCGACCAATTGCTTGGGACAATTTGTCTTGATCGACTGCGATGTCCATCATGTGACGATCTTCATCCACCACAATGGAAACCACTTCAGCAGGGCTCATGGCATTGATCACAAACTGAATTGGATTATCATCCCATAAAATGATGTCCACACGTTCACCATTTAACTCTTTTGTGATGTTTTGCACGCGAGAGCCGCGCATCCCCACACATGCCCCAACAGGATCAATGCGTTGGTCAAAAGATTTCACCGCGATTTTCGCACGGCTACCAGGATCACGGCTTGCATTTAAGATTTCAATGCTGCCTTGGCTGATTTCTGGCACTTCAATTTCAAACAATGCTTTGATCAATTTTGGTGTGGTGCGAGACAATACGATTTGTGGACCGCGTACATCTTGTACGATGTCTTCTAAAATCGCACGCACTTGATCACCCATTTTGAGCATTTCGCGTGGAATCATGTTCTCTTTTGGTAAATAGGCTTCTACGTTGTCGCCTAAATCCACATACACACTGCCGCGTTCAACTTTTTTAACCGTACCACGCACCAATTGGCCCAATTTTTGGCTATACAATTCAGCCATTTGGCGACGCTCTGCTTCACGCACTTTTTGATAAATGATCTGTTTAGCCGTCTGAGCACCGATGCGGGCAAATGGAATGTTATCCACTTCCTCTTCAACGATGTCACCGACTTGCACATCAGGATCATCTAACTGTGCTGCCGCTAATGAAATTTGTTTTGTCGCCATTTGCTCTTCAGCTGGCAAATCATCTGGCACCACTTTCCATTGACGGAAAGTTTTATAATGACCGGTGCGTTGGTCAATTTCAATTCGTAAGTCTACTTCAACAGGGTAAGAACGCTTTGCTGCAGCTGCTAATGCCAATTCCAATGCTTCAAAAATAATTGTGCGAGAAACGCCTTTTTCATTGGATACTGTTTCTGCAACTGTCATCACTTCTTTATTATTCATAGCTCTGTTCTCTTTAAATCAATCAATTTTTGATAAAAGTTGGTGAAAGGTTTACTTTGTCTAGCAAGCTATAATTGACCGTCAAAGTATCACTCTCAATGTTTTCTGCACGCTTTGCTTTACCCTTTTTACCCGTGGTTTTTGGAATGGCAAAGGTGATGTTGTCGCCATCAATGCTTTCAATGATGCCTTTAAAACGACGACGATTCTCCACAACGCTGATCAGTTGCACTTCCACTTCTGAGCCTAAATAGTCAGCCATTTGCTCTAATGAGAAAAATGCACGATCTAAACCAGGAGAAGAGACTTCTAACGTATAGGGCGTGCTGATTGGGTCATTCACGTCTAATAGGCCTTCAATTTGATGACTCACTTGCGCGCAGTCATCCACATTCACGCCATTTTCTTTATCAATGTATACGCGTAATAGTGCATTTTTGGAGTTCGCATGAAATTCTACGCCCCATAAAATGAAACCCATCGCTGTAATGGATGGTTCGAGTAACTCTGTGAGTCCGAATGGATCCTTGCGCATAACAACACCTCCAAAATGATTCAGCAACGAAAAAGCCCACTTTTTTCAAGTGGGCTTCGTTATAATTGGTTGCGGGAGCCGGATTTGAACCAACGACCTTCGGGTTATGAGCCCGACGAGCTACCAGACTGCTCCATCCCGCGTCTGTGAAGTTCATAACTATACAGCAATTTCTTAAAAATGCAAATATTTATTACAAATTTTGTTGCAATACTTGATTAGGACCAACAAAATCAATCACTTCTGGGCCAATAAATTCCATCTCTGGATTTAACATAATGGCATCCACTTCTGTTTCTTGCGCTAAATTTTCAGCATTTTCTACAGGTTTTTCCATCTCAGAGGCCAATGAAACTCGTTTCACCGGGGCTTCTTTTGTGGCCAACCATGCATTGAAGCGATCCTCTAGCGCTTGTCCATGCTCAGCATAAAATTCATAGTTGAGCAAAATACCACCTTGCAAATTGTGCGGGTGATTCGTCACATACTCAACCGATTCACTGGGCAATAATCGCCAGGCTTGCTGAATCGTTGGGCCATAATACTGGGTGGCTGCCAATTTCAATTGTTGATCAGGCTGCGTCGCATACGAAATGAAAGCATAACTCACTTCAGGTGCTTTTGAAGATTTTAACAATGCATAATAGCGCATCTCATAGAGCACTTGATGGCGAGACACCCCAATGTTATCCACATCATTGCTCAGCATTGCACCATCTGGCGCAACAGACATCACCACCAAACCTTGATCTAGCCACTCTTTGAGACGATTGACATCATTCCACCAAATCACTTCATCGTAAATTTGATCTAACTTCGCCAATGCACGATCCTGCCCCGCTTTTGTGGCCAACAGTGGATACAAATAACTCGGCTTGACGCCATCGGCTAACAGAACGATTTCAAACAAATAACGCGCTTGCTTTGGCAATGCTCGTTTACCTGGGTAACGATTGAAATCAAATAAATCGGACCAATAGGTGGGCGGCACGCCATATTTGTGGATCAATGCATAGTTGAGGGTCATGCCTTGCACACTAAAACCGACACCACATTTTTGCACAGCGCTAGGCGTCAATAACTCTTTGTGCGGCAAATAGCTGTAATCAAACTCAGCCAAACGCCCTTTGTCACGACACTCTTGCTCTAAAATATCGCGGCCAACCGCCACCACATCCCAATATTCAGGAATCTCTTCAGGCAAACGACTCAATCGATCCGCAAAGTGATTTTCTCGGATCGAGACCAAGCCTTGATAGGCAAAAGGATACAAAACCGCTTGCGGCATTGCAGCATGATTGACTTGATCATAACTGATGCTCAAGGCATGAGTGACAGGCATCACAGCCATCAGTGCAAAGCATGCACCGATGGTTTTAGATAACGTGCGCGGTTTGATCATTCTTCCTGCCATATGATTTCTAATTCACCGTCAATAAAGCCCACTGCCACAGCGTCAGAATCACACAATGCATCGGACAATTCGCCTTCGGCATCCATCAACGCCTCTAAGGTTTCAGCAATGGCATCATGAATCTCTTCCCAATCACCCTCAAAATTCTCTTTAGGGATGATAAACATCTCATTGCCTGAATCCCAATTGATGTCATCGGTCCAGTCTTCACAGCTTGCATCAAATGTTGAGGTGCCTGTAATATCCACCAAATAGGCGTCATTTTCCTCATAAATGTTAAAGACATAGGCGACGGTTTCATCCGGAATATCCACAAGAACATCAGAAACCCAGTCGGAAAATGGTTGCAAAATTTGGAGTTGATCCATGATTTACCTCATCATTAAGGATGTTGAAGAAGATGAACAAGCGCTTGTCCACAGGTCAATGTGGCCTGTACATTCAGATCGCCTTGTTCCACCACTTTCAAAAACTCGCGAGTTTTATCCGCAAGCGCCTTGCACTCATACGTTGTGGCTGAACTGCTTAGCTGGTAAACAAAATGGTGAAGTTCTTTGATGCTTTCACCCCTTTGTTCACCCTCATTAGCCGCTTGATGGCTGAGCGTCTCGAGCAATGATGTTAACTGTTCGGCCTTTTCACTAAAGGATTGACGATACTTTTCAAGCAATTCGGTCGGAATTTTTGAGCTCATAATTCAATTTTCAATTGACTTAAAGCGGGTATTTTACCTCAGTTTTTGTGAGAAAGACAAAAAGAATCCACTCGAAAGATCAATCAATTAGCCAATTGACGTGTTTGATTTATCAAACCCCTTCAACCCTTACCTATCTTTACGCTTTACATTTCTTAATCATCACAATATTGAGCCTGTGGATAACTTTGTGAATAACTCTGCGGATAAGCCTGTGAATGAAATGTGGGTAAGTTTTGCCAATAGTTATCCCAAAGTAATCCATAGGGTTTTACACATAGTTATCCACATACTTTTTTGGTTTTTTTATTTTTAATTTCATTAAGTTATGCACAAGCCTGTGGATAACTCGCAATCCTTATCATCATTTATAATATATATATAGCTTAATAAAAAATAGAAGAACCAAAGAGAATTGAATGCACACACAAATGGACAATTGTTTAAATTTTAAACAATCATTCATAAAATCATTTCAATGAATTATCTAACGGATGAAAAAATTACAGACAATGATCTCAATCATCCACAACTGGTGAATCACTTGTGCATAACTTTTAAGATTCATCCATAAGGCTAAAAAGTTATCCACAGGTTTCGCAATATCTGTGCATAAAGATGTGGATAACTCTGTGAATAAGCCTATGAATAATTTGTGGATAAAATCAGAGGAAATTTATAAACAATTTATCCATAGAGTTATACATAAGTTATTAACAATCAAAATCTTATTTATCCATTTGAATTTATTGAAATAATATGAAAAGCTGTGGATAACTTGTCAAACTCATCATCATCCTATATATATAAAGGGTTAATCAATATAAAAGGAGTTATACACAATGATTAAAAAACTATTGCTTGGCTTAGCCCTAACGAGTTCTCTCGCTTTAGCAAATGAACCAATCAAAATTGGGATTGAAGGATCTTATCCTCCATTTAGTTATATGAACCCTGATCGTAGTCTTGGTGGCTTTGAACCAGATTTAGCTAACTTATTCTGTGAAAAGGCAAAATTGAAATGTGAAATCGTGCAAGTTGAGTTCGATGCCCTCATTCCATCATTGAATACAAAAAAAATTGATGCGATTTTAGCCTCCATGTCCATCACAGACCAACGAAAACAAGCCATTAACTTCACCAATAAGTACTACCAAACACCTGCAAAATTTGTAGCACCCATTGGTGAATACAAAGAAATTACAGACGATGTATTAAAAGGAAAATCCATTGGTGTTCAAAGTGGAACTATTCATGAAACTTACGCCAATGAGAAATTTGCCAAGTTAGCAGATGTTCGTAGCTACCGAAATTTAGATGAAGCCATCTTTGATTTAGACTCTGGTCGCATTGATTTAGTCTTTGCAGACAGCGTACCTTTAGATGATGGATATTTGCGTAAAGGTTACGATAAATCTTTAGAATTTGTGGGCCCTGATTATAATGATCCTGAGGTATTTGGCGATGGCATCGGCATTGGTCTACGTAAAGGAGATGATGCATTGATGGAAAAATTCAATGAAGCGATCCTTGAATCTCGTAAAGATGGCAGCTACCAAAAAGTGGCAGATCAATACTTCTCAATTGACGTTTATGGTGCAGAATAATGGAAATCGTTTTAGCGAGTAATAATGTAGGCAAGATTCGGGAGTTCAATGAATTGTTCTCGTCATTGGACATTGTTGTTCGACCACAAAGTGATTTTAACATCGAAGATGCCGATGAATGTGGCCTAAGTTTCATTGAAAATGCAATTATTAAGGCGCGTCATGCTGCAAAAGAGAGTGGCTTACCTGCGATTGCCGATGACTCTGGCATTGTGGTGCCGTACTTAAAAGGTGCACCTGGCATTCATTCAGCCCGTTATAGTCCTGTGAAAGAAGACGATGCGAATAATCGCTTATTATTAAAGAACTTAACAGGTGTTGAGGATAAAGATCGCGCCGCATTTTTTATCTCAGTGCTTGCTTTTGTGCGTTATGCAGAAGATCCAACCCCCCTCATTGCTGAAGGGCGCATTTATGGACGCATTTTGCATGAACCTGTGGGCACGGGCGGCTTTGGCTATGATCCTTTATTCTTCATTGAAGGATTAGGTAAAAGTATGGCAGAGCTTGAATTGGCTGAGAAAAATCAAATCTCTCATCGCGCAAAAGCACTCGCGCACATGAAAGAGCAGCTTAAATTCATTCTTCGCACGACAACTTCAATCGAATAGGATTGTGATCAGAGGCCGAAATGTTATACGTTTTGGCCTCTTTAACATGTAAGCCGCGCACAAAAATATGATCTAAAACTTTACCCATCACTTTTGTGCGTTGATCGATGGGATATTGAATCTCTTTTAAATTGAGCTCGCGAATGAGTCTTTTGACATATAAATAGCGGGATTTTCGCCAGGTATTAAAATCACCCCCTAGGACAATGGGACCCGTATGTTGCTGTAAAATGTCAAAAATGGTGCGAAGTTGCTGCATAAAATCCTTTAAACCCAACGAAAAATTCACCGCATGGAAATTGGCCACCATCAAATGTTGCCCATTTGATAAAGGATAAGTGGCAATGAGCCCAGATTTTGGAAAACGAATCCATGGCTCTGAATATTTTTGTGCACTGTAACAAATGGGTGCTGTTTTACTAATGGTCATCACACCATTGGCATAATGGCCGTCTTTAAAGGCGACCACATGAATGGCTTTAAAAGTGTGGCTACTGATCAGCGACATCAATGTTTCACTCTCTCGAGCCTCTTGCAGCATGACAATGTCCGCTTTATTGAGCATATAGGAGAGCTCATCGATGGCTGCATTTAATTTTTGTTTATAAATGTTCCATGAATAAAGCACAATCTCTGTGTGATCAAGGGTGTGGGCATCAGGCTCATTAATGCAGTATTGCTCACGCTGTCGATCAAAATGATATGGGCTTTTAATGCCATAAATGTTGACGTGATTAACTTTAAAATGGCTGTATTTGTGGCGAATTTTATTGAGTATGGATTTAAACATGGCGTCACAGAAAATAATTATAATGATTTTATCTTAGCACACAGGCATAAAAAAACCCTGCGTTAAGCAGGGTTTTTAAATATGGTGCCGGCACTCGGAATTGAACTGAGGACCTACTGATTACAAGTCAGTTGCTCTACCAGCTGAGCTATACCGGCGTTGTTTCTTGAAGAGGTTTGCATTATAGGGAGAAGGTTTCAGTTTGTCAAACCTCTTTAGATGAAAATTATGATCAATTATTGATCATTTTGCAGGATTTGACGCTGTAATGCAGAAAATACGGCTTCTTTAGGCTTTTTATGTTGCTGATGTGCGGTTAAAATTTTGATATCTAACGCATCAAAAGGTGCAGGTTTAGCAATGGTTTGTAGGCAAGGATGTACAGATGTATGCACAAAGGGCGCATCTAACAAATGATATGCATCAGCGCGCCATTTTTGTGCCATCCGTTCGATCAATGTTTGCATTGCATCGGTCAAAGGATACAGCAAAATGGCGGCATGTAAGCCTGTGGTTTTATCGCGATGCGTGCCCATGTGCACCCATGTAAAGCCTGCTTGTTGCCAAAAGCTCAGTAAATCCTCTGTGAGCCCAAAGCTTGTGGAGATGAAATCATATTGATGAACTTTGGCATATTCGATGAGGTGCATGAGCATATTGCTCGCAATTCCTTGATGGCGATGGGCATGATCCACCGCAATGCGTGAAACACGCAGGCTTTTTTTGGTCATGAGTTCAGGATAATAGCTGTGCGCCCCTAAAGTTTGCACCACTAAATTACCTTTCGGGCGACGATAACCATTAAAGATATCCACAGCCAAATCTGTGGATAACTCGCCTTCTTTCAGCGCCCAAATGGCACCGCGAAGTGTTGAGTTCTGCACATCTGTAATAAAAAGTTGATTGTGCCCATCAAACAGGCGGCGCACATCTTGGGCATTGGTTTGATAATGGTGCGCGTTGAGAAATTGATAGAGTGCTTGAATGTACTCGCTCTGGCTTTGCAGCGCGGTCAATCCATCATGATCATAGAGATTTAAGCCTTCTGGCAAACTTTCTGTACAGGGTTCTTGTAGCGCGATGGCTTGGCAAAAGCGCGCTAAAGGATCTTGATCATCAAAGCGCTGGCTTTTTGTTAAAGTGAGGGCTTGCTCAATCGGGAGGATTGCGTGCAACTTTTGCGCAAGGCCTTGCCCTGTACCTTCATAGTTATCCACAGAGGAGATGAGGATAACTTTATGCGCCAAAGCACTCAATTTTTCCAAGTGTGCGATGGGCATTTGTGCAGCCTCTTCGATGATGAGCCACTCAAAACTTTTAGGGGCATGGTTCAAAAAAAGATCATCTGGTGCCTTAAAGTTATCCACATGCTGTGCATAACGTTTGAGGGAAGGTTGATTTGGTGCTGTGAGCACAAAGTTATCCACAGCTTGTAAGAAATGAGCAATGACCGTCGATTTCCCTGTACCACGCGGTGCAAATAAGGTCAGGATGCCTGTGGAAAAGTTTTTGAGCTGTGTAATGATGTACTGTTGCTCATTTGTGAGCATGACGTCTGTTGCTGTTATTGCATTGTGCTGAATGTTTTCTAAATCAAAGGGTTGAGCATAGCGAGCTAAGCATGCATTTAAATGTTGCTGAAAATGAGGTGTGGGGATGCAAGTGTTATGAAAACGGGCACTTTGTGGATCATCTCCATTAAAATGAGGGGCGATGATGGCCATTGCGCCGTTATCTTCGATGGTGTGCGCAGCACAGAGAAAATAATCGAGCGCAAAGCCATCTCTGGCATCAAAAATGAGTGCGGGCAATGTTTGTCCAAGCAAGGCTTTAGCATATTTTAAAGGATGTGCATGCGGTAAATCAGCCGCATCAGAGAGCACCACAAGATCTTGGCATTGTGTTTGCCAAGCAGTGATATTGTCTGATAAATCATCGGTTTGATGTGCATGAATCACCCATAATGTGCGCATACAATCTCCACATAGCAAAAAAGCCTCTAGTCAACGACTAGAAGCTTTTGGAATTTGGTGGGTCATGAAGGATTCGAACCTTCGACCAATTGGTTAAAAGCCAACTGCTCTACCAACTGAGCTAATGACCCGTTATTTGTCTCTAACGGAAAAAGAAAAGCATCTATAATTTAGATGCTTTGGAATTTGGTGGGTCATGAAGGATTCGAACCTTCGACCAATTGGTTAAAAGCCAACTGCTCTACCAACTGAGCTAATGACCCGTCAGAGGTTTGCTATTATAGGCAAATAATTATAAACGTCAAACTTTTTTTACAAAAAAAATTAAAAAAATTGTATAAATTTTAAAATCATTGAAATATCAATAAGATATATTGTATGCATTTGATGAAAATTCCGGCATACTAAGACGCAATTTTATGATGAAAAAAAGGAAAAAAGATCATGGATGCTAAAAAAATAGTCATTATTGGCACAGGTGGCACGATTGCAGGCAATGCCACAAGTGATCAAGAATTGGTCAATTATGCAGCCGGTGAAAAAAAGGCCGCTGAATTATTGTATGGATTGCCTGTGCCTGAAGAGATGACGATTGAAACCATTGAGCTTTGCCAGATTGACAGTAAAGACATGTGCTTTTCCATTCTTAAGGCATTGGCCGAATGTGTGAATCAGCAATTAGTGCGTGATGATGTTGATGGTATTGTCATCACTCATGGTACGGATACGTTAGAAGAGAGTGCTGTTTTTTTAGAATGGACGCTCAATTTTACTAAACCTGTCGTCTTAACAGCAGCAATGCGCCCTTCCACTGCGATCAGTGCAGATGGTCCGTTGAATTTATTGGACAGTTTACAGGTTGCAGCGCATGGCGTTGCAGGTTTATGGGCTGTGATCAATAACACCATTTATGTAGGGCATGAAGTGGTGAAGTCACACACCTTAAAAGTGGATGGTTTTTGTGCAGATGATTTTGGTGCAATTGGTCATATTTTGAACGGCAAAGTGGAGTTTTATAAGAATGTTAAAGTGGATGATAAAATGAAACTTAGTATTGAGGCATTGCCAATGCTAGAGGATGACTATCCTTGGGTGGAAATTGTCTACAGTGATGTCTCCGCCAATCCACGCATGCTCACAGCGCTTTTAGAGGCCAATGTTGAGGGTTTAATCATTGTGGGCACAGGCAATGGCACGGTGCATGAAAATTTATTGCCAGTATTAATGCACGCATCTTGCCCAGTTGTATTGACAACGCGCGTGCGAGCAGGGAAAGTGGTGAATGATCAATATGGTTTATTACACGCGCCTTATAGCCATCCTGCGAAAGCACGCATTTGGTTGGTTTTGCAGTTATTAGCGCATGGCGCTCGCTGCAACAATTCGTTATAATTTTTCCCTGATTGGAATCAAGAGATTAGAGTTATGAAAAAGATTTTATGTGTGGTGGGTTTGAGCTTCTTTTTACACGCTTGTGGTCAAAAAGGACCGTTGTACTTACCAGATCAACATTCAACAGAACAACAATCATCATCGGAGCGATAAATGTCCCAATTGACATCTCACATTGAACAAGTGGCCATTGAAGATTTGGTCAAAACTTACGGCACCCCACTTTATGTGTATTCAAAAGCAAGCATCACAGAAGCGTTCAAACGTTATCAAGATGCCTTTGGCGCACGAAAGCATCTGGTCTGTTATGCCGTGAAAGCGAACAGCAATTTATCCGTCATTCGTTTATTGGCAGATTTAGGGGCAGGTTTTGACATTGTCTCGCGTGGTGAATTATTGCGTGTGTTAAAAGCGGGCGGTGATCCGACCAAGGTGATTTTTTCAGGCGTGGGTAAAACGCGTGAAGATTTGCGCTTTGCGTTAGAAACGGGCATTCATTGTTTTAATGTGGAGTCAGAAGCTGAGCTTTATAGGCTCAATGAAGAGGCTGGAAAATTAGGTTTAATGGCGCCAATTTCATTTCGCGTGAATCCTGATGTGGATGCAAAAACCCACCCTTATATTTCTACCGGCCTTCGTGAAAATAAGTTTGGCATTCCGTATGATCAAGCCGTGCGTTTATATGAAGCGGCGCATCAATTGCCACACATTGCCATTAAAGGGATTGATTGCCACATTGGTTCACAATTGACGGAATTATCCCCGTATTGTGATGCGGTTGATCGCATGTTGACACTGATTGATGCCTTAAAAGAGAAGGGCATTGAGCTTGAGCATTTTGACATGGGCGGTGGTCTTGGCATTGATTATCAAGGGGAAACATTGATCACACCACAAACTTTGGTGGACATGATTTATGAAAAATTGGGTGATCGCGATTTAATGATGACGATGGAGCCAGGGCGCTCGATTGTGGGTGATTCTGGTTACTTATTAACAGAAGTGATTTTAACAAAAGAGAATGAAGGCAAACATTTTGCCGTGGTTGATGCTGCCATGAATGATTTGATTCGCCCGGCGCTTTATGAATCATGGATGCGCATTGAAGCAACTCAAGCGAGTGATGCGCCTGTGCATAACTATGACATTGTGGGACCTGTGTGTGAAACTGGCGACTTTTTGGGTAAAAATCGTGATTTGGCATTGTCAGCCGGTGACATTTTAGTGGTCAAACAAGCGGGTGCATATGGTTTTGTGATGAGTTCGAACTATAATACACGTGGACGCGCCGCCGAAATCCTCATTGATCAAGATCAGGCTTACTTGATTCGTGAGCGCGAGCGCTTAGAAGATCTATTTGCCAATGAAAAAGTAGTGAGTTTTGATGAAAGATAAAATTTCCGATTACGATTACCATTTACCTGAATCGTTGATCGCACAGTTTCCAAAAGAGGATCGTGAATCCTCGCGTTTGTTGGTGGCAAAAGGGGATGAGATTGAAGATAAAATTTTCAAAGACATCATCGACTATATTGAACCGGGTGATTTATTGGTGATTAACAATACGCGCGTATTGCCAGCGCGCGTGTTTGCCCATAAAGAAACGGGTGGGGCGGTTGAGATTTTGGTTGAGCGCTTATTGAGTGAAACCTCATTTTTAGCGCAAACCCGTGCAAGCAAATCGCCAAAAGAGGGGCAGATTATTTATGTAGAAGATCAGCCTGTCTTTAAAATGGTGGCAAGAGATGACAGTTTCTTTATTTTTGAAACGGTCGATGGTAGTGCTGTGTTTCCCATTTTAGAAAAAATGGGGCACATGCCATTGCCGCCTTACATTGTGCGTGATGACAGTGATTTTGATAAAGAGCGTTATCAAACGGTTTTCAGTAAAGAGAAAGGTGCTGTTGCCGCGCCAACGGCCGGTTTGCATTTTACGAAAGAGTTGATGCACGCGATTGAAGAGAAAGGTGCATCCTTTGTGGAAGTGACGCTTCATGTCGGCGCCGGTACATTTAAGCCAGTGCGTGAAGAGGCGCTTGATCAGCATGTGATGCATAAAGAGTGGATCTCTGTCCCACAATCCGCCATTGATCGCATATTAGCCACGAAAGCGGCAGGTAAGCGTGTGATTGCTGTGGGCACAACCGTGTGCCGCTCATTAGAAACCGCTGCACTTGATGGCACGTTCAAAGCCTTTGAAGGGGATACAAACATCTTCATCAAGCCAGGCTTTGAATTTCATGTGATTGATGCTTTGATCACCAATTTCCATTTGCCAAAATCCACATTGATGGTGCTTGTGTCCACTTTTATGGGCTATGAACGCATTCAGAAAATTTATCAACATGCAGTGGATGATCAATATCGTTTCTTCAGTTATGGTGATGCGATGATTTTAATGCCTTAAGCATGACACTAAAAAAGCCATCCATAGTCATTCATGGGTGGCTTTTTTTATGGATTATTTTTGATCTGCCAACATGCGCTGACGAATGTTGTTCGAGCGTTTTGATGAAGCTGGGTGCGTACTGAGCAATGAGCTGCCACCACCTAATTTATCAAATGCAGAGGCGATGCCGGCTGGGTTAAGGTTGCGCTTTTTCAAATAATCATACGAAAAGTTGTCCGCCGCCAATTCTTGGGATTGAGAGAATTGAGAATTCACCAATTTTTGCGCCAAATCGCCCAATTGTGAGCTCGTTAAATCCGCAATGGAGCTGTTGGCAGTTTTGACGATGGTGTTGCGCGCGAGTTCTGTTGCATAAGCCACTTGTACGCTTTTTTTGCTGTGCCCAAGCGCCACATGACCGAGTTCATGACCGAGCACACCTTGGATTTCATTGTCCGTCATTTTATCCATCAAGCCGCTGTAAACGCGTACGCAGCCATTGGCCATCGCCCATGCATTCACATCATTGGTTAGGTAGACTTTATAATTGACAGGCGTGCCATTGACATTGTGACCAAGCGCATTGGCAATGCGATTGAGGCGCTGAGCATATGCGCTATTTGCCGGTGCCACTTTATTTTTCAAGTCCATTTCTTGGCAGGATTTTTGTGTCAATTGTTTGATGTCATTGTCAGACAACGACATGATTTGTGCGCTTTGCATGCCAAGAGACAGCGTATCTTCTAAGGATAAACCTTTACATGCCGTTAAGGTTAAAAGTGCTGCCGATGCAATGAGCCAACGTGATGTGTGCATATGATCCTCATTATTGTTGTTAATGTTTCACGTGAAACGTTTTGAATGGTGCAAATTATACAGAAAAATTCTGCAAAATGATGCAAATTCCTGCAGGATCAAGGCAGTTATGAGAATGATTCTTGTTTGCGTAAAAAGTGTTCAGTCAATACAGAAAATCCTATGCTATAACATTGATCCCTTTAACTTTTAGGAGAGTAACATGCAGCATAAGCAGTTGTTATTGGCCCTATCGATGGCGATGGGTTTATCACTTTCTGGCGCATTTGCCCACGGCTCGCATGATCATGACCACGATCATAGCCATCACCATCATGGGCATCATCATGCTCCGATGACGGAAAAACAGATTCAAGCGAGCAAAGGCTATTTTGAGGATCAAGATGTCAAAGATCGTTCATTGAGTGATTGGCAAGGTGCATGGCGTTCTGTTTATCCACTCATTTTAAGCGGTGAGCTTGATGCTGTGATGGAGAAAAAAGCGGCGGATAAAGGCGATCAAACGGCACAAGAGTACAAAGCATATTACACAAAAGGTTATGCCACCGATGTGGAAAACATTGTGATTGATGGCAATGTGATTGCCTTTCATGCGAAAGAAAAATCCACATTTTGTGAATATGCACCTGCAGGGCATAAAATTTTAACGTATCGAAAGGGCAACCGTGGCGTGCGCTATCTTTTTGAGTGTCAGCAAAAGGATTCAGGTGCGCCTTTATTCATTCAGTTCAGCGATCACATCATTGAGCCTCGCGCGGCGGATCATTTCCATTTGTACATGGGCAATGAGTCCCAAGAAGCGTTGTTTGATGAATTGAGCAATTGGCCGACCTATTATCCTGATGCATTATCAAATGCAGAGGTGGTCGAAGAGATGTTGGCGCACTGATGAAACGGATATTTTGCTTTATTTTATTCATTGATCCAAACATAAGCCTCGTGTAATCACGAGGTTTTTTTATGTCCGCAACACAGGGCAAAATCCATTCATTTGGAGTAAGATGCGAATTTTGTTGATCAACTCTAGGATGGATATGAAACAAGCATTGACTCGGTCAGACATTAAAACGCTCTCGCTCTCCTCATTAGGCGGCGCGTTGGAGTTTTATGATTTCATTGTCTTTTTGACCTTTATTCCCATTTTAAAACAGCACTTTTTCCCTGAGCAATCGGGACTTGATTCTTTGATGATGATTTATGGCATCTATGCGGTGGCCTATTTTGTGCGCCCATTAAGTGGCATGATTTTAGCGCCCTTTGGCGACATTGTGGGGCGTAAACGCATGTTTATGATCTCGCTCTTTTTAATGGCAGTGCCAACCTTAGCCATCGGTTTATTGCCCACATTTGATGACATTGGCGTTTGGGCGCCGCTCTTATTGCTGTGCATGCGTTTATTGCAGGGGATCGCGTTAGGGGGCGAAGTGCCAAGCGCGCATGTTTTTGTCACAGAGCATGTCAAATCGCATCATATGGGGCTTGCCAATAGTTTAATTGCTGCAGGGCTCACCTTTGGGGTGTTCATTGGTTATGCCATTTCCACCTCATTGAACTTCATTTTTACGGAAGCTGAAATCCACGCATATGCATGGCGTTTTCCTTTCATCATTGGAGGTGGCTTAGGGTTATTGGCGCTCTATTTGCGTCGTTCATTGCAAGAAACGCCGGTCTTTTTACAATTTAAAGAAGAGCGCAAAAAAAGCAGCGAATTCCCCATGAAAACAGTGCTGCAAAAATATTTAAAAGAGAGCTTTTGGGGCGTCATGAGCACGTGGCTATTGATGACAGGCGTCATTATGGTGCTGCTCATTCCAAATTTAATGAAGTCAGAACTTTATGGATTGCCTGCAGATTTTGTCAATAAAATTGCATTGTTGGCCACGGCAATGAACATCATTGGCAGCGTGATTGCTGGCTTATTGGTGGATCGGATTGGCTTGCCACGCACGATGATTGTGTTTGCGACGATTTTAGGCATCAGTAGCACGATTTTCTTCAATGCTCTTGGGCAGGGCGGCGATCACACCCTGATTGCATTATTATATATGGCAAGCTCACTCTTTTTAGGCTTAGTGGCGTGTGTGCCGATCTTCATTGTGCGTTTATATGAGCCGCGCGTGCGTTTATCAGGCATGGGTTTTTCTTATAACATTGGGAATGCACTCTTTGGTGGGCTCACCACATTTTTAGTGCCCGTGATCGCTGAGCAATTGAATGAGAACTTTGTCACCCATTATCTGATTTTCCTTTGTGTGCTTGGCGTTGCCTTAGGCTTTGTGGCCAAGCGCTTTCGCCTTTAAAGATCTAAAGGAATCACATAATCTTCAGGGTCATTGCGGGCAATGAGATCGGCAATCGCACCTTGTGGCAAGATTAAATCGGGCGCAATTTCATAAAGGGGGATCAACACAAAATTGCGCTCGTGCATTCTTGGATGAGGCACAATGAGCGCGGAATCATCATTGACCCAATCCTCATAAAGTAATACATCTAAGTCGAGCGTGCGCGCGCCAAAGCGAACTGTGCGCGTGCGTCCATGCTTGAGCTCAATGGCTTGTAGGGCATGCAAAAGCTCATAAGGTGATAAAGCGGTTTGCAAGGCAATCACTGCATTGATGATGTCAGGCTGCTTTGGGCCTATGGGTTTGGTGCGATAGAATTTTGAACATTGAATGATTGAAGTATTGGGTAATTGTGCGATCTCTTCAAGGGCTGTTGTGAGCTGTGCGACTGGATTTTCAAGATTTGCGCCCAGTGCAATGTAGGTGGTTGATAATGAATGCATAATAATGGATGAAATTCGGTGATCAAAAGCTCATCATATACGCTTTTTTATTGCATGCAACTCTCGCTTTTAATATCAATGGGTTATGTATTTTATGATACAGCGTAGCAAAGACACAGTTGCGGTATTTTGATTAATATTTCATTTATTTGATCATTTTTGTTGCAAAGCATACAAATAACACGTAATGTAATGAGCATCACTATTAGATTTGTGGTGAGGCTTATCCATTTGGGTAAGTGGTTTGAAAACGACTATGAATATAGTCACTCTTTGTTTGAGGTTAAATATGCGTATCGGAACTGTAAAATGGTTCAATGAGTCTAAAGGTTTTGGTTTCATCACTCCTGAAGATGGTTCACCAGATGTATTCGTTCACTTTTCAACGATTCAAGGTGATGGCTTCCGTACTTTAGCGGAAGGTCAGAAGGTAGAATTCGAAGCTAAAGAAGGCGACAAAGGTTTACAAACTACTGTTTGTCGTGGTCTTTAATAGACTCTATTACACTGATATATAATAAGAAAATGTGTTTTAAGATATTGTTCTCAACTGAGAGTGAATATAAGTATTAAAACGTATCTTTCTATTGAATTAAACCCCGGTTCTGATCGGGGTTTTTTTGCACCTCAAAAAAGCTGTGGATAACTTTGTGAATCGCTCTTGTTTTTTTTAATTTCAGTCCCATTATGTTAGTCAGCAAAGATTAATAAAAAATTACTGATAAGGAGAACCAACGATGAGTTCAGAAAAATTTACAACAACCTTAACATCAGCACTATCCGAGGCTCAAAGCATTGCCATTGAGCATCACAACCAGTTTTTAGAACCCGCTCATGTTTTGCTTGCCATGCTGAAGCAAAAAGATGGCTCTGTGTTGCCAATTTTGCGTCAGTGTCGCGTGAATGTGAACCGTTTGACCGATGATGTTGAAGCATTGATCAAGAAAATGCCACAAGTTGAAGGCACCAATGATTTTCAAGTGAGCAAAGAGTTTCAACGCACATTGATTGCCGCTGAAAAGGCCGCAAATGCGCGTGGGGATCAATACATCTCCTCAGAGATCTTTTTGCTTGGCATATTAGAAGAAAAAGGGGCGCTCACCGACCTTTTAAAAGATGCCGGTTTGAAAAAAGAGACATTATCAACCGTGATTGACAATTTACGCGGAGGTGAAGCGGTGAATGATGCAAATTCTGAAGAGAACCGTCAGGCACTCTCTAAATACACCGTAGATTTAACAAAGCGTGCTGAAGAGGGCAAACTCGATCCTGTGATTGGCCGTGATGATGAGATTCGTCGCTGCATTCAGGTCTTGTCACGCCGTACAAAAAATAACCCTGTGTTGATTGGTGAGCCAGGTGTGGGTAAAACTGCCATCATCGAAGGTTTAGCGCAGCGCATTGTCAATGGCGAAGTGCCAGAAGGCTTAAAAAACAAATCCGTTTTATCTTTAGACATGGGCGCATTGATCGCGGGGGCAAAATTCCGTGGGGAGTTTGAAGAACGCTTAAAAGCTGTACTCAATGAGCTTGGCAAACAAGATGGCCGCATCATTTTATTCATTGATGAAATCCATACAATGGTGGGCGCAGGTAAAGGCGATGGCGCAATGGATGCAGGCAACATGTTAAAACCTGCATTATCACGCGGTGAGTTGCACTGTATTGGTGCGACAACGCTCGATGAATATCGTCAATACATTGAGAAAGATCCAGCCCTTGAGCGCCGTTTCCAACGTGTATTGGTGGATGAGCCGACAGTGGAAGACACCATTGCCATTTTGCGTGGTTTAAAAGAGCGCTATGAGATCCACCATGGTGTGGAAATTACGGATCCTGCGATTGTTGCTGCGGCAACTTTATCAAACCGTTACATTACGGACCGTCAATTGCCGGATAAAGCGATTGATCTTATTGATGAAGCAGCAAGTTTGGTGCGCATGGAGATTGACTCTAAACCTGAAGAGATGGATAAATTAGATCGCCGTTTGATTCAATTGAAAATCGAGCGTGAAGCCATCAAAAAAGAGAAGGATGATGCCTCTAAAAAACGCTTAGAAATTTTAGAGCAAGAGATCGAAGACTTATCTAAAGAGTATTCAGATCTTGAAGAGGTTTGGAAAAAAGAGAAAAGCGTGATGCAGGGCGCAACTTCCATTAAGGAAGACTTAGAAAAAGCGCGCAATGAAATGGAGGCGGCTCGTCGCTCTGGGGATTTAGCGAAAATGAGTGAGTTGCAATATGGCCGCATTCCTGAATTAGAGGCACAGCTTAAAGAAGCGCAAGCAAACGAAGGGGATGTTGAACGTAAAAATCAACTCGTGCGCACGAATGTGACGTCTGAAGAGATTGCAGAAATTGTCTCTAAATGGACAGGCATTCCGGTCACGCGCATGCTAGAAGGTGAGCGCGAAAAATTGTTGCACATGGAAAGCTTCTTAGCGAACCAAGTGATTGGGCAAAAAGAGGCGATCTCTGCGGTGTCTGATGCTGTGCGCCGTTCTCGTGCAGGTTTGTCTGATCCTAATCGTCCGATTGGCTCCTTCCTATTTTTAGGGCCAACGGGTGTCGGTAAAACAGAATTGACCAAAGCATTGGCCAACTTCTTGTTTGACTCAGAAGCCGCGATGATCCGCATTGATATGTCCGAGTTCATGGAGAAACATTCCGTGGCACGCTTGATTGGTGCGCCTCCAGGCTATGTGGGTTATGAAGAGGGTGGTTATTTAACTGAAGCGGTGCGTCGCCGTCCATATTCTGTGATTTTGTTGGATGAAGTGGAAAAAGCGCATCCGGATGTGTTTAACATTCTTTTACAAGTGCTTGATGATGGTCGCTTAACCGATGGCCAAGGCCGCACCGTGGACTTTAAAAATACGGTGATTGTGATGACATCGAACTTAGGTTCGAGCATCATTCAAGAGCAAACCCATGCGCTTTCGAACATGGATGAGAAAGATCAATACGAAGCGATTAAAGCCTCTGTGATGGATGTGGTTGGGCAACATTTTAGACCTGAATTCATCAACCGTATTGATGACATTGTGGTCTTCCATCCGCTTAATAAAGAGAACATTCGTTCGATTGCAAAATTACAAGTGGATCGCGTGATCAAGCGTTTAGCGGATCAAGAGATCGAGTTGGCCATCACAGATGGTGCATTAGATGAGTTGGGCGAAGTGGGTTATGATCCTGTTTTTGGTGCGCGTCCATTGAAACGTGCGATTCAGATTCATCTAGAAAATCCATTGGCGAAATCTTTTTTAAATGGTGAATTTAAGCCAAAAGATCATGTGCTCATTGGCGATGATTTATCGTTCCACGTGAAACATCATGAATAAGTGACACAAAAAACCTCGGCACTGCCGAGGTTTTTTATGCCCATTTTCCCATTATCAATCATGAATCACTGGATAAAATGGGCGACCCCAAATGGGATCTTCAGGATTATTGAGCACCACAATGGCAAACACTGGCACCAAATGACTGAGTAAACCGCAGGCTTGTTGTAATTGTTTGCGGTTTAAACGGCTGCCAAAGCTAGAGCCACCATGAAAAATTTGATTGCGAAGGGTATAAATGCGCTCAAACAAAATGAGGAGCAATGTTTTGGTGTCATGGTTTTTAAGAGATTGATTTGCTTTAATGTTTTCATCTTCAAAGCGAGCGCGCCAATAACTTTCAGGTTGATCGGTTTCTTGATTGTGATAATCCCAAAATGGGCGAAATGCGTAGTGATTTTTCAAGAACATATGAATTTGAGAAGAGAATAAATCCCATAAAATCTTCTCTAATTTATCCCCCTCTTTTTGCACCATGATGTGGATGAAGTCTTTAAAGCGCTCTTTATCATCCTGAAACCCTTGGCAGGCATAAATGGCATTAAATGCCACCCATAGATTCATAAATTGCATGTCTAATGTGTCGGGTAATTTATGTTTATTCGGTTTGCTTGGATGTGGCACGGGCGTGCGTAAACGCTCGGCGCTGTTGAGCCAACTCAATGTGCGATAAATGCGGTGTTGAACTTCAGCAGGCAAGCTGTCATTTTTTTCTTTGAACTGTTTTTCTAATACTTTTAGATAATGCATAGCATCCTCATTTTGATTGTTGTTTATGGGTTTTTATGATCACAATTTAACACAATTGGTATTTTGATGAGGCTGAGTTATGTAAATCATATGAATTTAATTCTGGTTTACATTCAGCCCAACTTTCCTCTATGATATGGGGCGTTACCATTATTATTAATCTGAGAATCGTATGAGTAAAAAAGTTTGGACCATTGAAGAAGCCGATGCGCTCTTTAAAAAACCACTGTTTGAATTATTGTTCGAAGCCCAGCAGGTGCATCGTCAGCATTTTGACCCAACCAAAATTCAAGTGAGCCGTTTGTTATCCATTAAAACAGGTCGCTGCTCTGAAGACTGTAAATATTGCTCGCAAAGCGTGCATCATGACACAGGTTTAGAAGCAGAAAAATTGATGGAAGTGCAAAAAGTCATTGAGGCTGCGAAAAAAGCGAAAGAAGATGGCGCGAGCCGTTTTTGTATGGGCGCAGCTTGGCGTAACCCGAAACCTCGTGACATGCCTTACATCAAAAAAATGATTGAAGAGGTCAAAGGCCTTGGCATGGAAACCTGTATGACGCTTGGTCAACTCACAGCAGAGCAAGCAAATGAGTTGGCAAATACAGGTTTAGATTACTACAATCATAACTTAGACACTTCCCCTGAATTTTATGGTGAAATTGTCACCACGCATAATTATCAAAACCGCTTAGATACATTAGATCATGTGCGTAACTCCGGCATGAAGATTTGTTCAGGCGGCATCATCGGTTTAGGCGAATCACAAAAGGATCGCGCATCTCTTTTGGTGCAATTAGCGAACATGCTCACACCGCCAGAAAGTGTGCCCATTAACCGTTTGATCCCGATTCAAGGCACGCCATTAGGTGGCAATGATCCTGTGGATGATTTTGACTTTGTGCGCACGATTGCTGTGGCGCGCATCATGATGCCAAAATCCATGGTGCGTTTATCGGCTGGCCGTGAAAGCATGAGCTCTGAATTACAAGCGTTATGCTTTATGGCAGGTGCTAACTCCATTTTCTATGGCGCTAAATTATTAACCAGCCCAAATGCGGATGAAGATGTGGACAACGCACTCTTTGAGCGTTTGAACTTAACACCTGCAGAGAGCCCAATGATCGATGCATGTTGATCCACACATCAGACCATAGTCACAAGTGCCCTTCAGTGTTAAACTTTAGGGCACTTTTTGTATGATATGTTGTATATTTCTAATTCAATGATGATCAAATGGGTGATGTATGGAAACATTAGCGCTTTCTAAAGTGACACACGCAGCAGGGACAATGACCGTACCCGGCTCAAAAAGCATTTCAAATCGTGCGCTATTATTAGCCGCATTGGCCGATGGTAAAACCCATTTGAAGGGTTTATTAGACAGTGATGATGTGCGCTATATGACTGAAGCTTTACTCACGCTTGGCATTCAAATTGAACCCATCAGCCCGACAGAATGCATCATTGAAGGCAATCAAGGTCATCTACCAAATAAAGAGGCAGAACTCTTTTTAGGCAATGCAGGCACGGCATTTCGCTCTTTAACGGCGGCGCTTGCCCTCAATCAAGGGCATTATGTATTGCGCGGCATTCCTCGCATGCATGAACGTCCGATCAAAGATTTGGTGGAAGCCTTGCAATCGATGGGGTTAATGATCCACTATTTAGACAACGAAGGTTATCCGCCCCTTGAGATTTTTGATGCAGAGGTGATGCATTCTGAAGTTTCAGTCAAAGGCTCGGTGTCTAGCCAATTTTTAACGGCGCTTCTTTTAACTCTCCCGATGACAAAAAAGGCGATGACCATTCACATTGATGGCGAATTGATCTCAAAACCTTACATCACCATTACTTTAGCGATGCTCAAAGACTTTGGCATTGTGGTGGAAAATCGCAATTGGCAATCGTTTTACATCCCGGCAGGGCAAACTTATCAAGCGGTGGCGCATTATGATGTTGAAGGTGATGCATCAAGTGCCTCTTATTTTGCTGCCCTTGGCGCCATTGGCGGTGAGATTACGTTGCAAGGCATCGGCACACAAACCATTCAAGGCGATGTGGAATTTTTGCGCGCCCTTGAAATGATGGGGGCAGAAGTTGAGTGGCATGGCCATCATGTCGTGGTGACAAAGCCTGCATCAGGATTGCGCGCCATTGATTTAGATTGCAATCACATTCCCGATGCAGCCATGACATTGGCTGTGCTTGCTTTGTTTGCCAAAGGCACAACCACTCTTCGCAACATTGGCAGTTGGCGCGTGAAAGAGACCGATCGCATCCATGCCATGGCCACAGAGCTCACTAAACTTGGCGCGATTGTGGAAGAAGGTGAAGATTACCTGGTCATTACGCCTGTTGATCAGCTCAATGAAAATGTCTCGATTGGCACATATGATGATCACCGCATGGCGATGTGTTTTTCATTGTGCAGCTTTTTAGTGCCCGTGATCATTGAAGATCCGGCATGCGTGAATAAAACTTTCCCCACATACTTTAATGAATTTAAAGCATTGGTGCGCTGATTTATGGTCAATCATGCACTTGGGGCGTTTTATAAGCGCTCATTGTCTTTAGTGGAATTGATGATCATTTCGGTGATCATCGCCATTGTGGTCACCATCTTAGGGCAAAAGTTTTTGGGCTTTGATGATGACAGTAAATGGGTATCAGTCAAACAGAACATTCGTTCCATTGAAGGGGCGCTCAATCTTTATTATAAAGATGTGGGGCATTATCCTACGACAGAGCAGGGCTTACAAAGCTTGATCACGAATCCTCAAGTAGTCAATTGGCATGGGCCTTATATTGCTGAGCGTTTGATTGTCGATCCTTGGGGGCGATTGTATCGTTATGAAGCCTCAAATGGTGAATACATCATCTCATCACATGGCAAGCATGGCTTAAAAGACACACAACCTTAAGTGAGGGTTTTACGCATCGCACAGCGCTGATCTGGTAAAAAGCCCGCTTCAGTCTCTTCGCCAAGCACATCTAATAAAAAGAGGGAAAGCTCGGTGTCTGGAATTTCCACAAAGCCTAAATGCTCATACATCGGGCCATTCCACTCCACTTTTCTAAAGGTGGTGAGTGTAATATTGGTGACATTTTTATCTGCCATATCTGCTTCTAACGCCTGCATGAGCGCTTTGCCAACACCTTGGCTTTGCCACTCTTCGCGCACGGAAAACTCACAAATATGAAACGCATCTTGCATTTGAACGCCACTGATAAAACCAATGGGTTGATCATCATGAATGGCCACCCAGCTATTTTTCTGTGTCACAAAGCGCTGATGATCTTCCACTGAATGGACATCAGCCGTTGCAATCCATGCCAATTCAGGGATGCTCGCAAAACGCGCAGCAGCTGAGCGCTCCACTTCAGGCAAATGTTCGCAATCATCATTGCGGGTTAATCGTATTTCAAAATGCGGTTGTTCGATCATATTGCGGTTGTCTCTGACTTAAAGGCGGATTGTAACACATCAATTTCCTTTGCGATGCTCGAAAAGCCCGGAAGGTCTGGAATGGGCAAAGGCTCATACGTCATGGACGATTGGGCATGATTGGCCAATGTCTCAAATAAATAGAGTAAATTTGCCAACGCTTGCGGGCTCAATGTGGGGCGATGTTGCATGTGGGCAGCACGTTCAAGGAGTACCGATAGCTTATCAAGTGAATAGATGATGGGCCAATAGTATTCAATTAATGCTTTGTTTTTTGGGATCTCCCCAATGGCTGCGGTGTAAAGCGCGGTGAGGTTGGCAAGGTTGGTTTGCATTTTTAGGCTGCGGATTTTAAGCTGCGCGTCAGCATCTTCGTTGTGTGGGCCAAAGAGCAACAGTAACATTTGGGATTGACTGCGAAGGGTGCGCATCAAAATGCGTGGCATGCGCACAGACGCTGAGCGTTTACCCATGATCATCACGCCAATGATTCCGATGATGCTGCCGATGGCCACATCTAAAATGCGCGCGCTTGCAAAGTGCACAAAGGAGAAATCCCCTGCGGAGATGGTTTCTGCCAACAATAGCGCATTGGGCGTAATGAAGATCACCGCTAAACCATAATTTTTAACGATGCACAGCTCTGTCATAATGGTAAAGATCAAAATAAAGAGGGCAATTGGGTAGCCTGTGGGTTCAAAATAGAGGATTAAACTTGCGATGATGATCCCGATCATCGTGCCAAGGGAACGCTGAAGGGCTCTGTGGAGCGTTGCCACCATCGATGCACCAGACATCACCGCCACACACGATAACGGAATCCAATAAGAGCGCGTAAAATCAAAGCCATGGGCAATGAGCGAGGCAATTGTGGTGATGATGCCAAAACGTACAGCGGTTAAAAAGACCAAGGAATTGCGATCAAGGGCTTGGGCTAAAATCATGCGAATGCTCACTTGATCATCCGCTGTGAGGGCAGGGAGCGTGGCAATCGGTGCAGTTAAAGCATCATGCATGGCGATAAAGTTATCCACAAGGGGTAAATCAGCCGGTGGTTTTGGTAAGGCGGATGCATGCTTTAAGGATTTGAGATTGCGTAAAATCTCTGTTAAATAATCGCGCGCCTCTTTTGGCATCGGGCTTGAAGATTGCTCTTCCCGAATGGAGAGCTCAATCAAATATTCATTGCCCGCAACTGCCAAATGCAATAAGCGGCGATAAGTTTCAGAGGGTGACCATGGCAAGCGCCCTGCCATTAACGTTTCATGAGCTTCCTTAAACGAAGCCATGGCTTTATATTTTTCACCATGAAAGGCATCGGTGCCTGCTTTGTCTGTCAATTGAATGAGTTGCTGATACGCTTTTTGTAGGGATTGAATCTCTGGGCGATGGGGATGAATCAAAAAGCCACTCATGGCAATGAGCCAAGAGAGCATTGCGCCTAAACTCACTAAACCTGCGCGCATCAATGCGCCAGCTAAGTCCACATGTGGCATATCTGCCGTAAGGGCAAAAATCAGCACAAAGAAAATGGCAGAAGGGCCAATGAATTTTAGCGCATTAAAAATGAATAGGGTCACGGCAGCAATTGCACCCATTACGACGGCAACGGCAATCGGATAAGGCGCTGTCAGTGAGCCTAACAATGAAGAGAGGACAATCGTTGCCCCGACAAACAACAGGCGCTTAGATAGGTGCGCATATGGCAAACGAAAGGCATAGAGATAGGTGAAGCCGCCAAGCCCTGCCATCAATCCATATGGTAAAAGATTGAGCCATAAGCCGATGAATATGGGCAATGTCATGGCAATGCCTGCACCAATGGCGCGTTCCCATGGAAATGAGCGTTCGTTGACGGCGATGGCTTCGCGAATCATCGCCGAGAGTTTATCTTTCATAGTGGCCCTCATGCGTCATTAAAGAACCATTATACGGCATTTCTCACTCGCGCACTTCAAACACAATGCGGTGCACTTTTTGCGCATGATCTTGCACGCTTAAGGTGTGTTGACCAAGGCTTAAGCGTGAGACATCTAATGCATTGTGCTCAAGCAATTGGCCATCTAAATACCAACGAAATGGCGGATTACCACGCGCTGTCAAGGCAATCGAATGGGGGCTTTTATAAATGATGCTCTGGTTTTGTAGTGTGACAATCTCTGCCGATTGCAGCAGTAATGGTGCATCCGTGAGCAATTGCGGCCAACCAAAATGTGGCATTTCTCCTGGGGAATCATAGAGCGTGGGCGGCGTTTGTCCTTTGATGGCATCGATGGTGTATTGCTGTTCACACGCTTCAATCGGTACATCTGTCATGTTGCGGCCACTTGGCCAACAAATGGTTTCTGTTGTAATGCCGCGCGGCTTTGTGAGGGTTGTTTGATCTTTAGGTAATAGATTAAAGACATCAAACAGGAGCGGCGTTGCATAGCGATTGGCGAGCGCGCCCACATTCGGTACACCATCCGGTCGACCGACCCACACGCCCACCGTCCAATCGGCGGTTGTCCCGAGTGCCCAGCCATCGCGATAGCCATAACTTGTGCCCGTTTTCCATGCAATTTGACGGGGATTAAAACGGTTGGCAGGTCGTGTTTGGCTGAGGATTTTATGGGTGATCCAAGCGGCTTCTGGGGATAAAATTTGCCCGGTACTGGTGACGGTTTTCGGCGTAACTGTCATGGGATAAATTTGTCCCTGTGTGGATAAACTTGAAAACAAGCGCACTTGCTCCCACAGCGAAATGCCAACGCCGCCTAAAATCATGCTGAGGGTTGCGTAATCAATGGAGAGCTCAATGCCACTTTGGCGCAATTTTTGGGTGAAATAATGGGGCGTTAAATGTTGAAACACTTGCACAACCGGCACATTTAAAGAGAGCTGTAGTGCGCGAAACATTGGCACAGCGCCCCTAAATTCATTGTCAAAGTTTTTGGGATAATAGCCATCAAAGCCGCGGCGCACATCCGTGAGGAGGCTCGCCTCATGGATGATGCCATAATCCATCGCCATGCCATAAGCAAAGGGCTTTAATGTCGAGCCTGGCGAGCGAATTGCCGTCACCATGTCCACATAACCAAAGCGCTCTGCATTAAAAAGGTCAGCAGAGCCCACATAGGCAGCAATTGAATGAGTGTGATTATTCACCACCAACACAGCACCTGAGGCTTTATCAGGCCATGTTTTACTCTGTGAGTGAAGGAGGGATTCAATTTTGCGTTGCAATTGACCATCCAGCGTTGTGTGGATCACATGTTGATCGGATTGTTGCTTTAAATTTTCCGCCAATAAAGGTGCTGAAAATTGCGTGCTTGAGGGCGCGTAATTAATGGGTTCTTGTTGATAGCGAAGGGCATCTGTGGGAGAAATTTCGCCAAAATCTGCCAAACGTGCCAAGACTTTATTGCGTGCGTACATGGCTTTGGTCAATGAATGATCCGGACGATACACGCTCGGGCGCTGTGGTAATGCTACCAATAATGCACTTTCTGCAATGTTAAGGCTCGCCGCATCTTTACCAAAGTAACGCCAACTGGCGGCCTGCACCCCTTCGATGTTGCCGCCCATTGGTGCAATGTTGATGTACAGGGTTAAAATTTCTGCTTTCGTCAGCTGTTGCTCAAGCTGAATGGCTCGAAACATCTGTTCGATCTTACCCATAAAAGTGCGTTCATGCGGATAGAGTAGACGCGCCACTTGCATGGTTAAGGTTGAGCTCCCTGAGATGATTTTACGGTGTCCCACCCATTGCCCAAAGGCGCGCAATGTGGCTAAGGGATTGATGCCAAAATGGTGATAAAAATAGCGATCTTCATAGTGAATCAAGGCATTGAGATAATTCGGATTCACATCATCCAGTGTCACCCAATGGCGGAAAATGCCTTCTGAATCGGCAAATTGCCTGAGCACTTCACCGTTTTGATCCACCACCACAACCGAAGGTTCAATTTTCGGAATCGACAAAGGATAACGATGGTTAAAGAGCATGAATGCCGCAATCAAGAGCAGCACTAAGCCCACAAATGAGGCGCAAAGAAGGGTGATGAGCCGAAGGATAAATGCACGCATAAAAGGCATCAATGAGAAGAGGAAGTTAATTGTAGCGGATTTCCCATCAAAAAAGCCACATGCAAGCATGTGGCAAAACTCGATGTCAGTGGGGGAGTACTGACAATTACAATTTGATGTTAAGACCTTTAGCGACGCCTTCACCGTAAGCTTGATCCGCTTTAAGGAAATGGGCGATCTGACGGCGTTGAATGTATTCATCAACGGTGCGCATAGAATCCACTAAGTTATCGATCAGCAATTGTTTTTGCTCATCGTTCATTAAACGGAATAAGTTACCCGCTTGGCTGTAATAATCCGTATCTTCACGATGATCGTATTGATAAACGGCACCATCTTGCCCAACATTGTAAGCAGGATTTTTATGATCCGTTTGCTTTGGCGCATCGCTGAAGCTATTGGGTTCATAGTTAGGTGCACTGCCTTGGTTACCATCAAAACGCATGGCGCCATCACGTTGATAATTGTGGTATGGACATTTTGGTGCGTTCACTGGCAATTGTTGATAGTTGGTGCCAATGCGATAACGCTGCGCATCTGCATATGCAAAAATACGACCTTGTAGCATTCTATCAGGTGATAAACCTGTGCCCGGAACCACGTTGCTTGGCGCCATGGCCACTTGTTCCACTTCTGCAAAGTAGTTGTCAGGATTGCGATTTAACACAATTTCACCCACTTCAATCAAAGGATGCTCTTTGTGTGACCACACTTTTGTGACGTCAAAAGGATTCTCTTCACGATTGGTGGCTTCCTCTTCGCTCATCACTTGGATATATACGCCCCATTTAGGGTAATTGCCGCTCTCGATGGCATGATATAAATCTTCTTGCGCATAATCTGGGTTGGTGCCCCCTAAAACTTCTGCATCTTTTGGATGAATGTTTTTGATGCCTTGCTTGGTTCTAAAGTGCCATTTGATCCATGTGCGCACGCCATCTTTATTGACTAAGCTGTAAGTATGGCTACCATAACCATGCATGTGACGGAAACCATCTGGAATCCCACGATCAGAGAATAAAATGGTCACTTGGTGCAAAGATTCAGGTGATAAAGACCAAAAATCCCACATGGCGCGCGGTGATTTTAAGTTGGTGCGTGGATCACGTTTTTGGGTGTGGATGAAATCAGGGAATTTGATGGCATCACGGATGAAGAAAACAGGCGTATTATTGCCCACAACGTCAAGGTTGCCTTCTTGTGTGTAAAATTTCACGGCAAAGCCACGTGGATCGCGCGCTGTATCGGCTGAACCGCGTTCACCGCCCACAGTTGAAAAGCGCATGAATACAGGTGTTTCTTTGCCCACTTGTGAGAATAAATCTGCATGGCTGTATTGCGTGATGTCATGGGTTACGGTAAATAAACCATGTGCACCGCCACCTTTGGCATGTACGCGACGTTCAGGGATGTTTTCACGGTTAAAGTGCGCCAATTTTTCTACTAAATGGTAATCTTCTAAACTCACAGGACCACGGCGGCCAGCAGTGATGGAGTTTTGGTTATCGGCAATCGGGGCGCCGTTGGCACTGGTTAAATATTTTTCTGACATATGAAGCTCCTCTATTGGTTATTCAGATGATTGATCTATAGAGCCATCCTAACGATCACACAGCATAAAGGCTAATTAAGAGAATCTTGCAGCCTCATAAGGGAAATTTATGAGTCTGCACAGCCTGTGGATAACTTTGTGCATAAATACAGCAAATTTTATATATTAATAACCATATCAAATATTTATGTGATATGGAAATGTGGGTAACTTTTTGTGTAAAAAGTGTGATCTAGGGCAGATATCTCTATATTAATAATCTTTATGATGCTGATAAACAAGATTTTTCCGTTATATCATCCAGTAAATATTCCCTGTGGATAACATAGTAATTGCTCACAATATTTGCGATAATTTTGAGCACTTAACCATATCAAGGATACTTTATGATCCCCCTGAAACGCTCGCTGCTGATGACAGCTTTGGCCGCTGTGCCTATGTTTGCACAAGCTCAAGTGGCTTCCATCAATTTAGCCAAATTCGATGATCAAGAAACTGTCACGGTTTTTTTTGATGATCCACAAGTTTTTAAACAAGATCAATTGCAAAAGCTCTTTGTGGTTGAAAAATATGATTATGAAGATTGGACGCGAAAACCCGACACCAAGGGTCAATGGCATTTGAGTAAAGATGGTTATCGCTTGTCATATTATCCAATTGGCGCGGGCGATTACTTAGTGAAGTCGGGATCATTTAAGGATAACGGCGGCAATGAATATCGTGAATATGTATATGTGGGTGAAGCGTCTTCCTCCGTCAAAATCATGGGCAGAGGTCCTGTGATGCCAATTGCACAAGGTGCGCTCAGCATTGAGATGATGGGCACGGAAGAGGTGGACATTGAGTTTTTTAAACTGGATAATTTGCCGCAATTTTTGGAACGCTTTTACATTGGCTCGAATATCAGTCAATGGGATTTGAGCCGCTATGTGAAAGACATGACACCTGCGGGCATTTTCCGCTATCGTGCCCCAAGCCACATTGATACCACGAAAAAAACACTGCACAACATTCCGGTGGATCAAAACATTACATCCGGTGCATACATTGTGACGGTCAATGCTGCTGGCGAGATTAATCGCAATTTAGACACGCGCATTTTATTCATTACGGATATGGGGCTGCATGCTCGTTTGTATCCGAATGAAACCGTGATTGTGGGCAATCAATTTTCCACAGGAACGCCGATTGATGGGGCAACGGTTGAAGTGTGGCGCAATGATCAAGGTAAAGTTGCCATCACTGAAGATTTGTGTTGGTTTAAGGAGGGCGTGTGTCGCATTCCACAAAAATTAACGCGTGATGACATTGTGGTGGCTAAAAAGGGCTCGGATGTTTCCATTTTGCCATTGAAAGAAATTGCCCTTGATCTCAATGATTATGCCGTAGATGGTGCGCCATACAGTGATCAGGTGGCGTATGTTTACAGTAACCGTGAGCTTTATCGCCCCGGTGAGGCGATGCCCATGAACATTTTACTGCGCAATCAAGATGGGCAAATGTTGCCAAAGCAACCGATCAACATCCGTTTGATCAATCCTGAACATAAAGTGGTGTATGACAATACGGTTGAATCCATTGAAGCGGGTTTTTATCAAACCCATTTATCCACAAGTGCTGCGGATAAAACAGGGCGTTATCGCGTGGAAGTGCGTACAGATGCCGCCAGTGAAAAACCCAATGGTGTGTTAAATTTATTCATTGAAGAGTTCATGCCAGAGCGCATGGCACTGACATTGTCTGGCGTGAAAGATCAATATGATCTGCGTGATGATGTGATGCTTGGCATGGACAGCCACTATCTTTTTGGTGCGCCTGCCAGTCACAATGGCGTGAAGATTCAAGGGGATTTACGCGTTAATCGTACACCGTTTAAAGGTCAGTCCGATTGGTATGTGGGTACAATCGATTTTCCATTCAATGCTGTGACGGATCAAATCACTTATGACAGTACATTAAATGCTGAAGGTAACGGCGAGCAACGCTTATCTTTAGGTGTGGAATCAGGTTTGCCTGCGGTTTCTGCTGTTTTGGGTTTAGCGGCAAATGTGACGGTGTTAGATGGTCAAACCAGTGGCATCACGCGCAGTTTTAAAACAGACTTTTGGCCCACCAATGTGGTGCCTGTGATTCGTCCGCTCTTTGGAAAAAATGAGCTCGGCTATGGAGCAGAAGCCACATTTGAGATTTTCACTGCCAAGCAAAATCAACAATATGGCACAGGTGATTTAAAACTCACCTTAAAGTATAAGGACAGCGCCTGCACATGGGTTTATAACCCAAACAGCGGCTGGGATTGCCATGAGAATTACAATTATCAAATTCGTGAACAAAAAGTGGTGAAAGCAGCCGGCAAACCCATCACTTATCAAGTCAATCCCAACAGTTGGGGCAATTATATTTTAGAGGTGGAAGATTTATCTTCCCGCATGGTGACGCAATATCCATTCAGTGCTGAATGGTCAAGCACATCATCTGGGCAATTGCCGGCGGTGAAGCCCAATGCTTTGGCGCTTTCCACCGATAAAGCGGCGTATCAAACGGGTGAAACCATTGCCCTGACGATTGATGCGCCTTTAGATGGTAATCTCACGTTGATGTTAGAAGGCGGGCAACTGCTGTACACCCAAAATCTCAATGTGAAAAAGGGTCAAACCACAGTTAAAGTGCCATTAAATGCAGATTGGAATCGTCATGATCTTTATTTATCGGGTTTATTGCTCTCCACCACCAAGCAGAAAGAAGTGGTGCGTTCACTTGGCTTAATTCCCATTCATTTGAATCGTGCGGATCGTTTATTGTCGCCAAAAGTCAGTGCAACCACAGTGGCATTGCCGGATCGCCCAACCACCATTAAGATTTCTGTCCCAAATGCAGATCAAGAGTCACTGTATGCCACTGTAAGCATTACAGATCAAGGCATTTTAAACATGATTCCTGAACGTGCCATGAGCATTTTTGATGCCTTTTTTGCCCATCAAAAATATGACGTGGACATCATCGACTATTACAATCGCCTCTTTAAACGTGGTGCCTATGCATTATTGGTGCCAAAATTCGGGGGAGATGGTCAAGCATCCGCTGAAGATGGTTTAAGCATTGATAATATGACCGAGATGAAAACCGTTTCTCTGATGAGTGAGCTCATTGCCTTAGATGACAATGGGCAAGGTGAAGTGACATTGTTGTTGCCTGATTTTAATGGCGAAGCGCAAGTTGAGGTGAAAGTCTTTTCAAACAATCGCATGGGTGAGCAACAAGAAAAAATGATCATTCGCGCGCCCATTGTGGCGGACATCGTAACGCCACGCTTCATTCGCGTGGGCGATGAGAGCAATGTATCGTTGTCTTTGCACAATTTAAGCGGTGAAAAAGATGATGTGAAGATTCATGTCACAAGCCCTGAATTGGCATTGGATTTTACTGAAAGGGTCACGTTAAAAGATGGCGAAAGTCGTCAGCATTTGATTCCGATTTCATTGCCTGAATACACACAGGGCGCGGACATTGCATTGTCAATTGATGCAAAAAGTTATCAAGCAGAGCGCAGTTATCGCTTAGGAACGGATCCCATCACAGAGCGCACCACACAATATCAACGTGAATTGTTGCCTAAAGGTCAAACATGGGTGAGAAATGCGGCACTCACAGATCCATTTGATCGCAATTATCAGGAGCGTTTGACATTATCGCGCCACCCACAAGTGAATGTGCTCTCTTATACGGATGGTTTATTCAGTTATCCATATGGTTGTACTGAGCAAACAACCAGTGCAGCGTTCCCATGGTTGTTTAAAAGCAATCCTTTGTTAGATGGTCAAAAAGAGCAGGTGTATCGCAATTATGAAGCGAGCCATCAAGCTGCGAATGGTCCGCGCTTAGAGTATGCCGCATGGGAAAAAGAGATGCTGCGCGATGTGGTCAAACAGTTGGTTGATCGTCAGCGTGAGGATGGTGGTTTCTCATTTTGGACAGCCGGGGAGAGTTATTTCCCAACCTCTGTGTATGCGTTAGACTTTTTAACACAATTGGCGAAGCAAGATCCAAGTTTAGTCTCCCCAACGGTGGTGGATCAAGGATTGCGTTATGTGAAGCAGCGCTTAACTGAAACGTATCAAGCCTCGAACAATGAAGGTGCTTATCTATTAGGTGAAGCGGAGCTCAATCATTTAAGTTATGGCGTATGGTTATTGGCACGTGAAGGTAAAATCTTCAGTGCGGACATTGCATTTTTAGAGCCTTATACAGCCACATTGAGTCCTTTGAGTCGCGTTTATTTAGCGGGGGCAAACTTAATGCTAAGTCACCCAACGGCTGCCCGCCATTATCTCAATCATTTAGATTTTATGGGTTGGCAGCGTGATTTTGGGGCTTATCAAACGCGTGTTTCGGCTTTGGCAAATGCGATCAATGTGCTCAATGAATTGACGGTGAAAGGTTTGTTTACAGATGTAGCCAAAACTCAGCAGCTGAATGTTGATCTCAATAATGCATTGAATCAAAAGCAATATTTCAGTACGCAAGAGCGCTATGCGCTCATTAAAGTGGGCATCGATACGATTGAGGATACAGTACCGTTATCTGTATTGATCAATGGTCAAGCCGATGAAGTGACGCCTGATGAGCCCATCAATGCCAATCACATTGCCAAATTAACAGCAGAAGAGCCGCTCTTTTTAGAGTATGAAATCTCAGGTTATCCTTCAAAGGCTTTAGATGCACGCAATTTTAATGTGGATTTTGCAAAAGATTATGTGACAGGCGATGCTCAAGCATTGTCAGTCGGTGAGCGCTTTGTGGTGTATGTCACGCTCAAATCTGAAAAGAATCTACCGAATGCATTGCTCGCTGATTTTGTGCCCACAGGCTTTGTGCTCGTCAATCCAAACTTAGTGACGGACAACGTTGATGAATTTTATGAGCAGTACAACGCCACGAATTTAACGCGCAATGTGCTCACGCATGAAGAGTATCGCTTTGATCGCTATGTGGCGGCGTTTGACCTGAAAGCTGGGGAAACGTATCGCTTTGCATATGTGTTAGAAGCGCAAGTGCCGGGGGATTATCAAGTGCCCATTACGTTGCTTGAGGATATGTACATTCCTGAGCTTCGAAACATTATGGTGACCAAAGGGCGTTATCGCATCGAGGCAAAACCATAGATCATAAAAAAACCGCAGCAAGCTGCGGTTTTTTTATTCAGTCAATCGACTATTTTGCGATGCTGCCGGCAATGTTTAAGGCATCCCACACGCGAGCAAACGGCGGGGCATAAGCAAAGTCTAAAAAGGCAAGATCATCGGTGGTGAGCTTTGTCATGATCGCCACACTCAAAGCATGCATACGATGGACAGCACCACCATTTTCACCAAACACTTGCGCACCCAAAATCACTTTAGTGTCAGGATGATAAAAGAGCAAAATGGTGAGCATCGCTTGCCCTTTGCAGTAGTTGGCGTGGTTCTTATCCGTCAAAATGACTTTTTGATGGGGAATGTTATGGGCAGCGAGCTCTTTACTTGATAACCCAACGCGCCCAGCTTCCACGGATAATAGCTGTACCGCGGCGGCATTGAGTAGACCTTTAAAGGCTTTTTTTCCGCCCACAATGTTTTCCCCAATGATGCGCCCAAGCTTATTTGCGCCCGTTGCCAAAGGTGAGTAAACATCTGTCTGCAACTGAGCATGCCAAACGGTGGCGCAATCACCGGCTGCATAGATGTGCTCAACATTTGTTTGCCCATATTCATTGGTGCGAATCGCGCCATTTTGGAGCATTGCTAAACCACTCTCTTTCAAGAAAGCTGTGTTTGGGCGCACACCGGTACACACCACCACTAAATCAGAAGGATAGTGACCGTGCGATGTTGTCACGCCCGTCACTGTATGCTCACCTTCGATTTTCGTGACTGACTCATTGAGGTGCACATGCACGGACTCATGATCCTCTAAAGTTTTGAGCAATAATGCTGACAATTCAGGCTCAAAAGCTTCAGGCATGATGCGATCTTCACGCTCAAATAGATGAACGGTTTTGCCAAGGTGAACCAAGGCTTCCACCAATTCAAGTCCAATGAAACCGGCGCCAATCACTGTCACTGTTTGGATGGCATCCGTGCGTACAATCTCTCGCAATGCTAAACCATCGTTCATGGTTTTGAGGGTCAAAACATTGTTGAGTGTCACATTTTCAATCGATGGAATGATGGCGCTGCCGCCGGTTGCGATCATCAAGCGATCATAATGATCCTCAAAGGTTTTGCCATCATGGCTGACTTTAAGGGTTTTTGCCGCAGGATCAATCGATTCAACGGTGTGCAATGTCTTGACCGTAATGCCTTTTTTGGCAAAATCCTCAGGCGTCAATTCAGACATATAAGTTGGGTCATCAAACTCACCGCCCACATAATAGGGCAACCCACAAGCGCCAAAGGAGGTGATGTCGCTCGCTTCATACACCACAATGTCCGCCGTTTTATCCATGCGTTTAGCTTTCGCCGCAACGCTCATGCCTGCAGCTTGCGCCCCAATGATGATGATTCTCATGCTGACCTCCTTAGTTTAACTCATTTGTGCTTGAGTCTGAGTCTAATTGCACTTGTTCATTGCTGTTGAAAGTTTCAGTGTCAATTTCACCTAAAACGCGTGCAGTGACAGTACCGGCGGTGATGGAGCCTGAAACGTTTAACGCAGTTCGACCCATATCAATTAAAGGTTCAATGGAGATCAATAAACCGGCAAGTGCCACAGGGAAATCAATGGCAGAAAGCACGATGAGGGCTGCAAACGTTGCACCGCCGCCCACGCCAGCCACACCAAAGGAGCTGATGGCAATGATCACAAGTAACGGTAAAATGAAGCTGAGCGTCCAAGGATCAACACCCATCGTTGGCGCAATCATAAAGGCAAGCATGGCAGGATAGATACCGCCACAACCATTTTGACCAATCGTTGCCCCAAAGGATGCTGAGAAGTTCGCCACACCTTCAGAAATGCCCAAACCTTGAGTTTGCGTACGAATGTTAAAAGGAATGGAAGCGGCGCTGCTGCGTGATGTGAAGGCAAAAATCAATACAGGGATGATTTTTTTCACATATTGAATTGGGTTTAAACCGGTGGCGGTGATGATGATCAAATGAATGATGAACATCGCGATCAAGGCAACGTAAGAAGCCGCCACAAAGCTGATGAGTTTAACAATTTCTGCAAATTCAGAGATGGTCACCATTTTTGCCATCAACGCTAAAACACCATATGGGGTTAAGCGTAAGATGATGGTCACTAAACGCATCACAATCGCGTGTGCCACTTGCATAAAGTGCTCAAATGATTTGAAAAGGTCAGGCTTTTTCTTCGCAACGCCCATCGCAGAAATGCCGATGAACACAGAGAAGATCACAACCGCGATGGTTGAAGTTTTGCGTGCGCCCGTCATGTCTAAAAATGGGTTGGCAGGAATGAAGTCAATGATCATTTGGGCAAATGAGAGGTTGCCTAAATTGCTTTGTGTGGCTTCTAAATAAGAACCGCGCGCCGCTTCAGCAGAACCTGCCACCATGCCTTCAGCTGTTAAGCCAAAGAGATGCGCCACCACAATGCCCACAAAGGCTGCAATCATGGTGGTGATGACGAGCATGCCGATGGAAAGCGCACTGATTTTGCCAAGGGAAGACCCCTCTTTTAAACGAATGATGGCAGAGATCAATGACACCATGATGAGCGGCATGATGATCATTTGTAAGAGTTTGACGTAGCCGGTGCCCACAATGTCAATGTAGGCAACGGTATTGACTAAGCTTGGCGCGCCTTTCGTGTATAAGAAGTGCATGGCAAGGCCATAGAGCACACCGAGCCCAAGGGCGGTAAAGACGCGTTTAGCGAATGAATAATATTTCTTTTGCATCCAAAAGAGTAGATACAACAGTGCCGCAAAGACGGCCAGATTGCTGAGGGTGATGAATACACTGTTCATAATAGGCTCCTTAATATTGATCCACCTAATGATTCATACGATAGGCCAAAAACTCTTGACGATTCGCTCGTTTTAAATATGGGTTGTTTTCAATCTGTGAAGCAAGTGTTGCAGTATCGCTCGGTCCATAGGCGTGTCCCGTATGAAGTGTCACATGATGGGGCACGGTTTTAACAATCTTTCTTAAGGACTCATATAAGTCACCAGGATTCGAGCCGGGCAAGTCCGCGCGCCCGCATCCGTTGATGAAAATAGTATCGCCCGTGATCAAGTCATCTGTCAATTCAAAGCAGACCGAACCACTGCTGTGGCCGGGTGTGTGGATAATTTTAACATGGGTGTTGCCAACGGATAATTGATCTCCATCATGAAAGCCCTGCACATCTTCGGGCAAAGGTAAAAATACTTTGCTCAAGAGGGCTGAGGGTTCATTTTTAATGAAATCGATCTCAATTTGTGAGGCATAAATGGGTACGGGTAATTGCGCGCGCAGGGCATCGACGGCATTGGTGTGATCATGATGCCCATGGGTGAGCCAAATGGCATCTAAAGTGACACCTAAGCGCTCAAGGCGTTCGATGATGTAGTCAGCATCCCATGCAGGATCAATCACCACAGCTTTTTGTGTGGCATCATCAATGATGATGTGGCTAAAGTTTTCGTAAGGGCCAAACAGTTCTGTATCAATGCGATAAGACATCGTATTTTCCTTATTAAAGTTTCAAAAAAAAGTGCAATAACAGATGAATTCCATTATTGCACCATTTCATGGGTGATGACTAAGTTTCAGTGTTAATGATGCATCTGGCTATGATCCATATTGCTGTGATCCATTGTGTCATGATTCATTTGGCTATGATCCATATTGCTGTGTTCCATTGTGTTATGGTTCATTTGGCTATGATCCATATTGCTGTGTTCCATTGTGTTATGGTTCATTTGGCTATGATCCATATTGCTGTGATCCATTGTGTCATGATTCATTTGGCTATGGTCCATGTTGCTATGATCCATTGCGCCGTGATTCATTTGACCATGATCCATCATCATACCGTGGTCACCATGACCACCGTGATGCGCATGGGCATCTTCTTTTAAGCCTAAATCTGCCATTAACATTGGCACGATGTAAAAGAGCGTCATCACTAAAATCAAAATGCCCGCAGCCACGCGCAATTTTGGAGATGTGAGCCATTTGCCAGCATAGTTTCCAAAAATGGAGAGGGACACCATGACCGCAAAGGTGCCGACGCCAAAGCTAAACATAATGAGCGGTGCTTCAATGAAAGTGGATGCATTCAAACTGATGGCAAACGCTGCATACACCATGCCGCATGGGAATAATCCCCACACCATGCCAGAGAGATAAGCGCGCAATGGCGTTGTGATCGGGAAGAGCTTTTGGGATAACTTTGTAATCGGGGCGGCTAAACTTTTGAGGGGTTTTTCAATGAAGCCTAAAAATTTGGGAAAGCCAAAAAATTGCAGTGCCACAAAGATCATCAATACAGCTGCCAAATAACGCATCACCATTTGCAGTGGCTTTAAGTCATTGATGGCAATGCTTAAAATGGCAGCGATGATGCCTAAAATTGAATAGGTTGTGATGCGCCCAAGATTCGTTAAAAAGGCGGAAGATACATGATTTTTTTGTGTATTGATGCCAATGATCCCCACCACAGGGCCACACATCGAAATACAATGACCCGAGCCATAAAGACCCAATAAAAAGGCCGTGATGATTAATTCCATAGATTGCTCCCATTATTTTCATCGTTCATAAGTGGGGTGATTATAAGCATAATTTTTGCTTTTGTCTTAATAAAGCAACAAGGCTTGACGCAAGTAAAAATGAGGGGTTTGGGCTACAAGTGTAGATGATTTTGGGCTACAATTGTAGATTCTTTAGGCTCAAAATTGAGTGAGCAACGCATAAAATTTATCTATTTTTGAAAATGCGATTAAGTCACACATTGAAGGATTTAATGCTAGAATGACAATCTTTTGAATACATATAAAGAAGAACATGCCTGCAAAACTACTCTTAGCTGGTGCCATTATTTTTGAAGCGCTTGGGATCGTCATGATGAAAGAAGCCCATGGCTTGACCGTATGGTGGGCAGTGGTTTTGATGTTGGTGTTTTTTGGTGTCTCATTTTTATGCTTTACATTTTGCTTGCGTAAAATGGAGGTTGCCGTCACGTATGCGATTTGGTCAGCATCGGGTGCGGTATTGATCTTCTTGATCGGGCTCTTTTTCTATAAAGAGGTGATCACCATCCCGATTGCAATTTGTCTAGCGCTGATCGTCCTTGGCGTCTTAATATTGGGTTCTAAATAAATATGGCAGAATACGTTACTGGTTTTATTCAATTCATCGAAAGTTTTAATCCTTGGTTGATGCTAGTAATCGCTATTTTATTCAGCACTGTCGGTACCATCTGCTTGAAGTTGTCGGATGGTTTTAAGCGAAAAAAGCCCATCATTGGCGTTGTCATTGGCTACAGTATTTTTTTTGTATTAATTAATATAATATTTAAACGTTTAGATGTGAGCATCGGGTATGCCGTTTGGTCAGGCTTATCAACTTTGATGGTGTCACTCTCTGGCGTTTTGATTTTTAGAGAACCACTCACCGGTAAGAAGGCTTTTGGGCTCTTTTTGATCATTTTAGGCGTGAGTGGACTCAGTTATTTGAGTTAAGTCTGATGGTATACATGGAATGAATGATTTCTGTGGTAATATCAGAATAATGGTTATGGGTCTGAATATTTAATAAATAAGTGAAGTTAATATATGTCTGTATTGAGAAATCTAAAAATTGCATGTAACAATTGTAGCTTGCAACAGCTGTGTATTCCCGTTGGGTTAGAAGGGGATGATTTCACTAAGTTGGAGTCAATTGTAGGTCATAGCCGACCATTACCACGTGGCAAGCATATATATCTTCCCGAGGATCGATTCACATCGTTGTATGCCATTCGTTCCGGTTCTGTGAAAACATATAATGTGGCCTCAGATGGCACAGAATATGTCACAGGTTTCTATCTGCCGGGTGAAATCATCGGATTAGATGCGGTGGCAACGGGTGTGCATCCTTGTGGTGCTCGTACGCTTGAAACCACGAGTTTGTGTGAATTGCCGTATGATCGATTAGAAGATTTGTCGGCAGTGATTCCGGGCGTATCTAAGCAATTGCTGCGCATCATGAGTCAAGAGCTTCATTCTGAAGAACAATTGTTGATGATGGTCGGTTCACAATCGGCAGAAGCGCGTTTAGTGGCACTTTTCTTGAGCCTCTCTTCTCGTTTTGCGCGCCGTGGTTATTCTGCAACTGAGTTTGTGCTCAGCATGTCCCGCTCGGACATTGGTAGCTTTTTAGGCTTAGCGGTGGAAACCGTGAGCCGTTTGTTAAAACGCTTACAAGAGCAAGGCTTGATTCAAGTGAATCATCGCGAAATCAAATTATTAGAGATGGAAAAACTGCGCGCTATGGTCAAATAGCCCACCATCTTTATTGTCCACTGGGGGTGCATTTGCTGAGAAGGCTGAGCCTAACCCTTTTACCTGATCTGGTTAATGCCAGCGTAGGGAATGTGGGATCGCATCCCGACGTTGGCGCTATGAGGAGTCCATTATGGATGCTGATGCGTATTTACGTTCATTAAGAGCCGCCGCACCTTTGGTGCACAATATGACCAATCAAGTGGTGGCAAACTTTGTGGCCAATGGGTTATTAGCCCTTGGCGCTTCGCCCATTATGGCGTATGCGGAAGAAGAATCCGCTGAGATCACCGCCATTTGTCATGCCACTGCTTTAAACATTGGCACACTCACATCTCCCGTTTTCCATTCGATGTTATTGGCAGGTCGCTCTGCGAATGAGCACGACCATCCTTTGGTGTTAGATCCTGTGGGCGTCGGGGCGAGTGATTATCGTCAAAAAAGCATTGAGCGCCTATTATCCACCACCGAAATGACTTTAATTCGTGGCAATGCGGGCGAAATTGCTACATTGTGCGGCATTCAATGGGCAGCAAAAGGCGTGGACAGTGGTGATGGTCAGTATGATTTAAAACAGTTGGCGTTGGAAGCAGCACAGCGCTTTAACTGTTTAATTGCCATCAGCGGGCAAACGGATTGGATCAGTGATGGTCAACGGGTGATTGGCGTAGAAAATGGACAGCCGCTCATGACAACAGTGACCGGCATGGGTTGCTTATTGACCGCCGTGTGCGCTGCCTTTTTAAGTGTGGACAATTCATTAGAAAGCATTGCGATGGCGCACGCACTGTATGGCATTGCTGGTGATAAAGCCTTTGAGCAAAGTCCATTGCCAGGTTCGTTTCAAATGCATTTTTTAGATCAGTTGTATGCTTTATCAGGCATTGATCAAGCACGCATCAAAATGATTCAATAGGAGAATAATATGATTCCTCAAGTGTGTACCATTGCAGGTTCTGATTCTGGCGGTGGCGCGGGCATTCAAGCCGATTTAAAAACTTTTCAAGAGCGTGATGTGTTTGGCACCTCTGTGATCATTGCCATTACGGCGCAAAATACCCTTGGCGTGCATGGCGTTTATCCTGTGCCGATTGAGGGCGTCATTGCGCAGCTTGATGCATTGTTCAGCGATTTTTCTTTAAGCGCCATTAAAACGGGCATGTTGTTAAATAGCGAGTACATCATCGCCATCAGTGATTATTTAAAAGCACATTCCACGGCGCCTTTGATTGTTGATCCTGTGATGATTGCCAAAGGCGGCGCATCTTTGATGGCAACGGAAGCAACACAAGCGATGATTGATCATCTATTGCCGATCGCAACCTTGATTACGCCAAACATTCCGGAAGCAGAAACCATTTTAAATCGCGCCATCACGACAGAAGAAGCGATGGAACAGGCGGCGAAAGACATTCAAGCCCTTGGGGCAAAAAATGTGCTCATCAAAGGTGGTCATTCTTTGAATGTAGAATCCGCACGTGATTTTCTTTGGACAGAAAAGGGCGAAGGCATTTGGTTTGACAGTCGCCGCCATGCCACAAAAGATACGCATGGCACAGGTTGCACTTTCTCTGCTTGCATTGCCGCAGAAGTGGGCAAAGGGCAATCTTTAGAAGATGCCATTGGCATTGCTAAAGCCTTCATCACATCTGCCATTGTCCATGGCATTGAGGTTGGGCATGGCCATGGACCAACCAATCATGCCGCCTATCGTCAATTAGGAGCTGTGGAATGATCAATTGGCATAAAGCGCTGCGCCTCTATTTTGTGGCGGGCACACAAGACATCGCAGAGGATGAAACCTTGGCTTCTGTTTTGCAAAGTGCCATCATCAGCGGCATCACCTGTTATCAATTTCGGGAAAAGGGCACAGGCTCATTGACGGCACACAGTGAGCGCGTGCAATTGGCAAAAGCGCTGCAAGCATTGTGTAAAAGTGCGGACATTCCTTTCATTGTCAATGATGATGTGGCGCTGGCCATTGAAGTCAAAGCCGATGCTGTGCATGTGGGGCAATCGGATCGAGCCATTGCAGAAACCATCGCGATGGTCAAACCCCATGGCATTGATGTGGGTTTATCGGTCAATACGCTTGAGCAATTGGCGGCCGCGACTGAAGTTGCGGGCTTAGATTATGTGGGCGTTGGGCCTATTTTTCCCACGACTTCTAAATTAGATGCAGAACCTGCCATTGGTACGCAAGGTTTAAGTGCACGCATTAAAGCTTATCCGACTCTGCCTAAAGTCGCCATTGGCGGCATCACGGTGGACAATGCGCCTTCTGTGTTATCCACAAAAGTGGAGGGCATTGCGGTGATCTCTGCCATTACGAAGTCAAGCGATCGCAAAGCGGACATTCATCGACTGTTATTGAATCATTAATAAAAATCCCTGCCACGGCAGGGATTTTTATGGGTGAAATATGACTTAGAGCGCTGTAAAAATCTCATCTTCAGGCAAGCGTGATTTTGGTAATGTGGCGTTGTAATCTTCTTTGCTTGAAAAACCAAGCGTCACCACCACAATGCTGTGCAGATTTTTTTCTTGAAGATTTAAGACTTCATCCATTTTTTCAGGGAAATAGCCTTCGATGGGCGTTGCATTGATGCCAAGGGCTTCAGCGCCTAATAGCAATGTGCCAAGGGCAATATAGGCTTGGCGCTCACACCAATGATTTTGCATTTCACGGGTTTTTGAGTTTAAATCCACAAAGAATTTGCGCCCTTGTTCATTCGCCGCGCGGTTGTCTGGCGTCGGATAGCGCTGATCTTGATCCTCTTGATCGGCAATGTGCAATAAAGCAGCATCATCTAAATGGTTCGAAACGGCAAACACAACCGTTAAAGGTGCATCCATGACTTTTGCCTGGTTTGCTTCCATCATTGCAGGTTTAATGCGCGCTTTAGCATCGTCGCTTTCGATCAAAAAGAAGTGCCAAGGCTGAGAATTAACGGAAGAGGGTGCATAGCGCAATAATGTTTTAATGCCTTCAATTTGCGCTTTTGATAATGGTTTTGTGGCATCAAAGGCTTTACAAGTTTTACGGGATTGAACAACATCCAAAATATTCATACAAAACTCCTATTTATGCAGTGGATCAATGGAAAAAGTATGGCGCGTGAGCCCCGACTGATCTAAGCGCAGATAATCGCCGCGGGTGTCCCAATCGCTCAGCACCCAACGTGTGCCATGGATTTGTGTGTGTACAGCTGGTTTATGGGTATGACCATGAATCATGATCGATGCACCATATTGCACTAAAATGGATTCAATCGCCGCTTCATCCACATCGCAGCGGCAAGGTCCATCTTCACAGCACACATGTTGTTGATATTCTTGGCTAGTTTCGCGCAGTTTATTGCCAATTTTAAGGCGACAACGGCGCGGCAAAGCCCTTAAAAGTTTCATCATCCAAGGATGACGAATGATGTTGCGATAGCGTTGATATTGCGTGTCGGCTAGGCACAATTGATCCCCGTGCAGCACCACAATGTCAGGGGCAAACGGCAGGGCATAAATCTCAGGGATGATGGACATGCCACAAGCATTGGCATACTGCTCGCCCACGGCAAAATCACGATTACCATGCTGAAAATGAATGGCAATGCCTTTGTCTGATAAGGCTTTAAACGTGCGGGCAATCTCATCGGTCAGATCCGTTGCAATGTCATCGCCCACCCAAAAATTGAAAAAGTCGCCCAAGATGAAGAGATCTGTGGCATCTTCCTCAATTTTCGAGATGAAATCAAAGAAGGCCGCACATAGATCTGTGCAGCGCTCGCTTAAATGAAGATCGCTGATGAAATACACCACGCGATCATCGTTCGGTTTTAATAGATTAGTCAATGATTTCAACACGCTCAATGATGATGTCTTCAACAGGCACATCACCGTGACCGCGGCGAGAAGTGGTTTCCACTTTTTCAATGGCATCAATCACATCCATGCCATCGACCACTTTACCAAACACAGCATAACCCCAACCTTGTGGCGTTTCGCTTTTGAAGTTCAAAAAGCCATTGTCCACAGTGTTGATGAAAAATTGGTTGGTGGCTGAATGAGGATCCATGGTTCTTGCCATGGCTAAAGAACCGCGCACATTTTTAAGACCATTGTTCGCTTCGTTTTGAATCGGCGCACGTTGGCCATCGCGCTTGTCGATCATGCCAGGCTCTAAACCGCCGCCTTGCACCATGAAACCTGGGATCACACGGTGAAACAATGTGCCTTCAAAAAAGCCATCTTTGGCATATTGTAAAAAATTTTCTGCCGTCACTGGCGCATTTTCATGGTCTAATTCAACAGTGAAAGAACCTTGATTGGTATGAAATTTGATCATGTTGTCTCCTAATGATTCGATGAGGCTTAAGCTGCAGGTGCAGACTCAGGCGCTGGGGTGATTGTTTCAGGCGAAGCTTCTGTCTTTGGCGCTTCAATTAAAGTCATTTTTTCAATGATCACAGGCTCAACGGGAACATCACTGCGCCCAAAGCCGCGGTTGCTTGTGGGCACTTGTTCAATGGCTTCGACCACATCCATGCCATCAACAACGTGTCCAAAAACCGTGTAACCTGGATTATTGTCACTTTGATAGTTTAAATAGGCATTGTCCACCGTATTGATGAAAAATTGGCTGGTGGCAGAATTTGGATCACTGGTTCTGGCCATCGCAATGGTGCCTTTATCATTCGATAAACCATTATTCGATTCAATGTTCACTGGTGCGCGCGTCTCTTTGGGCACTAAATTGCTGTCCCAACCGCCGCCTTGAATCATGAAGCCTGGAATCACACGATGGAAAATTAAATCATCATAATGGCCATCGACCACATACTGAATGAAGTTGCCGACAGTGTTCGGTGCTTTTTCAGGTTCAAGCGCCAATGTGATGTTGCCTTTATTGGTGATCATTTCCACAAAAATGGGCTGAGCATCATCGGCCACAGCCACTTGGAAAGCGAGCACAGATGCGCCAGCTAAGGTCAATAAACGTTTTAACACAACATATCCTCTCAATGGATGAATCTATAATGGTATTGATTATCGCAATTTTACGCTAAGGATGCGACCATTACTGCTTTAATGGTGTGCAAACGGTTTTCGGCTTGGTCAAATACGATGGAGTGGGCGCCTTCAAATACCTCGTGTGTCACTTCAACCCCTTGAGATAATTCAGGAAAATCCTTCATGAGTTTTTTACCTTCTGCGGTTTGATCATCATGGAAGGCAGGCAAGCAGTGAAGGAATTTCACATTCGGATTGTGGCTGGCATCAATTAAGGCTTGATTGACTTGATACGGGAAAAGTTCCGTAATGCGCTCTGCCCATTTATCTTTAGATTCTCCCATGGATAACCACACATCCGTATAGATGAAATCAACACCATCCACGGCTGTTTTGGCATCTGTAAAGCATTCGATGGTGGCACCTGTTTCTTTAGCAATGGCTTGACACGTTTGCATGATCTCATCGTTTGGCATCAAACTCTTTGGCGCGCCAAAGTGAATGGTCATGCCCAATTTAGCCGCGATGATCATCAATGAGATGGCAACGTTATTATCAGAATCACCCACATAAGCAATTTTAACGTCGCTCAACGGTTTGTTGATGTGCTCTTCAATCGTTAATACATCCGCTAAGGATTGCGTGGGGTGAAATTCATCTGTTAAACCATTAAAAATTGGCACACCAGCATATTTTGCTAAATCTTCCACAATAGAGTGGGCAGCACCACGAAATTCAATGGCATCATAAAAACGCCCAAGCACGCGTGCGGTATCTGCAATGCTCTCTTTGTGTCCCACTTGTGAGCTCACAGGATCTAAATAGGTCACGTTTGCCCCTTGATCGTAGGCGGCAACTTCAAACGCACAGCGCGTACGCGTGGAGGTTTTTTCAAAGATTAAGGCAATGTTTTTACCTTTGAGCTGCTGCGTCTCTTCACCGCGGCGCTTTGCTGCTTTTAAATCACGGGCTAAATCGAGTAAATAGCGGATCTCTTCTGGCGTATGATTCAAGAGGGTGAGCAAATGGCGTTGATGAAGTGGGGTGGACATAATGTTTCCTTAAAATAATGATGGGTAATTCTTTCATAATATCTTGCTCAAATTCAGATTTTCAAGCCTTTTTAGCCACATTTTAATTTACCCCCTTAAAATAGTGTAAAATCAGCTGCAATGCATAAACAATAAGAGGGACATTATGAAAGCTCTATCCGTTGTGATTCTCGCTGCCGGCAAAGGCACGAGAATGAAATCAAACTTACCTAAACCGTTGCACGAAATTGGCGGGCAGCCAATGCTGACGCATGTGCTCAATACTGCGCGCGCGCTTAATCCGACTCAGCTCATTGTGATTTATGGTCACGAAGGGGAAAAGCTCAAAGCCCATTATCACGCGGATCAAGACATTACATGGGTTGAGCAAAAAACCTTTTTAGGCACAGGCGATGCCATGAAATATGCGTTGCCGAGCATTCTTGAAGACAGTAATGTTTTGGTCTTGTATGCAGATACACCGCTCATTGATCAAGCGACCTTAGAAAAAATGCTCACAAATGTGGATGATCAAAATGTGTGCTGGCTGACGGTAAAAGCCGATCAACCGTATGGTTATGGTCGCATTGTGCGCGATGATGTGGGCAATATGATGGCAATTGTGGAAGAAAAAGATGCATCCACGGATCAAAAAGCGATCACAGAAATCAACAGCGGACTGTTTGCCGCTTCAAGCAAAGTTTTGCATGCGACATTGCCACGTTTGCAGAATAATAATCAGCAAAAAGAATACTATTTAACAGATGTGGTGACGCTTGCCCGTGAAGATGGCATTGGCATTCGCACTGTTTCTGGGGATTTCACCTTGATTCGTGGGGTCAATGATCGCGTGCAGCTCTCTGAGCTGGAAGCCATTTATCAAAACGAACGTCGTCAAGCATTGATGCTATCTGGCGTAACATTGATCAACCCAGAGACAGTGACCATTCGTGGGGAGATTAAACTTAAAGGCACCGACATCATCATTGAGCCAAATGTGACGCTAGAAGGCGTGGTGTCTCTTGGGAACAATGTGCACATCGGGCAGGGCTCTGTGATTCAAGGGGCAAAATTGTGTGACAATGTGACAATATTGCCATACTCCATGATCGAGCACTCATTACTTTATGACAATGTCACCATCGGTCCATTTGCAAGATTACGCACGAATAGCATTTTAAAAGCGGACAGCAAAGTCGGTAACTTTGTGGAAACCAAAAATGTTACGTTAGGGGAAGGCTCAAAAGCGAGTCACTTGACCTATTTAGGTGATGCAACGATTGGCCGCGATGTCAACATTGGCGCGGGCACCATCACCTGTAATTATGATGGGGCAAATAAGCATCAAACCATCATTGAAGACAATGTTTTTGTGGGCTCAAACAGTTCGCTTGTGGCGCCAGTTGAGATCAAAAAAGGGGCAACGATTGGTGCAGGCAGTATTATTTCCTCAACCATTACTGAAGGGGCATTGGCCTTAACGCGTGCAACGCTTCGCCAAGTGCAAAATTGGCGCAGACCCACGAAAAAGTAAATTTATGAGGAATAATTGACGGAACGATGGTAAAATGCCTCGTTACGAGTAGTAAATTTTTTTGTTTTTGATATTGATCAAGAGGTTGTCATAATGAAAAAACATGTTTTAACATTGGCATTATTAGGTTTTGGTGTTGTTTCTTCTCAAGCATTTGCACAAATCGACCACGATTTAGCAATGCAAAGCGGTTGTTTGGCTTGCCACAAACAAAGCGAAAAAGTGATCGGTCCTTCTTATGATGAAGTTTATGAGAAGTATAAAGATGACGATGGCGCAGTTGAATACTTGATCACTAAAGTGACTCAAGGTGGTTCAGGCGTTTGGGGTGAAGTACCAATGACACCTAACGCACACGTACCTGCTGAAGACATCGAAACTTTAGTATTACAAATCATGCACGAAGAGTAATTCACTCTTGAATGCTAAAAGCCGCGAGATTTCGCGGTTTTTTTTCGCATCGAATAATGATGATTTCTACTTTAATACAATAAAGGTTCGTTATGAATAGACAACGCTTGATGATCCTCGGGATCATTACTCTCGCTCTGCTGGTTTGGGGCATTGATTTGTATCAACATCCCCTCACTTGGTCGGGGATGGTTTTACGTAAGCAATTAATTTATTTATCAGGGCTCATGGCTTTTTTATTCATGGGACTGATTTTAGTGCTCTCGATTCGCCCGCGCTGTTTAGAGCGTTGGTTTGGCGGTTTAGATCAAATGTATGCCCTGCATAAATGGGCGGGCATTTTTGCCATTGGCTTTGCGGTGTTCCATTATCTCATTAAGTTGGGTAAACCTGTTTTTGCTTATTTGTTTGGGGCAGGGGCTGGCAAAGGGGCAAAACCAGAATTGTTTGGCTTTGAAGCGTGGCTCAAAAGTTTCTCTGGCATTGCGAAAGATCTTGGGGAATATTTGGTCTACTTTTTAATGGTGATGTTGGTGATCACCTTGTGGCAAAAGTTCTCTTATAAAATTTGGCGCCATTTGCATCGTTTGATGGCGCCAGTCTTCATTGTTTTGGCATTTCATTCATTGGTATTGATGCCATTTTCTTATTGGACACAGCCTGTTGGCATGCTGATTGTACTGGTTTCCGTTGTGGGTTCTATGGCGGCTGTGTGGGCAATGCTGGGGAAAATTGGGGCAGGGGTGAGACATCAAGGTACCATCATTGACATCAAACATCATCACGGAATCATTGACGTGACATGCCAATTGCCCAAAAGCTTTCATCATCAAGCGGGGCAATTTGCCTTTTTGCGCACGAGTGCCCTTGAAGGCGCCCATCCTTTTACATTGTCTTGTGCCGATCAAGGCAATGGACAGGTGCGTTTGACCATTAAGGATTTAGGCGATTATACCCATTCATTGATGACAAATTTACATGTTGGCGATACAGTGACGGTGGAAGGACCTTATGGCTGCTTTCAATACAATGATCAGTCACCACAAGTTTGGGTGGCAGGTGGGATTGGCATCACGCCGTTCATGGCATGGTTAGAGGCGATGGTGAACAATCCTAAGATTCGTCCCGAGGTGGATTTTTATTATTGTGTTAAAGCGCCGCATGAGGCCATTGATGTCGCTCATATCGAAGCATTGATCCATCAGTTACCGAATGTTCGTTTTCATCTACACATCAGTGATGAGGCAGGATTTTTAACAATGGATAAGATTGCGGCAAAAGCACCCGAAGCAAAAGCGGTGTGGTTTTGTGGGCCACAGCCTTTTGCCGAAAGCCTACGCAAAGACTTGCCGAAGCATTTACCAAAAGCAACCTTTCATCAAGAGCGATTTAATTTTAGATAACTCATTGATTATCCATATCCCAAGTGCGACTTGGGATTTTTTTTGGCTAAAAAAACTTGATGTTATGGGCATAAAGCCATAAAGTAGCCCTCCTTTTTTCGGCCAAGCCCTAAAAAGATTGTTGTTATATCAATAGGATGAAATTTTATGCCCATCACTCGTCGAGACTTTTTAAACGGCGTTGCACTCACCATTGCAACCGGTTTGACGCCCTTACAACAGTTAGCGAATGCCTCTGAATACATTGCTGCAATGGCAAATGGGGAAGATTACTATCCCCCAAAACTCACAGGACTGCGTGGCAGTCACAACGGTTCTTTTGAAGTGGCACACCGTTTAGGGCGCGCAGCCGATACTTTTGATCTCTCAGGTGATGTGGAAGAGACCTATGATCTCATCATCGTAGGGGCAGGCATCAGTGGATTAGCGGCGGCGCATCGCTATTTAGAAGTGTTTGGGGAAAATCAAAAAATTCTCATCCTAGACAATCATGATGACTTTGGCGGCCATGCTAAGCGCAATGAATTTGTGACCGAGAAGGACACATTATTGACCTATGGCGGCAGTGAGTCATTACAATCGCCGCGTTCTGTTTACAGTGCAGAGGCCACAGACTTTATCCAAAAGATTGGCGTGGATCTGACGGAGCTTGAAGCGCAATTTGATGTGAATTTTTATCCAGATTTAGGTTTAAGTCGTGGCATCTATTTTGATCAAAAACATTTTGGTCGTCATACCATTGTGGCGGGTGATCCTAGCCACAATGTGGCCGATGACGTGCCGCGTGGGCGAGAAAATGGTCGCCCGTATGCTGAATTTGTGGCGGATTTTCCAGTGAACAGCAGTGATAAAGCTGCATTATTGGCATTGTATGAGGATCAAACAGATTATCTAGCTGAGATGACGCACGAAGAGAAAATGGCCTATTTAGATCACACAAGTTATCGTGACTTTTTGCGTGACCGCGTCAAACTCTCTGATCAAGCCATTTTAGTGTTTCAGCAAGTGCCGCATGATTTTATGGCGGTGGGCATTGATGCCATCAGTTGCAGTGATGCGCGCGCCTGTACTTTACCAGGCTTTGGCGGCATGAATTTAGAGCCGTTAGATGAAGAGGCGCAAGCGGCGATTGATGATTTATACATTCATCATTTTCCAGATGGCAATGCATCGCTGGCTCGTTTGACCGTGCGCCGTTTGATTCCTGCGGTGGCTAACGGCAAAACCATGCATGATGTGGTCAATGCACGCTTTGATTATGATGCCCTTGATCGAGCTGAGAACAATGTGCGCATTCGTTTAAATTCCACAGTGATCCACGTGGAACATAATGATGAACAAGCCACAGAAGTGGTCTATTATCGCGATGGCAAAGCCCATAAAGTCAAAGCGAATGCCACCATCATGGCGTGTTATAACATGATGATTCCTTTCATTGTGCCCTCATTACCAGAAGCACAAAAAGCTGCAATGCGCCGCAATGTGAAGGCGCCTCTGGTCTACACCAAAGTGGCGCTGCGTGATTGGTCTTGCTTTGTCAAAGCTGGCGTGAGCAACCTCTATTGCCCAAGCTCGCCATACAGCACTGTGAAATTGGATTATCCTGTTTCTATGGGCGGATATACGCATGCACAATCGCCAAGCGACCCTGTGGTGCTGCATATGATTTATGTGCCCACCATGCCAAGCAGTGGTTTGCCTGCCACGCGCCAAGCGGCAATGGGGCGCGCGCATTTATTGGGCATGACGTTTGAAGATCATGAAGCCATCATCCGTGAGCAACTCGGTAATATGTTCACGCCATATGGTTTTCAGCAATCAGACATTGTGGGCATTACAGTCAATCGTTGGTCGCACGGTTATGCTTATTATCCAAATTCATTGTTTGATGATGAGGCAGAGTTTGAGGCATTGATGGCCGTTTCAAAAGCACCCTTTGGCAATATCTTCATCGCCAACTCAGATTCTGAATGGGGTGCATATGCTCACGCTGCGATTGATGCAGCGTATCGTACAGTGGATGAGATCAAACAAGGACGCGCATAAGATGAAAAATTTATTGAACCTTTTTAGCGCCACGTTGCTATGGAGCACTTTGACAATCGCCAGTGCCAATCCGATGAGCCGCGGCGAATATTTAGCGCATGCAGGTGACTGCATGGCATGCCACACACAGAATCCTGATCAACCTTATGGGGGTGGTCATGGTTTAGCTTCCCCAATTGGCACCATTTATGCGACCAATATTTCACCAGACACCACATATGGCATTGGCCACTATACGTATGAGGACTTTGCCAAAGCGATGCGTGATGGCGTGCGCCCAAATGGTGAGGCGCTGTATCCGGCCATGCCGTTTGTGTCGTATGCGAAAATCAATGATGAAGATATGCATGCACTGTATGACTATTTCATGCATGAAGTGGCGCCAGTGGCTGTGCCCAATCGCACCAATGAGATTGAATGGCCGTTGAATCTACGCTTTCCAATGACCATTTGGAATCAGTTATTCACATCGCCAGAGTTGTATCAATATGATGAGACGAAAAGTGCCGAGTATAATCGCGGGGCTTATTTGGTACAAGGTTTGGGGCATTGCGGCACATGTCATACGCCACGCTCCATTGCTTTGGTGGAAGAGGGTTTGACAGAAGCTTCCCCAGAATTTTTAGCCGGCGGACAAGTGGGGCATTGGTATGCGCCAAGTTTGCGCCATTTAGGTGAGATTGATGAGAATGAATTGCTCAAATTATTAAAAGATGGGCGCAATGAGCAACATGCCTTTGCAGGTCCGATGAGTGAAGTGACCTCTTTTAGCTTGCGCCATCTGACGGATGATGATTTGATGAGTATGATCATTTATCTCAAAGAGATTCAATTGCCCATGCCAACGCGTTTTCGTGGTGCGGATCACGTGAAACCCAGTGATGAAGGCATGCGCCTTTATCAAGATTTATGCTCAACGTGTCATGGTGATCAAGGGCAGGGGGAAAAGAACGTCGTGCCTGCATTGCGTGATCGTGGCTATGGTACAAAAGGCGATGCCATGAATGTGGCATTGGTGATGATTGAAGGGGCACAAACGGCGCACCGAGCAGATCGCTTACCCTATGAAATGCCAGCTTATGCCAATCGTTTGACGGATGAAGAGATCACACAAATCACCAATGTGATTGTGGATAATGAAGCGTGGAACAATGATGGCGTGCCATTGGCAGAGCGTGACATTAAAACCCTTAAAGCAGAACCCTTTGTAGCGAGCGGCTGGTGGGTGATGGCTGGCGGCATCATTGCCGTGTGTGTTTTGATTTTGCTATTGTTGAGGTGGCGCAGAACATCATAAATGTTTCACGTGAAACATAGCACATAAAAAAGCCCCAAATGCTGTGATGCATTTGGGGCTTTTGATTCAGAGGGAGTGGATTAAATATCCAAATTTCCCACCAACTGTGCATTCGCCTCGATGAATTCGCGGCGAGGTTCTACTTCATCGCCCATTAACATGGTGAAGGTTTCATCCGCTTTTTGAGCATCTTCCACGCGCACTTGTAATAAGCTGCGCACATCAGGATCCATCGTGGTTTCCCAAAGCTGCTCGGCGTTCATTTCACCGAGACCTTTATAACGGGAGATCGCTTGGCCTTTTTTAGCTTCATTCAATAACCAATCGATGCCTTCTTTAAAGCTCTTAATCGCGTATGCTTTCTCTTTATAAGTCACATATGCGCCCGCTTCAATCAAGCCATGCAATTTTTTCGCCACTTCTGCAATGCGTTGATACTCAACAGTGCGGATAAAGCGTGCATCTAAATCATAGGTGATCACGTGATCATAATGCTTCATTTTCACAGCAACATAGGGTGCATTGTCTTCTGCATCATGCATCAAGTGCGCTTGATAAGAGATGCCCACTTCAGGCTCTTTCTCAAGCTGTGCATTGAGTGCATCAATCCATGATTGAATGTCATTTGAGCTTAAGGCTTCAATGGAAAGCGGTGCGATTTCTGTTAAGGCCGTCAATAATTTCTCAGGATACGCATATTTCATGCGTTCAATGAGCTGCTCAACATTTGTAACAGCGCGTGCTAATTCTTCCACTTGTGAGGTTGCCATCGCGGGCGCATCTTTGCTGGCAAACACTTGGCTGTTGTCTAAGGCATTGCTTAAGAAGAAGCGCACAAGCTCCACTTCATTTTTGATGTAGATCTCTTGCTTACCTTTTTGCACTTTATAAAGTGGTGGCTGGGCAATGTAGATGTGACCATTTTCCACCAATTCGCGCATTTGACGATAGAAGAACGTGAGCAATAATGTGCGAATGTGCGCGCCATCGACGTCCGCATCCGTCATGATGATGATGCGATGATAACGCAATTTCTCAAGATCAAATTCATCTCGACCAATGCCGCAGCCAAGGGCTGTGATGAGGGTGCCAATTTCCGCGGATTGTAAAATACGGTCAAAGCGCACGCGCTCAACGTTAAGAATTTTACCTTTTAACGGCAAAATCGCTTGGAATTTACGGTTGCGGCCTTGTTTTGCTGAGCCACCTGCAGAATCCCCTTCCACGATGAAAAGTTCAGACAAAGCAGGGTCTTTCTCTTGGCAGTCTGTGAGTTTACCGGGTAGACCTGCGATGTCTAACGCGCTTTTACGGCGCGTCAATTCACGGGCGTTACGAGCCGCTTCACGGGCGCGCGCCGCTTCAATGATTTTACCGGTGATGAGTTTGGCATCCGATGGATTTTCTTGTAAGAAATCGGCAATTTTTGCGCTCACAACGCTTTCAACGGCGCTGCGCACTTCACTGGAAACCAATTTATCTTTGGTTTGTGAGGAGAATTTAGGTCCTGGCAACTTCACAGAAACCACCGCAGTTAAGCCTTCGCGCGCATCTTCACCGGATGTATTCACTTTTGATTTTTTCAAAAGATCATTTTGTTCCATGTATTGGTTCAATGTGCGTGTAATGGCGGCTCTAAAGCCCAATAAATGCGTACCGCCATCTTTTTGTGGGATGTTATTGGTGAAGCAGTACACGTTTTCTTGGTAATCAGTTGTCCATTGCAAGGCCACTTCGACAATCACATTGTCTTGTTTGTTGTCGCAGTAGAAAACAGATGGATTGATGGGTGTTTTTTTACGGTTGATGTGTTCAACGAATGCGCGAATGCCGCCTTCGAACTCAAAAATATCTTCTAAATCATAGCGCTCATCTTTTAAATGGATGCGAATGCCAGAGTTTAAGAAGGAGAGTTCACGTAAACGCTTTTTAAGAATCTGATAATCAAATACCGTAATGGTGAAGATTTCGCTGCTAGGTTTAAAGTAAACCGTTGTGCCGGTTTCTTCGGGATCAACCGTGCCAATTTCACGCAATGGATATTGAGGCGTGCCTAAAGTGTATTCTTGTTCGAATAATTTGCCATCTTGCTTGATGGTTAAATGTAGATGTGATGATAAGGCGTTGACAACAGAAACACCCACACCATGAAGACCGCCAGAGATGGCATTGTCATCAAACTTACCACCGGCATGCAAAACCGTCATGACAACTTCAGCAGAAGAGATGCCTTCTTCAGGGTGCATTTTTGTTGGAATCCCGCGGCCGTTATCGGTCACGGTGATGGAATCATCTTTATGAATGGTGACAGTGATGTCATCACAATAGCCGGCTAAAGCTTCATCGATTGCGTTGTCAACAACCTCAAACACCATGTGATGTAAGCCTGTACCGTCATCCGTATCACCAATGTACATGCCTGGGCGTTTACGAACGGCATCTAATCCTTTCAGTACTTTAATGCTTGGACTATCTTGTGTTGAGGTCATGCAAATATCCTTTTTTAATTCTAGATGAAACATGCAATTAGTTGCATTAAACAATCGGGAGATTATACCATTTTTTGAACAAAACCTGTAGATATCTTGAACTTAGCAAAATCCGTGAGTTTCTGATTTTCTCTAAGCTCAGGAAACTCCGACGGCTCTAAACAGGTGATGAATAATTGCACATTGAGGCTCAAAAATGCCTCGAGCAAAATCTCACGATGCTGCTTGTCTAATTCAGCACTTAAATCATCCATCAACAGAATGATGTTTTGCGTTTCATGATGGGTTTGAAAGAGTTCAGCTTGCGCTAAAGTCAGCGCAATGCTTGCTAATTTAATTTGCCCGCGTGAGAGATATTCCCCCACATTGTGACCATTGGCTTTGAGGATAAAATCACCGCGATGAGGACCCGATCGCGTGTGCCCCATGATGATGTCTTTTTCGCGCTGCGTTTGTAAGTCGGTGAGTAAAGAGGCGCCGGAAAAGCCTTTTTTATACTCCATCGACCACTCAAAGGGTTGGGCAACAAGGCGCGAGAGTAAAGGTTCTGCTGTTTTAAACAGTGCCTCGACCCATTCAGTGCGTGCCTTGGTCATCGCTTCACCTGAGTTCGCTAACAGCTCATCATAAGTGTCAAGGAGCTTTGGATTGCCCCGCTGTTTAATCAAGCTGTTGCGTTGCTTAAGGACGCGCTCATAGTATTGCCATAATTGATTGTAATCTGCCTGCGTGTGAAACAATCCCCAATCCATAAATTGGCGGCGCAGCTTTGGGCTGTCTGTGAGGAGTTTGCCGGTTTCTGGATCAAGCTGCAGACAAGGCAACATTTTTGCAAGGGTTGAGCGCTGTTTGATCGGCTCGGCGTCAATGCGTACGATGTGCTGATTGGCTTGGGTTTCAATGCCAATAATATGAGGCAGGGCGTGATCATCGCATTTGGCCACTAGGCGAAAAAAGGTGTGATCTTCTTGGATGATCTTGCTAAATTCTCGTTGGCGAAACGAGCGCAAATGAGATAAGTAATACAATGCCTCTAATAAACTGGTTTTACCAGAGGCATTGTCGCCATAAAACACATTGCACCGCGGATGAAAATTGAGGGTTTGCGCGGTGAGATTTCTAAATCCTGTAACGGCTAAGGATTGAATGATCACGTTATAGGCGCATTGGCATCACAACGTGATCAACATTGTCATCTTCAGGGTTTTTAATGAGGCAGCTTGAGTTATTTTCTGTAAAGCTCATTTGCACCATATCCCCTTCAATGTTTTTGAAGATGTCAGTGATGTAAGCCGCATTAAAGGCGATCATGAAATCAGCGCCTTGATAATTGACTTCCACTTCCTCTTCCGCCACTTCTTGCTCAGGGTTGTGCGCCACCAATTTAATGAGGCAGTGGGAGATGTTCATGCGAATGCCACGGAATTTATCTTGGGATAAAATCGAGGTGCGCATCAAAGAGTCGATCATCTCAGAGCGATCGGCCATGATGATCTTTTCGCCAATCGGTGGAATCACACGTTTATAATCAGGGAATTTACCCTCGATCAATTTTGTGGTGAACATCATGCTGCCAAGCTCAACGCGCAAATGGTTGTCGCTCAATTGCAAATGCAAAGGTGCGGCTTCATTTTCGATGAGTTTTAACAACTCTTCGACCGCTTTGCGTGGCACGATGAATTGATTGGTCAAATGTGTGGCATCTTCAAATGGATAACGGCTACACGCTAAACGGTGACCGTCTGTTGCCACGGCTGTGATCAATGAGTCTTGCACATCAAGGAGCATGCCATTTAAGAAATAACGCACATCTGCTGTGGCCATGGCATAGGCAACATTTTGTAATAGGGATCGAAAGCGATCTTTTGGCAAGGTTAAGGTGTTGTTAAAGTCGATGTGATCTAACACAGGGAACTCTTCAAGTGGTAAGCACGCTAAAGAGAATTTAGAACGACCCGCCTTGATCTCCACTTTTGTGGGCTCAAGGATCATGTGGATGTCGATGCCATGGGGCAATGCTTTTAAGATGTCGAGCAGTTTTTTCGCAGGAATCGTCGTGCCACCGGTTGCAGTTGAATGATAAGGCAGCGCACAGGACAGCTCAATCTCAAGGTTAGTCGTGGTGAGAATGATCTCCTCTTCTTTCACCTGAAGTTTAACATTTGCTAAAACAGGCAGCGTTTGACCCTTTTCGGTCACGCCAATTAACGCTTGCAACGGTTGTAACAGCTGCTCTCTTTGTACGATTAATTCCATAATAAAAATTTTCCAATGATTACAAGTTCTTGTTGATTTCAGCTTCTAAGAGCACAAAATCAATCGGTTTGGTGATATATCCGACCGCACCTTGTTTGCTCGCCCAGATTTTATCGATGTCCTCGCTCTTGGTGCTCACCATCATGATGGGGATATGTTGTGTTTTTTCATTGCTTTTAATTTTGCGCAACGCACTAAAACCATTGCAAGATGGCATGACAACATCCAGTAAAATTAAGTCAGGAAGGTGAACATTGGCCAAATCAATGGCCTCAAAACCGTCTTGAGCTTCAAGCACGATATGCCCTAACTTTTTTAAGAATCTTGCAATTTCTAATTTTTGTAATTTTGAATCATCCGCAATTAGTATTTTAGCCACGAATACACCCTTTTTAAGTTACCTGCCACCATTAAACATTATACAAGAAAAAAAGAGTTTTTATAGCTTATCTTCGGAGTGATTGACTTTATCTGTGGAATTTGTAAAGTTGAGAATTCACCCATTACAATTATTAGAGAATCACATGTCCACCATCGCAACACATCGCACAGAGATTGATCGTATCGACCAACAGCTTTTGAAATTATTGAATGAACGCGCAACGCACGCGATGGCCATCGGTGCCATTAAGATTGCGAGCGGTGATACTGAGATGTATCGCCCTGAGCGTGAGGCACAAGTTTTGTCCAATTATATGGAGAAAAACCAAGGACCCATTCCAAATGCTGAAATTGCGCGACTGTTTCGCGAGATCATGTCCACTTGTTTATCTTTAGAAAAACCCTTACAAATTGCGTTCTTAGGCCCAGAGAAGACATTTTCTGAATTGGCCGCGAAAAAGCAATTTGGCGGATCGGCTGATTTAGTGCCACAAGCCACCATTCCAGATGTGTTCAGAGCCGTTGAAACAGGGCAGGTGGATTTTGGGGTGGTGCCTGTGGAAAACTCAACGGAAGGCGCGGTGAATTTAACGCTCGATTGCTTTGCGCAAACGCCATTGTCCATCTGTGGGGAGACAACGCTTCGCATCCATCAGAACCTAATTTCAAGTGCCAAAACGGTGCAAGATGTGAAAAAAGTCTTTGCCCATCCGCAATCTTTAGCCCAATGCCGCGGTTGGTTAGATAAACATTTGCCAAATGCAGAGCGCATCGCGTGTCATTCAAATGTGGAAGCCTTAAAGCAATCACAAGCAGAACCACAATCATCGGCAGCGCTCGCAAGTGAAGAAGCGGCCAAATTTTATGAGATTCCGATTTTAGCGCGCTACATTGAAGATGATACCTCAAACACCACGCGCTTTTTGGTCATTGGCAACAAGCAAGTGCCTGAAAGTGGCGATGATAAAACCACCTTCATTGTGTCGGCCAATGATCGCCCAGGTTTGCTCAATCAATTGATCGAACCTTTGTCCGCTCACAGTGTGACGATGACGCGCATCGAATCGCGCCCTGCGAAACACACCATGTGGGGTTACCTCTTTTATATTGATATTTTAGGGCACCAAGCGGACATTAAAGTACAAAAAGCCTTGAATGAAATTGAAAATCGGGCATCATTGCTGAAAATTTTGGGATCATATCCTAAAGCCCGTTATTGATTCATTTAAAAAAGGTTAGAATATGGATACAGTCATCATCCGCAATCTGAAGGCAGAGGCCATCATTGGCATTTATGATTTTGAGCGCGTGGCTAAGCAGCCTGTGATCATTTCGCTTGAAATGGCGTGGGACAATAAAAAGCCCGCCTCGACTGAGGACATTGCAGATGCGCTCGATTATGAGAAAGTTTCAAAAAGCGTCAAAGCGTTGATTGAGTCATCATCGTTTCAATTGGTGGAAACATTGGCCGAAACGATTGCTGAGCATGTGCTCACCACCTATGGCACACAATCATTGTATTTAGAGCTCAAAAAGCCCAATGCCATTGATTTTACGGATTATGTTGGCTTATCCATGACCCGCACGCGTGCGGATTATGCTTAGATCATCGGATCATCTGTTAAATAGAGCGCCGATAAAATTGCAGCATGTCGCCCATTGGTTTGGGCGGCTTTGCTTTCCACCTTGCTCACAAGATGATGGGCCAATTCTGTTAATGTGGCGTCATTTTCCTCACGGACATAGTGGGTATGGTTGAGTTTTAAATGCACCATGACATAGACTTTTGCGAGTTTTTTAGCAAGGGCTTCACCATCGGTTTGATGGATGCAGCGCATGAAAAATTTTTCCATAGTTTTTATTTGACCTAAATGAGCGGAATGCAGTTAGTGTAGTACACATCAGCCATTAGTCGCATTTTTAGGGAGATTATCGCAATTGCACGGTGTTTGCAGAGGTAAACAATCCTGTCAAAGCTTGTGTGCCAATTTTTTTCATAAAACGGCTGAGCCCTGTTTCTTCCACAGTGAAATCCACCAAAGCAGGGGCTTTAATCACATCGCGCGCTAAGCTACTTGTGGAGCCTAAGCCATCGATTAAACCTAAAGGCAGCGCTTGTTCACCACTCCAAATTAAGCCGCTGAAGAGTTCAGGATTGTTTTGTAAGCGATCCCCGCGACCTTTTTTCACAGCATCGATGAATTGAAGGTGCACAGTGTTGAGTACATTTTTCCAAAAATCAGTTTCCAACGCATTTTGTGGAGAGAAAGGATCTAAAAAGGCTTTATGCTCGCCAGATGTGTATAAACGGCGCTCAACACCAAGTTTGTGCATGGCATCCACAAACCCAAAGGATGCAGCAGTGACGCCAATTGAACCCACTAAACTTGCACGATCTGCGTAAATTTCATCGGCCGCAGAGGCAATGTAATACGCACCCGATGCACCAATGTCCATAATCACGGCGTACACTTTTTTAGAGTGCAAGGCTTTCAAACGATTGATTTCATCATACACATAGCCACTTTGCACGGGCGATCCGCCACCTGAATTGATGCGCAGCACAATCGCTGTGGCTTTTGGGTCATTGAAGGCTTTTTTCAGGGCAGAGATGATTTGATCTGCGCTGGCATCTGTGGATGCGGCAATCTCGCCTTCAATGCGAATCACAGCGGTGTAAGCCGTTAAAGGCTCACCGTTGTCATCTAAATATTTTTGCTGATCGGCCAGCATTGGGCCGGCGGTGATCAGCGCAATCACAAAAAGAAAGTAGATGGCAAACAAGATTTTAAAGAAAATGCCCCAACGGCGTTTTCTGCGTTGCTCAATGACGCCTGCTTGTAATGTTTTTTCAAGCACGGAATACAACTGTTGATTGAGGGCAGAATCTTTCATTTCACTCATGTTTGCCACATCTCCTTATTTGGGCATGAATTGTTTTAAGCCTTGGAATGTGCGCATCACTTTACCAATGCCACCTTTTTTGAGCTCTTTCATCATGCGTTGCATTTGTTCGAACTCTTTGACCAAACGGTGCACATCTTGAATATCACAGCCAGAACCGTTGGCAATGCGCATGCGGCGAGGGCCTTTGAGCAATTTGTAATCTTTGCGCTCTTTTGGCGTCATGGAGTTGATGATGGCAATTTTCTTTTGGAATACTGAGTCATCGGCTTTATCTTTCACTTTTTGTGAAATGTCGCCCATGCCCGGCAATTTGTCTAAGAAGGTATTGATGCCGCCCATGTTGAGCATTTGCTCCATTTGGGTTTTGAAATCATCTAAATCAAATTGTTGATTCTTTTTGAATTTCTCAGTTAATTGTGCCGCTTTGTTTTGGTCAACTTTTGATTGAATCTCTTCCACTAAACTCAACACATCGCCCATGTCTAAAATGCGCGACGCCATGCGGTCAGGATGGAAAGGATCGAGGGCATCTAATTTTTCGCCCATACCGATGAATTTAATCGGTTTACCTGTGATTTGGCGCACAGATAATGCCGCACCACCGCGCGCATCACCATCAACTTTCGTTAATATCACACCGGTTAAAGGTAAGGCTTGATCAAAGGCTTTAGCAGTATTGACGGCATCTTGACCCGTCATCGCATCGACCACAAAGAGCGTTTCAATTGGCTCAACGGCTGCATGAATGCTTTTGATCTCATCCATCAACACTTCATCAATGTGTAAACGGCCCGCGGTATCCACAATAAGGATGTCCGCACCGCTTTTTTTCGCCCAATCTTTTGCACGAAGTACGATGTCGACAGGTTTTTCAGAAGCATCGGATGGAATCCATTCTGCGCCAACTTTGCCCGCAACGGTTTTCAGCTGCTCGATCGCGGCAGGGCGATAAACGTCCGCACTGACCACCATCACTTTTTTGTTTTTCTTCTCTTTTAAGAAAGCGGCCAATTTACCTGTGGTGGTGGTTTTACCCGCACCTTGTAAGCCTGCCATTAAAATGACAGCTGGCGGCTGCGTGCGTAGATCAAGCTCTGCATTTTCAGCGCCCATCACTTCGATGAGTTCTTCATGCACCACTTTAACGAGCACTTGCCCTGGATTCAAACTGCCTTGAACTTCACGGCCTACGGCGCGCTCTTTGACGCGAGTGATGAAAGATTTCACCACTGGCAAGGCAACGTCCGCCTCTAAAAGCGCCATGCGCACTTCACGCAAAGCATCTTTAATGTTGTCTTCCGTTAATCTTGCTTGTCCGCGAAGCGATTTCATCGTTTGGCGCAAACGATCACTTAAATTTTCAAACATAATGCCTCAGAAATGAAATAAATTAGTGTATTATAGTCTATTAGCCGCCTAGTTTACTTTAATTAGGCATTCCTTGAAAGTCATTCTTCAACAATGTTGATACAGATAAAGTTATGAATACGCTACTTTTCATCGTGAATATTGCCTGCTACCTCATCGCAATATTGGGTATGGTGTGCTGGGTGAAGGGCAAATTGCCTAAAAAGAGCATCAATGTCACGCTCGCCTTTGCTTGGATTGGCGTGATCTCTCATGCTTGGATGCTCAGTCATGCATTAACCATCGGCAGTGGCGCCATCAACATCGGGGCGGCCAATGCATTTTCCCTGACGATTTTAGCAATGTTGATGATCATGCTCCCGAATGCTCGTAAGCATCCGGATTTGACCATTGTGGCGATGGTTTTGGCCATCATCTCTTTGGTGGTGTCAGAAAGTTATCATTCGCAGCTCACTTTGAGCGGCGCGCGCCCGATTTTAAGTTTGCACATCATTTTATCCATCATTGCTTATGCAGTGTTGATGGTGGTGGGGATTCAAGCTGCGATCATTGTGCTGCGTCACAGTTATTTGAAAAATCCCACGGGCTACTTTTTTAGCCATTTGCCACCGTTGATGAGCATGGAAAAATGGTTGTTTCAATTGATGGCCATTGGTGCGGTATTGTTGTCATTGAGTTTATTGACGGCCTTGCCATTTTCCGATCTCTGGTTTGACCGCCAGTTCATCCATCGCTCGATTTTATCCATCGTCTCTTTAGTGCTCTTTGTGACACTGTTAGCGCTGCATCATTTTAGAGGATTGCGCGGTAAACCTGCGGCGAAGTGTGCGCTCATTGCCTTCATCGTTCTTTTAGTCGGTGTGTCCGGCTCAAGAATGGTTCAAGAACTGCTTTTAAATAGAACCTAGCGTTATGACAGATCAGAACACAACAGATAACAACCTCAATCAACAATCACTCATTCAACATTTGATGGAGTTGAGAACCTGCATTTTGCGTGCATTATTGGGCGTTTTCGTCATCTTCTTTTGCTTGATTTGGTTTAGAAATGACATCTATACCTTCATTGCCCAGCCGCTCATCAATGCATTGCCTGCGGGCAGTAAATTGATCGCGACAGAACTCATCTCCCCCTTCATTGTGCCGATTAAATTGACCTTATGGCTCTCATTTTTCTTAGCGGTGCCGTGGGTGGTGTATCAAATTTGGCGCTTCATTGCCCCAGGGCTCTATCAAAAAGAGAAGCGCTTGGTGTTTCCATTATTGGCCTCAAGTATTTTGCTCTTTTATACGGGCATGCTCTTTTCTTATTATGCGGTGATGCCCTTGATGGTGAAGTTTTTAGTGGGCACAACACCCGATGGCGTTGAGATGGCCACCGACATCGGACAATATTTATCCGTAGTACTGCGTCTATTTTTCATTTTTGGTGTGGCCTTTGAAGTGCCTGTGGCCATCATTTTATTGGTGTTGATGGATGTGATCAGCGCAAAGGACATCAAAGCAAAACGCCCTTACATCATCATTGGCGCCTTTGTGGTGGCTGCTGTGGTGACGCCGCCCGATGTTTTATCTCAAGTGGCGTTTGCCGGTGTGACCATCTTATTGTTTGAATTAGGTTTATGGATCGCAAGCCGCTTAAAACGCTCGGAATAATGAAATATTGTCTCACAAGCGTATAATGAAGGATGTTTGTTTTTTAATGTATACCTGTGCGCCCATTCATGAATGGCTGATGTGCAGGTTCAATTTTAATCGAGAAAGTAAATGAGTATGAAAGTTAGAACGCGATTTGCACCCTCTCCAACGGGCTATTTACACATCGGTGGTGCGAGAACTGCCCTTTATTCCTGTTTATATGCGCACCATAACAAAGGCGAAACAGTGCTTCGCATTGAAGATACGGATTTAGAGCGTTCAACCCCTGAAGCAGTCGCTGCCATCATTGATGGTTTAAACTGGTTGGGCTTAAATTTTGATGAAGGTCCTTTTTATCAAACCAAACGTTTTGATCGTTATAAAGAAGTGATCGCTGAAATGTTAGAAGCGGGCACCGCTTACTATTGCTACTGTACGCAAGAAGAATTACAAGAGATGCGTGACCGAGCAGAAGCGAACAAAGAAAAACCACGTTATAACGGTAAATGGCGCCCTGAGGCCGGTAAAGTATTGCCTGCCATTCCTGAAGGCATTAAACCTGTGGTGCGTTTTCGTAACCCGATTGATGGCGCCACAAGCTTTGATGATTTAGTGCATGGCACCATCACCTTCCAAAACAGTGAATTAGATGATTTGATCATTGCGCGCCCAGATGGTACGCCGACGTATAATTTCTGTGTCGTGATCGATGATATGGACATGGGCATCACACATGTTGTGCGTGGGGATGATCACATCAACAACACGCCAAGACAAATCAATATCCTCAAAGCCTTAAATGCACCTGTGCCACAATATGCACACGTTGCGATGATTTTAGGGGATGATGGCCAAAAATTGTCTAAACGTCATGGTGCGGTGAGCGTGACACAATATCGTGATGAAGGTTATTTGCCAGAAGCGGTATTGAACTACTTAATCCGTTTAGGTTGGTCACACGGGGATCAAGAGATTTTCTCATGGGATGAAATGGTTGAATTGTTCGATCTAAAAGATGTGAACAAAGCCGCGAGCGCCTTTAACACCAGTAAATTATTGTGGCTCAATCAGCATTATATGATTGAAAAAGATCCCGCTGATTTAGCTACATTGTTGGTGCCTTATTTAAATGCTTTAGGCATTGAACCCACAGACATGGCATATTTAGCCGAAGCGGTGAAAGCCCACGTTGCCCGTTGTCAAACAATGGTGGAACTGGCCGAAATGATTCAGTACCTATATGTGACAGAATTAACATATGATGAAGAATCCGTTGCCCACCATTTAACCGCAGAGAGTAAACCTGTATTGATGGCGCTCAAAGATGATTTAGCGGCGCTTGATGTTTGGGAATCTGCAGAATTAAAAGGTGCAATGAAAGCCTTAACAAAAACCATGAACATCAAAATGGGACAAATTGGCATGCCACTACGCACAGCGATCGTTGGCCGCGCGCAGTCTCCAAACTTAGATGAGACCTTAATGCTCGTGGGTAAAGAGCGAACGCTTGCGCGTTTAGAGACCGCAATTGCAAAAATTGGTTAAAATTTTGACCGAATCAACTAAAAAACTATAATCTTAAGGGATTATAGTTTTTTCTTTTTATGGATGAGATCGCATGAGCACAGCAGACTTATTGATTGAAATTGGGACCGAAGAGCTCCCACCAAAGTTTTTAAACACATTGTCCAATGATTTCAAAGGATTGATCGAAGCAGAATTACAACAAGCGAAATTATCATTTGATGCTTGTGAAGTATTCGCTGCCCCGCGCCGTTTTGGCTTATTGATTAAAGGCTTGATGGATCAGCAAGCCGATTATGTGAATGAAAAACGCGGTCCTGCAGTCTCAGCAGGCATGAAAGATGGTGAACCGACCAAAGCATTGTTAGGCTTTGCCCGTGGTTGTGGCGTGGATGTGAGCGAATTGCAAACCGTTGCCACCGATAAAGGCGAATGGTTTGCATACACTGAAACCATTTCAGGGCAAAAAACAGTGGATTTGGTGCCACAAATGTTGCTCCATGCCCTCAATAAATTGCCGATCGCAAAAAGAATGCGTTGGGAGTCCAATGAATTTGAATTTGTGCGCCCTGTGCGTTGGATTGTGTTGCTGTATGGCAATGATGTGATCGAAACAGAAATCATGGGCGTCACTTCTGGTCGCACCACTCGCGGTCATCGTTTTCATTCAGAAGGCACTTTAACCATTAATGCACCGAGTGATTATGAAGCCTTGTTGTTAAACGATGGCAAAGTGATGGCGAACTTTAATGACCGTAAAGCGGCGATTGTGGCACAAGTGGAAAAAGCCACCGCACAATATGGTCAAGCGATTATGTTGCCAGCGTTATTAGATGAAGTGACGGCGCTTGTGGAATGGCCAGTTGTGTTGGTGGGACAATTTGAAGAACACTTTTTAGATGTGCCACAAGAAGCATTGATCTCCACGATGCAGGACAATCAAAAATATTTCCCAATTGTGGATAAAGATGGCAAGTTGACGCGCTATTTCTGCTTTGTGAGCAACATTGAAAGCGAAAATCCACAAGAGGTGATCAGCGGGAATGAGCGCGTGATTCGTCCTCGTTTTAGCGATGCGGATTTCTTCTGGAATTCAGATAAAAAAATCCCATTGGCAGATTATTTGCCCCGTTTAGCCACCACGATTTTCCAAACACAGTTGGGCTCACAGAAAGATAAAACGGATCGCGTTGGGGCATTAAGTGCCGTGATTGCTCGATCAATCGGTGCAGATGTTGAGATTACAGCACAAGCGGCAAGCTTATATAAATCTGATTTATTGAGCAACATGGTGCAAGAATTCCCAGAATTACAAGGCACGATGGGTCGATATTATGCCCTTGAACAAGGTTTAGATGCACGCACGGCTCATGCCTTAGAGCAAGTGTATTGGCCAAAATTTGCCGGTGACCGTTTGCCTGAATCAAAAGAAGCCCAAGCCTTAGCGATTGCAGAGCGTTTAGATACGATCGTGGGCATTTTTGCCATCGGTCAAATCCCAACCGGTTCACGCGATCCGTACAGTTTGCGCCGTGCGGCTTTGGGTATTTTGCGCATCTCCATTGAAAAAGAGATTGATTTAGACTTAAAAGATCTCATCAATGTTGCATTCATGAACTTGCCACAAGCATTGCAAAAAGATGATGTGGAAGAGAAAGTGCTCAACTATATTTTAGAGCGCATGAAAGCCTATACGGCAGAGCTTGGCATTGCGCACGATACATTTGAGTCGATTTCTGCCCTTGATTTAAACAATCCGCTTGATATTTTGCGTCGCCTTCGTGCGATCACCGCATTTAGAACAACGGATGCTGCCCACAGCTTGATTCAGTCGAATAAACGCATCTCGAACATTTTAACGAAAAACTTAAAAGATCAAGCGGCCATGACTGTCGATGCTGCCTTGTTGCAAGAAGATGCTGAAAAGGCATTGTTTGCAGCAATTTCATCCATTGAGCCTGCCTTGAAAGATGCAATGCAAGCGCATGATTATGTGGCAACGTTGTCGCATTTATCCACATTAGCAGCGCCATTAGACCAGTTCTTTACAGAAACCATGGTGATGTGTGATGATTTAGCGGTGCGTGAAAATCGCTTACATTTGCTCAACTTGATTCGCCAATATTTTAAAAACATGGCGGATTTATCTTTGTTGCAAGACATCTAAAATGTTGCCACGATTAGTGATGCTCGATCGTGACGGGGTGATCAATGATGATAGCCCCGATTACATCAAATGCCCGGAGGAATGGTTGCCCATTGCGTCATCGTTGCGTGCGATTGCAGCGTTGAATCAAGCGGGCATTAAAGTGGGTGTTGCGAGCAATCAGCGTGGCATTGGCCGCGGATTGTATGATGAAGCAATGCTGATGCGCATCACGGAAAAAATGCATCGAGAGTGCGCGAAAGTGGGCGCACACATCGATGCTTTTTATTATTGCCCAGCACTAGAGCGCACGCATCCTGACCATAAGCCGAACCCCGGCATGCTCAATGCATTGAAAGCTGAGTTTGGTATTCAAGCAGGTGAGCGCACCTATTTTGTGGGCGATAAACTCAGTGATGTTCAAGCGGCGCTCAATGCAGGAGTGACGCCGATTTTAGTCACCACAGGTTACGGGCAAAGCGAGCAAGCAAAAGTCTTGGCACAACATCAAAATGTCGCGGTGTATCCCAATTTAGCTGCTTTTGTTCAAGCGTTATTAGGAAAATTGATATGATCCAATGGATTCGATCGTTACTCTATTTCATTACATTGATTTTGATCGCTGTAATCTTCATCCCATTTATGATTTTAGTGTCATACTTCATGCCTGAGCGCCAATATTATCCCTTGATTCGCGCATGGTGTGGTTTGGCCTTAACGCTGTTACGCATCATCGCGGGGGTCAAATATAAGGTCAATGGGCTTGAGAACATTGCATTACTCAAAGATCGCCCTGCGATCATCATCTCTAACCATCAATCCACCTTTGAGACTTTTTTGTATCCGGTGATTTTTCCGGTGTACTGCTTTGTGTTGAAAAAAGAGTTGCTGCGCATTCCGATTTTCGGACAAGGTTTGAAGCGTTTAAACCCAGTGGCAATCGATCGCTCTGAAGGCAAAAAAGCGCTAAAAATGATGATTGACAGCGCCAAAGCGCGCTTAGCCGATCACATTCCCCTCATCATTTTTCCAGAAGGGACGCGCGTTGCGCCGGATCAATCGATTCCTTATAAAAATGGTGCATTTTTAGTGGCATCTAAATTAAAAGCACCCATTTTGCCGGTGAGCCATAACTCAGGTTGTGCATGGCCGCGCGGTAAGCTTTTAAAGAAACCAGGCACCATTGAAGTCACCATTGGTCCATTGATTGAAAGCGAAGGCAAGAGCGTACAAGAGCTCAATGATGCGACGTTTGAATGGATCGAATCTCACAAAAAACAGACATTGGCACCGTAATGAAAAAGACACAATCTCACACCATTCGCATCATCGGCGGCGATTATCGTTCACGCTTATTAACCGTGATGGACAAAGAGGGTTTACGCCCAACGGGCAATCGTATGCGTGAAACGCTCTTTAATTGGTTACAACCGATCATCATTGGGCAAACGTGTTTAGATCTTTTTGCAGGCAGCGGCGCCCTTGGCATGGAAGCACTCTCACGCGGTGCAAAATCGGTGACGTTTGTGGAAAAAGATCGCGAAGCTTTTGCCATGCTCAAACAAAATGTGATGAGCATTTGTAAAGAGCGTGAGCGCTATCAGCTCCTTAATAAAGATGCGGTGCAAGTGGCAGCTTTGAGGCAAGCATATGGTGTGATCTTTTTAGATCCGCCCTTTGGCCTGCCAGAGCTGTTAACCAATGCCTTGACGGCATTGCAAGCCTCCCCACACTTTGCATCAGTGCGATATTTGGTGATTGAACGCAGCCTTGCCATGAAAATCGAGGCAATCGAAGGCTTCAGTGTTCATCGTGAAATGAACACCAAAGAGTCGAATGTATCGTTATGGGTGCGAGCGTAACGGCTTGATCAGCACTTTTGAATTGCGAGTATAGTCATACTCGGCAAGCTTTTTCGGGGGCAAATGATCAATGTCTGCCACCTGAAAGCCATTTTCCATGAACCACAACGCAGTTTGTGTGGTCAATAAAAAGAGTGAATCTAAACCATCGGCCAAGGCTTTTTGCTCAATAAAATGGAGCAGGGCATTGGCTTTTTTTGCTTTGCGATAATCAGGATGCACTAAAAGCGAGGCAAGCTCAGCCGTTTTTGATTCCGCATGAGGATAATAAGCCACCGCACCAATCAATGAATGATCACGGAACATGAGGAAAAAGTGTTCAATGTCTTTTTCAAGTTCACTGATGCTGCGCTTTTTCAATGTGCCATTGTCTTCCCAGGGTTGCATTAAATGCTTGAGGGCTTGAATGTCCCCAATTTCCGCAGGTTTGATCTCATCATACGGTTCATTGGTGATCATTGCGCCGACGCCATCACGGGTCAATAGCTCATAAATGAGCACGCCTTCTGTGGCGGCATTTAAAATGTGCACGCGCTCCACGCCACTTTCAATGGCAGGAATGCTGAGACTCAAAATGGCTTTGTGCTTGTCGGATAAGGCCTCATCATGCATCAAGACTTTGGCAAGATTCGCATTCATTTCTCGTGGGAGAATTGGCGCTTTTTCTGTCAAGATCAGAAGCTTTTCACATTGCAAATGGCTTGCGATGCGTTCTGCCATCTCTAAGCCATCCATGATGAACGTGTCCCCCGTTGAGGCATAGCCAAACGTTGGCACCATCATGCATTGGGCATGGCCAAGGAGATTGTTCAGGGCATCACCTTTGATGCTGCGAGGTTTACCAAAATAGCCAAAATCCACGCCGTTATGAATGCCATATGGGCGCGCTGTCACCGCATTGCAAGAGACAATGCTGGTGGTGATGCGGTATTGATGAAACGCTTGTGTGAGCAATGTTTCCATTTTGCGCTGGGCAATTTGGCTTTCGATCACTAACTTTTCAAGGGCTTCTTCAGACTCAATCACCACAGCTTTGCCAATCGGCATCGGTGGGACAAGGAGAATGATTTTGATGTTAAGGGCGCATAAAAACGCTAAGTCTTCTGCGATGGAGGCGGCATCGGAATGCTCGACGCGATCTAGCAAGACAACAAATGTGCTGCCTGAATAGGTGTGGAAATATTGTCCTGCATCACGCAATACTGAGAGTATTGTCTGATTCCTCATTACATGAATTCATCCCAAAGTTTTTGGATGCGCTCAGGCAACTGCATCGGATCAAAAGGCTTGGTTAACACGCCTAAAAGTTTTGGCGGTTTAGCCTCTGAATAGGCGGCAAAGTTGGCATTTGCGGTGAGAAATATGGCGGGGGTTGAAGCGTATTGTGGTTGCTTATGCAATTCCACTAACAATTCAGGGCCGCTCATATTGGGCATCATCACATCAATTAAGAAGAGTTGGGGCCCAAATGCATCCACTTTAGCCAATGCTTCAGCGCCAGAATTGCAAGCTAAGACCTCAAAACCACCAACCTCAGACAAAGAAAATTCGATGATGCTCAGGATGTCCTGATCATCATCTATACATACGATTTTTGTGAGTGGTGCTGCCATCTCGTAATTCTCCGTTCATTCGTAATAGAGCTACTGTTTTCATACTATACACTAGGATAAATGTAAAATAAATTTGTGTACAGCATGATAATTATCGCATTTATACAATTCTAGGATCATGGGCTAAAAAAAGATCAGACCAATAAATGGCTTCACGCACACGCGGGGTGACCAATTTTAGGGCTTGTGATCGGGTTGCCCAGATCCAATCATTGTGCTCAGGATGACCGAGCTCCGGATTAACGGGGAGCGAGATCTCATGACGATGGGTTTCGGCTAAATAATAGCGCGCAATTTTTTTACCTTTAAAATAAGCGGGGGTTTGATAAAACTCTTGCCCCCAGCGAAAGTTGAGGTCCGTAATGGTGGTCTCTTCTTCCACTTCACGAATGGTTGCTTCTATGGCACTTTCACCAGATTCCACCTGACCTTTTGGGAAATCCCAAAAGTTATAAGCTTTCAGCAGTAAATACCGAAAGCTTTTATGTTCTATGCGAACCACGATGGCACCTGAAGAGAAGATTTCTACATCATCGCTCCAATGTTTGTCATGTTGCATCGTGACTCTCTTTAGTGATAGGCAGGACTGAATTCGCGCACTGCATCCACCATTGCTTTGACGTTTTCAGGGTCAATGCCAGGGAAAATACCGTGACCTAAGTTAAAGATGTGACCGCCGCCCACGCCAAACTTATCGAGAACTTTTTTCACTTCAGCGCGCACAACGTCAGGATTGCTGAGCAATACCGCAGGATCCATATTGCCTTGAAGCACCACTTTATCGCCCACCAATGCGCGTGCGTGGGATAAATCTGTCATCCAGTCTAAACCAATGGCATTTGCGCCGCTGTTCGCTTGTTCAGAGATCCATGCACCACCATTTTTAGTAAAGATGATCGATGGAATTTCTTGCTCTTTATAGTTTTTGATGAGGCCTGCTAAAATTTTCTTCATGTAACGCAGAGAGAATTCGTTGTAGCACTCTTTGCTGAGTAAGCCGCCCCAAGTGTCAAAGATCTGTACAGCAGCACAACCATTGACGATTTGTGCATTTAAATAATCGATGATCACATCGCTCAATTGATCAAGCAACGTGTGTAAAAGGGCAGGGTTTGAATACATTAAACCACGGATTTTGGTGTACTCTTTGCTGCTTGAGCCTTCAAGCATGTAAGTTGCAAGTGTCCAAGGGCTGCCTGAGAAACCAATTAAAGGCACGCGGCCGTCAAGTTCTTTCGTGATCATGCGCACAGCATCCATCACGTAACCTAACTCTTCTTCCATGCCCACTTTTGGCAATTGTTTGATTTGTGCCTCTGTGGTTAAAGGTTTTTGGAAGATCGGGCCTTTGCCTTCCACAAAGGTTAAGTCCATACCCATCGCATCAGGAATGGTTAAAATGTCAGAAAATAAAATGGCCGCATCAAAACCGAAACGGTCAATGGGCTGCAATGTGACTTCTGTGGCCAATTCAGGCGACATGCACAAATTCATAAAGTTGCCAGCTTTCGCACGCGTTGCGCGATATTCAGGTAAATAACGACCCGCTTGGCGCATCATCCAGCAAGGTGTACGATGGGTTGGCTCACGCAAAAGTGCTTTAATGAAGCAATCATTTTTATAATTCATACTCACATTCCTTAAATATTGATGTGTGTAGTCTAGCATGAAAAGTGCCAATCTTGTAGTCAGGCAAAAGGTGTTTAATTACCCCTTATTGTTTGAAAGAAATTGATTTTTTTTGCCTCACATGGTATAAAGCCGTGCTTCTATCTTTTGCTCATTTTGGCAAAAACTAGAAGTATTTTTTATTCAACGACTCACAAGCTGAACTGTTTAAGTGCTGGGTGCTGTAAAGTCCGCTTAAATATGCTTGGAGGCTCAACCCTAAATTTCAAAGGAAATCAATATGTCAAACGTTACAATGCGCGATATGCTTGAAGCTGGCGTTCACTTCGGTCACCAAACTCGTTACTGGAATCCACAGATGAAAACTTACATCTTTGGTGAACGTCAAAAAATTCATATCATCAACTTAGAAAAAACAATGCCTTTATTTGAAGATGCCATGAATGTAATTTCTAGCATCGCTGCAAAAAATGGTCGCGTTTTATTTGTTGGTACTAAGCGTGCAGCGCAAGAAATCGTTGCAGCTGAAGCAACTCGCGCAGGTCAACCATACGTTGATCACCGTTGGTTAGGCGGTATGTTGACAAACTTCAAAACTGTTAAGAACTCTATCAAGCGTTTACGTGAAATTGAAGCGATGAAAGCAGACGGTTCAATTGAGCGTTTAACGAAGAAAGAAGGCATCTTATTGACTCGCGAATTAGAAAAATTAGAGCGCAGCCTTGGCGGTATCAAAGACATGCCATCTATTCCTGATGCATTGTTCGTAATCGATGTTGGCTACGAAAAAAATGCCGTTGCAGAAGCTCGTAAAATGGGTATTCCTGTAATCGCTGTTGTGGATACAAACAACTCACCTGAAGGTGTTGACTATGTAATCCCAGGTAACGATGATGCGATCCGTGCCATTCAATTGTATGCACAAGCAGCAGCTGATGCAGTGATCGAAGGTCGTGGTTCTAACGCAAAATTAGTTTCTGAAATCGTTGAAAAAGACGGTTATGTAGAAGCGACTGAAGTTGCGACAGAAGCATAATCAAACATAGATTGTTTCAAAGCGTTAAATGAAAGTCGCCCGAGCAAACAGATGGTTGATTGGGCGCTTTTGTTTTAGTGATATTCATTAATTTAATGAGGTTTTAAAATGGCAAATATTACTGCTGCAATGGTTAAAGAACTCCGTGAACGTACTGGTTCAGCAATGATGGATTGTAAAAAAGCATTGACTGAAACGAACGGCGACATGGAAGCGGCGATCGATTTGATGCGTAAAAACGGTTTAGCAAAAGCAGATAAAAAATCTGATCGTGCTGCAGCTGAAGGCTTATTGTTGGTTCGTCAAAACGGTACGAAAGCATTAATTTTAGAAGTGAACTGTGAAACAGACTTTGTGACTAAAAACGAAGACTTCTTGAAATTTGCAAACGACGCAGCTGACATTGCATTGAACAATGATGTCAACACAGTTGAAGAATTGGCAGCACAACCATTAAATGGTTCAACGGTTGATGAAGTGCGTAAAGGTTTGATCGCTAAAATCGGCGAAAACATGAATGTACGTCGTTTAACTGTATTGAATGCAACCGGTACAATCGGTGGCTACGTTCACGGTGGTCGCATCGCGGCAATCGTTGAAGTACAAGGCGGCGATGAAGAGTTAGCAAAAGATGTTGCCATGCACATCGCAGCTGCAAACCCTGTATGCATCGATGCATCAGAAGTGCCTGCTGAATTGTTAGAAAAAGAACGCGAAATCTATTCAGCACAAGCGGCTGAATCTGGTAAGCCAGCTGACATCGTAGAAAAAATGGTTGAAGGCCGCATTCGTAAGTACTTAGAAGAAGTGACTTTAGAAGGTCAAGCATTCATCAAAGATCCAGACATGAGCGTTGGCAAATTGTTGAAATCTAAATCTGCGAAAGTGACTGCATTCGTTCGCTTTGAATTAGGCGAAGGCGTTGAAATCGAAACAATCGATTTCGCAACAGAAGTCATGGCGCAAGCAGGTTTAAATAAATAATTTAAACATCCTTGATGCAAAAAACGCCTGAATCGTCAGGCGTTTTTTTATGGGTGCGATTTAAACAAGCCGCACAATATCAATTGCGCGGCTTTTGATAGATGGCATGAATTATTTCAATTGATCCATCACAAATTCAATGGCAGAATCGACAGAGATGAAGGTGCTTTCAGCATCTTTACGGCCTTTGTATTCAAGCTCATTGTTTTTAAGACCACGTTCACCAATCACTAAACGGTGCGGAATGCCCACGAGTTCATGATCATTAAAGGCATTGCCTGGGCGAATGTCGCGATCTTCCAATAACACTTCAACGCCGCGCGCCATAAACTCAGCATACAATTTGTCAGTGAGCTCTTTAACCATTTCAGATTTATGATAGTTCATTGGAATCAATGACAATTGGAACGGTGCCATGGCATCCGGCCAAATGATGCCTTTGTCATCATGGGATTGCTCAATGGCAGATGCCACAATGCGCGAAACGCCAATGCCATAACAACCCATTTCCATAAAGGTTTGCTCGCCATTTTCATTCACAACAGAAGCATTCATCGCTTGACTGTATTTATTGCCCAATTGGAAAATGTGACCGACTTCAATCCCACGGATGAAGCGGACAGTGCCTTGACCATCGGGCGATACATCGCCTTCTTCAATGTTGCGTAAGTCAAAAGTTTCTGTTAAAGGTAGATCGCGTTCAAAGTTCACGCCCACATAATGGAAGCCATTGTCATTCGCGCCACAAATGAAGTCGCTAGATGAATAAAGGGCATGATCAAACAAGACAGGAATCGGTAAATTCACAGGGCCAATTGAACCTGGGGAAACACCTAATTTTTCAATAATTTCTGCATCGGTTGCAAAGCGAAGTGGGCTTGCAATGTCTTTAAAGTTTTCAGCTTTGACTTCATTCAAAGAATGGTCGCCACGCAAACAAATTGCCAAGAGGTTGCCATCCACACCATGCACAATCAATGTCTTAGTGATTTGACTTGTGGGGACATTTAACTGTTTTGCCACATCTTCCACAGAGCGCGCATTCGGCGTTGCCACTTTTTCAAAGGCTTGTGTGGGCGCGGCATATTTCTCACCGCGATGCGTTTCTGCGCGCTCAATGTTTGCCGCATAGGTTGAGCCGTTAGAAATGACGATGGCATCTTCACCGGAATCGGCCAAGACATGGAATTCTTGTGAACGATCGCCACCGATGGCGCCTGAGTCTGCCAATACTGCGCGGTACTCTAATTGCAAGCGATCAAAAATTGCACAGTAGGCGTTGTACATGTTTTGATACTCTTTTTCTAAAGAGGCGCTGTCAATGTGGAATGAGTACGCATCTTTCATTAAGAATTCACGGGAGCGCATCACGCCAAAACGCGGGCGGATTTCATCACGGAATTTCCATTGAATTTGATAGAAGTTCACCGGCAATTGACGATAGCTTTTGAGCTCTTGGCGCGCATAGTCTGTCACCACTTCTTCATGAGTTGGGCCTAAGCAATAATCTTTGTCATGGCGATCTTTGAAGGTCAACAATTGCTTACCGAATTTATCCCAGCGGCCCGATTCTTGCCACAATTCAGCAGGTTGAACAAATGGCATCAACAATTCAAGGGCGCCGGCTTTATTCATCTCTTCACGCACCACGTTTTCCACTTTAGACAGTACGCGTAAACCAAGCGGTGCCCAAGTGTATAAACCTGAAGTCAAACGGCGGATCATGCCGGATTTGATCATCAATTGATGGGAGACAATTTCCGCATCTTTCGGAAACTCTTTAGTGGTGCTCAATGGAAAATGTGAGGTTTTCATAAGTTGCTTTCTCAACAGAAAATATTAACGAAAAAATGGAGCCGCAAAGCTCCATTTGTAAAATGCTGAATCACTATAGAACTCGATGGCGTCTATTGTAAACAATATTGTTCTAAATTATCTATGTTTGCTTTGTAGTGCGCATCGATTTGCGTGTCATTCATGGGGATGGTTTCACCTTGGCGCGACACCCACATTAGGGATGCCACTTCACCTTTTTTCAATGCTTCAAAAGTGGCAATATTCGCTTGTACCGTTTGGCAGAAGGTCATTTCACTCATTTTTTGAGCGGCGCTTAAGTTGGTGGCAACCGGCGCATCATTGTCATTGCTGACGGCTTTGCGGCCATTTGGCATTTCTACTAAGACGGCAGCACTGGTGCGCATGATGTCCACTTTTTTCACAGAAGCAGGGGCAGATTTTTCTTCATTATCTTTGAAGTTGAGAATCTGTTCGCGGGTCTCTTCAGGGGCATATTCGGTGTAATGCACCACGCCTTCACTGTCTGTCCAACGATACATTTGCTGTGCGTGTGCACTCATGGAGCAGAGGATGAATAGACAAATATAAAACGATTTTTTCATAGTTGTTCGCTGTCTTTTAGTGTATTGATTCAATAGTGATCATATTAGCATATAATTCTTACTGTGCGTTATCCAAAAAGTATTGGGCAAGGGTCGTCCAATAAACCCCACCATACAATAAGTTATCATCATGAAAATCAAATCCTGCGTTGTGCAGTTTATTCGTACAAGAATCATGCCCATTGCCTATATACACATACGCACCTTTTTGATCAGCAAGCATAAAACCAAAATCTTCGGCGCCCATTGAGGGTACTTTATCGGTCACGATGTCTTTAGCATCAAATAGGGTTTGTGCTGCTTTTAGGGCAATGTCTGTCTCTTTTGTATGGTTGATGGTGGCAATGTAACCCTCAGTTAAGCGCACATCCGCGCGTCCGCCAAAGGTTTGGCAGATGCCATCGGTGACTTCCTGAATGCGGCGCTTGACCGTATCACGCACCACAGGATCAAAGTAACGCAATGTGCCGGTGAGTTTAACGGTTTCAGGAATCACGTTGTGCGCTGTGCCGCCATGAATGGTGCCAATGGTGATGATTGCGCTGTCAATGGCCGATAAGTTACGGGCAGGGATGGTTTGCAGAGCCACAATCAGGTGCGCTGCCATCACAATGGTATCGACGCCTTTATAAGGATGGGCTGCATGACAACCGACGCCATGAAGGTCAATGTCAATGGCAACCGTGCCTGCCATTTGTGGGCCATCTTTGATGAGCAATTGCCCAACGGGCGCACCCGGAAAATTATGCATTGCATAAACCGCATCGACAGGGTATTTTTGAAAGAGCCCCGCTTTGATCATATCGCGGGCGCCGGCGCTGTCTTCTTCATTCGGTTGAAAAATGAGCAAAATTTCCCCGTCAAAATTAGCTTCTTCTTGTAAGTACTTTGCGGCGAACAATAACATGGTCAAATGCCCATCGTGACCGCACGCGTGCATGATTCCATCGCTTTTTGACTTATAATTAAGATTGGTGCTTTCGTCAATTGGAAGTGCATCTATATCCGCACGCAGTGCAACCCTTTTGGTGCTTGTGCCTTTTTTCAAAAGGGCAACAACGCCAGTCTCTAAAAATGAACGATCTGTCGAGATCCCCCAAGATTCAAGTAACTCGTTGATTTTTTCGGTAGTTGAGAACTCTTTTTTTGATAATTCAGGGTGTGCATGAAAATGGCGGCGCAGTTCAACAAATTCGTTTGTATGATTTTTGAACCATTGGATTGTTTCTTGATTTTCGTCTAGAAAGTTTAAGGTCATATCTGGTGATCTCCCAAAAGAGTTATTTTCTGTTACTATATGGTACCGTCAAAACCGGAAATCGTTGAAGGGTTTTTCGGTGAGAATAAAATAAGCAATACGCCATTACTAGCATATTTGCAGCAGGGCGCTAGTCAAGGTAACGCTTGCCACCAACAAATTGTAATTGATCAGAAGAGGATAATCGCTATGATGGATTATTTGCCGATACTCGTTTTTATTGGGTTTAGCCTCATCTTTGGAATAATCTTAGTTGCTTTGGGTTACTTCTTATCGCCCAAGAAAGACACTGTTGAAAAATTATCTCCCTATGAATGTGGCTTTGAAGCATTTGAAGATGCACGCATGAAATTCGACATTAGATTTTATCTAGTGGCGATTTTATTTATTGTTTTCGATTTAGAATTAGCATTTTTAATCCCATGGGCAGTGGTATGGCGAGAAGTTGGAATGGTGGGCATCAGCGCCGTTTCAGTTTTCCTATTTTTGCTCGTTGTGGGATTTGCATATGAGTGGAAGAGAGGGGCATTAGAATGGGAATAGAAGGTGCTTTAGATAAAGGATTCATGACCACAACGCTAGACAGCGCGATGAATTGGGCACGCACAGGATCCTTATGGCCAATGACGTTTGGGCTGGCATGTTGTGCGGTTGAGATGATGCATACAGCGGCCGCACGTTATGACTTAGACCGATTTGGTAACTCCGTATTTAGACCCTCACCGCGTCAATCAGACTTAATGATTGTGGCCGGAACCCTGACCAATAAAATGGCCGTGGCACTTCGTAAGGTTTACGATCAAATGCCTGAGCCAAAATGGGTATTATCCATGGGATCGTGTGCCAATGGCGGCGGTTATTATCACTATTCTTATGCAGTTGTGCGCGGCGTTGATCGCGTGGTGCCCGTTGATGTGTATGTGCCAGGTTGTCCACCAACACCTGAAGCGCTCATCTACGGCATTTTACAATTGCACAAAAAAATTAAACGCACCAGCACCATTGCGCGTTTGAGCTAGGGGGAAACGATGTCGGTTATTTTAAGACCAGAAACTATTTTAACGACATTATCGTCAGTATTAGGCGATCGCATTGTCTCAAGCAAGATTGCCAGAGATGAACTGACCATCGTGGTGGACAGTGACCAATTGCACGAAACATTGTCGTTACTCAAAGAGAATGACAAGATGCCATTTTGGCAGTTGATGGATGTTTGTGGCGTCGATTACGCCGCTTACGGCATCGCTGAATGGGATGTGGAGGCCAGCAATCATGGCTTTAGCCGCGCAGTTGAAGAAGGCGCTGTGGGCAGAAATGAAGCGGCATTAGAGAAAGCGCGTGCCAACCGCGAGATGCCCAACCGTTTTGCCGTGGTTTATCACCTATTATCGATGCATAGCAATGCGCGCGTGCGTGTGAAAACGTATGCAAAAGATGACAACTTCCCATTGGTGGATTCTGTTGTGGACATCTTTAAAAGTGCCAACTGGTTTGAGCGTGAAGCGTTTGACTTGTTTGGCATTGTTTTTAACGGCCATCCTGATTTGCGCCGTATCTTGACAGACTATGGTTTCATCGGTCACCCACTTCGTAAAGACTTCCCATTAACAGGGCGCGTTGAGATTTGGTATGACCCAGAGTTAGAGCGTGTGGTGTATCAACCGGTGACCATTGAGTCGCGCGTTGTCATTCCGCGTGTGATTCGCAAAGAGGAGCTGAACTAATGGCAAACATTGAAAACTATACTTTAAACTTTGGTCCTCAGCATCCGGCGGCGCATGGTGTATTGCGCCTGATTCTAGAACTCAATGGTGAAACCATTATGCGCGCCGATCCTCACATCGGCTTGTTGCATCGTGGGACAGAAAAATTGGCAGAAGCCAAACCTTATAATCAATCGATTGGTTATATGGATCGCATGGACTACTCATCGTGCATGTGTAATGAACACACGTATGTATTGGCGATTGAAAAGGCGCTTGGCATCGAGCCACCGATTCGTGCGAAATACATTCGTTCGCTCTTTGATGAGATTTACCGTTTGCAAAACCATTTGATGTGGTTAGGTGCCCACGGGATTGACTTAGGCGCGATGGGCATGTTGTTGTACTGCTTCCGTGATCGTGAAGACTTGATGGATATGTGTGAAGCCACAACTGGCGCACGTTTGCATCAGTTCTTCTATCGTCCGGGCGGCGTGGCAAAAGACATTCCGGATGTGATGCCAAAATATGAAGTCAATAAATTTAGAAATCAGAAAAAAGTGGATCGCTTAAATAAGCCACGTGAATCGTTTACAGACTTTGTGATCGATTTTACCCACCGCTTTGAAAAACACATCGAAGAGTATAAAACCCTCCTATTTGAAAACCGCATTTGGAAACAACGTGTGGTGGGCATTGGCACAGTGACGGCTGAAGAGGCGATGAACTTAGGTTTAACTGGCCCAATGCTCCGTGGTTCTGGCGTGGCTTGGGACTTACGTAAAACTCAGCCTTATGCTGCGTATGAATATTTAGATTTTGACATTCCTGTGGGTAAAAACGGCGACTGTTATGACCGCTTCTTAGTGCGTGTAGAAGAGATGTATCAATCAAACCGCATCATCAGACAGTGTGCACAGTGGCTTGCAGAAAACCCAGGGCCAGTCATGCTCGAAGAGAGTGTGGTTTCGCCACCAAAACGCGCTGAGATGAAAGAGTCCATGGAAGACTTGATCCAGCAGTTTAAATTGTATTCAGAAGGTTATTGTGTGCCAGAAGGTGAAGTGTACGCCGCCATTGAACATCCAAAAGGTGAAATGGGCGTTTACTTGATTTCAGATGGCGCGAATAAACCTTATCGAATGAAGGTGCGACCTGCGGGCTTCCCACATTTAGCAGCGTTAGAGACTTTGACGAAAGGTCATATGCTTGGGGATTTGATCGCCGTCATCGGGACATTAGACTTAGTGTTCGGCGACATCGATCGTTAAATATTGATAACTGAATTAAGGCATAGATTATGAGTGCAAAAGAAATTTTAACGGAGCGTTCACGACAAGAGATCGACAAATGGTTGAAGCATTTCCCAGAAGATCGTAAACAGTCTGCGCTTTTAGCTGCTTTAAGAGAAGTTCAGCATGATAATAATGGTTATTTAACCACTGAGTTGATGGATGCCGTGGCCGATTATTTAGGTTTGCCACCGATCGCTGTGTATGAAGTGGCAACTTTTTACTCCATGTATGAAACAAAACCATGTGGTAAAAACTCCATTTCAGTGTGCACCAACATCTCTTGTATGTTGCGCGGCGGTGAGAAAATCTTGGCCCACGTTGAAAACAAGCTTGGCATTAAAGCCGGCGAATCAACGGCTGATGGCGTTTTCTACTTGAAGAAAGAAGAAGAGTGCTTAGCCGCTTGTAGCTACGCACCGGCGATGCAGATCAATCATGTTTATTATGAAAACATCACGATTGATAAGATCGATGAAATATTAGATGCAATTGCAGCAAGTGCAGAAAAGGGTGAACACTGATGATGAATCAAGTTTGTTATTTTACACTTGGTCACGAGAACCCATGGTCCATCAAAACCTATGAAAGCTTAGGGGGTTATGATGCCTGGCGCCGTATTTTAAACGGTGAATTGACGCGTGAAGAAGTGATTGAGATGGTCAAAGCCTCCGGGCTGCGTGGTCGTGGGGGTGCAGGCTTCCCAACAGGTGTGAAGTGGAGCTTCATGCCAAAAGGTGAAGGCATCACGCGTTATGTGGTGTGTAACTCGGATGAGTCAGAGCCCGGTACTTGTAAGGATCGTGATATTTTGCGCTTCAATCCACATGCATTGGTGGAAGGTATGGCGATCGCAAGTTATGCCATGGGCGCACGCCACGCATATAACTATATGCGTGGTGAGTTCTTAGATGAGCCAGCGATTCGTTTCCAAGGTGCATTAGATGAAGCGTATGCGGCAGGTTTACTTGGTGAAAACATCAAAGGCACTGGCATTTCTGTGGACATTCACCCCGCAATTGGCGCAGGTGCGTATATTTGTGGTGAAGAGACTGCGCTTTTAGAATCTTTAGAAGGGAAAAAAGGTCAGCCACGCTTTAAACCGCCATTTCCAGCGGCTGTGGGCTTATACGGTCAACCCACCACCATTAATAATACTGAATCATTATCATCGGTGGGTCGCATCATTCGCAATGGTCCTGAATGGTTTGCCAACCTTGGGATTCCGGGTGCAGGCGGACAAAAATTATTTGCCGTCTCTGGTCATATTGAAAAACCTGGCAACTATGAAATTGCATTGGGCACGCCATTTTCTGAATTATTGGATTTATGTGGCGGCGTTTGGAAAGGTCGTCAATTAAAAGCGGTGATTCCGGGTGGATCTTCTGTGCCAGTTGTGCCGGGTGATTTAATGATGCAAGCGAACATGGATTATGATTCGATTGCAAAAGTTACGGGCTCAATGCTCGGTTCAGGCGCTGTGATCGTGATGGATGAAACCACAGATATGGTTAAAGCGCTCCGCTGTTTATCACGCTTTTACTTCAGTGAATCTTGCGGACAATGTACGCCGTGCCGTGAGGGCACCGGTTGGTTGTATCGCGTTGTTGATCGCATTTTGCAAGGCAAAGGTGTGCCTGAAGATTTAGAGCGCTTAGAGCACATTGCCAACAACATTGGCGGACGCACCATTTGTGCATTAGGGGATGCAGCAGCAATGCCTGTATTGAGTTTCATCAAACATTTTGGCCATGAATTTGCATATTACATTGAGCATGGTCGATCTATGGTTGAAGGAGCGGAATAATGACTGAGAAAAAAATGCTCTCCATCGAAATAGATGGCAAAAAGTTTGAAGCAGAGGCGGGGCGCTCTGTCATTGATGTGGCAGATGAAGTCGGCATTCCGATTCCGCGCTTTTGTTATCACGATAAATTATCCATCGCCGCAAGCTGCCGCATGTGTTTAGTGGACATCGAAAGAATGCCAAAACCCATGCCAGCGTGTGCCACACAAATTGCCGATGGCATGATCATTCGTACGCGCAATGAAAAAGCGCGCGCGGCACAAAAATCTGTGATGGAGTTTTTGCTCATCAATCACCCATTAGATTGCCCAGTGTGTGATCAAGGCGGTGAGTGTGAGTTACAAGATAATTCTGTGGAATTTGGTCAAAAGCACTCCACATACATCGAAGAGAAGCGCCATTACGAGAAAATTAACATCGGTCCACTCGTTGAAACTTACATGAACCGCTGCATTCAATGTACGCGTTGTGTGCGTTTTGGGGAAGAGATCGCGGGCATTCGTGAATTAGGCGGCGTCGATCGTGGGGATCGCTTAGAGATCACCACCTATGTCAAGCATTCGATGACCTCAGAAGTCTCCGGCAACATCATTGATTTATGTCCGGTGGGCGCATTGACGGCGAAGCCTTCTAAATTCCAAGGCAGACCTTGGGAATATAAAGAACACCATTCCGTCAGCATTCACGATGGTTTAGGCACAAATACGTCCATTCATACATTGCGCGGCAAAATTGCGCGTGTGGTGTCACGTGAAAACGAAGCCATTAACCAAGTGTGGATTGCCGACCGTGATCGCTTTAGCTATGAAGCGAACTTCAGTGTTGATCGCACACAAGCACCCATGATTCAAAATGAAAAACAACAATTGGTCAAAACCGATTGGCTCAGTGGTTTAAAAGCCACGCGCATGGCCATTGAAGGTGCAGTGAAAAACTTTGGCGCTGATCAAGTGGGCATTTTTGTCTCCCCAAGTGCGACAGTGGAAGAGCAGTTATTGACTGCAAAATTGGCCAAAGGGTTGGGCATCAACAAAATCGATTCGCGTTTACGTCAAATGGATTTCACGAGTGATGCGGTTGAACCTGCCTTTAGAAGTTTAGGTTTGCCGATTGCAGAGGTTAAAGCGTTAGATGCCATCTTCTTAGTGGGCGCAGATCCACGTTTAGAGATGCCAGTTTTAGCCATTGACATTCGTACAGCTGTGAAAAATGGCGCAAAAGTTGCCATGCTCAATGCATATGATACGGATCAATTGCACCCCACTGAAGCACTCATCACTTCACCGAAAGATTGGGTGAATGTGTTGTCTGTGATTTTAAAAACGGTTGCCGGCCACACGGGCACTGCGATTGCACCAGAATTGAGTGCAATTGTGAATAACGCCACCACAGATGTGGATGTTGCACGTGCCGCTCAGCTCTTTATGCAAGAAGGTAAACACTGGATTGTGCTCGGTAAAGATGCCGTTTCACATCCTGATTTCTCTGTGATCAGAGCGTTGGCACAAAATATTGCCACAGCATCACATGGTGCATTCGGTTATTTATCAGAAGGCGCAAACTTAACTGGCGCTTATTTAGCGGGTGTTGCAAAAGGCAATACGCATCAAATGCTCACAGATGGCTTAAAAGCTTATATTTTAGTGGGCGCGATTGATCCTGAACATGATTTCATTGAGCGCAAAGCAGCACTCACTGCCCTTAAGCAAGCGGAGCTTGTGGTGGCATTGACGCCGTTTGCCTCTGAAGCATTGTTAGATCTGGCCACCATCATTTTACCTGCAGCTGCATGGGGTGAAACCGATGGCAGTTTAATGAACGTTCAAGGCACATTGCAAACGGTCAAAGCGGCTGCTGAGCCGTTGTTTGATGCAAAACCGCTTTGGAAAATTTTACGCGTGCTTGGCAATGAGTTTGAATTATCAGGCTTTGATTATGTGACGTGTGCTGATGTATTGGCCGATCATCAAGCGGCATTGTCCACAGCAGGGCAGGGCAATCAAATGCCTTATGCCAATAATTTACGTGTGAAAGATTGGCGCAATGATGCGTTAGTGGCTGTGCCAATGGAATCCATCTATTCAATGGATGCTTATGCACGACGCAGTGAAGCCTTACAAGCCACGCCACTTGCCCCACGTAAACGCGTGACGGGTGATTTGTCCATCACGCAAACACAATGGGTGATTGAAGGGCAAGAGTTTGGCGTGCGCTCAACGGCAAAAATGGCCGCCAATTGCCTACGCATCCCAAGGGAGTATGGTTTGATGATTGATTATTACGAAGCGATCGAGGGGTAAGCCATGGATATGATTAAAGCGATTATTGATTACCCGCTCGTCTGGGCCTTTTTGAAAACCTTGGCAGTGATTTTGCCAGTGGTGATCGCGGTGGCATATATGACATATGCAGAACGCCGCGTGCTTGGTTTCATGCATGTGCGTTTAGGGCCAAACCGCGTGGGACCTTTTGGTTTACTTCAGCCGTTTGCAGACTTGATTAAAATGGTTTTTAAAGAGTGGATCATTCCTTCATCTGCCAATAAAGTCTTTTTCGTGCTCTCGCCAATCATCATTGTGACCACGGCATTTGCTGCGTGGGCAGTGATTCCATTTTCAGATGGATTGGTGGCATCAAACATTGATGCCGGCGTACTTTATGTCTTGGCAATGACCTCTTTAGGTGTGTATGCCATCATTTTAGCCGGTTGGGCATCGAACTCTAAATACGCCATGATCAGTGCCATCCGAAGTGGTGCACAGGTGATCTCTTATGAATTGGCGATGGGCTTTGCCTTAATCAGCGTCATCATGTTGGCAGGCTCAATGAACTTTACGAAGATCGTTGAAGGTCAAGCAGGCATGAGCATTTTAAGATGGTATTTCATCCCATTATTGCCCATGGCAGTTTTATACTTCATCGCAGGCGTTGCCGAAACAAACCGCGCACCGTTTGACTTAGTGGAAGGTGAGTCTGAAATCGTGGCCGGTTTCCACGTGGAATATTCAGGCACAGGCTTTGCCTGCTTCTTTTTAGCAGAATACGCGAACATGATTTTAGTGGCAGCATTGGCCTCACTCTTATTCTTTGGCGGTTGGTTGTCGCCATTTGCAGGCATTCCTGGCATCGAAAGCATTCCGGTGATCGGTGAAAATGGTCTGTTCTGGATGGTGATCAAAATGTCGTTTTTCCTCTTCACTTACATCTGGTTAAGAGCGACATTCCCAAGATACCGTTATGACCAAATCATGCGTCTAGGTTGGAAGGTGTTCATCCCATTGACCATTGGTTGGATTTTCTTCGTGATCGTGTTGTATGCGCTCGGTATTCACTATTGGTTTCAATAGAGTAGGAATTAGCAATGTTTAAGAAATTAAAATCAATCTATGCAACCTTCTCTTTATTAGAGTTGAGAAAAGGGTTGGCGATTACATTTCGTTATATGTTTCGCCCGAAAATCACCATCAGTTATCCCGAAGAGAAGACACCACAATCACCACGTTTTAGAGGATTGCATGCATTGCGCCGTTACCCGAACGGGGAAGAGCGCTGCATCGCCTGTAAATTGTGTGAATCTGCGTGCCCAGCACAAGCGATCAACATTGAGTCTACCGAACGTGAAGATGGCACTCGCCGCACCACGCGTTATGACATTGATCTCTTTAAATGCATCTTCTGTGGTTTGTGTGAAGAAGCGTGTCCGGTCGATTCCATCGTATTGACGCGCACCTTTGACTATCACATGGAAGAGAAGGGCGACAACATTATGTGTAAAGAAAAACTCTTAGCATTAGGGGATCGTTTAGAACCTCAAATCGCTAAGGATCGCGCAGCAGACGCGAAATTTCGCTAAGGGAGGCTGCAGATGTTATTAAAGATTCTATTTTATGTTTTTGCACTCATCTTGATCTATTCAGCGGTGAGAGTGATCACAGCACGCAATCCCGTCACTGCGGTGATGCATTTGATTTTGTGCTTTGTGACCACAAGTGCCACATGGATGCTCATTCAAGCTGAGTTTTTAGGACTCGCCTTAATTGTGATTTATGTGGGCGCTGTGATGGTGCTCTTCCTCTTTGTGGTGATGATGATTGATATTTCCACAGAGCTTGTCAAACAAGGTTTTGTGAAGTATTTACCCCTTGGCATTGTACTGACCCTCATTATGATCGTTGAAATGGCGATGGTATTGGTGGGTAAACAATCTTTGTTCCAAGAAACGCATCCATATGCTGCACAAGTGATTGATGGCGCAATGGCTGCAAGCTACAGCAACACAAAGCAATTGGGCTTATTCTTATACACCCATTACATTTATGCCTTTGAGATCGTTGCCCTCATTTTATTGGTGGGTATGATTGCTGCCATTAGCTTAACGCTTCGTCCACGTCGTGCGTACACAAGATTTACGCCAGTGAGTGAGCAACTCAAAGCGCATCCAGAAGATCGATTACAAGTGGTGAAAATGGAACCTTCCAAGTGGGAAGCGCTTCCTGTAGAAGCACCCGCGACTGAAAAAGGGGAGGGCTAAACATGCAATTGTTGGTAACCGATTATATTATGCTGGCCAGTACAGTGTTCTGTCTTGGGATGGCGGGTATATTCATCAATCGTAAAAATATCGTTGTGTTATTGATGTCCATTGAGTTGATGTTATTGGCCTCGAATATTTTATTCGTCGCGTTTTCTAAATTCTCTGGCAACTTTATGATGCCAACGACGGAAGATCCTGCCGGTCAGGTGTTCGTTCTATTCACCCTTGCGGTGGCCGCGGCAGAGATTGCCATTGGTTTAGCCATCCTTGTTTTGGTGTATAGAAAACGTCAAACCATCAATGTCGATGAAATGGATGAGTTAAAAGGATAATGCAATGAAAACGATCTATCTATTAATCGCATTTTTACCGCTCATTGGCGCGGCGTTCGCAGGGCTTTTATGCCGTGTGATCTCAAACAGAATGGCGCACACTGTGACCATCGCTTTAGTGGCGGTCTCTGCGGCATTGTCTGGTTATGTATTGTATTTGCATGGCACTGGCGAAGTGCCAACCTTTAATGGCAACGTTTACGAATGGATGAGCGTGGGTAATTTAGCCGTCGCGGTGGGTTTCCTTGTGGATAACTTAACAGCGATGATGCTCGTTGTGGTGACGTTTGTCTCATTAATGGTGCACATCTATTCCATCGGCTACATGAAAGGTGATCCGGGTTATAACCGTTTCTTCAGTTATATTTCGCTCTTTACCTTCTCAATGTTGATGCTTGTAATGTCAAATAACCTCATGCAACTCTTCTTTGGTTGGGAAGCGGTGGGTTTAGTGTCTTACTTATTGATTGGTTTCTGGTTTAAGCGCCCAACGGCAACCTATGCAAACATGAAAGCCTTCATCGTCAACCGCGTGGGTGACTTTGGCTTCATCGTCGGGATTGCTTGTATGGTTTACTTAACCGGTCACTTGCATTATGCAGACATCTTTGAGAGCGTGAAAGAAGGCAGTTTCCTCACACAAAAATTTGCGTTCTTAGGCACAGAATGGAGCGTGATCACCTTTGCAGCGATCTTCTTATTCATCGGTGCGATGGGTAAATCCGCACAGGTGCCATTACATGTTTGGTTGCCTGACTCCATGGAAGGCCCGACGCCAATTTCAGCATTGATCCATGCGGCAACGATGGTCACAGCGGGTATCTTCATGGTGTCTCGTTTATCTCCAATCTTTGAGTTGTCTGATGCAGCTTTATCCTTCATCATGATCATCGGTGCGATCACTGCATTGTTCATGGGTATTTTGGGTATTTTCCAAAATGACATCAAACGCGTGGTGGCTTATTCAACATTATCACAATTAGGCTATATGACCGTTGCTTTAGGTGCATCAGCTTACTCAGCGGCGGTGTTCCATTTAATGACACATGCATTCTTTAAAGCATTGCTCTTCTTAGCGGCAGGTTCTGTCATCATTGGCATGCACCATCAACAAGACATGCGCTTTATGGGCGGCCTTCGTAAGAAGATGCCAATCACATGGTTCACTTGTTTGATCGGGACATTGGCATTGATTGGTACACCATTCTTCTCCGGTTACTTCTCAAAAGATGCCATCATCCTTGCGGTTGAAAACAGCACGATCTTTGGCAGCGGCTTTGCTTACTTCTCCGTGGTGGCGAGTGTGTTCATCACAGCGGTGTATTCATTGCGTTTATACTTCTTAGTGTTCCACGGTAAACCTCGTTATCAAGTAGACCCAACGATGGGTGAGCATGATCATAAAGAAGGTTTTGTGGCACATGAACCGCATGAGTCGCCAGCTGTTGTGACGGTTCCATTGATTCTATTGGCCATTCCATCATTATTGGTGGGTGTTTTGGTGGCCAAAGACTTCATCATGGGCACATTCTTACAAGATGCGATCACAGTCAGCAGTGCACACCCTGCAATGGCAAAAGTGGCTGAAGAATTTGGCAGCGTTTGGCACATGGGTTTACATGGCTTTGTCTCTGTCCCTGTATGGTTAGCCATCATTGGTGGTTTCTTTGCTTGGTATGCTTACTTGAAAAAACCAACGGTGGAAACAGCATACTTATCAGCGTTAGATCGCACTGGCATCCTCAAAGTGTTCACCAATAAATACTACTTTGATGATTTCAACCAGAAATACATTGCCGATGGGGCAGTGGGCTTAGGCCGCTTCTTCTGGAAGAATGTGGACGATCGCTTGATCGATCAAACAGCTGTATATGGTTCTGCTACGTTAATGTCTAAATTAGGTGGCGTATTTAGAAAACTTCAAACCGGTTATCTCTTCCATTCCGCCTACTTAATGGCATTTGGTTTGGTGGTATTGATGACTTGGGTAATCATTTTTAAATAAGGACATAATGATGAGTATCGAAAATATGCCTTGGTTAAGTTTAGTGATTTGGGTGCCCATTATCACGGGCATCGTGACACTATTAATCGGTGATAAAAATGCGTGTCGAGTGCGAATGTTCGCACTCCTCGCGAGTCTTGTCACATTAGTGCTTTCATTGCCGCTTTACGGTCTCTTTAACTCAGAGACCGCAGCCATGCAGTTTGTAGAATTAAAACAATGGATTCCAACATTGGGGATCAACTACCATTTAGGGGTGGATGGTTTATCCATGCCATTTATCCTGTTAACGAGCTTCATGACTGTGGTGGTTGTGATTGCCGGTTGGGATGTGATCACCTATAAGCGTCACCAATATTTAGGTGCCTTCCTCATCATGGCAGGCTTAATGAATGGTGTGTTCGCGGCGATGGATTCCATCTTGTTCTATGTCTTCTTTGAGGCGATGTTGATTCCGATGTTCTTAATCATCGGCATTTGGGGCGGACCTAATCGTGTTCAAGCGGCATTGAAATTTTTCTTATACACCTTCTTAGGTTCGATCTTCTTGTTAGTGGGCATCATCTACTTATACATGCAGTCGAATAATACAACCTTTTCCATTGCCAACTTTGCAGATTTAGATCTCTCGTTGAGCCAACAAAAATGGTTGTTATTGGCATTCTTAGCCGGTTTTGCGGTTAAAGTGCCCATGTGGCCTGTGCACACATGGTTGCCCTCTGCGCACGTTGAAGCGCCTACTGGCGGTTCTGTGATCTTAGCAGCCATTACACTTAAAATTGGTGGTTATGGTTTCTTACGTTTCATGTTGCCAATCGTGCCTGAAGGGATTGCCTTCTTTGCACCGATGATCATTGCCATGAGCATCATCGCAATCATTTACATCTCATTTGTGGCACTTGCCCAAAAAGACATGAAAAAATTGATCGCTTATTCATCGATTGCGCACATGGGCTTTGTGACTTTAGGGTTTGTATTGCCGGTCGCTTTCTTAGATGCGCCAATGGCGGCCAATCAAATGGCGATCCAAGGCGGTATGATGCAGATGATCTCTCATGGTTTTGTATCCGCAGCGATGTTCTTGTCCATCGGTGTGTTGTATGACCGCGTTCATTCACGTGAAATTGCTGATTACGGCGGCGTGATCAACTCTATGCCAATCTTTGGTGCATTCTTCATCTTCTTTGCCATGGCCAACTCGGGTTTACCAGGCACATCGGGCTTCATTGGTGAGTTCTGGGTGTTATTGGCAAGCTTCCATTATGGCATTTACATCACGATTGCTGTGGCAACCTCATTGATCTTAAGTGCGGGCTATAACTTATGGCTCACCAAACGTGTGATTTTAGGGGAAGCGGTGCATCAACATGTTAAAGAGTTGAAGGATCTAAACGGTCGTGAATACTTCTTACTCGCGATGTTGGCAATCTTCATTATTGTCTTAGGTGTGTGGCCAGCGCCACTTGCAAATGTGATGCAGGCATCCATCGATCACCTGTTAACCAGTCTTCCAATGATCAATGGACAGCCATAGAAAGGATTAAATCATTATGAGCGTATTAACTTCAATGGACTTTATTGCAATCTTGCCAGAGATCATTCTGACAGTTGCAGTGGTGGGCATTCTCTTACTTGAGTGCATCAGCAAGCAAAGTCGCATCATGACGATCCATCTTGTGAGTATGGTTGCGATTTTAGCGGCATTCGTTGTGTTGTTGACAGTGGTGCCAGCAGGCACAGAGCCTTTGTATTTCTGGAACAGTGAAATTGTGCTCACAGGCATCAATGGTCAGCTCAAAAGCGCGATGTTGCTTGTGGTGCTGCTTGGCTTAATTTACAGCTTCCCTAAATTGTCTGAAACCAATTTAGATCACGCTGAATATTACGTCTTGATTCTTTTATCCACCATTGGCATGTTGGTGTTGGTGTCTGCCAATACTTTATTGATGGTGTATTTAGGATTAGAGTTGATGTCTTTACCGATGTACGCATTGGTGGCATTTAACCGTAAAGATGGCAAAGCGACTGAAGCTGCGATGAAATACTTTGTGATGGGTGCGATGGCTTCTGCCATTTTACTCTTTGGTATGGCATTGTTGTATGGCGTGGGTCAATCCTTGAATCTTCAAGTGATTGGTCAAGCGATCTCTTCAATTGCGAGCCAAAACTTTGATCAAAGCATCATGCTATTGACCTTTTCATTGGTCTTCATCGTTGTGGGCATTGCCTTTAAACTTGGTGTGGCACCATTTCATGCATGGGTGCCCGATGTGTACGAAGGTGCACCTGCGCCTGTTGCAATGTTCATCGGTGCTGCGCCTAAAATTGCTGCGATGGCAATGGGTTACTCCATGTTAATGGTGGCAGGTTACCAAGTGACGGAACAATGGCAACAGATGCTTGCGATTGTGATCATCTTATCCTTTGTGATCGGTAACTTTGTGGCACTTCGTCAAACGAACCTTCGCCGCATGTTGGGTTATTCAGCCGTATCACATGCAGGCTTTATGTTATTAGGCTTGTATGCGGGCAATGATTTGAACATTCCTGCGACAGGTTATTTCTACGCCATCACTTATGCATTCACCACGATTGCAGCGTTTGGTTTCATTTTGTTGGTCAATAAAAATGGTCAATCCATCTCTGAAATCTCTGACTTAAAAGGCTTTGGTCGTCAGCATGGTTACTTAGGTGTGCTCATGGCATTGATCATGTTGTCAATGGGTGGCATTCCGCCATTTGTGGGCTTTGTGGCGAAATTCTTTGTGTTAGAAAATGCCTATCAATCCGGTTATGGTTTCTTAGTGATCATTGGTTTATTGGCATCTGTAGTGGGCTTGTTCTACTACTTACGCGTCATTAAAGTGATGTTCTTTGATCAAGCCGATGACAATGCAAACATCACCATTACGCCATGTTATGGCTCACAAGTGATTTTCTCTGCCAACGTTTTCTTGTTAGTATTGTTAGGATTTGTTCCCACATTATTGATTTAAGGAAAAAGTATGATGAAAATTGGTTTAGTTTCTATCAGTGATCGCGCAAGTGCCGGCATCTATCAAGATGAGGGATTGCCAGCCTTAAAAGCGTGGTTAGAGCAAGCAGTGACGACGCCAATGACGTTTGTGGATGCATTGATCGCCGATACACAAGCAGAGATCGAAGCCACATTAAAGCGTTTAGTGGATGATGAAGGGTGCTCGCTTGTGTTGACCACAGGCGGCACCGGTCCTGCCATTTGTGATGTGACGCCAGAGGCAACTTTAGCGGTTGCCGATAAAGAGATGCCAGGCTTTGGCGAACAGATGCGTCAAATCAGTCTTTATTATGTGCCAACGGCGATTTTATCGCGCCAAGTGGCAGTGATTCGCGGACAAAGCTTGATTGTGAATCTGCCTGGTCGCCCTAAAGCGATTGCTGAAACATTAGGCGGCGTGCGCGGTGAAAACAACGAAGTGATCGTTCATGGGATTTTCTCAGCGATTCCTTACTGTTTAGATTTGATTGGCGCGCCTTTCATGGAGACGGATCCTGCGCATTGTCAGGCATTTCGACCAAAGAAAAAATAGGCGATTCATCGCACCAATGAATGCTTCCTTCGGGAAGCATTTTTTATGGGCGAAATAAATTCGCGTTTCCTCTGAGCAATTCATGGCAGGTTGTACTACAATATCGCCCTTGCTTCATTTTCTGTGGATAGGATTGTATATGGACATCGCCATCGTTTTCGCGCCGAAGTTTTCGGAGTTAGCCAACCATTTCTCTGCGGTGGAGCAGCAGCATGATCTATACGATACTGTGTTGCAAAATCAAGCGGTGAGCGTCAGCCATGGCGAATGGACATTTGTCTGTATGCCGGTCGATCATTGCTTTGAAGAGAGTTTTGCCCGCACATTAAAAAAATTATCCACAGGGCACAATCTTTACTTTTTTGCGGTGAATGATGACGCCGAAGGCTTATGGTTTGAGCATTATGACAATGGTGAACTCACGCGCCAATGGATCGAGGCAGAGCAGCAAGTCGCTGGCAATATGGGCGCGTATTTACCCGAAGAGCAGCATTTAGGCTTTCCCTTTGTGGATGAATCATATGAAGATGTGGGCGAAGAGATGCTCTACGAACTCATTTATGAAATCACGGATTTTGACATCACCGAAACATTTTAGTTGCCATGAATTTGCTTGATCACGATTGCTTTATTTTATTAGAAAACACCAAAACTGCCGATGAAGCAGCTTGGCTGTTCCATTCACCGGTGGCAGAAGTCATTTGCCGTGATGGACGAGAGCTGTCTGAGGCATTCAAAACCCTCGATAACCTTCGCCAAAGTGGTCATTATGTGGCGGGCTATGTGAGTTATGAGGCAGGTTATTACACGGTGGATCGTCAATGGTTTGACCATAGCACAAGCACGCAAGATGCCATTTTGCTGCACATGTATGCCTTTAAAACGGCAGAACGCATCACACAAAATCAGTTACAGCGCTATTTTGACGCGCTCGAATGTGATCGAGCACGCATTGAAGGGCTGACCTTTGCATTGAGTGAAGATGAATATGCCAAAAAATTTGAGGTGATCCAGCAAAACATCACCGATGGCAATACCTATCAAATCAATTTCACAACGCATTATGATTTTACTGTTAAAGGTCATCCTTTTGCCTTGTATAAACAATTGCGTCAACGACAAAAAGTTGAGTATGGCGCACTGCTGAAATTGCCTGAAGCCACGATTTTATCGATTTCTCCTGAGCTTTTTTTTCGTAAAAAAGGACAATGGATTGAGTCTAAACCCATGAAAGGCACCTTTGCCCGTGGGAAAAGTGAAGCAGAAGATCAAGCCATTTTGCAGCACATGCGAGCGGATGAAAAAACCTTGTCAGAAAATGTGATGATTGTGGATTTGATTCGCAATGATATGAGCCGCATCACAGTGCCGGGCACCGTTTCAGTCAATCGTTTGTTTGAGATACAAAGTTATGAAACGGTGCATCAAATGATTTCCACCGTAACAGGGCAAGTGGCTACGGACATCAGCATCACGGACATTTTCACCAATTTATTCCCTTGTGGCTCCATTACAGGTGCCCCTAAAATCCGCACGATGGAGATCATCGAACAGATCGAAGATGCACCACGAGGTATATACACGGGCGCAATTGGCTACATCACGCCAGACAATGACATGTGTTTTAATGTGCCGATTCGCACGTGCGTGATTGATGAAGATGGGCAAGCACGCTTAGGTGTCGGCGGTGGCATCATTGCTGATTCAGTGTGCAGGGAAGAGTATCAAGAGTGTTTATTAAAGGCGCGCTTTTTAACGGGCATGGCGCCAAATGTTCAGCTCATTGAGTCCATGCGCTTGATGCATCAAACCGCGAGCATTGCCCGTTTAGAGATGCATTTAACCCGTTTAGCAAATTCTATGGCAGATTTAGGCTTTACGGGGCAGATTTCTGACATTCAAGCAGCACTGGCAGATGTGGTCGCACAGCCATTGACAGAAGATCAGAAAATTCGTTTAGTGGTGGATCAAAAAGGGGATTTTGAGCTGATCCATTCACCAATCATTGAACATCAAGCGCCGCTAGAAATCATCATCAGTGATGTCACAGTGGATTCAAAACACCCACTGTTTCCCCATAAAACCACAGAACGTACTTTATATTACAAAGCATATGAAGCCGCGAAGCAGCATGATTGCTATGATGCGTTATTGATCAATGAGCGCGGGGAAATCACCGAAGGCTCGTTTCATAATGTCTTCATTGAAAAGAATGGACATTGGTACACGCCACCAGTGACAAGTGGCATTGTTGAGGGCGTGATGCGTCAAGCATGGCTTCAGGCATTGGGCAATGCATGCATGGAAAAACTGCTGTATCCCCAAGACATTCAAACGGCAGATCGCATTGTACTGACAAACTCTGTGCGCGGCTGTGTAGATGTGAGATTAAAGGTGTGAGCATGATCTGTTTAATCGATAATTATGATTCTTTCACTTACAACGTTGTGGCGTATTTGCATCAATTGGGGCATCCGCCCGTTGTTTATAAGAATGATCAGATTACCATCGAGGCATTAGAACAATTGCCAATTGATGCGTTTATTTTATCGCCAGGACCTGGCACGCCGCAGGATTCAGGCATTACGCTTGAATTGATTCGCCAGTTTGCTGGGCGCATTCCCATTTTGGGCATTTGCCTTGGGCATGAGTGCATTGCAGAGGTGTATGGCGCAAGCATTGTGCATGCTGAGCGCGTAATGCATGGTAAAACATCCTTGATAGATCACGATGGCATGGGTGTTTTCAGTGGTGTACCGAACCCCATTAAAGTGGCGCGTTATCATTCGTTGATTGTGGATGATGCCACATTGCCTGATTGTTTAGAGGTGAGTGCATCTTACACAACGGCACATGGCAAACGTGAAATCATGGGCATTCGTCATAAACTTTATGATGTTGAGGGCGTGCAATTTCACCCTGAATCGATTTTGACGGATTATGGTCACTTAATGCTGGCAAACTTTTTGCGCCGATGTTGATGTGTGCGATGATGGCGTGAATCACTCCTCATGCAATGCCTCATGAATCACTTTTGCTAAGCTGTCACTGATGCCAGGCACTTTGGCAATGTCCTCAATGGTGGCATTTTTTAGGGCAGAGAGCCCGCCAAAATGGCTGAGTAACGTGGCTCTTCGCTGTGGGCCAATGCCTTTAATGTCTTCTAATACTGATCGACGGCGCAATTTATCGCGCTGCGATCGGTGCCCTTCAATGGCAAAGCGGTGCGCTTCATCACGAATTTGAGTAATAAGATGAAAGGCAGCGCTGGTGCTTTCAATGTCAATTGGCGTGTCATCACCAGCTTTCCATAGTGTTTCTAAGCCAACCTTTCTGCCTTCGCCTTTGGCAACGCCAATTAAGACAACCGAATCAATGCCAAGCTCACGCATCACATCAATGCCCACTTGCAATTGGTTTTTACCGCCATCGATGAGCAAAATGTCTGGCAATGGATTGTCCTCAGTATGGCTAAAGCGGCGCGTGATGGCTTGGCGCATCGCAGCGTAATCATCGCCCCCTGTGATGCCTTCAATGTTAAAACGGCGATAGAATTTTTTCGTCAATCCCTCTTTGGTGTACACCACATCGGAAGCCACCGTTTTTTCACCAAAACTGTGGGAAATGTCAAAGCACTCAATGCGCTCGATCTCAGGCAAATGGAGTAAATCCGCCAATTCTTGTAAACGATGCTGGATGTTACTGGCACCTGCTAATTTAATCTCGATGGCTTGCTCAGCATTTTTGTGCGCCAAATCTAGCCAACGAGCGCGTTGCCCTTTGACATGATGGGCAATCGAAATTTTTCGGTGGCTCAATTCACTTAAATGGCTTTCAAGCCACGCGCCGTTTTCAAGGCTCAATGCATGGTTGAGAATGATGTGGCTGGGCGGCAAGCGTGCCGCATCATAATATTGCTCAATAAAGCTTTGTAGAATCTCTGATGCATCTGTATTGCTTGGCACTTTGGGGAAATAAGCCCGTGCGCCCAACACGCGCCCATCACGAATGGTGAGCACTTCCACCGCATGAAGTGCACCTTTTTCTGCATGGACAATCAAATCAAGGGACGCGCTGCCTTGCTCAATGTCATTGGTGGATTGCACCGCTTGCAGCGCTTTGATTTGATCACGAATGATGGCAGCGGCTTCAAACTTTAAATCCGCCACGCATTGCTGCATGCGGCTGACCAATTCGCTGATTAATGTTTGGGAGTTGCCTTCTAAAAAAAGCACGGCATTGTGCACATCTTTTTGATATTGCTCGGGCGTAATTTTATTGACGCATGGCGCGCTGCATCGTTTGATTTGATATTGCAGGCAAGGACGCGTTCTGTGTTTAAAGACAGAATCCTCACATTGGCGAATCAAAAAGAGTTTTTTCATTAAATCTAATGTGTCACGCACCACAGAAGAGGAAGGATAAGGACCAAAATAACGCCCTTTATGTTTTTTGCTGCCACGGTAATAGGCTAAGCGCGGATATTGCCCGAGTGAAAGATAAATATAAGGGTAACTTTTATCATCAATCAGGCTCACGTTATAACGTGGGCGATGCTTTTTGATGAGGTTACTTTCTAAGCGCAGTGCATCATTTTCACTGTTGGTGATGGTGACTTCAATGCTGGCAATGTGACTGACGAGCGCCATCGTCTTTGTGGACAATCCGGACGCTCGAAAGTAACTTGATAAGCGGTTTTTTAAGTTTTTGGCCTTGCCCACATAGATGATCACATCGCTGGCATCTCGCATGATGTAGATGCCAGGTTTTGTGGGAACAGTTTTTAAAAACGCCGCCGAATCAAACATGATTTACGGTAAAACTTTTTGTAACCAAATTTCAAGCAAAGCACAATGCCACAATTTAGAGCCTTGAATGCGCGTAAAGTTCTCTTTCGCTTCCGGATGATCTAACAAGCGTGTGACATATTCAGGATTGAAAATGCCGCGCTCAATCGCCGCTGAACTGGTCAATGCATCGCGCATCATGTCATAAAATTCGCCGCGCACATATTTAAGGGCAGGCATCGGGAAATAGGCTTTCGGGCGATCAATGATGCTGTCTGGCACTTTACCGCGGGCAATCTCTTTTAAAATGCCTTTGCCACCTTGCATCAATTTATAGTGATCTGGCATGCTTGCCGCTAATTCCACCAACTCATGATCTAAAAATGGCACGCGCGCCTCTAAACCATGCGCCATTGTCATGTTATCCACACGTTTGACGGGATCATCCACAATGAGCGTGGTGGTGTCAAAGCGGAACACTTGATCTAAATAACTTGAGGCAAAAGGTTTGGTCAATTGATCACGTACATATTCACCCACGATGTCATCCATTTGGAATTTCGGGGCAAAAGTGTTGCAAAGCTCAGGATAATCGCGGTCAAAATAGAATTGGCTAAAGCGTAATAATGGATCACGCTCTTCGCTGTGTGCCATTTGTGGATACCAGAAATAACCGCCAAAGACTTCATCCGCGCCTTGGCCACTTTGCACCACACGCACATGTTGCGAGACTTTTTCAGACAACAAATAAAAGCCGATGGCATCTTGTCCAAAGAGCGGTTCGGACATCTGTGCCACAGCTTCAGGTAAGCGTGTTAAGGCTTGACCATTTTCGATCAAATATTTGTAGTGATCTGTTTGATAGCGTTCCACCACTTGATCAGAGAATTCAAATTCAGAACCTTTCTCTTCTGGCTGATCTTCAAAGCCGATGGAGAAGGTGGGTAAATTTTTCACGCCTTCTTCATGGGCAAGGGCAACGATTAACGAGGAATCTAAACCGCCTGACAATAAAACGCCCACATCCACATCTGCTGCCAATAAACGGCGGCGCACGGCGGTGCGAAGTTTCTCTTCAATGGCATCTTTCCAATCGCGATCATCCCAATCTTTGTGCTGATTTTCTGCATTGAGTGACCAATATTGAAACTCTTCAATTTTGCCCGTTAAATCCACCCATAAATAGTGGGCAGGTTTTAATTTATGAATGCCTTTGAAAATGGTGTAAGGCGCTGGCACCACTGCATGCAATGTGTACATGTATTGCAAAGCAATTGGGTTGATGTTTGTATCCACTAATTGAGAGGCCAATAAGCTCTGAGTATTGGATGCAAAGAGGAAATTTTGTTGACCATGGGAGAAGTACAAAGGCTTAATGCCGATGCGATCACGTGCCACAAAGAGTTTTTGAATACGTGGATCCCACACCGCAAAGGCAAACATGCCCACTAAATGGGTTAAACATTTGTCGCCCCATTCGATGTAGGATTTTAATAAAACTTCGGTGTCGCTTTCTGTCGTGAATGTGTGGCCTTTGTCTTTTAAAACGCTGCGCAATTCACGATAGTTATAAATGGTGCCGTTAAAGACGATGATGCAGCCGGTTGCCGCATCTTTCAAAGGTTGATCCGCGCGAGCTTTCACATCGATGATGCCAAGGCGACGATGGGCAAAGCCTAATGGACCTTCACATACAATGTGTCCGCCATCGGGGCCACGGCGGCGCAACGGCTCGCTCATTTTTTCAAGAAGCGCCGCTTCAGGTCGCTGATGGGTGAAGCTTAAAATGCCTGCAATTCCGCACATAGAGTATTCTCCTTAAAACATGAAGCTTTCGCCACAACCACATTCGCTTTTCGCATCGGGGTTGCTGAATTTAAAGCTGCGATTGAGCCCTTCTTGCACATAATCAAGCGTGACATTTTGAATGTAAGGTTCATTCGCTTGATCCGTCACGATGGTGACAGGTGTTTCTGTAATGATGAGTTTACCTTCAATATCATCACACAATTCAATGAAATAGCGATAGCCTGAACAGCCAGATTTACGGATGGCAATGTTGATGTACTTTTCCGCCGCGGCGGCTAATTGCGCGTCTAATTGTTTAAATGCTGAATCTGTGACCGAAAACATAGAGAACTCCTGATAATGACTGATTGAAGTATAGCACTCGCTAATCCGTATTATTTTAGTACTTTTAAAGGGGAGTGCAAATGAGATGTTACTCAAAGCGCTTACGATGTTTTAAATGCTTTATGTCAAAGTGGGCTTCATTGTCTTGGTTTAAGCTTGCGGCACGTAATGGCGGCATTTGTGCATGCGCATAGAGAATTTCGATCTCAATGTCATAAATGCCATCGGTTTTTGCTTTGTCCATATGCTTTGCCCAAGATTCGTACCATGCGCGGGTGCGTAAACCTTTCATCAGAGGACGAGCAACGCGGCCGCCAGCAACGCGAAGATCTTTGAGCATCGCATCTAATTGATTGTATTGCAGTGTGATTTTTTCCACATGCACAATCACATCAATGAATCCTTGTGAATGCAGATAATCCCCAAGACGCTTGATGTCAGGATAATCATTAAATTCAGGACCATCAGGCATGATGCAGTTTGCAAAGCTCTCAAGCCCTGCGGTGCTCATGAAGATTTTACCATTCGGATTTAAATGATCCTTCATCGTGGCAATGGCGGTTTCAATGTTTGGGGCATCTTGTAAAAATAGATTGCTAATGACAAGATCCGCACGCAGTGGCAATTGCGCCTCATAATCGAGCACATCAAACGCCGCATCGGGATACGTTGCCTGACAGCAAGCTTTAAGGACATCATCGATGCGCCCCATTTCGAGAATTTGCGTGGGCTTAAAATTTGGATTTTCTGCCAAATACGAGAGCATGCGCTCTGCAATTTCATGGTGCAAAAAGAGGTGCTCAGCTAAGCAGTCAGGATTTTTGTGCAATAATGCACGAGGAATTGAAACGGACATACGATATAATAACACCCTATATCTGTGGAAATAAAAGGCTTATTATGACACAAACAATCGCGGTTTATCCGGGAACCTTTGATCCCATCACCAATGGGCACATTGACATTGCCAAACGTGCGGCGCGCATTTTTGACAAAGTGATTGTGGCGGTTGCCAGCGAGGTTTCACCTTCTAAACGCCCACTTTTTTCAGTGGAAGAGCGCATTAACATGGCGCGCCAAATCTTTGAAGATTGCCCAAACATTGAGGTGCAAGGCTTTCATTCCTTGCTCGTTCATTATATGCAGGCAGTGAAAGCGGATGTGATCATTCGTGGTTTACGCGCGGTTTCAGATTTTGAATATGAATTTCAAATGGCGAGTTTAAATCGTTGCTTGCGCCCTGAAGTGGAAACCCTATTTTTAACACCATCAGAAAAATACTCTTTCATCTCTTCTACGATGATCAAAGAGGCTTACCGCTTAAAAGGTGAAGTGAGCGACTTTATCCATCCATTGGTGGAAGCAGAATTGCATCGTAAATTGCGTGGGTCCGAATGACGTGTGATGATCCCGCTTTCATTCAAGCCCTCAAAGAGAAAGCAGAAGCCCTAGGGTTTACCCACATCAGCAGTCAAACGCCTAAACCTTTAACGGAAGTCAAAGCTTATTATGAAGCATGGCTGGCCAAAGGTTATCACGGTGGCATGGATTATTTATCGAAACATGGGGATTTGCGCTTTAACCCGATGGCGCTGATGGAACACACGAAAAGTATTTTAACGATACGTTTGCCGTATTATCATAACAATGATGAAGCGATGGCAACGCTCAAAGAGGATCAGCGCGCTTATATTGCTCGCTATGCATTAGGGCGCGACTATCACAATGTGATTCGTAAGCGTTTAACGCAACTTGGGCAATGGATCGCAGAGCAATTTCCCGATGAAGCGGTCACCTTTCGTGCTTTTACGGACAGCGCACCGATTTTAGAGCGCGAATTGGCAGAGCGATCTGGGCTCGGTTTTAGTGGCAAAAATACATTGATCATTGATCGCGAGAAAGGTTCATACTTTTTCTTGGGGGAACTGTTTATCTCGTTGCCGATCGTGATTCCAAGCACTGTTGTGGATAAGCATTGCGGGCGCTGCACTAAATGCATTCAAAAGTGCCCAACGGGCGCCATTGTTTCCCCATATGAAGTGGATGCGCGCCGCTGTATTTCCTATTTAACCATTGAGCACTTTGGGGCGATTGATGAGGAACTTCGCCCAATGATGGGCAATCGTATTTTTGGTTGTGATGATTGTCAGCTTTTTTGTCCGTGGAATCGCTTTGCCAATCATGAGATTGTGGATGACTTTAAGCCGCGCCATTCTCTCAATGACATTGCGCTTTTAGACCTATTGCGTTGGAGTGAAACCACGTTTTTGAAGAAAACAGAAGGGATGCCGATTCGTCGCATTGGGCATGCGCGGTTCATTCGTAACATCACGGTGGCTTTAGGCAATGCCAATTATGATCCAAGGATTGTGGCGGCGCTTGAAGCCCTTGAGTCAGATGAAGCATTTGTGCGCGAACACATTGATTGGGCACTCAAACAGCAGCACAATAAAAAAGGGCTTTGATGCCCTTTTTTATTCTTTTTCATTTAGATCATCTCAGGAAATAGCGTTTGTGTTGAGATGCCAAGCTTATCTAATTCGCGGATGATGTGCGGTTTTGCCGCTTGATCCACAATGATTTCAATCGGTGCATTCGTCAAACTGTCATGGGCAAGGCGCGCTGCATTGTTTTGTTGATCATTGACAAAGACAAATGTGCCACGCTCAGTCAATTGTAACGCGGCATCTTGAGTGATGTTGCCTTTGACAACTGCATGATTGGGCACATGGTACACCAAGATTTCACCATCATTTGGGCCATAATCAATGCACGCAAAGTAGAGCGCAATGAGTGGATTGCGTGCAATGTCAAGGGCCGCTTGATCGATACAATTTTCCACATCACTTGGGCTGCTTAACCCCAAATAATAGAGGGCGTGATCCTCATCTTTGACAATTTGCTGAATGATGCGCACTAAATCTAAAGGCGAACCAATAATATAAGGTAGGTTATCGATCTGAATCATGGTTTTTTCCTTGATGTTATGGTTAGGCCATGCGACTGATGGTGGCTCTGAATCGTTGGTGGGCGAAATAAAAGAACACACTGCCAATCAGCAATAGCATTAAAAATTGTGGCCAGACAATTGCCATCGAAGCATCTTTAAACAAGATGGCTTTGCCCAATTCAATAAAATGTGTGGTCGGTGCAATCACCATAATGTCCTGAATGGCCTCTGGCATACTTTCGCGCGGCGTCATACCGCCAGAAAGCATTTGCAGGGGCACCAAAACAAGGAGCATGAGCATACCAAATTGTGGCATGTTGCGCGCCACGGTGGCTAAATAAATGCCAATGGAGCTCATGGCAAATAGATGCAGCACTGAACCCAATAAAAAGAGTGGGATTGAGCCAATGATGGGCACATCAAGCACCCCTTGCACGATGAAAATGAGGGACAATGTGGCAGAAACAAGCACCACCATGCCCATCGACCAGATTTTCGAGAGCATGATCTCAAAAGGCGTGAGTGGCATGACTAAGAGATGTTCAACCGTGCCTTTTTCGCGTTCACGAATGAGGGCAGCACCCGTTAAAATGATGGCAAGCAAGGTGATGAGGTTAATGATCTCAATCAGTGCCCCAAACCATGATGCGGTCAAATTTGGGTTAAAGCGCATGCGTTCTTCAATCATCACGGGATATTCTGCCGGCTGACGCACGCGGTCTAAATACTCTGTCACCTCACCATTGATGATTTGATTGACTATCATATTGCCCGTAAAGGCTTGGGACATGCGTGTGGCATCAATATTGAGCTGAATAGAGGGCTGCTTACCTGCGAGCACATCGCGCTGAAAATAGGGCGGAATGTTCACCACAAAGGTGTAATCGCCTTTATCTAGCCCGCGATCCATCTCGCTTAAAGAGATGTTATAGGGCGTGATGAATTGCGGTGGATAAAATGCCGTTTTAATGCGGTTTGATAAAGTGGAGCGATCTTCATCCACAAACACAATGGTGGCATTTTTAAGGCCATCTGGCATTGCCGTTGCCGCGGTATAAACGGAGACAGTAAAGGTAAACGCAATCAATATCAATAAGATGGGGTCACGAATGAGGCTCCAGAGCTCTTTAACACCTAAACGATAAATGTTGGAAATTTTTCGTGCAATCATATCAACGCTCCTGTTTTTTGAGCAGCACTACGCTCGCGAGAATGATGACGGGGGCAGCAATGATGAGCACCATAAACTCATGGCCAAGGGAGTTGATGTGCAGTGCCTTACTGAAGACGCCACGCGTTGCTGTGAGCATGTGCGCCGTCGGATAGATGTTGCCCATGATATTGCCAAAGGTGCTCAACGATGACACAGGATTAATGAGCCCTGAGAATTGAATGGCTGGAATCAATGTACCAATCACCGTAAAGAAAATGGCGCCAATCTGACTTTTCGTGAGGGTTGAGGCAAACAGCCCAAAACCTGTGGAGAAAATGCAGAACAAAAACGTCACAAACGTGAGGGCAAGCAAACTGCCTTTAAGCGGCACGCCAAAGAAGTAAATGGCTAAAATCACCATCAGAAAATAGTTGAGCATGGAAATGGCCATATACGGCAGCTGTTTGCCCAATAAAAATTCGAGCTTCGTAACAGGCGTTACATATAGATTGATGATTGAACCCATCTCTTTTTCACGCACCACAGAAAGGGCAGTGAGCATTGAGGGAATGAGCAGGAGTAAAATGGGAATCACCGCAGGGACAATCGCTTGAATGCTCTTGATGTCTGGATTATAGCGATAACGCATCTCCACATTAAAATCAGGGTTAATGTCCACACCATATTCATATTTCGCAGTATTGATGAGCCAGCCTTGATGCAAGCCTTGCACATAACCGCGGATGGTTTCCGCACGCTTTGGCATCGCGCCATCCATCCAAACGCCAATGGATACGGGTAAGCCTTTGGCCACATCGCGGGCAAAGTTACCGGGAATTTCGATGGCTAAAGCTATGTCGCCGCTTTGCATTCGTGCATCGAGCTCTTCATAGCTATGAATGGGCGCTTTCTCCGTAAAGTATCGCGAACCCTCAATATTGCTGATGTAATGATTGCTCAATGTGGTTTGATCACGATCAAAGACAGCATATGGCAGATTTTCCACATCGAGCGTGATGCCAAAGCCAATGGCGATCATTAAAATCATTGAGCCGAGTAGGGCAAGCGTCGCACGGATGGGATCGCGCTTGAGTTCTAAGGCTTCGCGCCATGTGTAACTGAGCATGCGCTGAATGCTAAAGCGCTTTTGGGGCTCTGTGGGTAAGCTCTCTTCTTGCACAAGGGGTTTGCTTTCTTGATTGGTATCTGTCCCTGCGCCTGCATCAATCAGATATTTAATGAAGGCTTCTTCGAGTGTGTGCGTGCCTTGTTTTTTGATGAGATTTTTTGGAGTATCGCTGTCAAGCACTTTGCCTGCGTGCATCATGGACATGCGATCACAGCGCAATGCCTCATTCATAAAGTGTGTGGAGATAAAAATGGTGACGCCATCATTGCGTGATAAATCAATGAGTAAGCGCCAGAAATTATCGCGCGCCACAGGATCCACACCGGAGGTGGGTTCATCTAAAATAAGGAGTTCAGGTTTATGCACCATGGCAACGGCTAGGGATAAACGCTGACGCATGCCAAGGGGAATGTCATCGGGGAGCGCATGAAGTACGGATTCAAGATCAAAACGTTTGACCATTTCATCCACGCGTGCCGGAATTTCTGCCTCTGGCACATGAAAGAGGCGCGCATGCAATTCTAAATTTTGCAGCACGGTTAATTCACTGTACAAAGAGAAGGCTTGGGACATATAGCCGACGCGCCGGCGTGTGTCTAAATCTTCAGGATCCACTTCTTTTCCAAAGAGCCACGCTTTGCCTTCAGTTGCAGGCAATAAACCTGTCAGCATCTTCATGGTGGTGGATTTACCGCAACCATTTGAGCCCAAAAAGCCGAAGATTTCCCCTTTGTGGATCTCGAAATTCACATGATCCACCGCCGTAAAATCCCCAAAGCGCATGGTGAGGTCTTTGGCTTTGATGGCAATCGGCGCGCTCTCATCAATGTTTAATGGCGGCACCACCACTGCTTCATAGTTTTCGCGTTTTGCTTCTGGCAACAGTTTAATGAAGGCGCTTTCAAGATCATCACTATTTGTTTTTGTGAGCAACTCGGTCGGTGAGCCTGTATCCAAAATTTTGCCATCATCCATGGCAATCAGCCAGTCAAAGCGTTGGGCTTCATCCATGTAAGCGGTGGCGACAATGACGCTCATTTGTGGGCGCTCTAAACGAATGCGATCAATCAAATCCCAAAATTGCGCGCGGGCTAAAGGATCCACACCCGTGGTGGGTTCATCTAAAATGAGTAGATCAGGATCATGGATCAACGCGCAGCATAAGCCGAGCTTTTGTTTCATACCGCCCGAGAGTTTACCAGCAGGGCGCGCTAAAAATGGATATAAGCCAGTGCTTTTGGTTAAATCATCAATCCGTTCGCGGCGCTCTTTCGCATCGTGCCCAAAGAGACGGCCGAAGAATTGTAGATTCTCTTCAACAGAGAGTGTGGGATATAGATTTTTCCCTAAGCCTTGAGGCATGTAAGCAATGCGTGGTCCGATGTCATCGCGCACTTTTTTATCGCGCATGTTGCCGCCTAAGACGATCACTTCACCCGTTTGAATGGCACGCGCACCAGAAATCAGAGACAACAAGCTCGATTTGCCGACGCCATCTGGGCCAATGAGCCCAATGATGATGTTGCTTGGAATCTCTATGGATAAATGGTCAAGAGCGACAATTTGTCCATATTTGAGTGTGAGATCACTCACCGAAACCACAGATGGATGAGCCATGTTATCTCCTTATCAAGTTTAGAATAAATGGATGTTCAAGGCTTCAGGCCAAGGTTGATCATCATTTAACTTGATGTACGCTTTACCCGTCACACCGGTTTTGATGTATTTTTGATACTTTTGCAATAACTCAGGATCAAAAGTGGCTTTAACGCGATACATGAGTTTTTCGCGCTCATCATCGGTTTGGACAGTTTTTGGGGTGAATTGTGCTTCAGCAGAAATGAATGTGATGTGTGCAGGTAAGACATATTCAGGCACGGAATCTAAAACAATGCGCACTTCTGTGCCATCTTTTTCACCCGCCACAAGTGGCATGATGGCTTTGGTTGGTAAGAAGAACGTCATGTTCACTTTAGAGAGATCTAATAAGTTTAAGACTTTACCGCCCGCAGGTAAGACTTCGCCCGGTTCTGCAATGCGATATTGAATGCGCCCAAAGACTGGGGCTGTTAATTTGGCATCTTTAATGTCTGCCTCAATGCGATCAATCGTGGCTTGCGCGGCTTTGATTTGGGATTCAGTGGCCACATATTGTGCTTTAGCCGCTTCAATGGCAGATTGTGCCGCTTGTACTTTGGCATCGGCTGTATCAATTTCTGACTGCAAAACTTTGGTATAAGCTTCTTGATCATCTAAATCTTGTTCAGTGGTTGCGCCTTTTGCCGTCAATGTTTTGATGCGCTTTAACTTGCGCTCTGCTGCATACAATTGGCTTTGCTTGGCAGAAACGGCCGCTTGTGCCGCTGCTTTATCGCTCTCTCTTGCCGCAATGATGGCTTTTGCACTATTTGATTGATGAATCGCTTGTTGATGATGGGCTTTTGCTTCATTGAGCTGGGCTTCTAATGAGTCAAGCTGCATGATGGCAACGACTTCACCCTTTTCTACATAATCGCCTTCATCGGCTAAAATGGTTTCGATGCGACCGGGTAATTTTGTGGAGATGTCGAGTGGTGTCACTTCAATGCGGCCATTGCTGACCACAATGCCTTCGAGATCATCGCGAGAAAAATACCAATAGGTTGCCGCGAGAATCACGATCGCAACAATGATGCCAAAGATGGCTTTAGGACTAAAAGATGAACGCATAAAACGCCTCCGTGTGTATTGATTTTTATATGATAATTTTTGAATCTTTAACACTATAAACGTATCATTTTTTGCACAAAATAGCCATGATTGACCATTAAAATCTATGCATGGGCGCTGTAATTGACGCGATCGGATGGAAAACAAGCGTTTTTAGAATGAATAGGGTAAAATGTGGACTGTTTTATTTTAAGTAAGGAAAGCAAATCATATGGCGCAGTTTATCTATACGATGAATCGTGTAAGCAAGATTGTCCCGCCGAAGAAAGAAATTTTAAAAAATATTTCTTTATCTTTCTTCCCGGGTGCAAAAATCGGTATTTTAGGTCTCAATGGTGCAGGTAAGTCCACATTATTGAAGATCATGGCAGGTGTGGATAAAGAGTTCCAAGGTGAGGCGCGTCCACAAACAGGCATTAAAATTGGTTATTTAGCCCAAGAACCACAATTAGATGAAACCACAGACGTTCGTGGTAACTTAGAACAAGCCCTTGGCCCAATCAAAGAAGCGTTAGCAGCGTTAGATCAAGTGTATGCAGCATATGCTGAACCGGATGCGGACTTTGATGCGTTAGCCTCTAAACAAGCGGAGTTGGAATCTTTCTTAAGCACAGTTGATGGCCATGCTTTAGAGCGCCAATTAGAAATCGCTGCCGATGCCCTTCGCTTACCGCCAATGGATGCAGATGTGACGGTATTATCCGGTGGTGAAAAACGCCGCGTGGCTTTGTGTAAATTATTATTGTCTAAACCTGACATGTTGTTGCTCGATGAACCAACGAACCACTTAGATGCTGAATCTGTGGCATGGTTAGAGCGCTTCTTGCATGATTATCCAGGCACTGTTGTTGCGGTGACGCATGACCGTTACTTCTTAGACAATGTTGCAGGTTGGATTTTAGAGCTTGACCGCGGACATGGTATTCCATGGGAAGGCAACTACTCCAACTGGTTAGAGCAAAAGAACAAGCGTTTAGAAACTGAACAAAAACAAGAAGAAGCCTTTGCAAAAACATTGAAGCAAGAGCTTGAATGGGTGCGTCAAAATGCCAAAGGTCGTCAGGCGAAATCTAAAGCACGTATTCAGCGCTTTGAAGAGCTTGAAAGCCAAGAATTCCAAAAACGTAATGAAACCATGGAAATCTATATTCCAGCCGGTCCTCGTTTAGGTGAATTGGTGATTGAAGCAACGGATGTGGCCAAAGCATTTGGCGACAAATTGTTGTATGAAAACTTAAGCTTTAACTTACCACGCGGTGGCATTGTGGGCGTGATTGGTCCAAATGGTGCGGGTAAATCCACACTCTTTAAATTGATGACGGGTCAATTGCAGCCAGATGAAGGGACATTCCGTGTGGGTGATACCGTTAAATTGGCGTACGTGGATCAAAGCCGTGATACATTAGATGGCAGCAAGACCGTTTGGGAAGAGATCTCAGAAGGGCAAGACATCATTCGCGTGGGTACGTATGAAATCCCATCACGCGCGTATTGTGGTCGCTTTAACTTCAAAGGTTCAGATCAGCAAAAATTCATCAAAGATTTATCCGGTGGTGAGCGCAACCGTGTGCATTTAGCCAAAGTATTGCGCTCTGGCGGTAACGTCATCCTCCTCGATGAACCGACGAACGACTTAGACGTTGAAACCTTACGTGCGCTTGAAGATGCCATCTTAGCCTTTGCAGGCTGCGTTGTGGTGATCTCGCATGACCGTTGGTTCTTAGATCGCGTGGCATCACACATCTTAGCGTTTGAAGGTAACTCACACGTTGAATGGTTCCAAGGGAACTATGCAGATTATGAAGTGGATCGTAAACGTCGCTTAGGCATGGATGCGGATCAACCTCATCGTTTGAAATATAAACCAATTTCTCGTTAATTAATCCAGCTAATCTAAGGGAGATATCGAATGAAAGCTCATCCTGAGACTCATCATGTAGAGAATAGAGAAGTGATTGTCTGTTGTCCGCCAGAGAATGTAGATGTGTGGAATTTACATCCACGCGTGTATTTAGCGCTGAATGCGGATGGTTCTGTCAGTTGTCCATATTGTGGCGACGTCTATACGATGGATGATGAACAGTGAAAGTTTTAGCCATTGATACCTCCACAGAAGCTTGTTCTGCCGCGCTCTACGTCGAAGGTGAATTGATTGAGCGCTACTTAGTGGCACCGCGTAAACACATTGAGTTATTAAAACCCATGGTGGACGAGGTGATGAAAGAAGCAGAAGTTGACATCAACGAATTGACCGGTCTTGCCTTTGGGGCAGGCCCGGGCAGTTTTGCGGGATTGCGCGTTGCGTGTGCCTTTATGCAAGGCATTGGCGCGGCGATGGATTTACCGATTGTGCCTGTGTCATCATTGATGGCGATGGCACAGCAAGTGCTCGATACCCATCCGGATCGCACCGTGCTTGTGATGCTCGATGCCAAAATGAAAGAAGTCTATTGGGGCGTTTATCGCTTGGAGAATAAACAAGTGGTGACGGTATTGCCAGAGGCAGTGACACCAATTGCAGACATCCCAAATTTCAGTGGCATTGTGGGTTTAGGCAACATCATTGGCGCAGGGAATGGCTGGGATGTGGCACCAAATTGGGTGGAAGCATTATCCCCTGAGTTGATTGAGAAAAATGTTTACCCACGCGCTGGTGAAGTGGCATTGCTTGCCATTGAAGATTTGGAAAATGGCATGGGATTACATGCAGATCAAATCTCACCAAGTTATCTGCGCAACAACATTGCGCTGACGGTGGAAGAGCAAAAAGCCCAGCGGGCACAAAAAGACGAGAAGTAAATGCAAAACCTCATCAATGATGAGGTTTTTTTATGCCCTGCATTTTCACCAAATCATTTTTGTTGAATGGAAAATGTAATGGTAAAGGTGTAATCATAGGCAATCGGTTTGCCATGTTGCATTGCCGGGCGATAATGATATTTTTCAGCCGCTTTTTGTGCCGCATTGTCTAAGCGCGTAAATCCGCTGCTCTGTTTGATGGAGACATGGCTTGCTTTGCCAGAAGGGAGCACATGGGCAATTAAAGTTACGCGGCCTTGCTCTTTTTTGCGTAGGGATTGTTCAGGATATTTCGGGCGGCGATTGCCAAGGGCTGCGCCTTGATGAGAGGGCGGGGAAAACTGTGTACCATTGCCACCGCCATTGACGGTTTTTGTGGCGCGCGTGCCAGTGCCGGATGTTCGACCTGTGGGTTTTGCATGTGGTTGTTTCGCAGTTTTATTTTTTGTGGAACGCGCATTTTCTGTGGGCACTTCTTGTGATTTTGCGGTCGGCATCACGGGTTCGGGTGCGTCAATTTGTTGAATTTCTTTTAACTTTTGTGGCTTTTGTTCGACAGTAAAGGTATCATCTAACGAGCTTTGCACTGCCAGAAGTTCCGGTGCCTGACTGTTGTCCTGGGGGAGGGTTGTATTATCAACAGATAAATCAGGCGCGGAGGCTTCTGGCAGCGTAAACCAAGCAACTTCAAGTGCAGTGCCCGCAAGTGGCACAGATGAGGAGACATGATCCTTAGCATTGAACCAATGCTGGATCACAAAATAATGTCCCCCCGCCACGATGGCAAGCACTGCAACCTCTGCAAGTTTCATTGCAAATTAGAAATTCACATTCAAACGCAACCAAGCGCGACGACCCGGTTCATTGACGCGGAAGTTTTGTGGTTGATACGTTAATGTGTCTTGTGCGCTGCGGCTCACAAACTCTGAGTAGTTTTTATTAAAGACGTTATCAACGCCTGCCAATAAAGTCACTTCTTTGCGGATTTTCCAACCTGCGTTTAAAGAAACCACGCCAAAGCCAGCGCTTGGCCCTGAGTCTGCACCAAAGATATTGCCTTGACCTTTGGCAAAGCGATTTTGTGAATCCACTACACGCCAAACGGCACCTGCGCTGAATTGCTCATTGCTCCAGTTTAAACCGGTGGTCCATTCTAATGGGGCAATTTGTGCTAGGGCTTTGCCATCGGTTTTGTTTTTACCGTGGGTATAGGCAAGGCTGCTGCTTAATGTCCAATTCGGTGCAAAGTTCCATTGAACTTGGGCTTCTGCGCCGTAGCGATCTGCGCTGATGTTGCGTGCATTGTCTTGATCAATCAAAATATAATCGCTGATGTGGCTGATGAATGCGGTGGTTGTGAATGCCAATTCATCGGTTTGATACAACACGCCAAAATCCAATTCATGGTTCGTTTCTTTAGATAACAGCGCACCATTGCCGCGGCTGCGTTCCCAGAAATCAGGGGCACGCTGTGCCATGCCGTAACCTGCGTGCAATGTCCAGTCATTGATGGCGTGTTCATAGCGAATGAATGCCGAATCTAAGTTGTAACGCTGATTGTGTAGATTTGCAGGGAGTTTTGCGCCCATACCAAAATTAGGATTGTATTTCGCATCATTGCGATCATGGCGGTAACCGGCCACTAATTTATTGTCATCATTGATGTACCAAGTGGTTTCAGCAAATACGCCAATGTTTTTGAACTTTTGATTCAATTGATATGGCATGTTCACGTAATTTTGCGCCATGCCCAAGGCGGGTTTCATGCCTGTCATGCGTAATTTATGACGATCGGCAAACCAATCCATGCCCACAACGGTGTGTGTATCACCGAATGCCAATTCTGCAAAGAGTTTAGCCGTTTGCGTGGTGCGAGCAGGATTGCTGACGGCATACATTTTCATGTTGTGTTTGCCTTTGCCAATCACTTCACGGAAGGAGTAGTTGTCCATCACATGGTCAATCTTATTGTGGCTGTATTCAAACTGCACTTTTGTGAGCCATTCGGTGAGATTCTCTTGTTTAACCTTGATGCGCCAGCTGTCACGGTCAAATTTGACGCCATCCATCATGCGATCCGCATAATAAGTGTGACCGCGGCTGCGATCATAGCCCAATTCAATCAATGTATTTTCCGTGGGTGTTAAGCCTAATTCTAGCGTTTGGCTCTCTCTTTTATATTTAGAGTGAACTTTATTGCCTGCGCCATCTTTATAGTTGTTTGATTTATTATAAGTGGCGTTCGCATGTACCCAGCCCCATGTTGTGCCAATGATGGCATCGGCATAAGATTCAAGGCGGTCAAATGATCCACCTAAGAGTGAGCCATTAAATTGTGTGGTGAATTCATCAAATTTACGATCATTGCGCACAAAGCGTGCCACGCCGGCAATGTTGCCTGGGCCATATAAAACGGTTTGTGGGCCTTTAATGAAAATCACTTCATCATAGGATTCTGGATAAATATAAGCAGTAGGTGGATCCATACGACCACCGCAGCCGCCAAGGATCATGTGGTCATTGCTTAAAATGCGAAGACGTGAGCCGCCTAAGCCACGAAACACAGGTTCGCCGCCACCGCCACCTTTTCTGGCAATGCTCATGTTTGGAATGAGTTTTAATAATTCAGCACCATCTTGTGCAGGCACTGGCTGAATCGCTTCTTTTGGGTTGATCACTTGCACATTTGGTTGATCAGAGATTTTTGCGATCACTTGGATGTCATCGAGTGTTTGCTCAGCCTCTGTTTGTTGTGTCTCTTGTGCGTAGGCGCCTTGTAAAAGAAGTGTGGCCACCGCTGTATATAATAGTGTTTGTTTCATATTGAACCATATCCAAAAAAATAATGATGAATGCTGTGTGTGACTACAAGTGTAACCATCTGTCTACAGTTGTAATCAATTGACTACATATGTAGATCATTGATTCTTATAATCAATGGCGAAGAATCATAGCAGGTTATTTGTTTAATAAAGTAAGTATGATTGTTATTAATGGATAAAAAGTGTTAAGAATCATTATAAATGATGGCTAGACAGCGGATGATATAGTGTGGTTGATGATGAAAATTGCATGAAATATTAGGTGCGCTGTTGAATCTTAGGGCTTGGATGCAATTAATTTCAATTATTTTTATGCTTTATCTTGTTGTTAAATATGGTTTTTGTGAAATACTTTAAAATTAATTGAAAAAGAGTGTTGACACCTCTCTGAATTTATCTATAATGAGCACCTCTTCTGAACGAGGCGCTGCTGAAAAGCGGTGAGTTTGAAGGGTTTTGAGAGGTTGAGATGGTTGTTTAAGTCTCCCTCGCTGAAAAAA
>NZ_NEFL01000005.1:0-2500 GCF_002252325.1 Wohlfahrtiimonas chitiniclastica
ATTCATGTTAGGCCCTGGAGATGACCTACTTTCACATGGGGAGGCCCCACACTATCATCGGCGCAGCTACGTTTCACTTCTGAGTTCGGAATGGGATCAGGTGGTTCCATAGCGCTATTGTCTCCAGGAAAACTGGTGGTTGATGTGATTTGATCACAGCAACAGCATTCTTTGGTTTAGTTGGTTCAGTCTAGCGACATCATTTGTTACATTTTTCTGAGACCTATTATATGGTCAAGCCTCACGGGTCATTAGTATTGGTTAGCTCAATGCATTACTGCACTTACACACCCAACCTATCAACGTTGTAGTCTCCAACGGACCTTTAGAGAGGTTAAACCTCTAGGGAAATCTAATCTTGGGGTGGGCTTCCCGCTTAGATGCTTTCAGCGGTTATCCCGTCCGTATTTAGCTACCCGGCAATGCCATTGGCATGACAACCGGAACACCAGAGATACGTCCACTTCGGTCCTCTCGTACTAGAAGAAGCTCCCCTCAAATTTCCAACGCCCACGGCAGATAGGGACCGAACTGTCTCACGACGTTCTGAACCCAACTCGCGTACCACTTTAAATGGCGAACAGCCATACCCTTGGGACCGACTACAGCCCCAGGATGTGATGAGTCGACATCGAGGTGCCAAACTCCGCCGTCGATATGGACTCTTGGGCGGAATCAGCCTGTTATCCCCGGAGTACCTTTTATCCGTTGAGCGATGGCCTTTCCATACAGAACCACCGGATCACTAAAACCTACTTTCGTACCTGCTCGACTTGTCTGTCTCGCAGTCAAGCACCCTTATGCTTTTGCACTCAAAAGCGCGATTTCCGACCGCGCTGAGGGTACCTTCGCACTCCTCCGTTACTCTTTCGGAGGAGACCGCCCCAGTCAAACTACCCACCATGCAATGTCCCCAACCCGGATAACGGGTCTAGGTTAGAATTTCAAATATTTTAGGGTGGTATTTCAAGGATGGCTCCACACTGACTGGCGTCAATGCTTCAAAGCCTCCCACCTATCCTACACAAAAAGATTCAAAATCCACTGCAAAGCTATAGTAAAGGTTCACGGGGTCTTTCCGTCTTGCCGCGGGTACACCGCATCTTCACGGTGATTTCAATTTCACTGAGTCTCGGGTGGAGACAGTGTGGCCATCATTACGCCATTCGTGCAGGTCGGAACTTACCCGACAAGGAATTTCGCTACCTTAGGACCGTTATAGTTACGGCCGCCGTTTACTGGGGCTTCGATCAAGAGCTTCGCATTACTGCTAACCCCATCAATTAACCTTCCAGCACCGGGCAGGCGTCAGACCCTATACTTCCACTTTCGTGTTTGCAGAGTCCTGTGTTTTTGATAAACAGTTGCAGCCACCTTTTCACTGCGGCCCTCTCAGGCTTACGAAGTAAATTCTTCACCTAAAAGGGCGTACCTTCTCCCGAAGTTACGGTACAATTTTGCCGAGTTCCTTCACCCGAGTTCTCTCAAGCACCTTAGAATTCTCATCCCGACCACCAGTGTTGGTTTGGGGTACGGTTTCTATATAACTGAAGCTTAGAAGTTTTTCTTGGAAGCATAGCATCAACTACTTCGGAGTCCGTAGACTCACCGTCATCACATCTCGGCATTAAGATCCCGGATTTGCCTAAGATCTCTGCCTACTTGCTTAAACTGGGATAACCGTCACCCAGCTAGTTTAGCTTTCTCCGTCCCTCCATCGCATTATATAGAAGTTCAGGAATATTAACCTGATTCCCATCGACTACGCATCTCTGCCTCGCCTTAGGGGCCGACTCACCCTGCTCCGATTAACGTTGAACAGGAAACCTTGGTCTTTCGGTGTGGGAGTCTTTCACTCCCATTAACGTTACTCATGTCAGCATTCGCACTTCTGATACCTCCAGAATCTCTCACGAGTATTCCTTCACCGGCGTACAGAACGCTCCCCTACCACTTAATATCTAAATATTAAATCCGCAGCTTCGGTATATCGCTTAAGCCCCGTTGAATCTTCCGCGCAGGCCGACTCGACTAGTGAGCTATTACGCTTTCTTTAAATGATGGCTGCTTCTAAGCCAACATCCTAGCTGTCTATGCCTTCCCACATCGTTTACCACTGAGCGATAATTTAGGGACCTTAGCTGGCGGTCTGGGTTGTTTCCCTCTTCACAACGGACGTTAGCACCCGCTGTGTGTCTCCCATGATTGCACTTTCTGGTATTCGGAGTTTGCATCGGGTTGGTAAGTCGGGATGACCCCCTAGCCGAAACAGTGCTCTACCCCCAGAAGTGATACATGAGGCGCTACCTAAATAGCTTTCGGGGAGAACCAGCTATCTCCAAGCTTGATTAGCCTTTCACTCCGATCCACAGCTCATCCCCATCTATTGCAACAGATGTGGGTTCGGCCCTCCGGTCAGTGTTACCTAACTTTCAGCCTGGCCATGGATAGATCGCCTGGTTTCGGGTCTACACCCTGCGACTGTTCGCCCTATTAAGAC
>NZ_NEFL01000006.1:0-1023 GCF_002252325.1 Wohlfahrtiimonas chitiniclastica
ATTCACCTGATCGAGGAGCGCACGTTCTGTGCCAAATTTTCTTTGCCAGACCTCAGGGCCATCATGAAAAGAAACGCCGTATCCACTTTGCCTGTGATGCTTTTGACACAGTGGTAATACTTCATAATTAGATGCTCTTTGGCTCATGCCTTGTCCATCACGGATATGATGAATTTCAGCAGGACTTCTACCATATCCAAGATTACGGCATACGATACATCCAAGATCCGCAACTCTACTCATATGCTTTTGTTCACTTTTTTTCATAAATAGCCCATACCATCACCATTGATTTGATTAATTGCATATCTCTTCCCCCATTTGCTTCATAAACTCTTTAAAATTAAATCCACGCTTTGGCAATGGCTGATGCTCAATTTCAATCACAAATTCTGGCAACTCACCCCCAGCATTTAAATATTCTTCAAGCGCCGCAATTCCTTTTTTCACCAATGCTTCTGCTTTTGCATGCGTTGCTGTTTGCAACTCACCACCAATAATCCCCATGATGAATAATGCTTCTCGCGTTCTTTGTAAACCGCGTTGCTTAAGCGCTGAGTCAGATGACCAGTAGACGCATGTTGCAAACAAAACATCAAAATCAAAACGCTCATCTTTGCAGTACGCTAAAAACTCAGGCAATGTTGGCGGAAAGGTTTTGCCACTCTTTGCAACTTTCTCTAAACCACTCATCACTTGCTTTGCTGTGAGTCCTGACAATCCTGCTTTCCATGCCAAATTCTCACTGGCCACTTCACCAAAAGAATTAATCCATAGCTCACCATACATTTGGCTCATGAATTCCCAAATTTGCTCAAGCGCTTGGATTCTGCGCTGCTCTTTGCGCTCTTGCTCTCTCATTTGCTGCCCGTACTCGTTCGGGTGCTGACAATTTACGGTTTGGATTACTTGAATGGGTTGCATGATTAACTCCTTCTGCTACTGGACGATTGGCATATTTGTTTTCATAAACTTGAATAAATTTGTTAGGGCGTACAAACCACGTGAAGTCCATCACCCAAC